>NZ_JBALDL010000086.1:0-254864 GCF_036917465.1 Nostoc sp.
GGGCCACGCGTGGGTGCGTTGGTGAAGAAGTTGCACTTGCCTTATGTGAATGGTCATGGCTACCACAATGGCCCATACATGGGTTTTGAAGGTGCGGTGAATATGGCACGCGATATGTATAATGCCATCTATTCCCCTCTGATGAAATTGGCTCAATTTGATATCCGTGGTGAGAAAAAGCAAACTGTTATCCCTGAAGAAAATAGGAAACTTATAGAGAGCGAAGTACAACAATCGAAATCTGCTGATATTACATTAACCGAACCTATCACAGCACTTGAAAGTTCAAATTTTGATACTCAGCCATTGCTACTAGCTGCTGATAAACCATTAGATCGGAAAAGCGAAGTGCAACAATCGAAATCTTTTGATATTACATTAACCGAACCGATGCCTTCTCTACAAGAGGCTCCGCCAACGGCAACGTCAAGGACGAACACAGCACTTGAAAGTTCAAATTTTGATACTCAACCATTACCTCAATGGCAGCAATTTGGCAGTAACTTTTCTGCCTTTTTAGAGCAAATGCCTAAATATTTAGGTGATTTTTCCACTGAATACCAACTGCCAATTATTTGTTTTGCTACAATTATTTCAGGGACTGTGGCACTTAAGCTAATTATAGCTGTATTAGATGTAGTAAATGAAATTCCGCAGTTAAATCTAGTTTTTGAGTTAACTGGAATTGGTTACATAACTTGGTTCTTTTTCCGATATCTTCTCAAAGCTTCTACTCGGCAAGAATTAGCTGCACAAATTAGTTTTATCCAAAAAGAAATTGTTGAGGGACAAGATTCATAAGCTGCTATGCCTGTACATTTGCTTTATTTCATAGTGAAAGAAAGCACAAAGCAAACGAACGCATTCATGCTACCTAAAAGCTTTTGCAACAAACTTATACCAATTTAAGGTGAAGCTGCACTGAATGAGTAACTCTTTATTCTTGGCGCTCTTGGCGTACTTGGCGGTTCGTTTAATATTCTATGCATCTTCATAAAGAATTGGTATTACTTATGAAAATTGACTTTGGTGTAACTGTTACTGATGGGAGCAAAACACCGCCTTGGCTTTCCCAGTTCATTACTTGACCAGGGTCAACAGCTTTACTCTGTTGCGATCGCTATAACCAATGACGTAGTGGCATTGAGCATCGGGCGTAGTTGAGTTGAGTGTAGCGATCGCGCCCAGAATAATCGCAAAACCGACATCACCACACCCAAACTGCTATTTAGGCTAATCGGATTTTTTCACTAGTCGATCAAGTAGCAGCAAATTTGTATTCTTTCGCAAAGCCAACACAACCAAAGGAGTAACCCCAATGATTGAATACCAAGACTTCATAGTAAACGCTTCTAAATTGATTGAGCAGGACGCTGACGCTAACTGGCTATTTCGCTACATCGGCGATGGACTCACCGAGCACGGATTCAGCACTAAGATGTCTGAAACTTATGCCGCACTCGTGATCGGGCAAGAGTTCTTCAATCCCAGTGAAACTGATTTTACCTCTTATATCAGCAGTGTACGGTCAGCGTTCCCACAGGTGAGTTCTGAAGGTCACGACACACTGCTACAAGTAACTAGTAAATACGTTCAAGACTACTATCACGCACAAGTAGATACACAAGAACTGTAGTCAACAGAAAGCCACTACTCTAAAGCGGCTTTCAAGACCATTCCTTAGTTTGTGGAAGGATTATGATGGTACATCTGATTTTGCCTTTACGCCTTGCAGCCACACCTAAGCGCAAATTTTGTAGAGATTTCGGATTGATTTTTTGCTCTTTCCTTTTCCGATTGTGTGCATGATTTATGATGTGCGTAATCTCATCAAGATAAAAAACTCTTTAGTTAAAATTTTGATAAAGTTAGCATTTAATTACGTAGTTGAATTGATTTTCTCCAACCAAGTTGGTATGATAGCTTCAATAGAAAATACAACTACGTATAAGAAAATACGCTATAAATACTGATGAATAAGTCATAAATTTTAAACGCTCAGATCAAGGACTGTTTAAGTATTAGTTAAGCTGCTCCACATTAATAGGCATAGCAAGTATTACTTCGCCAACTGCCGCGCAAAGAAACAACACCACAGGCTTATTTTTGCAGTCAGCTGATGGCTCTGTACCTGTGGGTACACGTCAAATTAATGTACTGCTGAACGCCAATTATGCAAGAGGACGAATAAACGACGCTTACGCAGATAATCTTTCGTTGGTAATTACTCAAGTTCCAGAACCATCAATCTCTGGTTTTTTGTTAACTGGCTTATCTTCTCTCACAGCATTGAAATTGCGTAGATATCGTCAATTATTGCAATAAAATCATCAGATTCTGCAACAGTTGAACTTCTCTAATTGTTACAGTCCAAACCTTACTAAAGAGTTTTCCCACTACACCAAGCCATTTGTATTTGAGGAGTCATCAGTTTTATGTTAGAAACAAAGTTTTTTCAAAAACCATTAATGGTTATTCTGGGGTTAGCATTAGCTACTGTTTCTACTGCTCAACCCTCCAAAGCTGCTGTCTTTAATTATCAGGGCGATACAACAAACGAACCGATTTGGCGGCGTGTAGCGCCAGGTAATCCTCCCACTCTTATCAGTGGTGAAAAAGATGGGAATTTGGGAATGAGCGTACCTTACAGCGTATTTGATTTTACGATCGAGCAATCCGGTTTATATATTATAAGTGGTGATTCTGAACCTACACCACCTGCAAATAGAAAATGGGATATTTTCTTAGCTTTATATCAGGAAAGTTTCAATCCTACCGAACAATTAACCAATGTTCTTATAGCAAATACTACTACGAATGGTAGTACTGTTACTTTCAACCGAGAACTTGTTACAGGACAGAAATACTTTTTAGTTACTACTGGTCGTCGAGTGAATGATTTTGGTGCTTTTAGCAACACAATTAGCGGTTCGGGTCAAATCGTAGCAGTTCCCGAATCGGATTCAATACTTGGCACATTAGCAGCTGTTAGTGTTGGTTTACTTCTGCATAAGCGAAAATCGGGTACTGTTACGATGCGCTAGCGCAAACATAGTTTATTGATGTGTACACCAGAGGGGTTGCCGTAGGTATCCCCCTGGGGATTTTAAAATAGGGCGTTGCATAAATGCGAGATGAATTGACCGTTGAAACCATTGAAAATTCGTTCCAAATTGGGCTAAATCATCCCATGATTCAGCAATGCCTAAAGACTTGGTTGGTTATCCCTCATAGCTACTTGCTTCCCCTTTAAACGCGATCGCACGAGGAGAAACACATTTTGCACGAATTGGTGCAAAATGTGTTTGGATCAGCGTGTCTAATTGTGCCAGATCCAGTAATGGGTACACCTTGGTGCGTACCTTTCAGACGATAACCTCATAAAATATTTACAGGATTAAAGATTCAAAAGCAATTTAAAGAATTTTTATCCTTTCACGGGGAAGACCCCACACGCAACGTAGTGGAGTGTGGGTATGAAAGACAGTTAAATACGAAGTTGCTCAGTGAAACAAGAATCACCGTATGAAGCGTCAATTAACAGTAGAATATTAAAAAGAGGCAGTTGAATTGCCCCTCCCTTAATAGAATGCCAACAATTACTTTAGTCTGTGGCAATCATTACGTCTGATGATTTAACTATGGCGTAGACTTGTTTACCTTCAGCAAGTTTCAAAGTTTCTGCTGATGCTTTGGTAATAATTGCAGTCACCTCTACTCCTGCTGCTACTTCTACCGTGACATCAGTATTTACACGTCACTATCCAAAAACTTTATTTCTCGCAAAGGCTTATGACCAAGTTAACCTAAACCCCAGTTAATTTGCATCATCAGGACGGGAAAATGCCTACCCCACAAGACATTGATAAAATTTTAATCTGTAAATTAAATGTGTTTTAGCTTATTTACCAATTTCTCTACCTTCACCCAAAAATGTGCCAACCCCAAGTTATGATATCTAGTTATGAAAAAGCTAACAAAAATCGCTTTCATAAGTGCTGTTTTAGCGGTGAAACTCGGTATAAATATTCCGGCTCAAGCTCAAGAGAAACGCCTGCTGACGCTTGAGGATCAGTTTGCCTTTCGCCAAATTAGCGATCCCCAACTTTCTCACACTGGAGACTGGATTGCTTACACAGTAACTAATACGGATTTGAAAAATGATACACAAGATAAACATATTTACATGACTTCTTGGGATGGTTCCCGAACGTTACATTTAACTAACGGTAAAGATAGTGAATATAACCCTCGGTTCAGCCCAGATGGGAAGTATCTAGCTTTCATATCCAGCCGTGAATCTGGAAAACAGCAAATTTGGTTGCTCAACCTAGCAGGTGGTGAAGCCGAAAAAATATCCGACTTTGCTGGTGATGTTAGCGATTTTGTCTGGTCTGGTGACAGTAAACGACTAGCCGTAATTGCCTCTCAACCAGCTCCAGAAACTCCCTTTAATGGCAAAACCCCACCACCGATTGTTATCGATCTGTTTCACTTCCAAGAAGATGGTGTCGGTTTTATTGACAAAAGTCGAGAACATCTTTATGTATTGGACTTAGCAACTCACAAAACAGAGATTCTCACCCAAGGTTCATTTAATGAGTCTTTACCTGCTTGGTCAAGTGATAGCAAAAATATTGCTTTTGTGAGCAAACGCGGTGAAAAAAGCGATCGCAACAATAATTGGGATCTTTATGTCATCGCTGCCCAATCTGGAGCAAAAGCCCGCCAGCTAACCACTTTTCCTGGTGCTGACTGCGATCCTGATTGGGGTAGCCGTCCAGCTTGGAGTCCAGATGGGAAGTCAATTGCCTATCTTCAAGGAGGTTCACCCAAACTCATTGAATACGCAGTTTACCATCTAGCGGTGATTCCTGCCCTTGGCGGCACTCCGCGTCTACTGACTTCCAGGCTTGATCGCAATGTTGTCAAACCGCGTTTTACCAAAGATGGGAAATCAATACTGTTTTTAATCGAAGACGATGGTAACGTTCACCTTGCAAAGATACCGGTAGCTGGTGGCAAAATTGAGCGCTTGTTAGCAGGAAGGCGAAATATTAGTAACTTTGATTTAGGAGGCGATGACAAAATCGCTTTACTTTCTTCAACGCCACAAGAACCAAATGAAGTCTTCGCCTTCAACGGTAAAGATTTGCGTCCATTGTCGCACCAAAATGATCAGTTGCTAGCTCAACTAAATTTAGCAACTACAAATGAAATCACCTTTAATAGTAAGGACGGAACAGAAATTCACGGTTTTCTTGTCAAGCCACCTAACTTTCAGTCAGGGAAGAGATACCCAACACTACTGATGCTGCATGGTGGGCCTGTGGGGCAGTTCGCAAATCAGTTTATGTTTAATTGGCAACTGTTTGCTGCTCATGGTTATGTCGTCGTTGGTGTGAACCCACGCGGGAGTTCAGGAAGAGGTGAAGCCTTCTCTAAAGCGATCTATGCAGACTGGGGAAACAAAGACGCTCAAGATATTATTGCCGGTGCTGATTATGCGATCGCTAGCAAAATTGCTTCGCCATCGCGTTTAGGAATTGGTGGGTGGAGTTATGGGGGGATGTTAACCAACTATACTATTGCTCAAGATACTCGCTTTAAAGCCGCAGTTAGTGGGGCTGGTGAATCAAATATTCTGGCGACCTATGGTACAGATGAGTATATTTATGACTACGAACAGGAGTTAGGCGTACCGTGGAAGAACCTGGATACATGGTTGCGAATTTCTTTCCCATTTCTTCACGCTGACCGAATTGTGACACCGACAATATTTCTGGGAGGTGACAAGGATGGTTCTGTACCACTGCTAAACTCTGAACAGATGTATCAAGCCCTGAAAAGTCTCGGAGTTGATACTCAGTTAGTAGTTTATCCCGGACAGTCCCACGGAATCAGCAAACCGAGTTATCAACGTGATGTCCTAGAACGTTATTTAGCTTGGTATGATAAATACTTGCTCCCCTCAACCGCAACTACTGGAAAATAGTCTTGAAGAAGAATTCAGTGTTCTTCTGGAAAAGAAAAAGCGGAGGTATAGCGATCGCAAGTAGCGCCGACACTCCTCCTCGCCCCGATAAATCAGAATCCGCAGCGCCTCCATTTCCTGCATTGGAGAAACACAAATCTCAGCGATGGCACAAATCAATTTCTCCTGCTGATGCACATAGTCTTTATGCTGCTCTAACTCATGAACTTTGTATTTCAGATGCGGCGAATAAGTTGGCTTAGGATTATCTAATCCCTCAACCGCAATATTAGGACAATAAATAAAAACTTGCCGTTGTTTTCTATCAATTAACTAACCAAGTTACGCCCCATTACCTATATAGTCTTGCAAAACTTGCAAGCGATCGCTCTCAGAACGCAATTCAATCACAAACAGATGGTATGGCTTTCCAGCGATCGCATTTTATCCATACTGGATCAAGCGTACACAGACAAAGTAAACCCACCAATTGATCGTCTTCCTCTGTCCAAGCCCACAACTGCCCAATTAAGTTAAAATTACATTCTTCAGTTTCTGTTGCGCTGGGACAAATAATTACTATTGCAAGTGAGAATAGAGAGGAGTATTTACAACACCAATGAGTACCCCAATCATCATTAACCTGCCAGACGAAATTTAACAACGTGCAGAACGCTTTGCACGGTTGGCAAACCTGTTGCATTTATTGAATCTGCGTGGCGTAGATATACAAAGCACTCAAAGAATAAAGCTTAGGAAATACAAAACTCTGAGTTAGTTATTAATGGATATTGAAAATTAAAAAGGATTTACGCATAAAGATTATAGGAATCCGGTTTGATTTCTGAAAAGATTCGTAGGGGAGGCAGTCGTGTGGGCGGGTTTCCCGACTTGAGCGGTAGCGACTGTGCGTAGCGTCACTGGCGTTGTGTTAGCAACAGAGTAACCCACCAAACCTTTGATAATGGTGCGTTACGAACTTCATTGTGACACACCCTACAATACTATTCCCTATTCCCGCTATATTAACGCTGCCAATCATAGATTAATCGGCCATGACGATCGCGCACAAGTTCCCATTCTCCATGACGATATGGTTGTCCGTGATAATCTACAGAGCGATAGCGTCGTCTGTAATAATGTCGTTGATTGTGCTGGCGTTGATAATAATATCGTCCAGTCCGTTGCCTTCTATGATAATATCGTCCATTCCATCGGTGAGCTAACAAAAACTCTTCACTTTGTCCAACTAATTTTGTCTGTGCGTCAAGACTCTGTTCATTTAGCACATGATTAAGAGTAGTATCCTTAGCTTCAGCCAAAGCAGGCGGATAAATGAAGGCTAATAGCAGGAACACAATTGAGGATAGCTTTTTGAAACGGTTCACGTTTTTGCTTGTCTTAAACTATTGGTAGTAATTTTATTTAATACTTAAGTTGAGCAACTATATAGTTCAAAATTCACAAACTTGAGTAACACAAAAGTAATCAAAGTACTTATGAGTACGTACGTGGGAAAATTTATAACAACAACTTAATTATAATGACTGAATTACTTATACAAAAAATCTAAGGGATTGCTCATGTTTTCGGCAAAACCAAGAATATTACGATGCCTGCGGCGGGCTACGCCTACGCAATGTTCGTAAATTAATTTACCTTGAGAATCAAATAAAAAAGTTCCACCCCGTTGTGTCAAATAAGATGAATCTGGTACATAAGTATTCCAGTTGCTCAAAACTTCGGTCATGTTTCTCAGGCGGAGGGTTGCTAGTTCAAAAGGACGCTGAAAGCCTTTTCCTCCAGCAGCTTGAAAAAATGAACCTTTCATTGGTGGTAAAGGTGTACCCCTGACAACTTCCTCATCAGCAATTAACTGAGGAGCTTTTTTATCACCTTTATAACCCCGAAAAACTTCTTTCACAGTTCCCGGACTACCAATCCCAGCACACATTAGCATTAAATTAAGCCTTGCTTTTTGTGACGTTGATAGGATTGGAAATTGTATAGATAGACCGCGAGAAAGCCCTAATAAAGCGTGAATTTCAGCTATTGTATCCACAAACAACCATTCTTGAGGAAACCCCGTATATTCACAAAACTTGACACCAGAATTGCGGTTTCCAATTCCAACCGCGCGAATTGTGATTCCTCTTGCTTCGATCTTTTCTTTTTCTCTTTGCAGCCACCAAGCGTATTCTAAATTATCAAAATCTCCCAACTGCAACCAAATAAGTACGAGCGTCTGTGAACTATTCTCGCAACCATCTAAAACGGGTTTAATCTCTCCATCACTAACTCGCAAGCGTTGAGTTTGACTCAAAATCGAGTAAATATCTGGAGAATTGAAGCGTGTTTGAGTATTCATTATTCCCTATTCCCCATTTCCCATTCCCCATCTCTTGTAAGAATATCAGAGTTAAAACCTAACAATTTAACTCCCCAAACTTCGGACTCCACCACCCTTTTTGTGTACTGAAATAAGCCACATCTTTATGTTTAGTATCCTTACGTGCTTGTGGATCGGAACATCGCAACATTTTCTTACTCTGTCCCTCTTTGATGTAACTGTACTCCTCTAGAGGTTTCTTACATACTGGACAAGGATATTCCGTTATCTTTACGGGAGGCTTTTGTTGATTCTCAGCCTCAACTCCTTTAGTTTGTGGTGGCTGCCAAGTCTTGTTAAAGTCGCTCCAAAATAGCACGACATCACAGCCTTTTGTGCATTTGAGGAAATATTTCTTTTTAACTTTAGTACTGGGAATTTTGGCAAGAAAATTTTTGCATTCAGGGCATCGCGTCCTGGAAGTTTCATATTTGCGCTCAGTTATTACATTAGCTTTACCTGTTGGAGAACTTGCAACTACAGTTTTAGCTTTGGAAAGGGCTGGTACAAAATAATTCTGATTCCAACTAGTTAAATAATGCTGCCAAGAATTCTTTCCTTCGGAAATGGCATCAAGGGCATCTTCCATTTTCGCTGTGAATTCCGCCTCTAGTAAATCCGGCAGTGCTTTGAGCAAAAACGCATCAACTTCTAGCCCTAAAGCTGTCGGTTGCAGATGGTCTTTTTTCAACTCAACATAGTTTCGTTTTTTTAAGGTAGCAACAGTAGGAGCATAAGTACTTGGACGACCAATTCCTTTCCGTTCCATCAGTTGCACTAATTTAGGTTCGCTATAACGCGGCGGTGGTTGAGTTTGCTTCTTTTCATGTCCAGCATTCTCCAATTTCAATGCTTGTCCCTGTTTTAATGAAGGTAAAATACTATCCTTGCTGAGATTGTTCCAGTACCGTGCATAACCGTAAAATTCAATTACTTGCCCTCTAGCTGACCACAATAGAGAACCAGATTGAGTAATCACCAAAGTTTTACGCAATTGGGCGGCTTTACATTGAGAAGCAATTGACCGTTTCCAAATCATCACATACAGATTAAACTCATCATCAGGAAGTTCTAAGCGCAATTGAACTGAGGGACGAAACACATCCGTTGGCCGAATCGCTTCATGTGCTTCTTGAGCCAATTTGCTACTGCGATGCTTGGCGACTTGCGGCGGTACATTCTGCGGATCGTTTTGCTCTAACCATTTCCGGGCGCTGGCACAAAATTCTGGACTCAGCATTACTGAGTCTGTTCGCATATATGTGATAAGCCCCGCCTCATAAAGCTTTTGGGCAACAATCATAGTTTTGTCAGGAGCAAACCTCAGCTTTGAACCGGCTGCTTGCTGAAGGCTGGAAGTTATAAATGGTGGCGGTGGCTGGCGGTTAACAATTTTTCCTTCAAAATGAATCACCTGATGAGGATGTCGCTTTGCTTCTTCAACTAAACGTGTTGCCTCTGCTTCGGAAAGAACGCGTTTAGACTCCGGTGTTTCTGGACTATTACCTACCTTTGCGTCATCGTGAGTTTCAGTCTCTTGCTCTGCTGCATCTTTTGCAGAATCAACCGTCCCTTTGTAAAAAGCTCGGAATCCTTCAGCATAATCTACCCAGACACTCCAGTAATCTTGGGGGATAAAAGCCAGAATTTCGTTTTCTCGCTGACAAATCAAGTGCAACGTCGCGCTTTGGACTCTACCAACACTCTTAGCGCCGTTATTTAATGCCCAAACTAAAGGACTACCCTTATAGCCTACCAACTTGTCTAGGCAATCTCGACACAACCCAGCACCGATTAAATTTTGGTCTAGCTTTCTGGGATTAGCGATCGCACTCTGCACCGCCGATGCTGTAATCTCAGTATAAATTACTCGTTTCGGTTCCCTTAAACCCAGCGTTTCTTTGAGATGCCAAGCGATTGTCTCACCTTCCCGATCTGGGTCAGTTGCTAAAACAACTTCATCAACCTGCTTCACCGCAGACTTGAGTTTCTGGATTGTTTCTTTGGCTCGTTGGTCACGCGGAACGTAATTGCACCGAACATTATTGCCGTCCATGACAAAGCCCAAGGAATCGTCCCCTTCATTGCTGAGTTCTCGGATATGACCACAACTAGCGAGAACTTTCCAATCTGAACCCAGAATTTGACTGAGTTTTTTGACTTTTCCGGGAGACTCGACCACAAGGAGGCGTTTTATCATAGCAACTGCATTCTTGATTCTGAGCAATAAACTGGCAATTGCAATGAGCGATCGCCTTTCTTCGTCATCTGGATTTTTTAGAATACTGTACCAAAAAGCTTTGGCAATTGCTGAACTCAGTTTAAAGGTAAATGATCACCCTCCAAAGCGATCGCTGTTGAAACTGGCTCAAATACTATGATTTTAGCCTCAATAACCTAGTTAAACAGGAAAAATCTTTAGCATGCTATCAGCACTTGTAACTCGCTGAATTCTCAAAACTAGTTGCCAAAATTCAAGCGTTTGCAACAATTCTTTCTTGATGTATAAGAAACGTTTGAGTATTTCCAAGAAATGTATAAGCAATTGCTGCAAATGCTTCATACTTTGCAACAATTGCTCCTTCATGTATAAGAAACGTTTAAATATTTTCAAAAAATGTATAAGTAATTGCTGCAAATGCTTTATATCTTGCAACAATTGCTTCTTGATGTATAAGAAATATTTAAATCATTGCAGTAGTTGTTGTAATTAACTTATGATTTGTTCTTCTCTCAAATTGGGAGAAGAGGAGCCAATAGACTTACAATTGTCAAGCAATCATTCCCTTTTCGACGTTATCCGCACCAAGACGAGTATCGCGTATAGGTTCCTCGCCGAGATTTTCCGGTAGAAATCCACCTGCTTGCATTTTCCATAACCTGTGGTAAGCGCCGCCGAGTGCCAGCAGTTTTGTGTGGGAACCATCTTCGATAATGCGGCCTTTGTCGAACACCAAAATCCGATCTAGATGGACGATGGTAGATAGTCTATGAGCTACTACAATGACCGTTTTTCCATTCATTACTAAGTCGAGGGTATCTTGGATCGCTTTTTCTGTGATTGAATCGAGGCTAGAGGTAGCTTCATCTAAGATCAGAATCGGTGCATTTTTGAGAATTACCCGCGCAATAGCAATCCGTTGTCTCTGCCCTCCAGATAACTTAACACCACGTTCGCCCACCAGAGAATTGTAACCATCTTTACTTTGAGCGATGAAATCATGAGCATGAGCCTTTTGCGAGGCTTCAATCACTTCCTCATCGGTTGCATCTAAGCGTCCGTAACGAATATTTTCT
The DNA here is from genome assembly GCF_036917465.1 of Nostoc sp. Taxonomy (GTDB): domain Bacteria; phylum Cyanobacteriota; class Cyanobacteriia; order Cyanobacteriales; family Nostocaceae; genus Nostoc. Next base: position 11,661 of record NZ_JBALDL010000086.1, read on the forward strand.
AGCAGCGTGCGATGGAATAAAGATGGATCTTGGGGAATTAAGCTGATCTGTGCGTGTAGGGCATCTTGAGTCATATCTCGAATATCGACCCCATCAATAATAATCTGTCCAGATTGTGGGTCGAATAAACGCAAAATCAAATTGACGAAGCTGAATTTTCCCGAACCAGAAAAGCCTACCAATCCTATACGTTGTCCGGGTTGGATGGTAACAGAAAGGTTGTGGAAAACTTTCTTCTCCTCGGAGTAGTTGAAATTCACCCGCCGAAACTCAATTTTCCCTTGGGTAATTGATTGATAGCGATCGCGCGATCGCTATCAATCAATTCGTGGGGTTGAACGATAATAAAAACACCATTGGCGACATTACCGATATGTTCAAAAAATTCTAGAAAGCGGCGGCTCAAATTGCGGGCTTCACTAATGATCAACAGCGATAGGCTAGTTGCCACAACGAAATCAGCAGTTGCAATTTTACCTTGACTCCAGAGGGAGAGTGAGTAATATAGGGTACTGATTTTGAGAATTGCTGCTGAAATGAACTGAAACCAGCGAATTCGCTCCGAATACCAATTAGACTGTCTCACCTCTTTTATTTCCCGCCTTAATTGGTCATTCAAATAGTGTCGTTCAAAACCCAAGCGAGCAAACAGTCGGCTGCTGGTGAGATTTGTTACCGAATCTACAATGATGCCAGTTGTTTCACTTCTGGCGGCTGCGGCTTTCCGGGAGTAAATTCGGCAGCGAGTTGCCAGCCCGAACGAAATACTGATGAAGAGAACTGCCCATATCCCCACGAGTGCAGCCAGAGGAGGATAGGTGCGATACAGTATCGTCGTAGCAACAGTATATACAACGATTACTGGCATAAATTCAGTAATCATCATTTGCATCGTTTGGGTAACACCCAGAGAGGTTTCGCTAATCCGATGTGCCAAAGCCCCGGAAAAACTGCTACTCATGTAGCGATGGGAATGGTATTGCAAGTAGGCATAGAGCGATCGCACAATATGCTGTCGGTGGATGGGATGGAGGATGGTTTGCAAGAGTCCAGCCGATCGCCCGAATACCACTTCACCCACACTCAAAGCGGTGAACAACATCAGGGGTTGCCTCATGGCATCAAAAATGGGCTTGCCGTCGCCCGTTGATTTCGTCACGCCCCGGATGATCTCACCAATGGCATAGGGCAACATAATGCCACAGGTTGCGTGTATTACCTCCAGGATCACCATTAACACATTACCACAGCAGCACGTTGAAAAGATTTGAATTGTCTGGTCTTTTTCGTCGTCATGAAAGTCGATCCACTAGCATCATTTTGGTTTTTCTGCAAGATAAAACTGGACAATTGGGTAATTCGTAATGACGCTCTCTACGAGACGCTAAAAGCGAACGCGGACTCGCTTCCTCGTGTCGCTAACGTAATTCGTAATTATGAAAATTAGTTGAAACTAACGGAGAGAATCTCCCCTTCGGTATTCGGCGGTTAAGTCGTCTAACTTTTGTTTCAAACTGTCGTCGAGTTTTAGTTCCACTGCCTTCAGGTTGTCAACAAGTTGTTGTGGGCGGCTAGCACCAATGATGGGAGCAGTGATAATAGGATTAGATAAAACCCAAGCTACTGCTAAAGTGGTGAGGGAAAATCCGGCGTGATCCGCGACTGTGCGTAAAGCCTCAACAGTATTAAACTCGCGATCATGCCAGTAGCGATCTTGATAACGTTCTGCGGCAGCGCCTAGCGTAAAACGTGTACCGGAGGTGGGGCCTTGAGCAAGAATATGTTTGCCGGTGAGCAGACCACCCGCCAAGGGATTGTAGGAAATTACACCTAATCCTTCTTCTTTCGCCAGGGGTAATAGTTCTCGCTCAATTTCGCGGAACAATAGGTTATAGCGGGGCTGAATTGAGATGAACTTAGCTAGATTGCGCGTCTCGGCGCGACCCAAGGCGCGGGCGAGTCGGTAGGCTAAAAAGTTGGAAACCCCGATGTAACGTACTTTGCCAGCACGAACGACCGTATCCAGTGCTTCCAAGGTTTCATCAAGGGGGGTTGAGGCATCGTCGGAGTGCAACTGATACAGGTCGATATAGTCGGTTCCCAAACGTCGCAAGGAAGCATTGATCGCATCCAAAATATGTTTGCGCGAAGCACCCTGATCCCAAGGTGCAAGGCCGACTCGACCAACGCACTTGGTAGCTAAAATAAAATGTTCGCGTTTGCCTTTAAGCCAGCGTCCAACGATTTCTTCGGTACGCCCAGCAGTGGCAAGTCCGCCGCCAAGTGGATAAACATCGGCTGTATCCAAAAAATTGATGCCGCCATCAGCAGCGGTGTCGAGAATGTCTCTGGAAGTTTCTTCGTCAGTCTGTAATCCAAAGGTCATGGTGCCGAGACAAAGGCGGGAAACAGTTAATCCAGTTTTTCCTAGATTGGTAGTTGGTAAGGTCATGGAATTGTAAGTAGTTAATTGAGAAAGTTTTGAAATCAGGACTTACGCAAAATCATGAAAAAACGAACCGCAAAGGACGCAGAGAAGCCAGTGCGCCCTTGCGGTTCCCCGACTTGTTCGCGCAGCGTCTCCCCTTGGGAGAAGCAACTGGCGCGACACAAATAAATAAGAGTTTCAGAGAGTTTTTGCGTAAGTCCTATATGAGAATGAGGAGGAATAATTAGGAATTACGTTAGCGTAGCGGGGCGTAGCCCATTACGAATTGTTTACGCCACCACCAGACTCTTATCTACTTGGTTAAATTCGGTGTTATTTACCTTAGATTCGATCGCAGTACCCTTAAAGAATTCGGGGTTAGCTTGGGTGTAAAACTTGTAGGGATTAGCGAATATGTATGATTTAAAGTCGGCTTCGGAAATAACGCCTTCTTGAACCAAATCCCAGCTTTCAGCCAAGGGTGAAGTCAAATCTGGCACATCCCAATGACCAACATCGGAGGAATAGATGGCGTTGATCTTGACTCCCAAGGGATTGGCTTTGTCATTGAATGCCGTAGCGATGGTGCGATCGTCTGACTCGGAACCAAAGAAGAAACTGTTCACCCAGCGATCGCGAATATCCTCAATTGTTTCAATCCCTGCTGCGGCAAAATCGTCCAATTCGCTACCAATTGGCGCACGGCTATGACGGCTGAATGAAGCTCCCAGTACAGTCTTAGTCAATTCATCCTTATCGAGGGAATGCCCTTGAGTAACTTCTGCACCGTATTGCTCAAATATCTCAAATAGCTCATCGGCATTTGTCAACGCTGGATTGTAGTTTTCCAGTGCTTTGACATTGCGCTTGGAGAACCGATCTACCAAATGAATGTAGACACGGGCACCCCAATCTGCACCACCTTCGAGCATTGCTACTCGCAACTGCGGAAAACGCTTGGTAACACCACCAAAGAATAACGCCTTCGCAAAAGCTTCCGAACCATCGGCGAAGTGACCGATATGGTTGTTCATGTAGTTACTGATGGAGGAACGTCCAGTCCAACCCTGACTGCCGTAATGGGTGGTGACGGGTACGCCTAATTCCACAACTTTAGCCCAGAATGGATCGTAGTCGTATTCACTATCTAGTCCGTAGAAGTCGATATAAGAGGCATACTTGGCGATTTCGGGGAATTTATCGGCTGGATATTTATCAGCGATCGCTTTAATCGGTCGTTTTACCCCGCCAGTAATATTAATTACTTTTAAGCCGAGTGTTTTTACTGCAAACTCTAGCTCCTCAATGCCTTCTTCGGGAGTAGTTAATGGGATACCAGCTACCGGTGTCAGGCGATCGCTATATTTCCGGTAGATATCAGCATGATAGTGATTGACCGCGCGTTGCAGTGCTTGCCGATTCTCTGCGCTGGCTCCAGCCGGTGCTAGGACATTATTCGGAAACAGCACCGAATAGTCTGACCCTTGCTCGGCTTGACGTTCATAAAGGAGTCCGGGGAGGGTGTAAGTAGCTAGATCCAACGTATTTTTAGTAACTCTAGCCCACCAAGGCGATCGGATGGTGCGGTTGTATTGACGTTCTTCAGGGGTTTGTTGATACCAGTCTTTACCGTTGCTTTTGGAGTTGAGACGGGAAGCTTCGGTTTTACGTAATTCGTCTACGAGTTTCACGCCGCCGTACTTGGCAATGTAATCCTCAAAAGCTGGGGTAAAATCATTAGTGTGAACGTCAGTGTCAATTACCGGATAATCAAGAGTTGCTCTAATTGCGGCGGAGCGTGAGGTCTTTAATCGGCTATATTCAGTCATGTTTTTTTCCTTTAAAAAATTACAAGGTTTTTCTAGCTGTTGGTTAGTTTGTTAGGACTTACGCAAGAACTCTCTGAAACTCTTATTTATTTGTGTCGCGCCAGTTGCTTCTCCCAAGGGGAGACGCTGCGCGAACAAGTCGGGGAACCGCAAGGGCGCACTGGCTTCTCTGCGTCCTCTGCGGTTCGATTCCGGGTTCTGTAGGGCGGCGATCGGGTTCTTCATAAGTGGTCGAGGCGGTGGAAATAAAGCCGATATTTTGAGTAACAGAGGACAAAGCCGAAAAGAGAGTGACTGGCTCGAAATGGGCGATTTTACCGTTGCGATACTGAGTTTCTGGAGAGCCACCCCAGACTCCTGGGCTATCTGCGAGAAAAACTGCATCAAATAAGCCGCGTTCGGCAGTCTGGGTAATTTCCTTATAATGCTCGAAATTCAATCCAGCATCTGCTTGTGCATCAGGGTGTCGCCAAGAGGATATGTGATGACCGGTGGCTTGAATGAATGCACCTAAACGAAACTTGCGTGTTGTACTCATAAGCTTTTTCTTTTCTATGGTGTGATTACTAATTTGCGTATAGCTAATGGTTTTTCATGTAATATCAGCGATCGCTTATTTAATTCCTCAAATTCCTGCCACATCTTTGTCAAACTCTCATGGCTACGTGACAAGTGTCTGCTGATTAGGCAACATATAATAATGGAATGCTTTCAAAGCAACTAAATTTACGCTTCAGTTGCTCTACATAAAATGAAATAACCAAACTCTAGGTCAGGTTAATACCACAGCAAAACTAGGGTTGCTGCTGCTTGGCACTCGAATTACCATAAATTTATGTAGCAATCTTACTCCGCAGATAGAGTTTACATGATGCATACAAAAAAATATGTACTGACAAACACAATATCATCAACACCTAATTATTAGATTATCTAATATTAAGTATTGCAAACCAATTGCTCGATATCTTCAGATTAACTGTATTGTCTGCGATCACAGTCCACTTAAAACAAAAAGTTGTACATAACACAAAATACCGTTGTATACGGACAGAAAGGAAAATAGAAAGCTATTACCGAGGTTTCCATTCAGATTAGGTATAATATTAATATTAATATTAATATTACTAGATGTCGGGAACACGCATTTCCCCACGGGTATACTCTTAATTGAGATAGCAATCCTAAATCATTGTGAAAAACAAGATCCCCGACTTCTTTGAGAAGTCGGGGATCTGAACACCGCGAAATATAGGAATCAGGTTTGATTTTTTAAAAGATAGGTAGTAGCATAGCAAGACTAAAATAGTGCATTAAAAATCTTGAAAATAATTGATATTTTAGAAATATCACTCAATTTTTCTATTACACGAATTTAGGCTTGTCACGCCATTACAATACCTAATTTTTTTCAAAAATCAAATAGTAATCCTATAGTTTTAGGCAAACAAAAAAGGATTTTCAATTTTTATTGAAGAGTAAAAAATCGGCTTCTTTATCAAAACCAGATTTTTAGGTAATTGTTAATTTATTTTTGAACAGTACAACAGGGCAATAAAGGCTTGTTTACAACTTCTTTAATCTCTACTGAATTCAACAAATCTTCCCAATACTTCTGAACTTCAGGATCGTTAGGACGCTGACGGCGTAAATTAGCTAAAGTTCTGAGAGAATCTTCCCAAAATCCAGCCGTTGCAAATAAAACTGCACGATCCAAGTCTGTGCTTGGTTGGTTTAACTCAAGAGAGAGGTTTTCATCTTGCGATCGCACTATTGTACCTTTTACATAAGAGTCTTTATCACGGTTGCCTAAATCGCAAATCATTGAAAAAGTCCAACTATACTCTTTACCGATTTGTAGAGGTGTCCGCTCGGCAGGTACGTTTACACTAACAATACCGTTCTGCCCAACAGGTTTAAAGGTTCCCTTATACAATGGTTCGGAGCTATCATCATCCTGCAAAACAAATTCTAGTGCTTGTATTGTTGTAGAGGTTTGAGGAACATAGAAAAAAAATGTGGGACGCTCTGCTGTAGTTCGTTGAGCTTCCTTATCTGTTGGTGTCAGGGGAATGATATTTTGTCCAGCTTGAAAGCAACTTCCTCGTGTTCCTGCTGACTTTACCCTACCAGGTCTACCTGGGACGAAGGCAATACGATTTCTACCACGTTGGATGTAGCTTGTAATATTTCTAATTGCAGCAGTAGCATACCTATCTCCAGGACGTAGCCGTTCTGCCTGCTGAAAATTCAATAAAGCTTTTCGATAGTTTCTCCGTCTAGTTTCATTATAACCCAGTTGCATATATTGTGTGTAAGCAGATTTGGACTGTGCCAATTGATAAACCGACTCGGTTGCCAAAACCTGAGTACTAATCATAGGTTCTAAAGGGAGAAATGCTAAAGCCGCAAGCAGATAGCTTGCCCAAAATCTATGTTTCATAATGTCCATTTCCACGTGTACTACATTGATTGGGTATATATAATACAATACCCTAAGCTTGACAGTGGTAAGACTTTATGTACCAGTTTGTGGAAATGCTGACGTAGCCTTCTGACTTTTTTAGGGGCTGACAAATAAAAAATATCCAACTATTGATTCTGGGATAATTTATTTCTTGGAAATCCCTTAAGTAAGTGGGTCAAATTAAATATAAAACCTCACCCTGCCTCCGGCTTCCCTCTCCAAAGTATCGGAGAGGGATTGAGGGTGAGGTTTGATCTTATATTTAATTACGCCTACCTACTTACAAGAAGATTCCCGACTTGTTTAAACAAGTCGGGAATCTGAGCCTTTGGATTTTCACTAGAACAGCAGGCGTAAATTTAGCTCCCATCTCAAAACTAGACAATGGGTAAAATCCCATTATTCCAAGTAGGCAAACTTCTGCCACAGTGTAGGGAGTTTCAACTATTCCCTAATGAGGTACAGCCAATTTTTGATCGGCTACTTGGGCATTATCACCAACAATTTGGCGAAATGAATCACCTTCAATTGTTTCTTCTTCTATTAACAAATCTACTAAACGCTCCAAAATTATGCGGTTTTCTTCCAACAGTTTTTTTGCCTTGATGTAAGAAGTATTGACAATTTCGCGCACCTGTGAATCAATTTTGGCGGCAATTTCTTCAGAATAGTCTGATTTATTCATCCAGTCGCGTCCCAGAAATACTTCTCCACTCTGATTTTCTAAAGACAATGGGCCTAATTCTGACATACCGAAGCGTGTCACCATCTGCCGTGCCATCCCTGTCACCTGTTGCAAGTCATTACTTGCACCTGTGGTAACTTCTGGCTTACCAAAAACGATTTCCTCGGCGGCGCGACCACCTAAAGTAGCAGTAATCCGGGCTTTAAGTTGGGAGCGGGAAATTAACCCCTGTTCTTCATTAGGAGTAAACCAAGTTAATCCCAGTGCTTGTCCCCGTGGGATGAGTGTAACTTTCTGCACTGGGTCATGTTCTTTGAGCAATGTGCCTATTAAAGCATGTCCAACTTCATGATAGGCAATCAAGCGCTTGCTCTTGCTGTCTACCAATGCAGTACCTTCCATACCTGCAACGACTCTATCCACAGCAGCATCAATTTCTAAAATGGTGACAGCTTCTTTGCGTCTCCTAGCAGTGAGAATAGCGGCTTCGTTGAGTAAGTTGGCTAAGTCTGCGCCAGTAAATCCAGGAGTGCGACGAGCGATCGCTTCTAATGATACGCTAGGATCAATTTTCTTATTCCGCGCGTGGACTTTCAAAATTTCCAGCCGTCCTTTGAGATCCGGTGCATCCACCATCACTTGTCTGTCAAAGCGTCCTGGTCTGAGCAACGCTGAATCTAAAACATCTGGGCGGTTAGTTGCAGCAATAATAATGATACCTGTGTTACCTTCAAAACCATCCATTTCGGTGAGCAGTTGGTTCAGGGTTTGTTCGCGCTCATCGTTACCGCCACCGATACCAGTACCCCTTTGTCTACCTACTGCATCAATTTCATCGATAAATATTAGACAGGGGGCATTTTCTTTGGCTTTTTTGAAGAGGTCACGCACGCGAGATGCACCCACACCAACGAACATTTCCACAAATTCCGAACCGGAAATACTGAAGAATGGGACACCTGCTTCACCTGCGATCGCTTTTGCTAGTAAAGTTTTACCAGTACCAGGTGGGCCAATTAACAGCACTCCTTTGGGAATCCGTGCGCCTACAGCCGTAAATCTTTCTGGCTGTTTCAAGAAAGTCACAACTTCTTCCAAGTCTTCTTTAGCTTCTTCAACCCCAGCGACATCTTCAAATTTCACTCCAGTTTTCGCTTCCATTTGGAAACGAGCTTTGGATTTGCCGAAATTCATCGCTTGGCTAGAAGCATTAGTGGAGCGCCGCAGGAACAATAGCATTAAAGCCACCAGTGGCAAAATCCACATGAGATTAATTAACAGCCCAACAGCAGCCCGACTGTTAGCAGAGGAAACCTCGCCAAACTCAACATTTTTATCTTTGAGTATGTTAATTAACTCTGTGTTTTGTGCCAGAAGTCTCACCTGTTGCGGTGGCGTATTCTCCTTTTGCCCTTTGAGATAAACTCTGGCTAGCTGTTCGGTTTCGTCAAGCTCTACTTTTTGGACTTCTCCCGCCTTCACTTTCTTGAGCAAATCACCATAGTTTAGAGAGGTACTAGAAGACGTACTCTCTGCTTTTTGTGCCAAGACGGGGGTACTCCCGAAAATTCCTGGTAACATAATCAAGCTAGCTGCGATTGCACCAACCCAAGCAACGCGCTTTGATGACTGTCTTTTTACCAATGCTTTTTTTCCCAAATTTGTCATAATAATTACCCTTTGTCTGCTGGCACAAGTTGAGCTATGGTTTTATGCCTATTCTTCTACCAAAAATTGTAATAACTGGAAATTATCACTCTTATCTAGTCTAACTTCCACAGAAGGGACTGGGGACTAGGGATTGGGGAAAAGCTTAAAAGACAAATGGATAGTTATTTCCTTCGCTCATTACCCAGTCCCCAGTCCCTAGTACCCAATCCCCATTCCCCTTGATATCAATTTGACACATTCCGATACAAATCGCTAAGATAAGCATAGTCATAACGATTACGCTTTTTAAGAGGTCGGTGATAGTATCTAGTTAATAGTTTATAGGTTAATTATGGTAAGAATTATTGGCATTGGTGGCAGTTTAAGACCAAACTCGTATACACAGCTTGCTTTACAAGTAGCAGTGCAAAGGCTAGAAGCCCTTGGTGCAGAGGTAGAAATTCTTGATTTAAGACAGTTGCATTTACCGTTCTGCACTGGCGCAAAAGAGTATCCAGAGTACCCAGATGTTAAGCGCTTGCAGGATACTGTCAGTCAGTCAGATGGATTAATTTTAGCCACACCTGAGTATCACGGTGGGGTTAGTGGTGTCCTGAAAAATGCTCTAGATTTGATGAGCTTTGAGCAACTATCTGATAAAGTGACAGGACTAATCAGCGTATTGGGTGGCCAGTCTAACAGTAACGCTTTAAATGACCTACGTCTAATTGTGCGATGGGTTCATTGTTGGTGCATACCTGAGCAGATTGCAATAGGTCAGGCTTGGGCTGCATTCAGTCCTGAAGGCAAGCTAGTAGATGAGAAACTCTCCCAAAGATTTGATCAATTTGCTCAGAGTTTAGTTGATAACACTCGTAAGCTGCGGGGCGTGAATTAGTTGTAAGGTGGGCAAAGTTAGACCCACCCGACACTCAATGATGGTAATAGTAATGAATCGAGCTATTTATACTTTGTGGAATTTGGGAAGGTAGCAAGAACTTGTAAGGCATTATCCTTATATAGGAATCAGGTTTGATTTCTGAAAAGATACGCAGATTGAATATTCATCATCCAAAATTTAAAAATTTTCTCCAAACAGAGTTAACGAGACTCTATAAACAGCAAGAGAAATTGGAAATAACAGGAATTGCAGGGATTTAGTATATAAAGTCATTGGTAATTTACAGGGCAATAGAGAAAACCAAATATGTTATAACGTTGTACGGATGATATTTGGTGAAGCTAACATAACTTCAGGAGTACTTACAGTGAATCAGATACAACTGACTTTAACTATTGCTTACTTGTTAATGACATGCTATTTTTTAAGCAATTGGTTAATATTTTCTCTACGTCATCCTGCTTGGACTCCAGAAGATAAATTTTTATCGGTTGTCATGTTTTTGTTAACAACTATATTCTGGCCTTTGATGATTCCGATGTCTTGTTTAGAAATGATCCAAAAAAAGCAAATAGACTTTAATAAAATGCTTCCTGTTCTCTTAGCAATCTTTATATTTAGTATTTCATATTATTTTACTGAATAATTCTTAATTAATCGTCGCTAATTCAATGATGCATTTAACCCGGATTTCTCACAAACTCGGAAAAAAGCAGAGTGAAAAACTGCTAAAATGTATATACAAAAAGCATTTCACCAGTTATAGACTATGACTCGACCTGCAAGGCGTAGGCGTAGCCCGTCGTAGACATCGCTTCCAAAACAGTTCAGATTTGAACAGCCAAAGTCACCCCCAGTCATAGTTAATTTCAAGGGTGGACAGGTAACATCCGATGCTGGTTTAAGCTTAATTGCGGAACTAGACCGAAAACTGCAAATAACATCACAGTTAGCAAGATGTTTCCAAGATTACCGTTTGTCAAATAGAATTGACCATTCGATAGAAAACTTAATTGCACAACGGATATATGGCTTAGTCATGGGATACGAAGATTTGAACGACCATGAAGAGTTGCGTCATGATCCGATGTTTGCTATAGCCACTACGGTTTTATACTTAATTTACCTCAACATTTGTAACAAATAAAGAAGTAATGAGAGCAATAAAAATAAAACGGAGCGATGGCAACTCTTAGAGACGCTACGCGTAGCAAGATCCCTGTAAGGGTACGCCAAAGCCTTTGGCTAACGCATATTTATCGAAGCTCTAATAAACTGAATAATATCCAAAGTGACAATACAACACTGCTTCAGATTTAGTACAGTAATTTTACAGTTCTTATTAGATGTGCTTTATTTACGTGATATTAACCGTATCATCGCTGAGTGCATGACAATCAACTGCCGAACAATCTGATCGATCTCTAAATCTAATATGCTGTAATCAATGACTGCCTGACGAATAGGTGTATGTCCTTGATTGACAGCTAGTTTTTGTATCTTGGCTGTACGTATAATTAATTTGCAGCTTACCGCTGCATTGGAGAGATATTATGTTCTTTCCACCATGCCAGTAATTAATCTTGCCGATATTCAACAAATTACTAAAACACAACAACAAGTCCTATTCCCCATTCAAAAATATTATCCGAATCACTCTGCCTTTAACCCTATAGTTGCAGATAACTTCTCTTTGGTCATGAGACAACTATTTTTAGGACTGACTGTAGAACCTTTATTAAATGCCTATCCTCAAGTGGAAACGAGAAGGTTTTGTAGCGATATATCTTTGCTAGTCGCTAATTTCCAAATAAAGTGTTTGGAAACTGCTAGATTAGGGAAAAGAGAATTAGCCTCAGTCAAAGTGTTTTCAAGCGTTCTAATAAGTGTCTCAGTATCGCCCGATAGAGTATGTGCCGTGTCTTGAGTTGCTGAACGGCTTTTTGATTGGAATAGCCCAGAATCGTACCCTGTGCTAATTGAAATCCAGTCTCCATTCTTTGTTTAAGCTAGTACAATACAGGGATAAATATATTAATAATCATTCATGGCTCTTGTTTCAAATTGATATAACTCTACAGTGTCTAAATAAGGCGTGAGTGGTTCAATGAAAAATATATATGCCCTTGCAAGCTGCTCCTTGGAGTTAACTAGTTTTTGTGGGAGTCCACTAAAATTTTTAGCTTGAGTTAGATTACTTGCAGAAATACTAGTTCCGAAAGTCTCTAAGCTAATTAGTTTAAGATATGAGAATTTTTGCAGTAACTTGTCTAACTTCAAGTCTCCCTTTCTTTCTACATGCTATAGAAAGATTTCATACGGATGTGTTGTTTCGCTTTGAAAATCTAATCCTTTAGCCACATCTCTCATAGCTGTGATTAATTCTGTATTAGGATTACCAGAGGGTAGAGGAATAGATAGCGAGAGGATACCCCTGGAAACGTGAAGTGCTTCTTTAAGATTTGCAACAACAGTAAAACGAAGAGCATTCCACCTACCATCATCCAACCTTGGGGATTGTTATACTGTTGAAACAACTCGCCAAAGTCAATGCTAGCCAGAGGTGCTTGGAAGGATGACACCTCAATAAATGTAGAGTTAGCAGCGATCTGGTTGTCTGCTAGATTTTTCTGGTAAAGGTTCATAGCCGTTAAGTATGGATTTAACAGAAATTTTAGCTACCAAGTTAAAACTACGTAATTGACCTTATGGACATTTTTTAGAGAGGTAAGAGAAGCTTTTTAAATATTTTTTATGCCTGAGTTTGAATAAAGAGGAGAAAGTTTGGTATGTTACTTGAACTCAACCAACTAATTGTTAGAGCAGGTCATCAGTTGTTGATTAAAGATATCTCCTGGTCGGCATACAAACGGATTTTGGCAGAATTGGGAGACAATCGCAGTTCTCGGATAGGTTACAGTCAAGGGGTGCTGGAAATAATGGCTCCATTACCAGAGCATGAAGTAGCTAAAGTTATTATTGGAGACTTGGTAAAAGTTTTATTAGAAGAACTCGATCTGGAATTTTGGAGTTTGGGTTCTACGACTTTTGATAAGGAAAGTATGGATGCTGGGGTAGAACCCGATGATTGTTTCTATATCCAAAATGAAGCTAGAATTAGGGGCAAAGATAGAATCAATTTAGAAACTGACCCACCTCCAGATTTGGCTATTGAAATTGATATTACCTCCCGCACTCGTTTTAATAATTATCAAGCTTTGAGAGTACCAGAACTGTGGCGGTGGAATGGAAGCAAATTGGAAATAAACGTGCTGTTCGATGGTAAATATGTAGAATCAAATACCAGTTCTATTTTCCCCAATCTCCCAATTAATCAAGTGATTCCCGAATATTTGATGCTGAGTAAAACCAATGGCAGAAATGCGACAATGAAAGCATTTCGTGCATGGGCAAGGCAACAAATAGGAGCGATTTAGGTAAATTGTTAGAATTGGCTACTCAAAAAGGTTGTGGGTAGTGGAATAAAAGTAAAATTAGTGATTCCTGCTATTCAGCCTTTACCAAACCAAACGCTAGGAGATTTACCAAGTATAGTTCACAGGTTAGCAACCCACGCACGTCACTTGCCTTTTATCCAATAGCAAGGAGTACCAGACATTAATACCCTAATTCAATAAAACAAATCATAAATTATATGGATATAGATATAGAAACTATAGAAGAAGCTGAAGCAGTAATTGAAAGTGCCGTTAGATCCAAAGTCAAGAGACTAGACTTGAATTTTTCTCATAGGTATAGAGATTCTGTTATTCCTGATTCTATCGGCGATCTATCAAGTCTAGAATATCTAACAATTTATAGCAAATCGCACGATATAGTTTATGGAATTGAACAAATTCCAATAACGATTGGAAGGCTAATTAACTTGAGAACACTTCAGATATATGATTTGTATGAATTAGAATATCTACCTGATAGTATCGGTGATCTTACAAATTTAGAAGCGACCTGATACAAACTAAGTACTTTGCTTAAATCAGTTTATCAATTTAAAAAACCTTGTCAGCACTTTGATGGAGCATTAGCAGGCATTCGCTACAGGACTGCTGTTTAAAGCGCGATGTTGAAGGTGGTGAACGAGAGCATTTCTTGAATAACTGGTAATAGGGTATATCACAATAGCGGGGGAACTGTACTACTTAATTAGCTGTTGTAAATAATCTTCCACAACCCGGAATGCTTCAGGACTTTTACCAGAACTAGGATTACTTCTTAAAAATACTTTTTTCTCTTGATTGTCTAAACATACTGAAATAGAATAAGGATAATACCTTTTGTCAGTGGCTGCCCCATACTCTGCTGCTAAATTCATAAAACCACTTGATTGAATCAAGTTTTTAAGTTTATCCAACTGATAGTTAGTAAGTTTTTTGTTTTTTATCTGAGTTGTGACTTGACTGGGTGTTGCGGATATTGGATTTTTATATGATTCAATTCTTTGGTTCCAAATTAGTGACAAATTCTGAACTGTAATCGAAACAGTAGGTGCAGAATATTTAACTACAAAATTTTTTACAAGCTTTTCACACTCAGTATGAGGCAAACTTTTCGCCATCATTAAATCAGTAGTAGTAGGCTCAAAACCTTTCACAACTAATGCCTGTGCCATATTTGAGAAATGAAAAGTAATTGCTAGGGAAAATAAGAAGAATTTCATATCAATATGTAATTAACCAGAAAGTCTAGTATAGCTTTCTGAATGTCGTCACTAGCTGCGGTAGAGACTTTGCCCATAACAACTTCCTTTGCCACTTCTCTGCCCAGCAAGGTCACAATTTGCCCACGTAATTCATTTCTGTTTTGTCAGACTTATCCTCCAAAGATTAGCTACTTCATAGATCCCAAATAGGTTCTACAAGGTTTCTAAGACTTCCTCCTTGAGGAACCTTATTTTTACCAGTGAAGCATACTTGTCTTGTTCAGAGCGATAGCCAGCCGCACAAGCTACAACTGTCGTAAAGCCTTTGGCAGTCAGCCCCAACAAATTATCGTATTTTACAGGTTCAATTCCTTCCATTGGGCAGGTATCAACACCCAGTAACGCGGCACTGGTCATAAAGTTACCCAGTGCAATGTAAACTTGGCGCGTTGACCACTCATTGACATTAAAACTGCGTGCGCCATCAACTACGTCACTGACCATCAGGTTCCGATAGTTTGCCATTGCATCTACAGTACCTCCACGAAGCTCGGCAGTGCGGGCGATGAAATGATCCACATGCTCCGCAGTGAGATTCTTTTTGATCGTAAACACAACATAGTGAGAACAATCAGTAACTTGTGATTGATTCCAAGAGAAGGGCTTGAGCTGTTCTTTGAGTTCCGGGCTAATGACAACCAGAAATTTCCAAGGTTGAAGCCCATAGGAAGAGGGTGACAATACCAAGGCATCTTCTAAAGCTGTCCAGATTTCTGGAGAAATTGTTTTAGATGGATCAAATTGCTTGGTGGCATAGCGCCATTTGAGGTGTTCCAGTAGGTCTGTCGTGCTGATGTGATTCATAGATAAATAAATTCCTTCTGGTTAATAATTTCGCTCTTACCCCTCTTCTGTCACTCTCCGGCAGGGCGATTGCTAGAAGCCTTATGAGGAAATCAATACAAGCTATACTATTAGAAAAAAATTGGTCTTGTATTTGTTATTAGAAAAGAATCGCGCGTAGGCGTAGCCCGTCGTAGACATCGCTTGTTATACAAAAGCTCTAGAATTCAGAAATGGCAAATGTTTTCGGAAAGTGACAGAAGAGGGTTAAAATTTTTATTTCGATTCAGTTCTCTATTCTCAAAATAGACAGTACAAAGAATATCAACAAAAGTTTACTGAGACCCAAGAGTAAAGGTTCCTGCATACTGGGCTGAATTTTATCTATAAGAAGCTAACTAGAAGTCCAATTCCAGTATGATGATTGAGGTTTGAGTACGGTAAAGAGACTATATAATATTGCCACTAACACGTTCTGATCTCGAATCTAGACGCTTGCAGCAGACTATCCTACAGTCTGGCACTGGTGTAATCTTAACTGAAGCCCAATTACAAGAATCGCTTAACCAAACACTTGGTCAACAAAAGCCAAATTCTGATGTTTGGTTGTTTGCCTATGGCTCACTCATTTGGAACCCGATCTTTAAATTTGCGGAACAGCGTATTGGTAGAATTTACGGCTGGCATCGTAGTTTTTGCCTGTGGGTTCCTCAAGGTCGTGGGACACCATCCAATCGAGGATTAGTATTAGGTTTAGATAGTGGTGGTAGCTGTCGAGGTATTGCCTACCGAATAGCTGCTGCGGATATATCTTCGGAACTACCACTGCTTTGGCGACGAGAAATGGTAGTCGGTTGTTATATCCCTCATTGGGTGAAAGTTTTTGATGGTGTTCAACAATTACCAGCGATTGCTTTTGTCATCAACCGCCAGCATCGTGCTTATACTGGCAAGATTTCAAAAGAAACAATGATTAACAGTATTGCCACAGCATCTGGTGAGCTTGGTTCTTGCGCTGATTACCTGATGCAAACTGTTAACGGATTAATGAAAGTTGGAATTAAAGATCAGCAACTGCTTTGGCTTTCCAAGGAGGTGTCAGCCCGGCTGGATTAGTTTCTTATTTGACCAGTTACTAAGTTTATTTAGACAGTGCGTGCAGCTTGTTTATCTACGTAGCAATTTACCCCTCTTCTGTCACTCTCCGGCAGGGCGATCGCTAGAAGCCTTATGAGGAAATCAATACAAGCTATACTATTAGAAAAAAATTGGTATTGTATTTGTTATTAGAAAATAATCGCGCGATTGCTTGCTATACAAAAGCTCTATAATTCAGAAATGGCAAATGTTTTCGGAAAGTGACAGAAGAGGGGTATTCAGCCAAAAGAGTTCGGATATTTATCCAGTTATATCAGTGTTTATGAATTCTGAATGTCCATTCGTCGGATTAAGCCATTCTCGATAGTGTAAATATGCTGAACCATTTGGTCGTAGATCAAGTTTCCATCTAAACCCTGCACTACTTGATGAACATAGACAACTACTCGCCCACTCTCATCGGGTTGAAAGCTTGTAGGTTCAACATGAGGATCAATCAAGCTCCACTGACGAGTCCAGTAATCACGCACCGCCTGATGACCGAGAACATACCCGCCTTCCATACCATTAGCCCACTCCACATCAGAGTGCATCAGTGCAAGAACGGAATCAATATCACGAGCGTTAAAGGCAGCATACGCTTTTGTGAGTAAATCCTGCTGTATTTGAACTAGGGTTTGTCGATTCACTGCTTTTTCTCCATCGCTTTGACAAATTCATCTTTGCCACTTTTAGCATTACGCTCATGACACCAGCAAATGTCCCAAAATAAAGTAGTTTGGAACATTTACTCAAAAATCAAGTTAACACTATCTGCATTCATGTTGCAGCCAAACAGAGGTCGTTCGATAGGCAATCGATGTTCTTGCAGTAGGTTCAATGGTTTGGGTGATGTCTACAGCCCCGCTTTGAGAGCGATCGCTACTTCCTCCATCTCCAGATTTGCTTTCTCAGCCCCCATCATCAGCAACTATATCTTTTGATCCACCAAGGAAGAAGCTCAAAATCACAATTGCCGTCTATGATACGTTGGCTGATACTGACTTTTAAACTTTGTAATGCCAACTTCAAGATTATTCGTTTTTTGCGTAAGGATCGAAGCTTCTTGAGAAATATTGCGCTATATTCTGTAAAAACGCATATTCCAAGCGTATCTAGTATATACCTCCCTTTCACCAGTCCAGCTATTGTCCCCCAATAGAAAATTTACTCCCAGTTCAAAGCGAGTTTCTTAAGCTAGAAGCTGCTTTTTCTGGATTTCCTGAAAACGGAAAAACTAAGATGCTTTTGATTTTTGGGTTATCGACTAATTCTTTTAGAGAAATCTAAAAGTGACAGTCAAAAGCCTATATAGTAATACTTTGAGACTATCTATCCCCTAGTGTCAGCGACGCTATATTTACCCCAATGTATGAATCTTCAAGAAGTCAAAAATCAATTTCCAGAAGCAGTAGGTGAGATCGAGACACTTGAAAGACTAGGGTTCGCTTCCCGTAGTGGTAATTGGATTGATAGCCTTGACTTTGAAAAAGCACAGACAGCTTGTTGGTTAATCGGAAGAGTCGGTGATGATCGAGACGCTGATGCCCTTATTCGTACTTTGTCTGGTCAACGTCGTGAATTATGGATGCAAGCAGCAACTTCCCTCAGCCTCATCGCTACTGAGAACCACCTAAAATCTTTGTTGTCTATTCTGTCCACTAGTTCTGATACCATACAGCGAAATAGTGTGGTGTATGCAATCTCTTTTCTGTCGAATTACCAAGGAAATCAGGAAGTGATTAGTACGCTGACCGAAGTAGCAGCAAACATTGCTGAGGCTCCTTTTATTAGAGCGCAAGCATTAGAAGGAATTGGCAATAAGCTCTCTCATGAGTTACCAGAAAATTTATATCAGCCAGCAGTGAGTGTAATTATCCAAGGGTTGGATGATACTGAAGCTGAACTTAGGTTTTGGTCATGTTTTGCTGCCGGTGCCTTAGAAATCAAGGAGACTTTGCCCAAGCTG
This sequence comes from Nostoc sp., assembly GCF_036917465.1. GTDB lineage: Bacteria > Cyanobacteriota > Cyanobacteriia > Cyanobacteriales > Nostocaceae > Nostoc. The sequence goes on from NZ_JBALDL010000086.1 coordinate 30,230, forward strand.
CAACTATTGGCGCAGACTGATAAAACAATCGTAGCCGGGTGGTGGTCTGTAGGTGAGGAAGCTGAAGATTCAGTTACTCTTATGAGTGGAGGAGAACCACCACTGCGTAAACCATACAAACCTACCAATTAACTATATTTTCTTCTCCTCTAGTAGTCTGTCTGTTTTGTATTTGTGGATAAAGACGCTTGAGGCGGATGCGAGTGTGATTTCTATAAATCTTTGATAACTCTGCCTAAAACCGAGCAAGAAAAGAACAAAGTTGTCAAAGTTAATCTTGAATTTCCTGCTGCATAATTTGAAACTATTCTTCCAATGATTGATTGAGATAGCAAAGAGTTTGGTCATTTCATAACCAAGCTCTTTTGTATGCGATGTCTACGACGATCTGTTTGGTGTCGCTTGGGTTTCCTCTCTACGAGACGCTACTCGCGTTCGCTTGATTGGGTGGGGCGATAAGCCTACGGCATAGCTTCTCTACGAGACGCTGCGCGAACGCTTACCGCAGAACGAGTAAAAATTCAAATTTTAGTGACGAAGACGAGCTTGGCGCTCATGCTCACGTAATTCACGAGCCTTTTGTTCACGAACCTGCTGTTCATGCAATTGACGCTCACGAATTAGTTTAGCGTTATTAAAAGCTGGAGTTTAGACTAAGCCATGCAAAACGACTCAGCAGGGCAGAGTTAATCACAGACGTAGTGAAATTATGAATAATCTTGAATATTAAACAGCAATTGATGGTTCTTTAAGTGGTGGTGTTACTGTTTTTTTAACAATGGGGTATCGGTTTTTACGGTGACGCTTTTTTCCTGGTTCCCAACCAGGGGACTTTCCGCGAGGTTTGGGTGCTCTTCTCTTGTTGGAGTGCCAATCATCGCGAAAACTCCACCCATAGATTGAGCAACTCTTCCAGGGGTGAATTTATCAACAGACTTCTGCCAAGGTAGAGGATGGGAGCAATGCGATTTTGTGAGATGACCCCACCTGGAGAGCGATCGATAATAAAAAATAATGTAGGGGTGGACATTTGCCCACCCCTATGAAAATCAGGTAACACCAAAGACAATCACTAAGCCCAAAACCGCCCCAAACACAATCAAGGCATAGAATTGAGCGCGACCGTTTTCTAGGTACTTCAGACTTTCACCGCTAACAAGGGTGAAAAAGCCTGTGAGGTTAACAGCACCATCGACAACGCGGAAGTCAACTTCCATAACTTGTCTAGCTAGGCGACGCAAGCCGAGGACAAAAACCCGATGGTAAATGTCATCAAAGTACCACTTGTTGAGGGATAACTCGTAAAGTGGTTTGATTTGAGCAGCGATCGCAGCCGGGTCAATTTTCCGGCGCAAATACATCAGCGAAGCCAGGGTAATCGCAATTAAAGAAATTCCGACTGAAGCCCCCGCCATGATGTAAAATTCCGTCGGATTGAACTCGGAAGCCTTTTCTATAACTTCGGAAAGGGTTTCGCTAGGAGGAAAGATAAACTCTTCAAAATAATTGGCGTAAGGAGTTCCCACCAAACCAATCAAAATCGAAGGCACTGCTAGCAGTACCAAAGGTAGGGTCATTGTCCACGGCGATTCGTGAGGGGAGTCGCTGTGATGCCCGTGGGAGTCATGGGAATCATGATGCTCACTAGTTGCCGCCAATTCTCCTTTCTTCATCGCCCCAGGCCCAAAATTCGGGGCTGGTTCTCCTGACTCTAATTCCAGGACAATTGTCGCCGCTGCCTTCTTAAGTTTTTGCTTGATTTTCTCGTCATTACCCCGGAATTCGCCTTCAAATGTCGAGAAATACATTCTAAACATATAGAAAGCAGTAATCCCAGCAGTTAGCCAGCCAATCAACCAGAGAAATGGGTTAGCCTCAAAAGCTTTCCCCAGAATTTCATCTTTTGACCAGAAGCCAGCAAAGGGTGGAATACCAGAAATTGCCAAACAACCAATCAAGAAGGTAATTGACGTGACAGGCATATACTTCCGCAGTCCGCCCATCAGCCGCATATCTTGGGCTAAGGCGGGATCGTGACCGACAACACCTTCCATGCCGTGAATTACTGAACCTGAACCCAAAAACAGCATCGCCTTAAAATAGGCGTGGGTCATCAAGTGGAATAGTCCGGCACTGTAGGAACCTATTCCCATTGCCATCACCATGTAACCAAGTTGGGAAATGGTGGAATAAGCCAAGCCCTTTTTGATGTCGTTTTGGGTAATGGCAATGGTTGCCCCCAAAAACGCCGTAAACGCCCCAGTAAAGGCAATGACGTTCATTGCAACTGGAACGTGTTCAAATACAGGGTACATCCGCGCAATGAGGAAAACACCCGCCGCCACCATTGTTGCTGCGTGAATCAAGGCAGAAATGGGGGTAGGGCCTTCCATTGCATCTGGTAGCCAGACATGGAGGGGGAATTGGGCTGATTTCGCTACTGGGCCTAAGAAAACTAAAATCGCCAACAGGACAGCGAGAAAATTGCTGATAGAACCTGATTCTACGAGTTGAGCGAGGCGATCGCCCATGACATTAAAATCAAAGCTTCCTGTTGCCCAGTACAGCCCCAAAATGCCGAGTAACAAACCAAAGTCGCCCACGCGGTTAGTTACAAAAGCTTTTTGAGCGGCATCTGCTGCTGACTTGCGATCGAACCAAAAACCGACCAGCAGGTAGGAACACATTCCCACCAGTTCCCAGAATATATAAACCTGTACTAGGTTGGGGCTGACCACCAGACCTAACATTGAGGAGCCAAACAAACTGAGATAGGCGTAAAACCTCACATAACTGGGATCGTGAGCCATGTAGCCATCGGTGTAAACCATGACTAAGCAGGCTACGGTTGTGACAATCACCAGCATTAGGGCTGTCAGGTGGTCGATAGTGTAGCCCATGCTCAGGTGAAAATTACCTGCTGCTGCCCACTCAAAGGTGCGGATATAAGGCGCGTGTCCTTGAATTTGACTCCAGAGCAAGGCAAACGACAGCACCATAGCTGCTGCCATCATGCAGATAATCACCACAGCGTTAAGCTGCCGGAGGCGGTTTGTCACCTGATTCAACGAGATTAACCCTAGACCGACCAGCATTGCCCCAAAAAGAGGGAACACCGGAATCAGCCAGGCATACTGATAGATTACTTCCATCACTGACGCCTACTTTTAGAATTCTTGATTTAGCGTGTCGAAACTGTTAATAATTGTGACACACACCCTTTAGGATAAAATAACCCACCCAAGACTGATTGGGTGGGGTGTTAAGCATGGTTTTAGATTTGGGCATTGGGAATTGGGCATTGGGCATGGGGCATTGGGCATTGGGAATTGAATATTAGTTATTCTTTGTTCCTAACCTCCCGCATCTTCCTAATCTCCCCCATGCCCCATACCCATCAAGCTGATCGACACTCTAAATCCACTGTTTTTGAACTCTTGTAGATTTTCGGGTAATTGCTGTAGCTGGCTTTAATCTCTTCTAAAGCTAGCCGTAAGTCTTCTCTGCTGCGAAAGCATTCCAAGCGATGACGAACAGTACCATTTTCAATCAATAGTAAAGTTGGTAGTGACTTTAGCCTATAAGTAGTAGACAATTTAAAATTTTGATCGGCGTTAACCCCAACTAATTTAATTTCGTCCCCACATTGGGTTTTAAATTGTAACAACAGTGGGTGGATAATGCGACATAAGCCACACCAAGGTGCTTCAAAGTTAACTAAAACAGGAATAGGAGATTCTAAAACTTCTTGAGTAAATGTCTGCTCACTAACCGACAATACCATGACGCCTCTTGGATTATAAGGTTTTTATATCAAACTACTTATCAGTACTGAAGTGAAGGATTGGTAAGTCAATAACTGCCGCTAGATGCTTTCAGGAACCAAATCTCAGGACACAGAATAATAGGCAGAAATTCAGCGTGTTTATCTGTCTCTGACAAAAAAACCAGCGCAACTCTCACAGTGGGTTTTTTGAAAATTAGACTCCTGATTGCTGTGGCTGCATGGGAATTTGACTGAATCTGTTACTGACTCCCAAGGAAAGGCAACTGACCAACGACTACCAATATAAAATCTCAACTTAACTAAATGCACCTCCACTGAAGTAGATGTTTGAATTTATCCTACATTGATTCGGAGCAATTGATAAGCTGAAATTTCATCTATTTGAGATTTTCTGCTGACACTGGGGATCGCTTAAATTTCCCATTTTATTCTACCAGTTGCTTCCATCAACAGAGGGTGCGACCACCAAAGCAAAGCGATAAAAATGGCAACTCCTAAATAGGAAGGGCGAATAAATTCATACCATAAGATAGATTGACGGCCGTCGATAATTGCTTTAAAGGGAATAATTGAAGTCCGTTGTTTGGCAATTTCAAAGGCTTCTCCATAGCGATCGCTCAAACGGCGATCGCCGTGCCAAACCCCAAACAAGTGATGCAACACCAATCCGATGGAAGTCACAAGGGTAAAGGTAGTTCCCAGCCAGAGAGTATGGGCAATACACCAAATTATTTGTCCCACCATCTGGGGATGACGGGTAATCCGAATAATTCCGGTTTCGTAGAGATGAACTTGGGGCTTTTGAATGGCAGCAATTTCTAGTAGATTGAAGGTAGCAGGATATAAAAACAAAAACGAGATCGCTGACAGCAGCCAAACAAACTCTCGTACTCCTGGCACTCCTTGTACCTGCCAAAGTTGCAAACCATCATAGCGGTGTCCAAAAAAGTAAATAATTAAGATCGCAGCCAACGGGAGGCTGACTAATGCAAAAAAAATGCGATAAAGCCTTGGGCCAATATACTTTTCGGCCCTTGGACGCAAAGCAGCGCCTCCACTGTGAGCGATCGCAAAGACTATTTGTAACCCCAGTATGACAAAATGACTGGGTGTCAACCAAGAAATCAGCAGCATATAAACGGGTGAAGTAATTTAAAGAAAATTGAATTCAGTACAACCAATACCACAAAGTATTCCAAAGGAGACTTTAGTCAAGATGTTGTGCTACTGTCCTTTTCGAGTCAAATGTTCAAGTTTAATAGGCAACAAATCATCCTCGGTTGATTGCTGCCAAACTTTATTTGTTGTGTGCATCCGCTCCTTTCAATGTTTGTGGGTTGAGCCTTATGTCTGACCTTCCTTTCACTTTAGATCAGTTACGGATTTTAAAAGCGATCGCCCAAGAAGGAAGCTTCAAGCGTGCCGCCGATAGTCTTTATGTCTCCCAGCCTGCCGTCAGCTTACAAGTCCAAAATCTCGAACGGCAGCTAGATGTCCCTTTATTCGACCGTGGAGGACGACGCGCCCAATTAACTGAAGCAGGGCATCTACTTCTAAATTACGGTGAAAAAATTCTCAGTCTGTGCCAAGAAACCTGCCGTGCGATCGAGGATTTACAAAATCTCCAAGGCGGTACGTTGATTGTCGGTGCTTCTCAAACTACCGGCACTTATCTTTTGCCTAGAATGATCGGCATGTTCCGACAAAAATACCCAGATGTGGCAGTGCAACTACACGTCCACTCTACCAGGCGGACTGCTTGGAGCGTCGCTAACGGACAAGTCGATCTGGCGATTATCGGCGGTGAAATTCCTGGCGAACTGTCAGAATCATTAGAAGTTATTTCTTACGCCGAAGATGAACTAGCGCTGATTCTACCGGTCTTTCATCCCTTCGCCAAACTTGAAAAAATCCAAAAAGATGACCTATATAAATTACAATTCATTGCCCTAGATTCTCAATCGACTATCCGCAAAGTGATTGACCAAGTGCTAGGACGCTGTGAAATTGATACCAGACGTTTTAAAGTTGAAATGGAACTAAATTCCATTGAAGCAATTAAGAATGCTGTCCAATCTGGTTTAGGGGCTGCTTTTGTTTCAACCAGTGCGATCGCTAAAGAGTTACAAATGGGTGTTCTACACCGTACCCCTATTGAAGGGGTAGTCGTCAAACGGACGCTCTGGTTGATTTTCAATCCCAATCGCTATAGATCCAAGGCGGCTGAAGCCTTCAGTCAAGAAATTTTGCCCCAGTTTGCTAACCCTGGATGGAATCAAAATGTGTTAAAATTAGCACAAAAAAACATCATGTTAACTACAGTGGATATAGCGATGCCCGCTTCCTCCGGCGAAGACTAAAATCTGGTGATTTGTCTTTTGTTTTTGTTAATGACTAATGACTAAATAGTTCGTAATAGCTTACGGCAAAGCTGCGCCTACCTAATTTGTAATTATGACCCAATAGCTGTTCGCGCAGCATACCGTAGGAAACCTAGTACCGCTTTGTGTAATTCGTAATGACGTTTGCTGACTCCCTAACGTAATTCGTAATTATTGTTAAGTAAGGTTTTTAGATGTTTCATTAGTGTGGCTTCTTTACGCCGTGCTGTGTTAAAGATTTCACTCATACCAATTCTGTATGAAGATGCAGATAATAAGTCCCCCTTTCACAAGGGGGGACGGCGTAGCTGGGGGGTAAATATATGCAGCTTCACAAAGAAATGGTATCAGGGAAAAAGTTTGTTGTTATTCATCAATTAATTTATTTCCCCTGTAACCTGAATAAATTAATTACGAATTACGTTAGCGTAGCGGGGCGTAGCCCATTACGAATTACGAATTATTTTGACTAATCACGAAAATGGAAGTTTACTGTACTCGTCCACGTTGTCCACGTCCACAAAACTATTTTGCAGATTTAGATAATATTACAACCCTGAAAACAACCCAGCAAAAGTACTGTACTACCTGTGGTATGCCTCTGTTGTTAGATGGTCGATATGTAACTACGAAGTTGCTGGGAAGGGGCGGGTTTGGAGCCGCGTTTTTAGCGCGCGATCGCCGAATCCCAGGAATGCGTCAATGCGTAGTTAAGCAGTTTCAACCAGTGGGTAATTTAACCCCCACTCAACTGCAACAAGCACAAATAATGTTTGAGAGAGAGGCAGACGCTCTAGCACAACTTGGGAACGATCACGAGCAAATTCCTGATTTATTTGCTTTTTTCCCAGTAATAGTTAATAGTTCGCAATCAGAACAAGAAGAACAATTTTTCTACTTAGTACAAGAATATATTGATGGGCAAAATTTAGAAGAAGAATTAGTTCAACAGGGCAAATTTTCTGAACACCAAGTCTTAGAGGTGCTGCAAGAAATCCTGAAAGTGCTAAAGTTTGTCCACGAGCGAGGGATTATCCATAGAGATATTAAACCTTCTAACATTATGCGCCGTCGTGATGGTAAACTTTTTTTACTAGATTTTGGCGCAGTTAAGCAAGTGACAAACGTTGCACTAGGGGCTGCTTCTTCCACGGGAATTTATTCTATGGGATTTGCACCGCCAGAACAAATGGCAGGGGGACAAGTATTCCCATCTACAGATTTATATGCTTTAGCTGTAACTCTTATTACCTTGCTGGCAAATAAAGAAGCAATTCAACTATTTGATGCCTATAACAACCAGTGGAAATGGCGCGAACAAGTAAATGTCAATCCTCGCCTTGCTGACATTTTAGATAAGATGCTGTTAGCTGCTGCGAATCAGCGTTTTCAGTCGGCGCAGGAAGTTCTAGATGCACTTTACTCACAGCCTCTAGCCGCTACACAACTTAATTCGCCTTCTGTAACACTCCCGCCACAACCGCCTAAAGGTTCTAATCCCGTCGTCTCCCGCCGTGCAGCAACTCAACCAGCGTTTTCGATAGTGGAATTATTGAGTGGGGCAGCATTTAGTGGATTTGAGGGGGCATTAATAGCGATCGCCCTTTTCAGTCTAGTAAAATCACCAATACCTACTTTTATTGTTGGATGTGTGATTTTGGGGATACTGGTATTTGTTCAAACGAGGCGGTGGATTGAAAAGTTCGATTTATTAATTATTCCAACAATTACTTTTGCAATTATTTTTTTTATTCCCTTTTTACAAGGGGGTCTTGGAATTAAGGCAGTAGTAATTTTATCAGTTGCAGCAGCTTTAGTAGCAATTTCACTAACAGCCATATTTCGACTTATTTATAAATTATTATCTATCATCCTTTAAAAAACTTTTGGTGCTAATAGCCACATAATGTCTCAGAAAAACGAAACACTTAGTCTTTTCTTAGCTGCCGTCATCACCATTGGTTTAATCTTTAGTGGCTTATGGTTTCTTATGGAACGGTGGGCGCAACTAAATGGAAGTGTTGCAAAATCTTCGGGGACTAACAACACAGATAATCCACTAAATCAGTTTATTAGTAAATGTAACGTGCCCAACCTCGTAGAAGGAACATTCAACTATGGTGGTAGTACAACTTGGGCACCTATTCGTAAAGATGTAGACTCCGTACTAGAAAGCCAGTGTCCTCGGTTTATTTTACGTTACACTCAACCCCCATCAGGTAAAGCCGGATCTGGAACTGGTATTCGGATGTTGATAGATAATCAACTAGCTTTTTCTCAATCTTCCCGTTCAGTAAAGGCTGAAGAAAATGCCGAAGCTCAACAAAAAGGATTTAGTTTGAAAGAAATTCCAGTGGCGATTGATGGAATTGCGATCGCTGTCAACCACGATCTTAACATTCCTGGTTTAACTGTCGCCCAACTCAAAGACATCTACACGGGCAAAATTACTAATTGGCAACAGCTAGGTGGGCCAAATTTACCAATTAAAGTTTACTCTCGTAGCAAAGAATCTGGGGGTACAGTAGAATTCTTTGTCCAAAATATTCTAAATAAAGAAAATTTTGGTGTCAATGTTAGTTATGTTGACACGACCACTGAAGCAGTGCGAAAAGTAGCTGCAAGTCCTGGGGGAATTTACTATGCTTCTGCCCCAGAGATTGTACCTCAGTGTATTATTAAATCTCTCCCACTAGGGCGCACAAGCAGTCAATTAGTGCCTCCTTACCAAGAACCATTTGTACCTGCATCTCAATGTCCCAATAAACGTAATCAATTGAATAGTCAGGCGTTTAGTAGTGGAGACTATGCAATTACCCGGAATTTATTTGTAATTGTTAAACAGAATGGTCAAACAGACCAGCAAGCTGGCGAAGCTTATGCAAATTGGCTGCTGACACCTCAGAGTCAAGACTTGATTGAAAAGGCTGGATTTGTCAGAATTAAATGATCACAATAGTTACATTTAGCTAAATAATTAAATTAGGGCTTACGCAAAAACTCTTATTTAACCAGAAAGGCAGAGGGCAGAAGGCAGAAGGGAATTCTGATTCTTGCCCTCTGCTCGTGACCGTAACAAACTTGGGTTTAAGTCCCCCACCAAAATCTCTGATTTGGTGGACTGCAATTGGTGTGGGCTTCAGACCGACACCAATTGCTACCTTCTGTCCTCTGCCTTCTGCCTTCTTCACGATACTCAGCACTCTTCATATTTTTACTTTATTCAAACTTGTTCATGTCACAAAAAAATGAAATCAAAATTTTAGCCTTGACCTTGCTGCTGACAGTTGGCATCATTGGCGGTGGTTTTTGGTGGTTTACTAAAAACTCTGGGGTCAAAATTGGTAATACCACCATTCCAAATCAGGAACCAGGCAACAATTCGTACTTACAAGACCGCATTAGTTTTGGCGAAAAATCCTTGACTCTGGGTGAAATTTCTCCAGAGAAAAAAGAAGGAGTACAGGCGATCGCTACTAAAATTTATGATCGTGCGATCGCCAATTTCACAGCCGCCCTAAAACTCAACCGTAACGATCCAGAAACCTTAATTTTTCTTAATAATGCCCGCATCGATTCTTCCAAGAGCTACACCATTGTGGCTTCTGTACCATTAGGCACTGACCCCAATGCTGCTTTAGAAATTTTACGTGGCATCGCCCAAGCCCAAAATCAAGTTAATAACTCTGGGGGAATCAAGGGAGTACCGTTGAGAGTAGGGATAACTAGCGATGACGACAATCCAGAAATAGCCAAGCAAATCGCTTCGGGCTTAGTCAGCAATTCCGAAGTATTAGGTGTAGTTGGGCCAAATACTAGCGATTCCACTTTAGCCGCAGGTACTATCTATACTTCTGGACAACTTGTAGCAATTTCTCCTACCAGCACATCTGTAAAAATTTCTAACTTTAGCCGCTACGTTTTTCGCACGGTTCCTAGTGATTTTATGGCTGCGAGAAGTTTAGGCAACTACATGGTGAAAACCTTGCAGAAAAAAATGCAGTGGTTTTCTTTAATTCTCAGAGTAACTACAGCCAGTCTTTAAAGTCGGAGTTTGTTTCATCTGTTTCCCTAGAGGGTGGACAAGTATCCAGCGAATTTGACTTATCCAAGGCGGATTTTAGTGCGGCTAAAAGTTTAGAACAAGCAACTAAGCAAGGTGCAGAAGTATTGATGTTAGCTGCTAATACTGAAACTCTCGATAAAGCGCTGCAAGTAATTCAGATAAACCAGAAACGGTTAACTCTGCTGGCGGGAGATGATGTTTACACCGCTAAAACTTTACAAATTGGCACAGAGCAAGCTGTGGGCATGGTATTAGCAGTTCCCTGGCATATTGATAGCGATCCTAAGTCAGATTTTCCTCAGAAATCGCGGCAGCTATGGGGTGGTGATGTGAGTTGGCGAAGCGCCCTCAGCTATGATGCTACTGTCGCTTTCATTGCTGCATTAAAACGCGATCCCACACGTTCTGGAGTCCAACAAGCACTCTTATCCTCTGACTTTTCTGCCACCGGAGCGTCTGGTACAATTCGGTTTTTAGCATCAGGCGATCGCAATGCGCCAGTCCAACTTGTGAAAATCGTTCCTGGTTCTCGCTCTGGGACTGGTTATGACTTTGAACCACTGCGTTGAAGAATTGAGCATCAGGAACTAGCCAGCAATCCATCTCTACAAGACTGCATTAGTTTTAAGGAAAAATTCTTTATCCAGATTGTATCAGTGATTTTTTCTTAATTATCAGAAATCTGGGTAATACTGCCATGACTATTTATTTAATAAATTTTGCTTTTTCTTAACTTTTCATTAATTTTTCGGTAACAAAATACAGAAGTGGAAATTTTTAGCATTCGGTGAGGTAGTGCAATTTTGATGGCATTACATTATTTTCGGTGGGCAAAAATATTAAGACCAAACTTATGCTGAGTGCAACACCTTTAAGAAGGTTATCGCAAGCAACTGCAACCGCAGCGCTTAGTTTCGCTATGCTTACAGCTATTGGCACAGATCCTGCCAAGGCTGTCAATCTGAAAACATTTAATATTTTAGGTAATTTTGCTTCCATTGCTCTTGATGGTTCAATAGGACTACCTGTCAATTTAGCAAATGGTTCTTTTAATGGGACTTACACAGTAGATGTGGATCAATTACCAGCTTCTAGTTCTTTTGTAGATTTGACAAGTTGGAATATAAATTTAGTTAATGATAATACTGTTTTGCGAACATTATCGAACAGTTTGGCTGGCAATACAGCTTACATTCAAGAGAACATACTTGCTTTTTCCGATGCAGGTTTATTGACAAATCAAAACCAGAACTTGTACAGTTTGGAACTGGATTTTGACAGCAATTTTACAGGTACGGGCATTACCAATGATGGAAGATTCTTAGACAACAGCGACCTTGGAAGTGTCCAAAGTTCAGGTTTTACTGCCGTGACTTTCGTCAAAACTGAACCTGTTACTGAACCTCAAACTTTAGCTGGAACAGCAGTTATTGCTACTATCGGTTTGTGGCTGAGAAGAAAGCAAAAAGTTTAAATGATGACATAACTTTGCTTTTTATCAAAAGTGTTAATTTCTTCTAAAATTCGTAACCAATAAAGCATAACGTAACCAAAATACCTATTTTAAATCAATGAAAAGCTTGCGGTAGATGAATTAAAGATTTTAATTCAGCGTAGCGATATTAACTGGATAGAAATTACTAAGGAGATGTGCTTTGAGACGATTTACGAAGTTCTATTTTGCTCTAACACTCTTGCTACTTCCGTCCTCGATTATACCGTCCATATTTCTTGGTTCGGCGATCGCAGAGGAGTCTTCTCCACAAAAAGCATTACCAGCACAGTCAAGCATCACAACTCAACCAGATGCAACGCCAGACGTGGCGCAATACTTAAACGATCCAGACAAAGAACCCAAGTTGCCGCCGCAGTTGCTCACAAAGCTGCTTCAGGAGCGGATCAAGTACGTCTTTGTAATTTTTAACGAGAACCACTCCTTCGACAACGAGTATGGCACATTACCCGGTGTTAACGGACTCTACTCAGATGGACAAAAGCCTCGTAGCCCCAAAAAAACGCCTGGTTTCACCCAGACTTACACAGATGCCAACGGTGCAAGCGTCACAGTTCAGCCATTCCTGATTGGATCTGAGCAGAACGCCAGCGCCGTTGATAGCGTTGACCACTCCCACACCGGACTGGCAACCAAGCTCCACGTTGTGGACGGTAAGCCACAAATGGATCAGTTCGCCTCCGACGAGTACACGCGCTTCGCATCGAAGGGTGGAGCAGCCAACATTGCTGAGGGCAAGCAGTTTGCACGCCTGGTAATGTCGCACATCGACTGCAACACCATTCCATTCTTTTGGAAGTGGGCTAGTCGCTTCACCGTCTTTGACAACATCTTTGCAACTGAAGACACCCCTTCAACTCCAAATGCAGTAGCAATGCTCGCAGGACAGTCAGGTGAAACGCAGTGGGTTAAGCACGGTTCGAGCGGTCAATCATACACCGTGGGCAGTCATACTGGGACAACGCAGGGGGTGCCGATAGTCAACGATCCACAGCCATTCTATGGCTCCCAGTTCGATACAACAACGGATAACAAGCAACCTGCTGGCCCGAAAGAGAGCTACGCTGATAGCAATATTTCCTCAAACCTAACCTTCGCCAGTCTAGCGCTCACCTTCCAGGGTCATGATATTCGGTCAGTCTTGGCTGGTAACAAAAATCCTTTATTCGATCTAGCCGACATCCAGCAAGATATCCCCTATATCCAAAAACTCCAAACTGAACCGGTCAATTGGCGTTGGTATCAAGAAGGCTACAATCTCGAACCGACCGATACCAACGGGATTGCTTCACACAATGCCTATGTTACCCATCACAACGGCGCACAGTATTTTGGTTATGTTGCCAACACGCCGCAGGTAAGTAAAAATCTGCGTGGATTGAATGACTTCTTTAGCGACATAGCCAACAATACCTTACCTAAAAGTGGCGTGTTCTACATTCGTGGCGGCTACACTAACCAGCAAGGTTTGAAGCCACCAATTACAAACCCCAACACACCTGCGGATGAGATTGCCGCCATTAATGCAGCAAAATCAGGTGATGATGACCATCCGGGTTACACCGATCGCCAGCTTAGTGAGGGCATGGCAGCCAGAGCGATTAACGCGATCGCCTCAAATCCGAAAATCTGGCAGCAGAGTGCCATTATTATTACCTACGACGAGTCAGATGGCTTCTACGACCATGTACCGCCGAGGATCTTGTCTTATGGCCCCGATGGGTTGCCACTCTCCCGTGGTGTCCGTGTGCCACTGATTCTGATTTCACCCTATGCTCGGACACACGCCGTCTCACACGCCGAAGGGGATCACAACTCGGTAATCGAGACAATCAACACAATCTTTGGTTTGCCTCCGCTTGCTAGTCTGCCCGATGAGGCACAGGCACTCGCTGCTGGCAATTCCCCAGAGTTCAACAAGTTTGGCCCGCCAGGATTCAAGCAGAAGTACCTCGGCCCACGGGACATCAATTCGCCAATCACCGACAGCTTACTGTCAGGCTTTGATCCAAAGCGGCTACTCGGTGTCTCGCCGCCATTACCAGCCTCCTTTGCAAAGATTCCAGACAGTGTTGTGAATACATTACCGCACTACGGTGGTGAAGGCTGCCGCGCGATCGGAATCACGCCGGAGGACAAGCATCAGGGGATAGTCAACAAAATCCCCAAGGGCTTCAATGCACTACCAAGCACCTATCCAGCAGCTAACCCTTAAAAAAATCGGCTATCCCTCCCATACCAATGAGAGGGATAGCACTTCGGCAAGCTCAGTGATCACCGCCCGCCGATTTAGTTATTGATACCAATTCCCAATTCCCAATAACTCGAAATCATCTTTCGACATTCCTTGAGGAGAATTCATGCGTTTTGTGTTAGTCTTCCTGACTCTATTTGGTGTCTGCTGCTCGATTTCCTCAGCCGAAGCAGGTTCCGTCATCAAACGTGTAAAGGAACACAATGTGGTTCGCTGTGGTAGCGTCGAGCGGACTGGTCTGGCAACTGAAGCCGAGTCAGGTGGCTGGAGTGGGCTTAATGTCGATGTCTGTCGTGCGATCGCTGCTGCCGTGCTGGGATCTTCTGACCGCATCGAATATCACAAGTATGAGACAACGAAAGACTTCGATGCCGTGCGTAACCAGCAGGATGATGTATACTTCCTCACAGGATCGGAGATTAACGAGCAAAAACTGGCTGGTAAGCTGGTACCTGGCCCCACTGTCTTTGTAGAATCCAATGCGGTGATGGTAGCGTCAACTTCAGCTGCACAACACGTTAACGACCTGGCAGGAAAAAGCATCTGCTTTATGATTGGTAGTTCGGTCGAGCGGAGCCTCACGGCTTACTTCGGTGCTATCCACAAGAACTGGTTCCGTCGCCCGTTCTCTGAGGATGGGGAGATGATTGATACATACAACGTGCAAAATTGCCACGCGATCGCCAGTGAAATTACGACCCTTGCCCAGATCCGCCTCGACTCTGGGGTGAACCGATTATCAAGCCGCATCCTCCCGGAGCCACTCACAACTTTTCCCGTGATTGCTGCTACTGGAACTGAGGACGCTCAGTGGTCAGCGATCGTCGCCTGGACAGTGGATACATTGATCAACGCAGAAAGACCGGAAACACCCTGGTATGCAGGTGGTGCTGGGGTGATGCCAATCTTTGCATCAGAACTGGGTTTGGACAAGGACTGGCAGCGCCAAGTTCTTGCATCTGTAGGTAACTATGGCAATATCTTTGATCGCCATCTAGGGAAAGGCTCCCGACTCAAGCTCGACCGTGGATTAAATACAAACCATTTCCGTGGAGGACTTCTTCTGAGTCCGTTTCTCGATTAATTTTAACTAAGTATAAAAGTGTCAAATAAGGTTTTTAGCTGTTTTCAACCAATACCTTCGCTTCAAAAGTAGTCAGAAGTTAGGATTTGTCAGAATTTGCTTAGAAAATCCCGTCTTGCCAATACAATCTCAAATAGCAAGTACTTATCAAGTCAAGCACTTGTATTGAATGGACACGCGGGTAATTTACTATGTCTCAAAAAAATGAAACAACTATTCTTGTTTTATCCATCCTAATCACGGCCGGGCTAATTGCTGGCGGTTTTTGGTGGTTTAGTAAAAAGTCTGGTGTTGACCTAAATGCAATTAATTCTGGTAGCAGCAAAACACCCCAGGCTGTATCACAACAACCTAGTGGAAATACTTTCACTTCAATACAGGATGTTCCTACAGGATTATTCAATTACGGAGGCAGTACATCTTGGGCACCGATTCGCCTGGTAGTTGATCCAGCAATTCAAGCTGCGCGATCAGAGTTTCGGTTGCGCTATGTAGAACCCAGTAATGCATCTCCTGGTTCTAGTACAGGCATCCAGTCACTGATAGACGGTCAACTAGCCTTTGCCCAGTCCTCTCGCCCAATTTTAGATCAGGAATTAAGCCGTGCCCAGCAGCGTGGTTTCACTTTGAAACAAATTCCTGTGGCTATTGATGGTTTAGCGATCGCAGTCAACCCTAACCTCAACATCCCAGGAATAACGATAGACCAATTAAAGTCAATTTATACAGGTAAAGTCAATAATTGGAGCCAGGTGGGTGGCCCCAATATTCCGATTAAGCTCTATTCTCGCCGCATTACTGATGGCGGTACTGTGGAACTTTTTGTCCAAGACATTTTGGGTGGTGAAGCTTTTAGCCCCAATGTGGAATTTATCTCCACAACCACCCAAGCTTTGCAAAAATTGGCTGGTAGTTCTGGTGGTATTTACTACGCTTCTGCCCCAGAGGTGGTTCCTCAATGCTCAATCAAACCCTTGGCGTTAGGCCGAACGCAGGGGCAATATATTGCTCCTTACCAAGAAACATTTGTCCTCCCGTCTGAATGTCCTGGTAAACGGAACAAATTGAACATTGAGGCTTTCCAATCAGGAAAATACCCAATTACCCGCAATCTGTTTGTGGTGGTCAAACAAAATAATCAGACTGAGCAGCAAGCTGGTGTCGCTTACGCCAACTTACTGCTGACTGAACAGGGACAGGAACTGATTAGCCAAGCTGGGTTTGTCAAAATTCGCTGAAAGGAGCGATCGCATTTAGATCGCGCTTAGACAGAGTGGCGGAAATCGCCGCTCTGAACTCTGCTTTAACCAGCCCTATTAATCGATTCTGCTGGCAAGCAAATTAGATTATCCCCTTGGGTGAGGATTAAGCCGCGTTGACGCAGCTTACCCATCAAGCGGGTGACGGTGACGCGGGTTGAACCAATCGCGCTACCAATTTGGGCATGGGTGAGGGGAAAGGGCAGACAATAGCCGCGAATCACATCAGGATCGGTGTCGCTCATTGCTGGCTCTCCATATTCCTCAATTAACAATGTAAGAAATCCTAAGAGTCGGTCAATTGTGCGGCGTTGTCCCAAGGCACTCAGCCACAGCAGCTTACGCTGGTGCTGATACCTAAAGGCATCCATAACTTCACGACGGAAGTGAGGCCAGTTGTCTAGGTCATGCCAGTACATCCACAACACCGCAGTTTGGTCAACATGGGCGTAAGACTGGAGTGTAAATGGCGACTGAGCAACAATTTCAAATGGCTGTCCCGCTCCCACAAAACCCAAGAACGCTTCTTCTGGAGTTCTGTTGATTCGTCGAGACGTTAGCTGACTAGCTGTTGCACTGACTTGGGCGGTTCCTACCATGCGGATCGCACCCCTTTGCACCAAATATAGCAATCCAGGCCGGGCTGGAATGCGCTCATCTTTGCTAAAGGTACGGCATCGATAGTGTTCTTGAGCCCAGTCAAGAATTCGTTGCCAAGTTAAGAAAGGCCGTGATGCCTCAGAAAAGGAGGATGGAGATTGCATAGGTAACAAAGAGCGTTCGGCTGAAGACAAAGACGTGATCAAAAGGTGCAAGGAGTGTCTTTGTGTTGGCGAGGCTTAACGCCTAACAGCGCCAGCCAATCCAAAGAATAGAAAGCAAAT
Organism: Nostoc sp.; assembly: GCF_036917465.1. Taxonomy (GTDB): domain Bacteria; phylum Cyanobacteriota; class Cyanobacteriia; order Cyanobacteriales; family Nostocaceae; genus Nostoc. Next base: position 47,458 of record NZ_JBALDL010000086.1, read on the forward strand.
TACTCTCTACTCTTTTGTTATACTTCCTACTGTACAATGATGGTAGTAAAGTTTACTTACTATTCATCGATTATTCATCAAATTTTATCCTCTTCTCATTTTTCTTCATCTAAATTAAATTTATCTCCTAAGATAGATGACAGAAAATAAACACATATATGTTACATGATTAGTTAAATAAAATTACGTGCATGATAAATTACTAGTTAAGAAATATACGTCAATTAAACAGCTATTACATAGCTGTTTAATTGACGTACTAAGTATTGATACTTACAAAATAGAAAATATAAGCATAAAAGATGAAAAATTTCCTCTATATAAAGATAGAGATAAGAATAAAGTATTATATATCTCAAGTGTGGCCTTGCGACTGTCAAAATCTCAGAATTGGAAAACTATGGAGCTTGCCAGTGCGATCGCATCTGATTTATTAAGGACTTGTGGCGACGTTTTTACCATCCAAATTGTTCCTCCTGGCTGGATACATTTTGAATTGACTCACTCGACCTTAGCGACTTGGTTACAAAGTATTGTAGTGGAGAGTTTGGGGAAAGGTAGGGAGCAAGGAGATGAGAGAGATGAGGGAGGTGAGGGAGAAGAATTAATAACCAATGCCCCATGCCCCATGCCCAATTCATTATTTGCTGTTCAGCACGCCCATGCACGTTGCTGTTCGCTGGTGTTGCTGGCTCACCGAGAGGGATTGATTAAACTTAAACAACCTGTTACAAATACCAGTCCAAGTTTTTGGGATGTTATCTCTCCTAACCCTCTACCTTGGCTCAACTGTGATCAAACATTACGACTAAATCATCCAGATGAACGTCGTCTCATTAGCGAATTGATCCAAGTGGTAGACAGCATAGAGTGCCGTGATATTAGCGGTTCTGTAAAATGGGAAAAAGTCGCGCTGAATTTGAGCCAAGCTTTTGAAAACTTTTGGTGTAATTGCCGGATTTGGGGTAAGGTGAAAATTACATTGCCAGAATTAGCCCAAGCCAGACTCGGATTACTTATGGCTACTCAGTCACTATTAAGATACTTGCTAGAGGGAAAATTGGGTGTTTTTGCGCCCTTGGAGTTATAAATCAGTAATGTCGCTTAGGTAAAAATAAAAACTTTTATAATAACTATTGACTCAATGCATCACCTCGGCTACATTAGCAGGTGTGTGAGGAGCGAACCAGCTAGGACACCGAGACGAAACACGGCCAGTCGTTGGTGTCCTTTCTGATTTATAGGGTTTAGGCTTGAAAGAGCATCCTCATTACAGCAAAAACTTTTCAATTGCTACTGCTGCTCCGTCTTGCTCTACACTAGGAGCTACCCACTGTGCGATCGCTTGTACTCCAGCTGGTGCGTTGCCCATAGCTACACCAAGTCCAACAGACTCCAGCATTTCTACATCATTGAAGTTATCACCAATAGCCATAACGTTGGCTAACTGTAATCCCAGCAATTCTTCGGCTAAGTAACGTACAGCAGTTCCCTTATTCACAGAGGCGTTAGTTGCTTCAAAAAAGGTAGCAACAGATGTTGTGAGATAAAGTTCAGCAGGTGTGTATTGGCGGCGCAAATTCCCCAATAGTTTGTCGATTACATCTATGTCATCAGACAAAGCGAGAATTTTTGTCGGTTTATTTGTTAAGGTTTGGCGTAAATCACCAACGGGAATCGGGATAATACGAGAACGTTCTGCATAAATTTGGGTTTCTTTGGTTAATTCACGGACGTATAGTTGATCGTTGATGTAAAAGTGGACAGATAGGAGCGATCGCAACTCAGGCTGTTCAAAATAGTCTAGTAGTTGTTGGGCGATTTCTCTGGAAACAGCCCAATGGCGATGAATTTTTTGAGTAATTGGATCTTGAATCCAGGCTCCTTGATAGGCCATTAATGGTAAGGTAGAGCCGATATCTTCGTGAAAGCGCAAGGCTGAACGATACATTCTACCTGTAGCGATCGCCACTGGAATGCCTCGTGCTTGCACTGCCACAATAGCTTGCTTTACACCTGCGCTGATGGTGTTTGAATGTCCTGCGATCGTGCCGTCTATATCCAAAACTAGTAGTTTAATGTCTTTTGCAGCAGCCTGATGATCGGTAGATGGTGTGGCAGATGCTTTCTGCATGATTTCCTAGATTTTAAGTTCCAGTAAGAGGTTAACAGGCTCTAGCGACCAGTGGGGAGTATTAGGAAAAAAGTGGGTTCTCTAGTCAATCTAATTTTCCTAATATGAGGATGCTGAATCACAGAATTTTAGATTGCTAGGACTTACGCATTGACGGAAAATACCAAATATGTATTATGTAAAAAACCGATCTTTCGTAGGGGTTTAGCATTGCTAAACCCCTACAGCGCGGATCTATTTACGATCAAAGTAATATTAATTAAAGCCTGGAGCGACTTATTTTTGTAGGAGCATATCATGATTAATTTGTACAGTGTGTAAGTCCTAATTGCTATAGTTTTTTTGAAAATTGTTCAAAATCTGGCTAATAATCGCAACAAAAAACCCCAATTTTTTCGAGAATCTGGGTTTTTCTTTCATTTAAATTACAAAGGCTTACCAATAGATAAGAACGAAAAAACTTACTTATTCAAGAGAGTCTAAAAATTTGAACCCTTGAGCCAGCTTTTTTTGCGTTGTGACAACAGACAAAGCCCAGCAATTAAACCAACTCCAAGTGTGGTAGAGGATTCAGGTACTGATTTTACATTATCGTAGTTATAGGTTACTTTGATACCTGTTTTAGCATAAGTATCAATATAGGATATAATATTGCCCGATCCTAGAACTTGTGAGTCGGCTAAAGCTGAGAACAAAAAGTTGACGTTGCCATTACCAATGAAAGACTGCAAGAATTGCGTATCAGTGAAAGACTGATTACCAGATTGTGTGGCAGTTAAGTTAGAAAGAGTTTTTCCAGATGCGCCACTAAAATCAATGGTGCCGTCATATTTAGCAACTTGGTAACTGGAAATATATTGTGGATTCAGCGCCAATAAAGATTGATTATTTAGTTGTAAGTTCAATTGACTGCCAAGATTTACTGTGGTTTGTCTTGTGTTTGGACTCCTGTTTTCAAAACCTGCATTTCCAAGAATGTCCCCGGTAAATTCTATCGTTACACCTTGGAGTGTGCCTAGAGATGAGTCAAATTTTTGGACGCTCAAAGGTGAATCAATGATATCTGTCAAATCGTAATTACTAAAACTGCTGTAAGAGAGAGAAGCTGCATTAGCTGCTCCAGATGTTGCAACAACAACAATTCCTGCCAAAGTTGTAGCAGCAGCTAGAGTGTTCAATAGTTTTGTTGTCATGATGTGAAGATGCTTTTCTAAAACGAATCATTACGGGATGGCTAACTTATTTCTAACTCTGAAACTTTGCTTGTAGTCCTGATAAATACACGTAACCTTATGTAAAGTTTTTATATTCGATTCTTCTCAGCAAATGCACTTGTTGATTGCTACATATAAAGTTTCGGTGAGGAAAAGAGGTTTTAATAGTGGTAGTATGATGTCGAAATACTAAGCTAGTTGTTTGTTGCTTCCTGAGAAGTAAGCTAGGTCAAGGTAATTAAACATAAACCGCTTAGGAGATAGCTCCCTGGCTTCTCACCAGAATATAAAGGATATGCTTACTTTCTGGTTACTATATTCATACTTACGTACTTAATTAGGGCAGTATTGCTGCCAAAAATTGGTTCTACCGGGCTTCCGTACTAAGGCTGCGAATGCGTAGGCACTTATCTGTTTAAAATCATACGCAAACTTAATTAATATGCAAAAACTGGGCGATTGTCGCCAAAGCAAAGCTGAACTAGCATCTGAAATTGCTAACTATGTGACAAAGCTTCTGGCTAAAATAGGGCTATGTCTGAAACTTTCACTTCTGTAACTGCAACACGCCCCACGTTCATCCTTGTAGATGGACACTCCTTAGCCTATCGTTCGTACTTTGCTTTTGCCAAAGGGCGAGATGGAGGACTGCGTACCAAAACGGGGATTCCCACGAGTATATGTTTTGGTTTTGTGAAGTGCTTGCTGGAGGTGATGGCAACACAACAGCCGCAAGCAATGGCGATCGCTTTTGATTTAGGTGAGGCCACTTTTCGCCATGAAGCTGACGAGACTTATAAAGCCGATCGCAAGGAAACGCCAGAAGACTTCATTCCCGATTTAGCAAACCTGCATGAGTTGCTGAATGGCTTCAATCTACCAATTTTTACTGCCCCTGGTTTCGAGGCGGATGATGTTTTGGGAACCTTAGCACAGCGAGTAACTGCTGCTGGGTATAGGGTGAAGATTCTCACAGGCGATCGCGATTTATTTCAATTAATCGACTCTGACAAAGAAATAACTGTTCTGAATTTTAGTCCAGATGCCATAAAACGCTCTACAAATAGCATTACGGAATTTGAAGCAGAACAAGTAAAAGAAAAAATGGGCGTTTTGCCTTCACAAATTATCGATTTTAAAGCTCTTTGTGGTGATAAATCAGATAATATTCCTGGAGTCAAGGGAATTGGGGAAAAGACAGCAGTGCAACTGCTAAATACATATAGTTCCCTTGATAATATTTATGTTGCGTTAGATGAAATTAAAGGTGCAACTCAGAAAAAACTAGCAAATGGTAAAGAAGATGCCGATAAATCTCGCTATTTGGCAACCATCGTTTTAGATGTTCCTTTAGAAATTAATTTAGAAAATTGCAAATTAAAAGGGTTTGATATAAGCGTCTTATCCACCATTTTAGAAAAATTAGAATTCAAGTCTTTTTTAGGTAGAATTAACGACCTACAGCAACGTTTCGGTGGACAAGTTGAAGAAAAGCCAGAAGCGAAAACAGACGCAATTAATCCTAACTCCGAATTGAAGGATGATGAAGATAATGATTTGTGGTTTTTTAGTGCTAGTGATACAGTAGCAGTTGCACAAAAATCTATTTCTCCCATTACACCATGCATTATCAACACTGAAGCAAAACTAACTGAGTTAGTGAAACTTTTGCAAACATTCACGAACCCAGAGACTCCCGTTGCTTGGGACACTGAAACTACCTCTTTAGAACCAAGAGATGCTGAGTTAGTAGGAATTGGTTGCTGTTGGGGAATGCAACCGGATGAGGTAGCCTATATTCCTGTGGGGCATAAAACTGGGGAAAATTTGCATAAAAATTTGGTGCTAGAAGCATTACGCCCAATTCTGGAAAGTGCTGATTATCCCAAAGCTTTACAGAATGCCAAATTTGACCGCTTAGTTCTAAAGTGTCAAGGGATTAATTTGGCGGGAGTAGTGTTTGATCCCATGCTGGCAAGTTACATTCTAAATCCAGATTCAAGTCATAATTTGATGGATTTAGGGCAGCGATATTTGGGATTGATAGCAAAAAGTTACTTAGATTTAGTTCCTAAAGGCAAAACCATCGCTGATATAGATATTCCCGCCGTAGCAGATTACTGCGGTATGGATGCTTATTCTACGTTTGGTTTAGTGGCGAAATTGCGTGAGGATCTGGATCAAATTCCAACTTTGTCTAAGCTATTAGTGGAAGTGGAACAGCCACTAGAAGAAGTTTTAGCTAAAATGGAATACACGGGTGTCCGTATTAATTCAGCTTATTTAAAAGAACTTTCACAGCATTTAGAAATAGAGTTAGTCAGGTTAAAAGAGGAAGCAACTGAAATAGCTGGGGAAAATTTTAACTTAGGTTCTCCTAAGCAATTGAGCCAAATATTGTTTGAAAAGTTAGGGTTAAGTACCAAACATTCTCGGAAAATTCAAACGGGCTTTTCTACGGACGCAGCAACATTAGAAAGACTCCAAGAAGATGATAAAAGTGGTTTTGTTGAGGCGATTATTGAGTATCGTACTCTATCTAAATTAAAGTCTACTTATGTTGATGCCTTACCTGCATTGGTGCGTCCAGATACTCAACGGGTGCATACTGATTTTAATCAAGCAGCAACATCAACTGGTAGGTTATCTTCTTCTAATCCAAATTTGCAAAATATCCCCATTCGCACTGCTTTTAGTCGCCAAATTCGGAAAGCATTTTTGCCAGAAGCTGGTTGGTTAATGGTGGCTGCTGATTACTCACAAATTGAACTGCGAATTTTGGCTCATTTGAGTCAAGAGCCGATCTTAGTGCAAGCATATCAGCAAAATGAAGACGTTCACACTGTTACCGCGCGGTTAGTTTTTGAAAAAGAAAATATCACCTCAGAAGAACGAGGGATGGCAAAAACTATCAATTTTGGCGTGATTTATGGCATGGGTTCTCTAAGATTTTCGCGCTCAACTGGAATAGATAAGAACATTGCCAACGAGTTCATTAAGCGGTTTAATGAAAGATATCCTAAAGTTTTTGCATATTTAGAGCAAGTCAAAAAAGAAGCGATCGCTCTTGGTTATGTAGAAACTATTCTCGGTCGTCGTCGTTATTTTGACTTTACTAATAATAGTTTACGCAAATTAAAAGGCAGTAACCCAGAAGATATCGATCTGAGTAAATTGAAGAATTTGGGCGCTTATGATGCGGGTTTATTACGTTCGGCTGCTAATGCACCAATTCAAGGTTCTAACGCTGATATTATCAAAATTGCAATGGTAAGGCTGCATGAGGTTTTGAAGAACTATCAGGCGCGTTTGTTGTTGCAAGTTCATGATGAATTAGTGTTTGAAATTCCCCCTGATGAGTGGGAAGAATTACAACCACAAATTAAGTCGGTGATGGAAAATGCAGTTGAGTTAAGCGTACCATTGCTGGTGGAGGCGCGTGTTGGTGAAAATTGGATGGATACAAAGTAATCAAGAGTCATAAATATTGACTCTTGATGATGCAGTAGGCAAGAAGCTGTTATACATTTAGATTGCATGAAATTGGCGGGCAAGATGCCCACCCCACAAGAGTTGTGTTTAATTTGGTTATGCAAATTAGATGTTTTTAGCTTAGTTTTAAAAGTTAACCGCCACGCTTTAGCGCTGCTTCAACTTGCTGTAATTCTTTCTCTAAACGATTTTTGAGTTTTTCGGGTACGGGACGATTTGGGTAAGAACTGTAGTGTCCAGCCAGGGAATTAAGGGCTGTTCGCATGGTTGTAAAGGAGTTAAGACCAGAAACAGAGTTAACTCGCTGATAACGAGCCGAAAAGTCATTAACTTTCTGACGCGCTTCTGCTTGAACTGTTGTTTTGTCTGCTGAATCTTGTGATAGATTCAGAGCTTGCCTCATAACATTGACCACAGCTAAGGTGTCTTGGCGATAATCCCCAGTCAAGCTATCTGGACTGCCAGTACAGCCCATTAAGCCGATAGCTACCACCAAAACCAGCGCAAGCAAACGCGACCAATAGCGCTTCATATGCATTAATTAGAAGAATACGTAAATCAACGTCTATCGTATCTTGGATTGGTAACTTGGGGATCAATTGAGGGTGAAATTTTAAACGTAGAGGAGCGCGGAGGTAAGCGCAGAGGTACGCAGAAAATTCGCTACAAATTCATAAAATATTGTACTTAGAGTTATGGGATTGGAGATTGAGAGGATTTAATCAACTAAGTTTCCTGCCTTAATTTTTGCAATTTCAGCATTGTAATACATATCATCAGCCACAAAAAGCCGACTCCATAACCTGCAATTATGTCTGTAGGCCAATGGACTCCTAAATATAGGCGGCTAATACCAATAGCAGCAATTAAAATAACTGTGAAACTGTAAATAAGTTTAGCAAAATGAGGATAGTGAGTTGCTAATTCGTAAGCAATAAAACCATAAAGCACTATAGAGCCTAGTGCATGACCGCTAGGAAAACTAAAAGATTTTTCAGAAATTAAGCGATGCCATAGTTCAGGGCGAGGTTTGGAAAAAAATAACTTTAGCCCTGTATTTAAAATGAATCCTCCTAAGCAAGCAAGTACAAAAACTTTCGCTTCTTCTTGGTAACGTCGCCACCAAAGTAACAAGATGGTAACACCTGCAACTACAACCACTGTACTAGGATTACCAAGATTTGTAATAAATAGCATTAAATTATCTAAATTTGGATTGGCAAACTGATGTAGCCATAACAGAAAAGTCGTATCAAATGTAAAAGATTCTCGCTCCAAAACCTCTTCAATCAGTTTTGCTAAAACAAAAAGGATGAGCAGACAACTAGCAAGTCCAACAATACCAATTGTGGCAATTAATGGAGCCAAACGAGGATGTATATAACGCAACCAGAAATTAGAAATTTGTCGGAGCATACTTTGATTTTATTCATTATGCTTAAACGTATCACTCAATTAGGTGGCGCACTTTTTTCTCCTTTCGCACCGAAAAGAATAGGACAACTGCCAGCAGGATAAAGGCGATCGCAGAAGCATAGCCCCTTGGCAGTGATAGACCGCCATTTTTGATTGGTTTGGTCAGAAAATCTCCAAAAGTGGCTCCGAAGGGACGTGTGAAGATGAATGCAAGCCAGAATAGGAGGACATCGCTCAACTTTGTTACGTAGTGAAGGGCGATGACAACACCAATAACGCTAGCGGTCACAAATGCGCCCTGGATATAGCTTAGTCCCAAGTTACTTGTGAGAAAGTCACCAAAGGCTGTTCCCAAACTGTTGGAGAAGACGACAGCCAGCCAGTAGGTTGTTTCTGCGTCTTTGCTCGCGATCGGATAAACGCTCAGATTGCGATCGCGGTAGTACCAGATGCTAAGAACGCTCAATAGACAGGCTACCAGGATAAGCGACCCCAGTGCATAGCCCAGCCCAAGAGATCGATCCATCAGGTCTGAAACTTCCGTTCCGGCTGTAGTTGTAGCGATAATGGCTGTCCAATAAAGCGCTGGACGATATCTGTCTGATTGAATTTGAAAAAACAGGAGAATAGCCAGAATAGCGAAGGTTATGGCAAAGGCTATGTAATACCCCAGTCCAAGAGACATTGAGATGAAGTCACCGGCTGTTTCGCCGAGTGTCGTGGCGATGATCTTCATAATCCAGAAGAAAATCGTGACTTTTGCAACTTTGTTCATTTTTTCACAAAAAATAGTGAGTCATCGGAGAGAATGCTGACTGTTGTTGCGATAGCTTCGCTCGCCGCAGGCATCGCAAATGGCTAGATCGCAAACATAAAAATGCCCAAACCGAGAAGGCGATCGCTAATCAGTTTTGTCGGTCAATCGGTAGTAAGGCTGGCTTCTTCTGCTTAAGACTTAAGTAAATAACTAGACTCACGATTATAGAAAGAAAAAGCATACTGGTTCCGACCGTACCAAAACCGAAGCCTCCATTTGTAGCAGATTGGGATAATAAATCACCCATAGATGCTCCAAGTGGACGAGTCAAGATGTAAACTAACCAGAATGCAAAAACTGCATTCATTCGGAAGTAATAATAAGCGATCGCTATAACTGCAATTGAAGCGCCAAATATGAATGCTGATTGTGCATAACCCAGTCTCAAAAACTCTGCTAATAAGTCTCCTGTTGCAGTGCCTAAAGCAAACGTGAATAAAACAGCTATCCAATAAAAACGTTCTCTTTTAGCTGTATTGATTGAGTGCATGGCTAATGTTTTTTCGTTTGAATACCAGAGCGCAAAAACTACTGATAAGAAAATACTAAACATTACAGTAGTTGTCAACAAACTAACTCCAATTTCGTCTACTAATCTGTCAGTTATCAGTGTGCCAACGATACTTATCAAAACAACCACAAACCAAAAAAATGCTGGAACATAGCGTTTAAGCTTAAACTGATTAAACAGTGCAATCAGTAATACGCCGCTCATAATGTAGGATGTAATACCTAAACCAAGGTTCAATGTTGCTGAGAGAAAATCTGCTGCGGTTTCACCTACTGTCGTTGCCAGAACCTTAATAATCCAGAAGTAAATTGTGACCTCTGGAACCCTATTTAAAATCTTATTCATAATCTTGTTCTTCTTGATTTTTCCGTAGAAGTGAGATTACATCACATTTTAAAGTTAGCTGTGTTGTCATAAATTACTGAGTGATTTATTTAAATTTACACAGCAAAAGTCAAGAAATAGTCAAGATTTGATTGAAAAAGCAATTTTCTGCTGATATAGTCTATAAAAATAGCTAAAATACCTCATTGAAAATTAATTTTACCATTTGACATAACTCAAACTAATCTTGACTATTTCTTGACTTTTATTAACTACTATGAAAATACAAACCCAGACTTTCAGGAATTTTTCAAGTATGAAAACTTCAACAAAAATTATTTTGTCAGCAGCTTTTGTTGGTACTTTAGGATTCGCTGGATTGTCGAGAGTTGTTTTTGCAAAACAACCGCAATCTTTCGTAGCAATTGCACGTCAGCATCATAGTACTATCCAAGTTGCTGAAGCTAGTGATGGCGATGGTGAAAAAAATGACGATGCAGAAGAACAGCAAGAAGCAGCAAAACTGCAACTGCTAGCTAAAATTACAGCACAACAAGCACAGCAAACTGTTGAAGCATCTGTGGGAGCTAAAGCGAAAAGTGTAAAACTCGAAAATGAAGATAGCAACTTAGTTTATTCGGTAGAAATTGGTCAGCAAGATATTAAGGTTGATGCAGGTAATGGCAAAATTCTCTACGCTGAGAATGCTAACCAACAAGATGAGAAAAATGAAGCTAATCGTCCCAAGAGTAGTATTCAAGTTAAAGAAACTAATGATGATAAATAAGTAGGGAATTGAGTTTATGGAGTTGGTAAACGCACAGTAAAACAACTACCAACTCCTAATTGACTCGTAACACTAATTAATCCGCCGTGATTTTGGGCAATAGCTTGAGCGATCGCTAGCCCTAAACCAGAACCACCTGACCAATAAGAACGAGACTGATCTGCCCGCCAAAAACGCTCAAAAACCTTGTCTATATACTCTGGTGCAATTCCGACACCTGTATCTTGCAGGTTTACATAAAGCTGGGAACCAACACGACTAGTTTTAATTTCAACTATGCCTCCTGATGGTGTGTAATAGAGCGCATTTTCAAGTAAATTCGTAAATAGTCTTGTTAATTGAACTGAATCACCTATTAACTGAATATTAGGAGTTAATTGAATTTTCAAATGAATTTGTTTAGCTTCAGCTTGAGGTTTATATAGTTTGATTATGTTCTCTAATATTGACGTTAAATTGAGAGTATTTCTATCCTGATTGGAAACTCTATCGGTACGTGCTAAGATCAGCATGTCTTCTGTGAGGCGAGTCATCTGCTTAGTAGCATTAGCGATCGCGTGAAATTTTTCTGCATCTTTTGGCCCTATTTCTTCTGGATATTCTAGCGGTAATTCGGCATTAATTTTGATCGCCATTAACGGACTACGTAGTTCATGAGAAGCATCAGCAGTAAATTGTTTAAGCCTTGCAAAACTCTCTTCAATGGGTTGCATTGCTTGACGAGTTAACAAAATTCCGCCAATACTACTCAGAACCAAAGTTATAAAAATCCCACCCCCTAATCCCAAGTCCAGTTGTTGGAGGGTTTCATGAGATTCTTCTAAAGATTGACTCACCCTTACATACCCAACTAGCTGACTATTATCGCTAGCAATAATTGGTACAGTTACTGCTTGGATAGGAATTTTACCAGTCTGAATTTGTACTATTTTGTTTGGTACAAAAGGCAAAATTAAACTAGTTTTTCCTTGTTGGCTAATCAAATTTCCTTGAGTATCAAACCACTGTAATGCTTGATGATAAGCAATTAAGTCTTGTGGACGAAAGTCACTTTCAATCGTTAGGCGACCTTTTTCAAACTCCACATTTGCCGCTGCACCTTTACCTATGGCTGTGAGTTTATCTGTGATTTGTTCAGTCAGGCTGCGAGTGAAAGCAAATCGAACTGCGATCGCAAATATTCCTAGCAGCGATGCGAACACAACTAAATAAGACGACAATAAACGATATCTGATTTTTTGAAACACATTGTTTCTGGTATTGATATAAAATTATTTTACTTGCCCTAGACGATAACCAATGCCATAAATATTTTCAATCAGGTCTTCTGAACTCCCAGATGCTCTAAATTTATTCCGCAAATTTGTAATATGAGTTTTAACACTTCCTTCTCCCGAAGATTTATCAAAATCCCATAATTTATCAATAATGGCTGAACGAGTGATAACTTGATTTTGGTTGATCAAAAAATATTCTAATATCATATATTCTTTAGGAGTTAATGATATAACATTTCCTGCATAAGTAACCTGCTGAGTTGCTGGATCTAGTTGCAAATCACCGTGGATTAAAATCTGAGGACGAATTTCTGGAGTTCTTCGAGCTAAAGCCCTGATGCGTGCTGCTAACTCTTTTAATTCAAATGGTTTAACTAAGTAATCATCAGCACCAGCATCGAGTCCGATAATTTTATCGCCTGTTGTATCTCGTGCCGTCAGCATTAGAATCAGAACATTAGATGAAGCTGCGCGTAAACGCTGACATAGAGTAATTCCATCTAATTTAGGAAGCATTAAATCTAATAAAATTAGCTCATATAATGCTGATTGCGACCATTCCCAAGCTGTCAAACCGTCGGATATTATATCGACAATATGGTGCTGTCGTCTTAAAAATTCAGCTAATGGCTTCGCAATGCGATCGTCATCTTCAACTATCAAAATTCTCATTATGCTCAACCTCTAAATTATTAGAGCTTGTTAAAACGAGGAAGGGCTATCTTATCTATTTAAGGGTAATCTGTTATCAAAGTTAATTTTTTAACGAAGCCCCATCGCCCAGAAAAGACGCAGAGAGAAGAAAAAATGCTTATTTAAATTTTTATGATATGTAGGAATTCTAAATGATTTATAAACTTCCTTCATTCTTGCCTTGGCGCTCTTGGCGGCTTGGCGGTTCGATAATTTTTAAATTAATTTATTGAACCGCAGAGGCGCAGAGAACACAGAGAGAAGAGGAATTTTTTATCCACCTTGAAAGAGCAACTCTTAAATCCTAACTTTTTGATAAAGAGTATTACGTTGTTGGTAAGATCGTCCTAAAGAAGCGATCGCAGTTTTCAAAGTTTCTACTTCCATACACGTACCACCTAAAGCACCTGCCATTGTGGTAATATGCTCCTCCATCAATGTGCCGCCGATATCGTTGCAACCCCAAACTAAGGCTTCGGTTGCACCTGCAAGCCCCAATTTCACCCAACTCTGCTGATGGTTAGGAATCCAATTACCCAAGTAAATCCGCGCCACAGCCCCTAGCAGCAGTGCATCGCTTAAAACTGGTTGATCGCGTCCGACACGGCGACGTAAGGGTTTAGGCGCTTCTTGCCCAACGAAGGGTAATAAAATAAACTCTGTGATTCTTGCGGGATATCCCTGATTGATGGCTGTTTTTTGGAGCGATCGCAATTTTTCTAAATGTCCGATTTGCTGCTCGTGGGTTTCAATATGCCCAGATAACATGGTGCTGGTGGTATGTAAGCCTAATTTATGAGCGGTGCTGACAATTTCTAGCCAAGTGGCTGTATTAATCTTTTCTGGACACAGTATCCGCCTTACTTCATCGTCTAATACTTCTGCTGCGGTTCCCGGCATTGAGCCAACACCAGCATCGCGCAAAGCAATAATCACATCAGCATACTCAAGTCCATCAAGTCTGGCGATAAATTCTACTTCCTGCGGGGAAAAAGCGTGGAGATGAATCTGCGGAAATTCCTGTTTGATGGTTTCCACTACCTTGAGATAGTAGGGTAAAGATTTACCATTTACCAGCGCTTGTGGATTTAACCCACCCTGCATACAGATTTCCGTTGCACCCCGTTGCACTGCATCTGTCGCTTTTTCTAAAATTTGCGCCGAATCTAACCAGTATGCACCGACATCACCATCATCTCGACGGAAGGCACAAAAACTACAGTGCTGCTCACAAATATTGGTAAAGTTAATATTGCGATTAATGATGTATGTAACCGTATCGCCTGCTTGAGTGTGGCGAAGTGTGTCGGATGTAGTACGTATCGCTGCGATCGCCTCTGGCTCAGTTTGTTGTAGCAATACTACTCCCTCTTGGGGAGATAAGTCATACCCCATTAAGGCACGCTCAAGAATTTTCTCAACAGCAATTTTAGTTAGCATTATTTTCCCAGTAAACTTTAATTTTATGAGATTGTAAAAAATAAAATTTTACTTAATAAATATACCAATATCTGGAGAATCCCATGCTCGAACATAAGTTGTGCCTTTAAAATTAACTTCTTGAGCTTTTTTCTGTTTACTTTTTTTAGTTTCCATCGAAATAATCCCACAAGGTTCAAAATCTTTATAGAAATCTTCTTTTTCTAAAATGGCTGAAATATTATTTATATTAATATGTTGGATTTTCATTACTTCTGGATTTTTTTGTCGCCAAAGTACCCATAAAGGGTATTCCCAAGGGTCATTTCCCATCAATAAGCCTATATTCGAGCATTTTTTTGAATTTAAAAACTCAACTGCTCCTGTGTAAGTTGTTTTTAGGTATGGGCGATTACTAAAATACTGCTCAATCCTGGGCGTTTGAAATATATTGTTACTATCAATAATAGGTCTATACCTGTTAAAAAAGACCCAGGGTAATGATGATATTAGCAGACATGTTACTATAAAAATTGCGATTTTTTGGTTTTTAAGCTTAGATAAAACAACCCCTAAAAATGGAGAAATTAGTACAAAAAAAGGTAAATGCAGGCGACTATTCCAGGCTTGCCATTTTACCAAGTAGCAAAATATCAAAAATGTAGATATGGTAGCAATAAGATAAGCAAAAATATAATTTTCTTTACGGATAGATTTTCGAGCTAGGAGACTTATTATACATATCATTATTAGTGCTACATGTACTAAATTCCCAGCACTATTTTCATTACCAGTTATCCCAAGTGTTGCCCAACCTCCTGGTACAAAGAATGTCTTGGAAAAAGTTATTCGAGGATCGTTAATATCTACACGGATGAATACATGTATAATTTGAATTAACTTATTGGCTATTCCATTCCATAAACCAATGGGTGTTCCTATATGCAAAGCAATATTCTTCAGAATATTAGAAATGAGTATATTAATACCGAGTACTTCATTACGATAGCCGCCTGGTTCGCCGAGTGGTGAAGCGAATAAATTATAATTACGTAAATAGTGACTAATATTAACTAATAAAGAGATACTTCCTACAATCAAAGCAGGCTTCCAAGCTTGCCACCGTAAGCGTTTAATCTGGTAAAAGCCAAACCAAATTAAGAAGGGAAATACATAAAAATAAGCAGTTCCCTTGCTCAAAATAGCTAATCCTGTGCTAGTACCAATATTAAATGAATTCGTCCAAATATCGCTTTTTGCAGCTTTGATAGTTGATAGCAAGTAGTAAGCAAGACAAACTACCCAAAACGCAACTACATAATCATTTTGAGTGCTTGAAGCTTGCAAGATTCCCATAGGTATTGTTGCAGTTACAACCGCAGAAAAAACTTGGCCTTTTAAATCGGCTCCGAGTTGTTTTGCAATTAATGAGACTCCAATAATACAGCCAATCATACTGAACCATTGAACTAAGTTAGCGAAGTAGTCACCACCACTCAAAATTTGAAAGTGCAAAATTACGAATTCTGACCAAGGGTTTTGATATAGCTGTGGAGTATAATTTGTTGGATAATGAGCAATGCTATGATTTTGTATCCAATGAACAACACGACTCATGTGATAATCCATAGAATCCCAGTTATTTGGTGGTGCAATGATGGCAATTAATCCAATTGTTCCTACAATGAAACCTACACCAGATAACAATAATTTTACAAAGGATGGTATTTGAATATTTTTAATTAGTTGAGAAGAAATATTTGGCTTTAAAGTCTTAGTATTTTTTAAATTTAATCGAAACCATATATAAATTAATACAATACATGTTAATCCCCAAGTTGCTAATATCCAGCCAAAAGCAATTAATTTAAAAATACTCAAAATCTCAGTGCTTGCAGCAATCAGAACCCCCCAATAAGTAGATGTTAATATCAGCGAGTCACGCCAATCATTACGATTTTTATTAATTAATAAAAAAATAAAAATTAAAGAGATGAAAGGCAAAATTATAAACATAACAGTATTTAGACTAATTTATTATTCAGATTTTCTTAATGCTTCATAGCTCTATGCAATACTTTAGATTGTTCTAGCACACTACCTTTTCATGATTTGCATAACCCATTAATAAAAAAATAGTGTGGTTAAACCACAACTATTTTAATTTATTAATGTACATCGTTCTATTAGCGGGAATTCTCTACTCAAGCATTGATATTACTAATTTTCCCTTGCTTGTGGTGTTCGTCGGTGCTGTATTAGCAACCCAATCGCCATACCAATGCCTACAAAGGCTGTAAAGTAGAATAAACCAATCAATCGGATATAAATTGGTGGTGCGATCGCTTCGACTTCAACTTCTTGCGCTACTTTTACTGGTGCAAATTGACGCTTAGATTCTGGTAGAGGAGTTGCTTCCACCTGGATTTGGTGGGGTGAACCGTCAAAAAATTGTTCTAGCCATGTTAACTTCCCTTGTTCGTCGGGAATACCTTTGTAGTCAAAGACTGTTAAATTATGTTCTGTAGCGATCGCTTTTACTTCCAACGCTACATCTTCCATAGGTTCTCCTGCGCTATCTTTCACCTGTAGCGTTAAATTCGCAAGTTTTCCGACAGTTGCGTTTTTATCTCCACTAAGGTTAATTTCCAATCCCTGAGATTTTTGAGATGATGGTGCGATTACTTCAGTACTTTTTGAGTGGTGTTCGCTGCCATGAGCTTCTGCAACTTCTGCACTAATATTGATAACTAATAGGGTTACTATAGCCACTACTGTCAATGCACTTAATAAAAGGCGTACTGACTGTGGCGCAATTTCTCCTTGTTGTAGTTCTTTTTGTCCGCCAATAACCCAACCACCTAACAATCCAAGTGATAGTAAAATAGCTGCAATCACCACAAAATATTTATATTTGATTGGATTTTCGTGGACATTCAGATTTAAGGTTTGCTGATATGGCGCAAAAGCATTTGCTATCAAAGGTGACACATTAACCAGTAGCTGGTAATTACCACGAATGGGTAACATCTGCTGAATTTCTAGCTTTCCATCAGGTGCAGTAGCATCCATTTGCAGCAATTTTGTTCCCTCAACAATAGGGAAATCTGTTGTTAACCAAGGATTACGCGGCGGTGTCAGAATTTGTAAGCTAATTTTAGTATTTTCTAAATGTTTACCCGCAGCATCAACAGCTTGTAACGTCAGGGTAACAGGAGATTGCGCTTTTTCTGCTTCTGCTTCAAAGGGAAGAATCCGCTCTAAAGGTGGGTTGGTAGAGAGTAGCACTCTGGATGTAGGTATTTGGGAATTTCCTATAAGGGAATAAAGAATTGACAAGGTGATGCAAACAGCACTGATAACTCCAAAAAGTCGGTATCTTTTCATAAAAACTTATGTTAAACGTTAAACTGATGTACTTTTTGCAACTTAAAGCTTAATAGCAGTCGATGGAACTCACTCCAAATTCTTATTACTAAGTAAAAGAACCATTCATAAATTTAGACACCATCTAAAATACAGTTAAGGTAATGTGGAGATGAAAAAAAACATCTCTAACATTACCTAAAAGTTATTTCCAAGCAAAAACCCTAGTGCGAAACCTGCGATATCTTAGCATTGCAACTTTGTTATTTTACCTAGCAAAGTTTTTCATTCAGCTAACAAATCTTGTGATTATGATAATTTAGTGACATGCAACGCCTAATGTATGATGACGCGCTGAGTGTGCTGTGTTATGAACCGCAGGATAAGTGGAGAACAAAACAGTCCAGATAACTAAAGAAGATAACAGCATATAGAGTGTTACCTGCACAGGCTTGGATAAGGTAATACCTGCGGTCTTCTGCAATACTGACATTTGAGAAAAAGTAGTCATTTTTGACCTCCTAATAATTAATTTTGGGAATTGATCAATCAAAAGGCATGATGCCACTTGATTGGAAAAAGATATACGATCGACTTTGTATTTGACAAGTGTGTATCAAATGTATTGTGTAATTCAACTTTAGTGAATACTATACTATCCTTTGAACATCGGCTCATCAGGATAGAGAAATTTCCACATAAAATCCATACAAATAACAAAACAATGACACATGGATTTTAATGACGGCATTTTCAAAGCTGATAACACGAAGGTAACAGATTAAAATTCAAAATGCTTATATTACCAAGCATCCAAAATTCATTGAAATGCAATTTATGTTATCTCTAAGCCAATTAAATACGCTACTTATTGCTTGTGTCTATATCCAAGATGCTATTATACTCATTGTTTGTGCTATGGGTACTGCTGAAACAATAGGCATGAAACAGTTAGCTGAGACTAAATATAATTTATACATAAGTTTAAAGTAAGAATACTGTTAAAGCCAAGCAAGTTGAGCTAGAATTTTCAAGTATTGATTCTAGCTTTATCTAGATTTAGCAACCTAAATAACAGTTTTTAAGTACTATAAAATTATTGACAATAATTATTAATTCCTCTAATATTTAAAAGCAGTTGCAAAAGATTTGCAATTCTTTTTTGGTGGGAACCGTAACTAAATGTCATGCCCAACAACTTCGCTCTAAGTAACGGAAAGCCTTGGAGCCGCCGTCAATTATTGCAACTGGGCCTAGCAGGTGCTGGAGTGACTGGTGCAGCTGGACTTTGGCAGATACTAAATCTACAAAGTAAGTCAATTGTCAAAGTGCCACCATTCAATATGGAAGCATCAGACGATGTTACTAACCCAATGAAGATGTTAAGGGATTTTGATTATGGGACGGTAAAGCAAGAAAATGGGCGGACTATCCGCGAATTTCAGCTAACTGCGGGTACTTCCATCATAAAGCTCAATAGTGCTGTCTCTTACAACATCTGGGATTTAAATGGTCGCATACCAGGGCCAACGCTACGGGCAAAACAGGGCGATCGCATCCGGGTACTATTTCTCAACAATGCGGGACATTCTCACTCGTTGCATTTTCATGGGGTTCATCCGGCGGAAATGGATGGTGTTCGCCCAATCAGTAATGGTAGTGCCACAATTTATGAATTTGATGCTGAACCTTACGGGGTTCATTTGTACCACTGCCATATTGAACCAGTCACCCGCCACATAGCCAAAGGACTGTACGGGATGTTTATCATCGATCCACCTAATCCCCGTCCTCCGGCTGATGAGATTGTACTAGTGATGGGCGGGTATGACGTGAATGATGATAGTCATAACGATTATTACGCCTTCAACGGTCTGCCTCACTATTACATGCATAACCCGATTCGTATTTACAAAGATCAGTTGATTCGGCTGTATGTGCTTAACATCATTGAATACGATCCGGCAGTAACGTTTCATCTCCACGCCAACTTCTTTGATGTCTATCGCTATGGCATGAGTATGACTCCTAGTGAGAAAGCAGATGTGATTACGATGGGTGTAGCAGAAAGACATATCTTGGAATTTGCTTTTCGCTACCCAGGTAAGTATATGTTTCATCCTCATCAGGATGCGATCGCAGAAAACGGTTGCATGGGTCAATTTGAAGTACTTGCCCAGAGCAACTCCCAAAATTCTGTTAAACATTCCTGACAATATTATTAATAATTCGTAATTAATTTATTAAGGTTTAGAAAATTAGTTGATAAAAAATGTCATTATATGCAACAGTAAATATCTATGACAATCTGTCAAACAAACTACTTTCTAGTAATAGTTTGAAATATTTCAATGAATACCTTTTTAGTTGTGTGAGAAGCAAAAATGCTAAAACTTCGTTATGTTTGTTTAACAGCAGCAGCAGCCTTAATAGTTACATTGAGTTCCTGTAGTAGTACACCAACCGCAGAAAATCCATCAGCACCAGTTGCTACCACTCCAGCTACAGAAGCAGTAAGTAGCAACAGCCATAGTGGTCACAGTAGCAAAGAAAAAATTAACATTAATAGTGCTATTTTGTCAGAATTAGATAAGTTTGAAGCCAAACTAGGTGTTCCAGCTTTATCTAACAAAATCCAAGCAGGTCGTCCTTATGGTAGCCCAGAAGATTTAGTTACTAAGAAAGTAATTACTCAAGAGCAGTTTGACCAAATTAAAGACCAAGTTGGTGTTCAGGAAGTGGCACTTACAGGTGAGGCAAAAGATGTTGACTACATGACTAAGTTAGGCTTAATGAAAGGGCATCTTTTAGTAGCACGAGAACTACTAGATCAGAATCAGCCCAAACAAGCAGAACCTCATATTGGACATCCAGTTGAAGAAATTTATGTTGATGTAGAAGAACAATTAAATGAGCGCAAAGTCAAAGAATTTAAGACAACATTGGTGAGTTTGCAAGATTTAGTAAAATCTAATCCGAAGGATAGCAAAGTTAAAACTAATTTTACTTCTTCAGTGCAAGCAGTTGACGGAGCGATCGCAGCTTTGCCAGAAGCTCAACGCTCAAAACCGGGATTTGTGCTACAGGTAATAAACGAACTGCTAGATTCAGCTAACTCCGAATATGGCGCTGCGATCGCAAATGGTAAAATAACTGCGCCAATTGAGTATCAAGACTCCCGTGGTTTTGTCTTTTACGCCAATGATTTATACAAAGGAATTTCTAGTCAAGTAGCTCAAGCAGATCCCGAAGCACATAAAGCGATCGATGCTAGTTTCGCTGAACTCATTAAAGTTTGGCCTTCGGCCATCCCACCAGCTAAAGCAGTCAAAACAACTAATGATGTTACCAAGCTAGTGAAAACCATTGAGGAAAACTCTCAAAAAGTCGTTGACAAATCCAATACCCAAGCACAGCGATAACACTTTCTTTTAATAGAAAGCTGATGCTAAGGAGCTTAAAATGATGAAATAGTTAGGAATTACGAATTACGTCCTCCTAACTTCTGACACTCCATTCGTTACTTGAACTAAGAACTGATGCAAGAACTTGACTATAAAAAGACTATTGACTTGCTGAACTCCATCATGGAATTTGAACTAGCAGGAGTAGTGCGTTATACACATTATTCTTTGATGGTGACTGGCCCTAACCGTATTCCAATTGTCGCTTTTTTCAAAGCACAGGCAAGCGAGTCTTTACTTCATGCTGAACAAGTAGGAGAAATTCTTACCGGTTTAGATGGGCATCCCTCCCTGAAAATTGCCCCAATGGAAGAAACTTACCAGCATAAAGTCAAGGATATCTTGGAAGAAAGCTTATCCCATGAAAAAAAGGCATTGGAATTGTATAAAAATCTCCTCGAAACTGTCACCAATGCTAGTATTTATCTTGAAGAATTCGCTCGTGGCATGATTGGGCAAGAAGAGATGCATAATCTCGAACTGAAAAAGATGTTACGCGATTTTAGCTAATAGTCATTGGTCATTAGTCATTAGTCATTGGTCATTAGTCAAAAACAAATTCAAATGACAAAGGACAACTGACTAATGACAAAAGACAAAAGACAAAGGAAAAAAGATGGATTTTAGTACTGCTCTACCTACTTTTGTAATAACACTCCGGGAAGGAGTGGAAGCTGCCCTTGTTGTTGGTATTGTGCTAGCTTTGCTGAAAAAAGCTAAACAATCTCGACTCAACTCTTGGGTATATGCAGGTGTCGGCGTTGGTATTGTCGTCAGTGCCTTTATAGGTGTGCTATTCAGTTGGGTAATTCAAGTACTGGGAGCAGCGAATCCTCAATACACTACTGTACTTGAGCCAGCTTTGGAAGGTGTGTTTAGTGTATTAGCGATCGCAATGCTCAGTTGGATGCTAATCTGGATGACTAAACAAGCCAGATTCATGAAAGCCACAGTTGAAGGAGCAGTAACAGAAGCGCTGACACAAAACTCAAATGCTGGCTGGGGTGTTTTTAGTTTAATTTTAGTTGCCGTTGTCCGCGAAGGCTTTGAAACTGTTCTGTTTGTTGCTGCTAATTTTCAACAGGGATTCATGCCAGCATTGGGTGCAATTGGTGGTTTGGTAGCAGCATCTGCCATTGGAGTGCTGCTATTTAAATGGGGTGTCAAAATTAACATCCGCCAGTTTTTCCAGGTAATGGGCGTTTTCTTAGTGTTGATTGTGGCTGGGTTGGTAGTTTCAGGCTTAAAACATTTTGACGAAGCTGTGGCAAACCTTGCTCTTAGCAGCCGTGCCACAGAAAGCCTGTGTTTCTATTACGAACGCTTTACAAAAGTCCACTCCTGTATTTTGGGGCCAATGGTTTCAAATACTTCCACAATCTTGCCTGACGAACAATTTCCTGGCATTATTCTCAAATCTTTATTTGGTTATAGAGACAATCTCTATCTTGTGCAAGCAGTAGGATATGTGACCTTTTTACTCACTATTGGAGGATTGTATTTCCGCAGCCTTGGAGGTGCTTCTCCTGAAGGTAAAAGAAATACCTCCTTTGACCAAAAACCGATTACTTCTGCAAAAGATTGAACAACAAGATTCCCGACTTCTTTAAGAAGTCGGGGATCTGAGTGGTGCAAACAATACTTGCTTAAGCTGCTGACAAGCCTTTTCAATTGCATCTATACTACCTGGATTCACCAAACCAAAATAATCAAACACATAGACTCGGTTATTTTTAGTTGCTTGTAGTTGCTGCCAAAAAGATTCCTTTTTCAGCGAATCTAAAAGCTCTGCCTCTGAATTACCTTGTGGGGGATTAACCAAAATTATCACCTCTGGATTTGCTTCTAAAACTTTCTCAGCCGAAAGCGTTACATAGCCACCAATTGGGCTTTTTCCTTGTAAATCTGCCGCGATATTTTTTGCCTGGAATTTTGCCAGCAAATCCCCTGCCCAACTATTTTTATTAGGCGATAAAATTGGTTGACGACTAACCAGCGCTAGAGTAGAAAAACCCTGAGTTGGCTTTTCTGGCAAGAAAGTTTTATAACGATTTAACAAAGGCTGAGGATCGGCATCAATTTTTTTAGCAATGGTTTTAGTAAGTTCTTCTAGAGATTTCCAGTTATTCACCTTAGCTAGTAAAGTCGGAATTCCTATCTGCTGAAGTTTTTGAATTGGGATGTTAGAAAAACCTTCTGCACCAATAACTAAATCTGGTTTGAGTGCTACTACTTTTTCTAAATTGGGTGGGTTTTGTCCTTCACTAACACGGGGAATATCTTTAAATCTTGAGTCATTTTTAAATAATTTACTACCAGTGATTCCGACAACTTTTGTTGGATCGAGTCGAGAGATAATATCCGCAGAAAGAGAAGAAAGAGCAACAACTCTTTTTGCTGACCCTGTTGGTAATTGCTGAGAACTTGTGTTTGTCGTCTCAGTAGGGTTTGTAACTTTTATTTCTGACTGCTGAATATTTGCAGTCGTGCAAGCAGTTAAAACTATACTAATCAGAACTGCTAAAGCAGATAAGAGCCAACGACGATGCATATTAAAATTCCTTCTGGGGTAAAAATTGCATAACAAGCATACTCAGCACCACATTCTAAAATCGCAAATGTAGCTTTTAGCAATATAGCTATAAATTACCAAGCGGGATCAACGAAGCCAGAGATTGAAAAGACGTGGATAATAACAAGAGCTAAAAGTCAAGCTATTTTTTTTTAACTACTAGATTTAGCAGATTTTTACTAACTAAGGTAGATGCAGAATCTACCTAATAGTAGATTCAACTTGCTTTGTATTTAGATGTTTTATACCTCCCTGTATGCGTTTATCTTTTTATATAAAGAATGCAGCAACACAAACACGGCTTTGGCAGTCTTGAAAAAATAGGTTTTAAAACCTTTACAGCTTAACTATATAATTCGATACACGTTGCCCACAATTATTTGAATTGGGGTCGATGATTATTGTGTCCATCTACTGGTAGGTATGTCTAACCATCCTTTGAACGTTGCAAGATCAACATTATTTTGGCGGCATCTATTTGCTGTTGTTTTCACTAGTAGTTCGTTGCTCCCCAACTTTGCAACCGAGCCAGCAAGGGCGCAAGCAACCCAATATTGTCAGTTATCATCATCGGTGGTGCAAGAAAAAGAAAACTTACGTTTATCAGCCCTCAAAGGCAATCAAGATGCCCAAACCGGCTACCAAAACTTACTAAAAAAACAGGCACAGAAATTACAGGAGTGTCGCACTCGGACATGGCCACAAATCCAAGCTCTCTGGTTGCGTTTATATCCCTGTGACATTCATCCAGGAATAATCGACCAGATTATGGATCGGATTGTCAACCGTGGCTATAACCAAGTTTATTTGGAAGTATTTTACGACGGACAGGTATTATTGCCTGCAAAAGCTAACCCGACGGTTTGGCCTTCTATAATTCGCACCCCAGGAGCAGAAAACGCCGATATACTCGCTACAGCAATTCAAAAAGGTCGGCAACGCGGTTTAAAGGTCTATGCCTGGATGTTTACTAACAATTTCGGCTATACTTACGCCCAGCGCCGAGATCGAGAAAGTGCGATCGCTCGCAATGGTAAAGGTCAAACCAGCCTATATGTCGTAGATAACGGCTCTCAAGTATTTATCGATCCCTACAACTCCCAAGCAAAAAGCGACTATTACCAATTAGTAAAAGAAGTTTTGCGCCGTCGTCCAGATGGCTTGCTATTAGATTACGTGCGCTATCCCCGCCAAGCCGGAAGTGATTCTATCGCCACCAAAGTTTCAGATTTATGGCTATATAGCCCCGCAACCCAAGAAGCTTTATTTAAACGCGCACTAAATTACAAAGGACTAGACTTAATTCGCCGCTATTTGAGCAAAGGATATGTCACCGCCGGAGATATCGCCCAAATCGATCGACTTTATCCCCAGGAAGGGGAACCCCTTTGGCAAGGACGCATTCCGCCAACAGCGCAAAAATCAATTCTGTCTGCAACCGACAGACAACCACTTTTGCAATGGGAATTGTGGCAGCTAGCAGTTGCTCACGCCATGCAAGGAATTCTAGATTTTGTCAACATAGCCAGTTACCCAGCCAAGCAGCAAGGTGTTTCCACGGGAGTAGTGTTTTTCCCTGATGGCAACCAAACTGTAGGGCAGGGGTATGATTCCCGCTTGCAACCTTGGGATCGATTTCCCGCTACATTAGAGTGGCATCCCATGTCTTATGGAAATTGCGGTAATGCCAGTTGTATTGTGGCGCAAGTGCAACGGGTTTTGAGTATGGCAAAACCGGGTACAAAAGTGATTCCAGCTTTAGCCGGCAAATGGGGAGAATCGATTAGTAATCGTCCATCCTTAGAAGTGCAAATGCAGGCACTCCGAAAATTTGCCCCCCAATTGAAGGGAGTTAGCCATTTTGCCTATTCTTGGCAATATCCTCAGAATGATAACGATCGCAAATTTTGTCGTATTCGGTAAATAATAGAATTCAGAAGTCAGAATCAGAAGGAAAATTTTCCTAATCTCCTTTATCCCACACTCATTGATTCTGAATTCTGTACCAATACAGTTCAGTTAAGCATTTCTTCCTTCTCTTTGCGTCCTTTGCGTCCTTGGCGGTAATGCCTCCGGCACGCTCCCGCGAACGTTAAAAAAATTGACTTTAACAAAGAGTTTTAGCCTTAACCCAAGCGGATTTAATTCTGTACCTTCTCCAATTAACTTAAAGCCAAGTCCTCGGGTGTATTACAGTTAAACAGCATTTCGGGTTCTGCTAAAGGCAAAATTTCTACCGGATATTGCCGCAGCCACTGCTGAAACGATCGCCCCCCTTGGTTGATAAACTCTAAAAGTTGGGGCAAACAGCGACGGCGATAGAAACCACACAGAGGTTCCCAGCCTTTAGGATGATCGGCTAAAGCTGCGATCGCATTCTCCCCAACCCCATCAAGTTTAGTTACCCAATCTTCCAACACCTCAACCCGCAACCTCGGCAAATCGCAAGCCAGCAACAACACCCATTCTGTCTGCACTTCGACTAGCCCTTGGGCAAAACCAACTAATGGCCCATGAGCGACAGATTCTCCAGATAAAGGTACTTCTCGGATAAATTGACAACCAGACAAAAACAAATCTTGATAGCGTTCTGGCCAAGGAGTGATTATATAAACTGTATCAGCACAGCTTTGAGCGATCGCACAAACTCGCTGTAACAACGGTATTCCTTCAATGGGAATCAAGGCTTTATCCTTACCCATGCGAGAACTCTTACCGCCGGCTAATACAATGGCGGTTAATTTGCTACACGAGTTAATAGTCATTCGTCAAAAAAATAGAGGATAAAAAACGAGTCAGAAGTCAAACTAGATTAACCCCTGATGCTGAAAGTAAAATAGATTTATCTTCTACTGAAACCCCATCATGGTTATCCAAGAACTCGAACAACAACTTCTTCAACTTCCCCCCAACGATAAACTGTACATCATTCAACTCCTTGCCCAAAGTCTGACCACAGACAACAAAAATACCCACCCAGATCAACCAAGCAAACTCTCAGAGTTTTTCCGTCAATCCCCCCTGGTTGAATTCACCGAAGAACTCGACCTTAGTCGAGATCGCAGCCTTAAGAGCGATGGCTTTACTATTAATTAATGTTAGTTTTGTTTCCCTCGATTCAACCTGCGAATCGATGTAATTCTACTTGAAAGTCTTATCAAGCTCCAACCATAGCGGAAACATGAATCCCATTTGGGGTTAAAAATATTACATTTGGATCATAAGATGTTTCTTGTTTCTTGAAGCCTCCAACCTGTATTAGGGTGGTGTCTCCGCTCAAAAATCTAATATTAAGTCCTCGATTCTCCGTCGAGTACGTGATGTCAACATTGAGAACTTCACCATTTGGCAGCCTTACTGGGGCTAGATGAATACCAAGGACATTTTGAGCTTCAGAAAGAGGATCTGGATTTACGTTCAGTAGAGGCTTCAGTTCAATTTCGTAGAGGCTTTTCCATTGCCCCGACAAATCTTCTCCGTACTGCAAATACAACTTCATTTGATCTTCCTAATATTAATGTATTGTCCCTCACTATCTAATTGGTATTTCCCCATGCCCAATCCCTGTTAAAAATCATCCCCTATTCTGACTTTTCTCCACTTGCTCCAATAAATGCTCTACACTCTCAGCTGGTGCAAGACACTTCAAACCTTGGCAAACTAACCCAACGCTTCCCTCTGGTAAATCAGACGTTATGGCAAACACAGATGCTGGTAGAAACTTGGGGATCAGCGAATTTATTTGCTCAGTGGTGCTGCGAATCAAAGTAGAATTACGATACCAATCCAATGCTGTAAATAAGCTAGGACAAGCTTGTGGAGAGCGATGCATCACACTTTTAAAAGCTTTCAAACCAAGTTCAGCTAAATCCAAATAATCTAGATTGTCGGTGAGTAAAGCCAGACGCACAAGATTAGCGATCGCAATTCCATTCGCTGAAGGTGTCGCATTATCAACGTAACTCCGCTCTCTAACAATTAAATATTGACTAGAATCGCTTGATGTGTTATTGTAGCCACCTAATTCCACACTCCAGAGAAATTCGTTAAATTCATCTTGGATAGCGATCGCTTTTTCTAACCATTGTTTATGCTCAGGGTTGGAAGCTTGTAAATCTAGCAAAGCTTTAATAAACAAAGCGTAATCTTCAGATTGAGCTAAAACAGTTGGTTCGCCTTGATAGTTGAGTCGCTGAAAACGCCCATTCACAAACTGATTTTCTAGGATAAAATTCGCCGCTCGTGCTGCTAATTCCAGATATGATGGTTCTTGGAAAACGCCAGCAGCCTTAGCCAACCCGGAAATCATCAAACTATTCCAGGCGACAATCATCTTCGTATCTGTCACCGAGGGAATGCGACCTGGCCAGTTAGTGGTTTTTGCTTCCTGATTATTACGAGCCGGAGGAAAAGTTTCTAGTGACTCAGAATTAACGCCATATCGAACAATAAACAGCTTACTCAGTGCTGTTTCTAGCGTTGCACTCAGTTTGCCTGAATTCCTTCTTTGTAAAACATTACTTCCTTCAAAGTTACCGTTAGGGGTAACAGCAAATTCTTCTTGCAATTCCGTTAATTCTTTAGGTGTTAACAGTTGCTGTACTTCGCTGTAACTCCAAACATAAAAAGCTCCTTCTTCTGGTTCTACTGCCGTGGGATCAGTGAAGCTATCGGCATCTTGAGAAGCATAGAAGTAACCTTCGGTTGCGGTCATTTCCCGCTTTAGCCATTGTACAGTACCAGCAACGGCTCTTTCAAATGCTGGTTCTTGGACTCCTGCACTCCATAAATTTCCTAGATACTCGACAATTTGTCCATTGTCGTAGAGCATCTTTTCAAAATGCGGTACTGTCCAAGTCGGGTCAACAGTATAGCGATGAAAACCACCAGCTACATGGTCATAAATCCCACCCAGTGCTAAGTCTAGTCCTCGCTGGGTACAAACTTGCTTGCCATCATAGCGAGATTCAAAATTAAATCGAGTTCCCCGCAGCGCTAATTCTGTGTAGGGGATCATCGGAAATCTATTGCCAGATTGATTAGGAGTAATTACACCTGTACTGGTTTCCCAACCTTGGCGGAGTAATTCTCGGTCTTCAAGCTCAGTTGTTGTACCGTTTTGCAATACCGCAGACGTGAGCAGAGATTCAATAATTAAGGCTTTGCGTTGCTGTAATTCTGCTTTTTCTGTATCGTAATAACGGCGAAGCGCTTGTAACACCTGTAAAAATCCCGGACGACCATAGCGCGGGTCTACAGGAAAATAAGTACCAGCGTAAAACGGTACTAAATCTTCTGGAGAAAGAAAAATATTTAAAGGCCAACCCCCTTGACCGTTCATCATCTGCAAAGCTTGCATATAGATGCTATCGAGGTCAGGTCTTTCTTCCCTGTCTACTTTGATGGGAAGATAATTAGCATTCATGAAGTGGGCGATCGCAATATCAGAAAAAGCCTCGCCTTCCATGACAGTACACCAGTGGCAACTAGAATAGCCAATGGAGAGAAAAATCGGTTTATTTTGCGCTCTTGCAGTTGCAAGTGCTTCGTCACACCAAGACCACCAATCAATGGGGTTTTCGGCGTGTTTGCGGAGATAGAGGCTCTTAGCTTCAGCAAGGCGATTAGTCACGATCAAATCCAAATAGTTGCCTTCTTTGCTCAGTCTACCTTGTTCGCAAGAGCATTAGCCTCTACAGCTATGTAGATGTACAGCTAACCCTACGAACTAGTTAGCCCTTGGTTAGGAGGTAGTAGCATGTCATTGATATCGCCGACACCTGTATAAGTTGTGAAATATTTTTACTGAAAAGATCGCAATAGCAAACTAACAATACTTGGTGGTGTTTCTCGCACAGGTGATGCTGTCTTTGACTGAATTAAAGTATTTGGGCTAAGTCCTGCTATCAGGTGGAGCAACACGGTGATGATGGCGGCTTGTATAAGTTTTTCCAGCATGGCACGTCTCTTGTAAGTGGATAGCATTTTAATGAGGACTGGTTATTCTAAATACACCTCATACTATCGATTTACTGAATCTAACAAAATAACTTGATAATTACTGAGGAAAATCCTAAAAAATGTTTAAAATGTTACATAAATTAAGGCAATTCCCTAAGCAAGTTGGATTTCGGCTATCGGTTTAATGACTACATCACCAAAGTTGCCCAGCAAAGGCCGAGATTATGAGGTTGGCGATAATTTGGAGTTTTTCGATTTTTTTCGTTACATGGCATATTTTCTTAGACACCTTTTACGGCTAAAAAGTGCCATTAGAGGTTGAATCTATTGCAAAATCATCTTTTGTAGTCTTTTTCGGCAAACAAAAATGATAAAGGTTGAAATTATCTGCTTGAGAACAGTAGAGATAAACCCCAGTTTCGTGCTGTCACCGATAAAATGTATTTAAAGTAGCCACAAACACGCTTCCATGATTCCTATCGTTATTGAACAATCGGGTCGAGGTGAACGCGCCTTTGACATCTACTCACGGCTGTTACGTGAGCGCATCATCTTTTTGGGACAACAAGTTGACAACAACATTGCTAACTTGATTGTTGCCCAACTGCTGTATTTGGATGCTGAAGACCCGGAGAAGGACATTTATATGTACATCAATTCTCCCGGTGGTTCAGTGACGGCTGGTATGGGCATTTTCGACACTATGAAACATATTCGCCCTGATGTCTGTACAATTTGTACCGGATTGGCGGCGAGTATGGGCGCTTTCCTCCTCAGTGCTGGTGCTAAGGGTAAGCGGATGAGTTTACCCCATTCTCGGATTATGATTCATCAACCTCTCGGTGGCGCTCAAGGACAGGCGACTGATATTGAAATTCAGGCGCGGGAAATTTTGTACCATAAGAAGCGGCTAAATGACTATTTAGCCGACCATACAGGTCAACCAATTGAGCGCATTGCTGAAGATACCGAACGTGACTTTTTCATGTCACCAGAGGAAGCCAGGGAATACGGTTTGATTGACCAAGTGATTGACCGCCACGCCGCAGGTAGCCGTCCAGCAGTTGCTGTTGTTTAGTCAGTAGTCATTAGTCATTAGTCTCTTGCTAATGACTAATCAAAATCCCGCTAATGGGTCTGGCTGAGATTGAAGGTATTGGAGGAATTCGTGCAATTCCACATCGATCAGCAAAGTACGCGATCGCTTCCTGTAGGTTTATAATTAGATGTTCCCATCCCCGTCCCTGTTCTTGTGTCCAGCCTAAACGCTGCATTTCGACATCGGTCTTAGCCAATATCTGAGAAAAATCCTCAGAAGACATTCTAATAATTACCTTGCCTGATTCTTCTAAGTATGTAGAGAAATCTTGGAACTCTTCATATTCCGCATCAAAATCTGTGAAGGATTCTATTGTAGGAGAGATACAAGGTATTGGAAGAAGTCTAGTAATTCTACTTCTGTAAGCAAAGTAAGCGATCGCTTCTCATAGTTTTTTCTGAGATGCTCCCGTTCCTGTTCTCTTGTCCAGCGTAATCGCTCCGTTTCCACATTAATTTTGGCAATCAGAATTTCGTATAATGTTGGTGATGCCGATTGAGGTGCAAGGTATTGGAGGAAATCTAGTAATTCTAATTCGGTAAGTAAAGTAAGCGATCTCTCCCCATACTTTCTGAGATGCTCCCGTTCCTGTTCTCTTGTCCAGCGTAATCGCTGCATTTCCACATTAATTTTGGCAATCAGAATTTCTAATGGTGGTGTCGGTTGAGATATAACATATTGGAGGAAGTCGAATAATTCGACTTCTGTAAGCAAAGTAAGCGATCGCTTCTCATAGTTTTTTTTAAGATGTTCCTGTTCCTGGTCTGTTGTCCAGTCTAATCGCTGTATTTCCACATTAATTTTGGCAATCAGAATTTCGTGTAATGTTGGTGTTGGTTGAGATAGAAGGTAAAGATATTGGAGGAAGTCCAACAATTCTTTATATGCCAGCAAAGTACGCGATCGCTTCCCATAATTTCTTTTGAGATGCTCCCGTTCCTGTTCTCTTGTCCAGCCTAATTGCCGCATTTTGACATCTATTTGAGCAATTACTTCAGCAAAATTCACAGGTTTTATAGCTTCCTTACTGTTTCAATAGCCTACGTTATTAGTCATTAGTACTCACTAATGACTAATGACTAATGACAAATCAAAATCCTGCTATTGGGTCAGGCTGAGATTGTAAGTATTTGAGAAATCCGTGCAATTCTTCTTCAGTGAGCAAAGTACGCCCCCGTTTTCCGTAGGTTTCAATCAGATGCTCCCGTCCCTGTTCTGGTGTCCAGCTTAAACGCTGAAGTTCGACATCTGTTTTAGCAATGACATCTGATAAATCCACGGGTTCAGCTTTCTTCTTTCTCTTTCCTGTTACAGCCTGGATACCAACATCCTCTTGAGGGCTATAACTCCGAGGTGTAAATGGTGTGACATTATTAGCAGAAATTGGGGGAAATGTTTGATTTTCCACCTGGTTATCAAAGGTTATTTCTAATTTTTCAACTGGAGGATCAAATTCTAGCTCCTGGTCGGCAGTCACAGGAAAGTTTTGACCTAAATCCTGGCTATAGGTATCGCTTGGTAGGGACGAAGCACTACTGTACTCATACTGTTCGTTACTGGTTGTTGCTACTTCTGGTTTGATATTGCGGACTTTGGAAGGCGGTATAGATATTTCTTTATCGCTAACTGCTGGCCATTGACTACCAACAAAATCCCCATTTTTTGAAGAGGAATAAGTAGATTCACTCAATCCACCTTTGGTATTCAAGGAGGGATTTAGCTGTGCTGGAGAAATTGGATTTGAGGTAAATGCCACTGATTCGGGTGGGGCATTTGTGATACCCAAAACTATCAGCGCCCTAGTTCTGGCCTGGTCTTCTGCTGCTTCTACTGTTTCTGCTGCTGCCATACCCGTCGCACGGGTTACGCCTTCTATTTGCACGCTTGCTCGGACAATATATTTTCCTTGAAAAATTTGGACTAATTCAGAAATCAGACTGCCCTTGGGATACAAGCTCTGGAATTGAGCCAACATAATACTGCTACCAATCTAAAGGGGAATGGGGACTAGGGACTGGGGACTAGGGACTAGGGACTAGGAGTTCTCCAATGCCCAAAGCCCCATGCCCAATGCCCAGTCCCTTTTAAAGTGATATTCTTGCTTTGTCTCGTGTCCCAATTGTAGCAGTAGCTGTTTTTTGACGAAATTTTTGGCTAGTGCTAACTTATCTGAGTAGTCTTGCCTGCAATGCTATACTGATTACCCAACTAGATATCTAGAACTATTTTCTGGAAGTGCGCTCTAAATCTACAATAATGGAGATAAGGTTCACCCTCACTGCTTATTAAGCTGCTCACCTAATTGTTACCGATTCTACATGTGGGAAAATTGGGTTCACCGGCAGTTCCTCCTAGTTAAAATCAGATTCTAATGGCGTAAAATTACCTTCACTCTAGACAATCAAACACCTGTAGTTTCGACACCACTTGCTCCACTTGGTGAGGTAGCCCGGTCTTGTTGTCCCAACAAAGAGGGACTACCGAACCCGGAGGGGGAAACCTCTCTGAGCGCAGTGGTTCCCCTGCATAGCGCTTTTGGGTAGTATGGATTCTCTAAACCCAGCCTCTCAAAAACCCGTCGCGTAATTCACTAGCGGGGCTAAATCTTAAAATCAGGCGTACTTTCTTAGTTTGGTTAGGTGAAGAGACTTGAACGCAGGCGAATTCTGAGAGCATTAGGACTTACGCAAACCTACACGTGGTAGGTAGGAGCAATTGATGAATTGCCCAGGTTTCGGCTAAAGTTTTGCGTAAGTCCTGAGCATCTTGCAGTGAGAAGTTCGTAGACACCCAGAGTTGTCCGTGGGTGGGCTTCCTTTGCTCGGAACTGTGGGAGTAGTTTCCCGCTCTTGCTGGGTTAGCTTCCTTTCCTTAGAACTTAGGAAGCATTGCCTTGGGGCAATTCGTTTCCAGCTTGTTTCTGTAAGCCGTGAGGGTATACAGGAATGAACCAGATTAAACAACAAATGATTTTTTGACCAAAGGTCGGTTCACTGCATGGAATTTTCAATCGCTACACTCCTTGCCAATTTCACCGATGATAAATTGGTAGCTCGGAAGGTTTTAGAAAAGAAACTTGGCTGTGAAGATGAAAAAAGCTTACAAAAACTTCACATTGCCTTAGATGTTCTGGAAAAAATCGGTATTTTAGTGAAGGAACGGGGCAAGTACCGTCGTGTCTCAGAAGAGGGAATAATCGAGGCAAAACTCCGTTGTTCTAGTAAAGGCTTTTGCTTTGCTATTCAAGATGTGGAAGGAGCCGAGGATATTTACATCCGCGAAAGTCATTTGAGTAATGCTTGGAATGGCGATCGCGTTTTGGTAAGAGTTCTCAAAGAAGGCAGTCGCCGTCGCTCTCCTGAAGGGGAGGTAAAGCTGATTTTAGAACGTTCTAACCACACATTACTGGCACGAATTAAGCAGGTGGAAGCTGGTTTTAGGGCTGTGCCTTTAGACGATCGATTGCTGTTTGAACTCAAGATCCAACCTAACGA
Organism: Nostoc sp.; assembly: GCF_036917465.1. Lineage (GTDB taxonomy): Bacteria > Cyanobacteriota > Cyanobacteriia > Cyanobacteriales > Nostocaceae > Nostoc. The sequence continues at coordinate 81,498 of NZ_JBALDL010000086.1, forward strand.
GGCAAAGTTAGAAGAAGCGATCGATCACCTTGTTCATGTGGAAGTTTTGCGTTACCCATTGGCACAATATCCTCCCCTTGGTCGAGTGGTACAAATCCTCGGTAGCGATGCTGAAGCCGCTGCTGATATAGATTTAGTTACGTGCAAACACGACCTTTCCCGGACTTTTCCGGATCATGTTTTAGAAGCCGCAGCCAAGTTGCCTAAAAAGCTACTCAAAGCAGACCTGAAAAATCGGCTGGATTTGCGTAATTTGTTTACTCTCACTATTGAAGGGGTAAATGGTGATACCAAAGTTATAGAAAACGCTTTTAGTTTAGAAAAAAACTTAGCCGGAAATTGGCTTTTGGGCGTTCATATCACCGATGTTTCTCACTATGTCCAACCTGATGAAGCCCTAGATAGAGAAGCGCTCAAACGGGGCAAATCAGTGTATCTGGGAGAGTTGGTGTTACCCATTTTGCCCCCAGTTGTGGCAGAACGCTGTTCTTTAGTACCTGGGAGCGATCGCTTAACTATCTCTTTTTTAATTACAATTGATCCCCAATCGGGAGAAGTGTTGGAGTGGGAAATTCAACCCAGTGTAATTAACGTAGAGGCAGCACTGAGTACAGAACTTGCCCAAGCAATTCTTACAGGTGAAGCGCAAGATAAATCATCACAGGTTTCCCAAATCCTCCAAGACCTCCAAGCCTTGCAAACAGCCGTAAAACAGGTACGGTTGAATCGTGGTAGCCTTCAGTTGAATCTGCCGCCCAGCCAAAACGCCTATTATGATGAAGGGATTCTCGGCGCTGTGGTGGTGAATGATTTACTAGTGCGATCGCTACTCACGGAGTTGGTACTGTTAGTTAATCAACTGGTTGCAACTCACTTAAATGCTCTTGGTGTTCCCGCTATCTGGCGAGTCCAAGGCACACCCGATGTCGAAGATGTCCAGGAAATGCTGAAATTGGCAGTCAATTTAGGGGTTGAACTCACACTAGATCCAGAAGTCGATATCCAACCTTTAGATTATCAGCATTTGACCACAGCTTTTGCGGAATCTCCCTCTGAGCAAGTTCTGACTTACTTATTGCAAGATACCCTCAAGCCGTCGGCATACAGCACCACCAAAGGATCTCACTTTGGTCTGGCACTACCGCAATATGTTCACTTTAGCGCTCCCTTGCGGCGTTACCCAGATTTGTTGATGCAGAGAGTGTATTACAGCCTACTCGAAAACGGACGCGATCGCCGCAATACCCGTGTGAGAGAGCGCGTTAACCTGCGCCACTCCTCCAGCCACGAGGAAATTAACTGGAACGTTTTACCCCCAGAATTGCAGCAAGAACTGCAAAGCGATTTGACTAGGGTAATTGTCCAACTCAACGACCGAGAAAAACAAGTCCAAGAAGCTGAAGCCGATTTAGCCGGATTGCAAAAAGCCCAACTGATGAAGCAACGCATCGGTCAGGTATTTCAAGGTGTGATTACTGGCGTTCAATCCTACGGTTTCTTTGTAGAAATTGAAGTACCAGCCGCCGAGGTGGAATCCAGCAGTAATCCTGGTGTGCCTTTGAGGGTAGAAGGGTTGGTACACGTCAGTTCTCTCAAAGATGATTGGTATGAATATCGCGCTAGACAACAAGCACTGTTTGGTCGCAAAAATCGCGCTTCTTATAGACTAGGCGATCGCGTCGCCGTGCAAGTTAAGAGTGTCGATTACTACCGCCAGCAAATTGATTTGGTAACAGTTGGCAGCGATGGCGTACCCAAAGGTTTAAGTGGTAATGGTTCCAATGACGAGCTTTCAGACCTCTACTTACCAAATGATATTGAGCCTGATGACCTAGATCCTTACTCTGAGGATGAGTAAAATAAACTAAATTTCACGTGTCAAATAACACTAAGCCTCTCATTGTAGGCGTATCGGGCGCATCTGGTCTGATTTACGCTGTTCGCGCGATCAAATTTTTGCTCGAAGCGGATTATAGTATTGAATTGGTTGCCTCTAAATCTACTTACATGGTTTGGCAGTCAGAACAGGAAATTCGGATGCCACCAGAACCAACCGCACAAGAGCAATTTTGGCGAGAGCAAGCTGGAGTTGCCCTTTCGGGTAAACTCCGCTGCCATCCTTGGGGTGATGTTGGAGCCGGGATTGCCAGTGGTTCCTTTGCTACTCTGGGGATGATAATTATTCCATGCAGCATGAGTACAGTGGCAAAGCTAGCCGTTGGCTTGAGTTCCGATTTACTAGAACGAGCAGCAGATGTCCAACTCAAAGAAGGGCGAAAATTGGTTATTGTTCCTCGTGAAACACCTTTTAGCCTCATCCACCTGCGTAACTTAACCTCTTTAGCTGAAGTTGGAGTGAGAATTGTCCCCGCTATTCCCGCCTGGTATCATAATCCCCAAACCATTGAGGATTTAGTTGATTTTGTAGTTGCCCGTGCTTTAGATCAACTAGATATTGACTGCATTCCAATTCAGAGGTGGGAAGGTCGTCACTAACGCCCTCGGTGGACTCATCAGAAATTTCACAATAGTCCTAAAAAGGTAATGATAGAGATGGCTGATAGTGTCAGTAGTCAGTGAACAGTAATTAGTGAAGAGTAATCAGACTGATGACTGACAACTGACCACTGACAACTAATCACTGACAACTGACAACTGACAAAATTGTTATGGCTGTAATTCGCTTAATTCTATTGGTGGCGTTACTGGGAGGACTAACGCTGTTGTTAGTTCAAAATTGGTCGCCTGTCCTATCGCTAGTATTTTTGGGCGTGCGAACTCAACCATTACCACTAGCGATATGGATTTTGTTCAGTATTACCATAGGTGCTTTCACGTCTGTATTCATTGCTACCTTGTTTAACTTATCCAATTATTTTGTAGCAGAACCACGCCAAACTCCTGAACGCCGAAATACAACTTCGCCTCGTGCAAAGACAACCCAAAGAGAAGAATCTACATCTCGCCCTAGCAGTCCTCCACCACCAGCTAGTAAAAAAGAAGAGTCTGCTAGTGATGAATTTGATGATTGGGAGACAAATAGCAGTAGAGATGATGATTGGAACTTTGATGAAAAGTCAGAAGCAGCGCCTAAAGCTAATCCTCAAGCTCAACCTGCTAGAGACTCTAAAACTTACGAACGTCAATCAGAAGCTAAAAGCAGTTCTCAGTCTGGTTCAGTTTACTCCTACAGCTACCGTGAGCCTAAAAATACGGCTGCGGGAAAATCTGAATCGGTTTACGATGCCGATTACCGCGTAATTATTCCCCCTTATCAGCCGCCGACTACCAATCAAGCCGATGATGATGATTGGGAATTTTTTGATGATGAGGATTTTGAGGATGATGATAAACCCTCCCGTCGGTGAGATGTAGCGTGTTACGTCTCTACTTGATGCCACACCGCTCTCTAGACTCCTGCTTGACCTTACCAGTCATAGCAGCTTCTTGCAAAGCCATGAAAGCATTAAAATCTTCCAAGTCATATCGGGTAGTCAACAATTGTCGTAGTTGATTTTCAGCTTCCACTGTCAGATAGCCAGTTGCTAAAGCTTTTTGTACTACGTCACGAATTCGATTCATGGTTGACGCCTCATTCATCTTATATTTATTCATTCAGGCTTATTGGGGTGAAATATACAGTAGTTTTTGTGTCAAAACTTTGAATTTACAACGCTTTCTTGAGCGATCGCACGATATAAGTCATGATTTACACCTCTATCGAAAACATTTAATTGAAAGAACTGGTTATAACTAGATTTTTAGACTAATGATGCCGTGCTATTAAAAACACAGTATTGTGTATACTTAAAATTACCCACCAAAGTAAAAATTCGGATATTTAGATAGACAGGAATTGTTTCGATAAAGTTTCAAACAAGCTATATTAATTTTTTCGTTAAGCATCGCGATTAATATACGGCAATTACCAGGTTACATCAGGATATTTGCTACATCCCTTAAAAGTTCATCGTTGATTCTTTATAGTAATTTCACAGAATAATTGTTAAATCTGTATGAATCCACTTTTATTTCTGAATTAATTTAGCTATCAAAGGCAACAGGCAACGGAAAAAAGGCTCTTTTTGTTGTACTGAGTTTTTTGAAAAATCAAATATTATAATATTGCTTGAGTTATTTTAAATACATTAACAACAGCAGTTAATTGCTTTTAAATAGAAGATGAATTTGTAGAAACTAAAAACAATCGAAAGTTATAAAAGTTACAGGTAAATTTGATATCGATAAAGGAAAAGCTTTAACCCTCGTTGAAAATAAATTTATCGGAGGTTTTTTTGTAGTTATATTTCTGCGGTAATTACTAATGTCAGTGTTCAAAGCTGTAGCGAATCAAGTGCATTGGTGCAGCCAAACCCAGGTATCGCTTGAATACGCACGTATGAGTAGTTGAGTTTATAATTGGAAACTGTGACTCAGAACTCAGAACTAATAATTGGAGCGAAGCAACTGGTGAGCAGCTTATTACAGGGAGTAAACCTGTACTTAATTGGCATGATGGGCGTTGGTAAGACGACAGTAGGGTGCTTACTCGCAAAGCATTTGGGTTATGGGTTTGTGGATACCGATGATGTCATTACCCAAGCAACAGGTAAATCTATCAATCAGTTATTTGCAGAAGTTGGTGAAGCTGAGTTTCGCCAGGTAGAAAGTGACGTGCTTTCACAAGTTTGTGCTTTTACAAAATTGACGATCGCAACCGGTGGGGGTATTGTATTACGGCGAGAAAATTGGGGTTACTTGCACCACGGTTTGATAGTGTGGCTAGATGTGCCAGTTGAACTACTTTACAGCCGTTTAGCTGAGGATACCACCAGACCACTCTTGCAAGATGCTGACCTCAAGGGTAAATTGCGATCGCTCCTCGAACAACGAACACCACTTTACTCTCAAGCCGATTTGCACATCACCGTCCAAGAGGGAGAAGCACCTGAAGATATTGCCAACAGAATAATTGAGGTAATTCCTAGCGTTCTCAAACCACAAGTCTCTCATTAGGTTAGGAACACTCAAATTACCAAATTTTGGTCATCCGTAGGATAAATCCCGGTAATTCTGGATTACCACTAACTGCTTCGGGATTTTCCAAAATCTCAACTTCTCGATTAGGACGGTAAATGTAGACTTTTCGATTCTGCCGATCAATTAACCAGCCTAGTGATGCACCGTTATCGATGTACTCCTGCATTTTCTCTTGTAATTTTATCAGGCGGTCGCTAGAGGAGCGTAACTCAATCACAAAGCTAGGACAAATTGGCGCAAATGAAGCTTTTTGTGCATCTGTTAAAACATCCCAACGCCCCAGTTCAATCCAAGAAGCATCAGGGGAACGCATTGCTCCATTGGCTAGTGTAAACCCTGTACTGGAGTCAAAGCCTATGCCAGTGCCATCTTGTTCAGTCCAAGACCCAAGCTGTGCAGCAATGTTAAAGTTACGGTTGCCCGTATCTGAAAAAGCTGGTGGCATAATGATCACTTCCCCATTGGCAGTACGCTCGATTCGCAAATCTCCATTGGCTTGGCAAAATTCGTAGAACTGCTCATTTGTCATCTGCACAAGCGAGGGGAAATTTACCGTTAGGGGTGTGCTTTCAGTTTGAATTAGCAGCGTGGTCATTTTCATTCCCTAGCTTCAGCCGAATGATTTTAATTTTAGAGGTTTGAAAGAGCGATCGCTTGCTTATTCTGTCAGGCAAGTGGGAATAGTTAATTTGTAGAGTGAGACATTGTTACAGGTTACAAAGTCTTCTACACTTACTGAAATAGGTTTTAACTCTCAACGGCGGCTCCTCATGACGGTCAACGATTCTGAATACATCAGACAAACTGAAGCCACTCGTGTACGTGTACTAAGCGAAGCACTACCTTATATTCAACAATTTGCCGGTCGCACTGTTGTTGTCAAATATGGTGGCGCAGCGATGAAAGATAGCGCACTCAAAGACAAAGTTATGCGCGACATTGTATTCTTATCCTGCGTTGGCTTGCGTCCCATAGTAGTACACGGCGGTGGCCCAGAAATTAACAGTTGGTTAGATAAGCTGGGCATCGAACCACAATTTAAAAATGGTCTACGAGTCACTGATGCCGCCACAATGGATGTGGTGGAAATGGTTTTAGTTGGTCGAGTTAACAAAGAAATTGTCGCGCTAATTAACCAAGCGGGGGGATTGGCTGTAGGACTTTGCGGTAAAGACGGTAATCTATTTACAGCCCGTCCCCAAGGTCAAGAAGACATCGGTTTCGTGGGGGAAGTCAGTAATGTTAACATCAAGATTTTGGACACCCTCGCTAGCAATGGCTATATTCCGGTAGTATCTAGCGTTGCCGCAGATGAGACAGGGCAAGCTTATAACATTAATGCCGATACTGTAGCTGGAGAAATCGCTGCGGCACTAGGAGCAGAAAAGTTAATTTTACTGACGGATACTAGTGGAATTTTAAAAGATTACAAAGACCAATCTACTTTGATTCCGAAAGTAGATATCCGCGAAGCCCGCGAGTTGATTGTCAATGGTATAGTTAGCGGTGGGATGATTCCCAAAGTTAATTGTTGTGTGCGATCGCTTGCTCAAGGAGTCCGTGCAGCACACATCATTGATGGTCGCATTCCCCACGCCTTATTACTAGAAATCTTTACTGACGTTGGAATTGGGACGATGATTCTCGGTTCTCAGTTTACCTCTTGATGCTTATGGAGCATGGGGAATTGGGCATTATTGATTCCCCTTCTTTCCACTTCGCGTTGTAGCGGGAGCATTCTCTCGGAGTTCAGGTAATGAAAACATGCGTAGGTGCAAAGCAGCTTGTCATCAGACATTGATCCTCACTAATTTGATACCGGAGTTTTTAATACAGTACTTACGCAAAAGTTTAGCCAAAACCATTATTTTTTTAGGAATTTATTTGCTTTCAAATTATCAGCCTTTGAAAAGATTCCAAAAAGGTTGCTGCATTGGCAAAATTAAAATAGTGCTAATTTTTATATAAGACGTGAGTGCAGAAAGTTTAGAAATTGCTAAAACCTTCTATCAGACGGGGAAAATTGCCTTTGAAAATGGGCGATACCGCGAAGCCGTAGAAAATTTAGAAAAGGCCAGCGCCCTAATAGCTCGTAATTCTCGCTTTGGGGGTGAAGTAGAAATTTCTCTGGTGACAGCTTATGAAGCGGCTGGACGCACGGATGATGCGATCGCTCTTTGCGAAAGACTCAAACGCCATCCCTATATTGAAACCAGCAAACAAGCCCGACAGATGGTTTACATCTTAAAAGCACCAAAGCTGAAAAGACCTAGTGAATGGATGACTCAAATCCCCGATTTGGACACATTACCAGATAATGAACTCAAAATTTCTGTGACTGCTAAACCTACTAAATCTTCTGTCCAGCAGAAGCCTAAAGCCACAGAGCCAGAATTTGTTGACCTCAGTCAGGTCAATACAAGGGATAATCGCTTTATCTGGGTGGCGCTAATTGCTATTGGTTTAACCATTTCGTACTTAGTTTGGTTGAATTTTTCAGGAACCCCTGGCTGATACCACTTTTGGATTTTGGATTTGAGATTTAAGATTCTTTTGGTTAATGCCTCAATCCTTGCGGGTGAGACATGAACCAAAATTCAAAATTTAAAATCTTCGACCTTGATCCGTTTATCGGTAAGGGCAATTCAAAACCCAAGTTGCGCTGGAAGCGTACCAAAGGTGCGACCTAAAATTTAAAATCTGTTGACTTTTGGGGAAATTTATGGTTTCAAATTCTTCAATTTTGGGAAAGATTTTCTGGTGGTTAATTAGACCATTTAGTTTTGTCTTGTCACTAAATGGTCGAAACCAAATTAACCGCAACTTCCCGATGCGAAATTTTATTTTGTGGCTAGTGCTGTTAACATCACTGTTACTGACTGGCTGTGTTAAGTACGATATGGGGCTTAACTTTGACAATTCAAACAGTGGCGAACTAGTACAGCATATAAAATTGGGAGAGCGGCTAACCAGTTTTAGCGGTGATTCTGTGTACGAATGGTTGAACAGCATAGAACGCCGCGCCCGTCAATTAGAAGGTAAAACGCAGCGAGTTTCCCAAGAAGAAATCATCGTCACAATTCCCTTTAGTAGTGGTAGGGAATTGCAAGAGAAGTTTAACGAGTTTTTTAATTCCGGGGGAAATCAACCCTCTGAATCTGTGCAGAGCAAATCTGACTCAGAACTGCCGAAAATTGAATCAAACGTCCTCTTAGAGCAGAATTATTTTTTACTTTTAGTCCGAAATCGGTTAATTTATGATTTGGATTTGCGATCGCTCTCCCTAATTGCCAGCAGAGGTAATGTTCTGGCTAATGCTGGTTCAATTCTCGACTTGGAATTTAGCTTGAAGACTCCTTGGGGAGCTAAAAACATTCAACTAACTGAAACTGCTATTGAACCAGAAAAAAATGGTAATCAACTGGTGTGGAGACTCCAACCTGGGCAACTTAACCATATAGAAGCGGTTTTCTGGCTTCCCAGTCCCCTTGGTATTGGTGCATTGTTAATTACCCTGTTTGTCTGGGGAGGATTGTATTTGAGATACAATTTCATGCCAGATCCCAGAATTCAGTTTCTTCCCAAAGCAGCAGCTATCCAAGAACACTAGACTATATCATCTGTTCGATATTGCCAGTTAAGGGATTTCCAAGAAACAAATTATCTAATCTTGTGGGGTGGGCATCTTGCCCGCCCTAGCTGTGCAAATTAAATACACGACAGCTTATTAGTTTCATAAAAGCGTCTGGGAGTTATGTGATTAAGCATACACGTCTTAACCACAAACACAAAACTCATGGGCTTTATATTCTCTCTTTTAACCAGCCTGATTGCAGTTCTCGTTTATCTGAATACAGGTAAGATATCTGGCGAAAGATCGCGTTTAGCAGTACGCGCTATTACAATATTGATTGGCATTATTGCAGTCTTTAATTCGATCTCCAGACTTTTGGTAATTGTACCACCAGGCAATGTCGGTATCGTCAACTTTTTTGGTCAAGTTGACGACAATACCCTTGCTCCTGGTGTCCACTTGGTAAATCCCTTTAATAAGGTGCTGAATTTTTCCACTCGCCTTAAAGATGTCAAAGAAAACGTTGATGTAACATCTCAGGAAGGTTTGAGCCTAAATCTTGATATCAGTCTTCAATACAAACTAGATCCGCAAAAAGCTCCAACAGTATATAAAACGATTGGAACTGACGAAACCCAACTGGTAATTTCCAGATTCCGCTCTACTGTTCGCGCCATCACAGCCAATTACCCAGCTAGTGCTATATACTCTACCAAACGCCAAGAAATCGCTCAAAAAATAGACCAACAACTCACCCAGGAGATACCCACTTTAGGTTTCATCGTTGAAGAAGCTCTTTTACGAAACGTCAAAATGCCTAATGTTCTGCAAGCTGCAATTCAAAACAAACTCAAGGTAGAACAAGAAAATCAGCAGATGAAATTTGTTTTAGAAAAAGAGCGTCAAGAGGCAGAACGGAAGCGGATTGAAGCACAAGGCATTGCTGATTCCCAAAAAATTATCTCTAGTGGACTGACTAACCAAGTGCTACAACTACGAGCGATTGAAGCCACAGAAAAGCTAGCTCAATCTAATAATTCTAAAATTGTAATTATTGGTTCGGAAAAAGGCGGAGTACCTATCTTAATCCAGCCAGACACGGGAGCTTCAAAGCCATAAAATTTTCTGATTAGCGATCGCTAGAAATAGAATGAATAGTTAGTATATCTCTCTTTCGGCTTTCTACCTTGCTGCTGGCTGAATGATACAGTATAAGCGTTGCTAGAAACTGATGACTATGAGCGGCGAGATTGTCGAAAAACTGAAGGAAGCTAGTACTGGCTTGTTAATGATGAGCGAGTCTGATTACCCTTTTGAGGTTGTTCAATGGGAAGGTGCTGCACCTGCAACACAGGAGAAGATATTACAGCTAAGAGGTTCTCAAAACCTGCCAATCGAAGTAGTAGAGTTGGACTATCTTTTTCGTAATTGTGCATTTGAGCAAGAGTGGCACAATGAATTACAGAAACAAGATGTTAAAAAATTTCAAACACTTATTCAGACACTTAAAGATAATCTTAGTGACATCAAGGTTTATCGTGTTGGACAAATAAATATTGACGCTTATATCATCGGACAAACTAAAGACGGTGACTTAGCTGGAGTAGTTACAAAACTAGTTGAAACCTAGTAACAGGTTGAAAATTTCTTTAAACAAAAGCCTAGCTGCACAGATGGCTAGGCTTTCTCGTTATCAAAATCAGAATTCAGGAGTTAGAATTCAGTTGGATATTCTGTACTTCTAGCAGATAGCGTAACGTAAAACCTGCGGCATCGTAACTCTTAGAGCGAGTTCATGTACCCCTGTGGGTAGCAAGCTACCCACAGTATCTTGATTCTAACCAGAGGCGGAGTGTCTCCGACTCCGCTCCTGAATTCTGAATTCTTCTTCAACCCAACTTATAAAGTATCGACTTGTGCTTCTATTACAGACTGAATAGATGTTGAAACTTGTGAGAGAAAATCGTATCCAGTTAGGGATTCTAATGAATCAACGCTAACCCGATAGTTTTTCCAATTCGCTGTTCGCACGCCTTGGGCGTTAGGAATATTGACAGCAATGACTCTGGTGCTAGTTGTGACACCAGCAAGACCTGAACCAGGAGTATTCAATACAACAATAATTTTCCAGGTTCTGTTAGGCACTTGAACCCGTCCATTAGCTATTGTAGAGAACGTTCCGTTAGAACCATTACCGCCTATCCCATATCCACCAGATATGATATAGAGTTCTTTACCCTGTCCTACTAAAGTTCTGGCATAATCCTCTAAGTTTGCCCAAATTCCCTGATTGTTATCTGGAGCTTGAGCAATCATATTACTCATCAAAAAAGTGGCAGAATTATTAGTAACACTACTAGTCCTGTCAGCACTGGGTGTCATGTGACCGCGATCGAATCCACTTCCACTAAAATCGGTAGATTGAACTTGATAACAACCAGAAGGAAGTGTTGTATCAGCCCGAAAAGTATCTTGTCTCGGTGTGCTACCTAACCAACTATTATTCAACTGCCAAGACACCCAATTTGGTCTACCTATTCCGCAGTTGTAACCAATTACATATTGTGGTTTTACCAATAAGTAATTATTTTGGCTAGAAGTTCCAGCGTTGCTAGGGTTGCCAAGGGTTAAATGAACACTTACTGATGACTGGGCTGGTACAATCTGTGCTAACCCAATTATGAATAAAACCACCGTCACGAATGGCAGTAGAAACTTCAAAATCTTGATTTTTTTCACGTTTTTGCACTCTTGATTACAAAAACAGTGTCCAAGTTCTTCGCTTCAATATCAAGCATTCAGTGATACAAAAATAAAAAATTTTAGAATGCTAAATATGGAGTAATACAAAATCAGAAAATCTTTATTTGGCAAGAGTTAACAATAAAAAAAGTATATTTTTTGATGAGCGATCGCTCTCAAATTTTCATCTCTACGCATACCAATATTTATACATCTAATCAGTAATATAATTTTTTTTTAAGAAAAAATTATATTACTGAGATAAATTAAAAGTACTGAATTGACTTTTCCTTTGAGATATTTACGCACCTATGCGGAAATGCTTTTTTTATAGCGTAAAATTTTTACTGTAAAAACAAATTTTTTGTTTCAAGCATGGATGATTCACAAACTTGGTATATTGTCAAGCACTCTGCTGGAAACTGCGAAATTGTCACCAGCGACAAAGTTGGCGACGATAATTCCGAGATTATAGAACAGTGGGGCCCTTTTAGTTCGCAAGGAGAAGCGATCGCTCGGCGTGTCGGACTGATTAGGGCTGGAAAGTGCCAACCAGTTTAAGTTAGGAGTAGAGACGCGATTAATCGCGTCTCTACAGGAGTTAAAAATGATGGTTTTTATTCCTAACTCATGACCACTGACTCCTAACTTTATTCTTAAATCTTCATTTTTTTGCTGTGGGTGTGTCCTTAGCAGCAATTTTTTTACCTATAACTTCCACTGCTTTAGCGAATTGTGGATCTGCTAGAGTAGCGAGTTTATCGCGTTCATGGAGCCATAATTCCTGCATCTGCTCTTTGGTTAACTCTACCTTCACATCTGGATTAATACCTTTGTGATTAATATCTGTACCGTTGGGGGTATAGTAATGAGCAATTGTTACCGCTAATCCTGAGCCATCTTCTAAGGGACGTACTGATTGCACTAGTCCCTTACCAAAGGTTTGAGTACCAACCAAAGTAGCACGCTTGTTGTCTTTCAAAGCCCCTGAAAGAATTTCACTGGCACTAGCTGAACCTTTATCTACCAGCACCACCAAAGGTTTATCCGTCAAGGCGCGTCCGTTTGCCTCTTCTTTTTCTGCCTCTCCTTGGCGTTCAACGGTGGAGACAATCTTACCTTTATTTATCCACATCCGGGCAATGTCTACACTAGAGAACAGTAAGCCGCCGGGATTACCACGTAGATCCAAAATATATCCAGCTACCTTTTTGCTTTCTAAATCCTTGATAGCTGTTTGCATTTCTTTACCAGCATTGGCGCTGAACTGGTTCAGACGAATGTAGCCAAGATTACCTGCTGGAGTTTGCTTTTGGGAATATTTAACTGGATGAATTTCAATCCGCGCCCGTTTGATGTCAAATTGTTTTGTCTGACCGTCTCGCTGAATCGTTAAGCTGACTTGCGATCCTGCTTCACCCCGAATCAGGGATACTGCTTGATTAGTATCCATCCCCTTGGTGCTTTTGTTGTCGATTTTGAGGATAACATCTTTTGCCAAAACACCAGCTTTAAATGCTGGTGTGTCTTCAATTGGCGCAATTACAACAAGTTGCTTAGTTTTTTCATCTTGACTGATAGTGATGCCAATCCCTATCAATTCTCCAGAGGTATCCACTTGCATATTCTTGAATTCCTCTGGGTTCATAAACCGGGTGTATGGGTCATCCAGCTTTTTGAGCATTTCCCGAATGGACTTATACGCTTCTTGGGGATTACTGTAGGACTTGCTTAAGTACTCCTTACGAACAGCCTGCCAATCTACCTGATTAAAAGTACCGTCTACATATTGGCGCTGAACAATTTGCCAAACTTCATCTACTATTTGTTTGGGACTTGCTTTAAATAAAGCTTGACCTCGGGAATGAATGCCAAGGCTAGTAACTGCGATGGTGGAGAGTGTCACCGCCGTAGCACCCAAAACAAGCCTACTTTTTGTAATCACCATAATGACAGCTGCGTCAGAGGGAAAATAATATATAGTCAGTATGCTCAATCTAACACAGGCTTATACTGTAAAGACCGAGCATGTATCCTAATTTAAACAAAATACTTGACAATGCGGCGACATTGGTCGTCATCAATGCAAAAGTTTTAAGAATTGGGAATTGGGAATTGAGAATTGGGCAATAATTAATAGTTCTTCTCCCCCTGTTCCCCCTGCCTCCCCTGCCCCCTGCCCCCTGCTCCCTCTACGGTTCTACCCAGCGTTCATCGGACTTAATGAGGTTAATTAATTCCTCTACACCTTTGTCTTCTGGGACTTTTTTAATCTCTTCTCGACCCCGATACAAAGAAATGTAACCAGGTGTTTTGCCTACATAACCATAGTCGGCATCTGCCATTTCACCGGGGCCATTGACAATGCAACCCATAACTGCTATGTCCAGCCCAGTCAGGTGTTTAGTAGCTTCCCTGACTTTGTGCAGGACTTCTTCTAGGTTAAACAAAGTGCGTCCACAGGAAGGACAAGCGACATATTCCACCATCGTTTTTCGCAATCCCAAAGCTTGGAGAATGCTGTAACAAACGGGAATTTCTTTTTCTGGTGCTTCTGTCAATGACACGCGGATTGTATCGCCAATGCCATCAGCAAGTAAGGTTGCAATACCAGCCGTGGATTTAATTCGCCCGTATTCGCCATCACCAGCTTCGGTAACGCCTAAATGTAGCGGATAATCCATACCCAGTTCATCCATGCGCTTGGCAATGAGGCGATAGGCGGCTAGCATCACCGGTACTCGTGAGGCTTTCATCGAAATTACTAAGTTGTGGAAATCCAAAGATTCACAGATGCGAATGAATTCTATGGCAGATTCCACCATTCCTTCTGGGGTGTCACCGTAGGTAAATAGCATCCTCTCGGCTAGAGAACCGTGATTTACCCCAATTCGCATTGATTTATCTTGATCGCGCAAAGAAAGTACTAAAGGTTCTAGGGTTTCGCGGATCTTTTCGCCAATTTCGTCAAATTCGGATTGAGTATACTCAGTTCGATTAACGTTGGGCTTTTCAAAGACATACAACCCCGGATTAATTCGCACTTTTTCTATGTGCTTGGCGACTTCCACAGCGATTTTCAGCCCATTGTGATGGACATCAGCCACAATTGGCACGTCTTGGTAAGTTTTTATTAATTTTTGTTTAATTTCTGCTAAAGCTTTAGCATGAGCCATACTTGGCACTGTGACACGGACAATTTCGCAGCCAATTTCGTGCAGACGACGAATACCAGCCACAGAACCATCAATATCAAGGGTGTCTTCGTTAATCATTGACTGCACTACAACGGGGTAGCCACCGCCAATGGTGACATTTCCTACCTTTACGGGACGGGTTTTACGCCGCTTGATAGTTGTATCAAAGGTAGGTTGGCTTGATGTAGTATTTGAAGTATCTACTATGGGCAGAGTTTGCATAACCTGATTAGGTAAATTTGCTGTGGCTAAAAATATCAGATTTGATAAATCTCTGTTTTCCAGATTGCCACAGCTAGTGCCTCTTTTGGGCGATTAGATAGAAAAAAATAGAGAATGAGTCAGGCAAAGAAATAAAAGTTCTTAAACCTTAGTGAGACTTAATGAAGCGATCGCTCTCTTACTCAGTTACAAATACTATCAGCAGCGCCAATAATTCTATCACGCAACCTTTGATACCTGTAAGTAACTCAATTCTCGATGGTGCAGCTTTAATTACCACTGTACTCTGTAACTATGTGATTTTTCAGCCTCATAGCTGGAAGTTATACAAGCGAGGATTAAATGATACTTATCTAGTCGAAACTGAGGAAGATAGTAAATCTGTTATTTTATAATACAAATATACTATTAAGCGATCGCAACTACCAACAGTTAAATTGGAATTATCACCAAATTGTTTAACTCACGCCCATGCTAGAAAAAACATCCACATTCCAGAAAGCATTTGTTGCTAACTTTAGGTTCTCACGATGATGTTTACTAAATTCATTATTATCCTTAACTAAAGCAAGTCTAATAATTAGAAAATAAGTAGAGATTTTAGATGAATACCCAAATAAAAACCCCACTACCAATTTCCCCTCACTTCAACCCCGACAAAGTGGGCGAAGTCTGGCGTGTACCTTACCAAGAAAGTGCTGCAAAAGCTGAAGTCTGGGCAAAACAACACGATATTAAACCAGCATCTTTAGATAAAACCCGGATTTGTCTATTGTTAATTGATGTCCAAAACACTTTCTGTATTCCAGGATTTGAATTATTTGTAGGTGGAAAATCTGGGAATGGGGCTGTGGATGATAACGTCAGATTGTGTGAATTTATCTATCGTAACTTGGGAGTAATTACAAAAATTGTACCGACTTTAGACACCCACACAGCAACGCAAATCTTCCATCCCATTTTTTGGGTGAACGCCGCCGGAGAACATCCGACTCCAGCCGCGACTAACATCACCACAGCAGACATTGAACAAGGTATCTGGAAGGTTAATCCAGCAGTTGCTGACAGTGTTACTAACGGGGATTATGAATTATTAGAAAAACACGCTTACCATTACATTAGAAAACTCAGTCAAGACGGTAAATATCCGCTCACAATTTGGCCTTATCATTCTATGTTAGGTGGTATAGGTCATGCTTTAGTTTCATCGGTAGAAGAAGCAATATTTTTTCACAACATTGCTCGTCAAAGTCAGACGCAATTTGAAATCAAAGGTGAAAATTCCCTAACAGAAAATTATTCTATTTTACGTCCAGAAGTGTTGGAAGATTTTGAGCAGCGTCCACTTGGTGAAAAAAATACTCGTTTAATTAAGCAGCTTTTAGAATTTGATGCAGTAATTATTGGTGGTCAAGCTAAAAGTCATTGTGTCGCCTGGACAATTGACGATTTATTGACAGAAATTAAACAGGTAGATGCGACCCTTGCGAAAAAAATCTATCTCTTAGAAGATTGCACTTCGCCCGTTGTTGTCCCTGGTATTTTGGACTACACAGAGCAGGCAGATGCAGCATTTGCAAGGTTTGCAGAGGCAGGAATGCACATTGTAAAATCTAACGAAAATATTGAATTTGGGCGTAGGGCGTAGGGCATGGGGCATTGGTTATTTCTTTGTCTCCCTCATCCCATACTCTTCATTTCTTCAAATAATCTTTTGGATCTTGTGCTACCCAACCCAGAGATGAGGTAGAACGGACTTCAAAATGGAGATGGGGTTGAGTGGAAGTTGGTTTTCCAGTAGTGCCTACTGTTCCTAGTAAGTCTCCTTTTTTTACTTGCTGACCGACAGTAACTTTAATACTGTCAAGCTGGGCATAGCGGCTTTGGAGTCCGCCAGGGTGGTTAATAATGACCAACTTGCCATAAGAACCTTGATCGTTAGCAAAGGCTACGGTTCCAGATGCGATCGCTACTACATTACTACCAACTGGTGCTAATAAGTCAACACCACTATGGAAGAAAACTTCACCTGTCGCCGGATTAATTTGCCAGCCGTAAGCTAATCCCACAGTTGCGACTTGTGCCAAGGGATATCCAGACAGGGATGCACGGTTTGGCGTACCTGCATCAGTAGCTAAAGGGGATTTAGTTACAACCCCATTGGGCGACCAATTTACCCCCGGAACAAACACAATTCTGGGGTTTTGTTGGCAGCCATTCACTTCAAAAAGGCTATCAGCCCGGACTTTGTATTGTGCTGCCACTTGCCGCCAAGTTTGACCGCGAGGCACTTCAACTACAATCCCATTGTAGGGAGGAATTTGAAGCACACTACCAACAGGTGCGTTGGTGGAACCCACCGTAGGCATCGCACCATTCTGCAAAGCTGGATTCATGCCAATAATAGTTGTAGGAATGAGATTATAGCGCTGCGCTATGCTCTCTAAAGTTTCGCCACGAACAACTTTATGGCGTTGGAAGCGAGATAGTGCTGGAGTTGGGCAACCACCTACAGCAGCGTTAGCACTTTTCAAGTTTGGCAGTGTGCTTACTAGTCCCAAGGTGCTAATTAAGCTACAGAGAAAAAGTTGACGAAAGGATAAAGTCATGTATACAGGTCAAAAGCGCATTAACTTTAGATTTTAGATGCAGAGTATGGAGATTGGGGAGATGAGGGGGCAGGGAGCAGGGAGCAGGGGAAGAACTATTGAACCATAGCTAATTCCCAATTCCCAATTCCCAATTCCCAATTCCCAATTCCTAATTCCTAGTAAATTGATCTGTCCACTTCCCGTTAGCTTGACTACACTTAGAAATTAGCAACTGCATTGCTCTCTTAAGCAGAATGATTATGAAGTTATCTTTAAAGCAACTAGGCGTTTATGTGTTCTTACTAGTGTTCGGCTGTGGTGCAGGTTTGTTTGGCAGTCGCTATCTTCTGCTACAAAATCCCTCATTCCAACAGTTAAGAAATGTAACAATGGCTTCCCCTCCAGAATCTGTAGTGCCAAATTCTCCTAACGGTGGAATTGCAGCTACTGGAGGCGATAATGTAAATTTTATTGCGATGGCAGTGCAAAAAGTTGGCCCGGCTGTGGTGCGAATTAATGCCACTCGCAAAGTAGCTAATCCGATCTCTGATGCTTTAAAAAATCCCCTCTTGCGGCGATTTTTCGGAGAGGATGAGCAACCAATTCCCGAAGAACGGATTGAGCGCGGTACAGGATCGGGATTTATTTTGAGCGAGGATGGGGAATTACTCACTAACGCTCATGTGGTAGCAGATACAGATACAGTACTAGTCACCCTCAAGGATGGTCGAAGTTTAGAGGGAAAGGTAGTAGGAGTTGATACTGTGACAGATGTGGCGGTGGTAAAAATAAAAGCGAATAATTTACCGACTGTGAAACTAGGCAATTCGCAAAACTTAATACCAGGAGAATGGGCGATCGCAATTGGCAATCCTTTAGGTTTAGATAATACTGTCACTATTGGCATCGTCAGCGCTACCGATCGCACTAGCACTCAAGTTGGTGTCCCAGATAAGCGAGTCACCTTTATCCAAACTGATGCTGCAATTAACCCTGGTAATTCTGGTGGCCCCTTGTTAAACGCTCAAGGCGAAGTGATTGGTGTTAATACTGCCATCCGCGCTGATGCTCAAGGACTTGGTTTTGCCATCCCCATTGAAACCGCCGCCCGCATTGCCAATGAACTTTTTACCAAAGGGCGTGTGGAACATCCCTTCTTAGGTATTGACATGGCAGACCTTTCTCCTAGTAGAAAACAACAGATTAATCAAGAAAATCAACTGAACATTCAGCAGGATGCTGGAATTGTGATTAAAGCAGTCACAGGTGATTCCCCAGCCAAGCGCGGAGGATTGCTTCCTGGAGACGTGATTCAAAAAGTTAACGCTAAACCAGTCAAAACCTCAGCCCAAGTTCAAAAGCTGGTAGAGTCCAGCAAAGTTGGCGACATTTTAGCTATCGAAGTCAACCGTAGCGGGAAAATTCAAACCTTCAAAGTACAATCAGGAGCTTATCCTGAAAGAAAATAGCTCAAAATAATTCATAATTCGTAATGGGCTTCTCTGCGAGACGCTGCGCGAACGCCCCACTACGCTAACGTAAGTAGGCGAGAATAAATCAAACTAGATTAAGTAATGTAAAAAATCTTGAGATTAGTTTGTAGTGAGGATTAAAGTCCTCACTACAAACCTTTAATTATTTACGCCGCTCTACTTAATTCGTAATTAAGGCGTAGGAGTTACCACCAAAATATCTGATTTGGTAGTCAATTAGACAGTGGAGAGTTCGAGCTTCCAATAATAC
Organism: Nostoc sp.; assembly: GCF_036917465.1. GTDB lineage: Bacteria > Cyanobacteriota > Cyanobacteriia > Cyanobacteriales > Nostocaceae > Nostoc. The sequence continues at coordinate 100,607 of NZ_JBALDL010000086.1, forward strand.
CGGAGCGTAAAGCCTTCTCTTCTTCTATTGGATGATACTTTGCGAAGGAAAGGTTTGTCTGCGACACTTACGCGAACACCAAACGCATAGGAACTCAGGTAGACGCTACGTATAGATCGTTTGTCCGTACAGTACGCTATAGAGGGAGTCAGACGCTCCTACGGATGCTCGTTCCTCGCTAACGCTAATGCAACGCTTACGAGCGTTTTATAACTACGAATTACGAATTACGAATTATTTAGTCACTAGTCCTAGAATGTTTGACTATTGACTATTGATTATTGGCCATTAGACAAATGCTCTAACTGCATTCTTTGTTCCATCTGTCGCAGAAAATACCCTGTCATCATGGCCGACGCTAGAAGCCCAGCTAAATTATCCCGATCTGTTGTGATTTGCACGTTGAAATTTTCTGCCGGGAGCATTCCTACTAGCCCTTGGACATTTTGCGAGATGATTTGTTTAATTTCGGGGCTAGCAGACTGAGCAATCCTCGCTAAAACATCAGGAGACTGATGTTGTAGATATTTGAGTAACTGATTGGGGTATTCCTCAGAGTGGTCGGAAAGAAGTTGATTAGGGTGTTCCTCGGAGTTGTCATTTAAAAAGTCAGGATTAAACACCATTGGCAGTTTTATTTAGCTTAATTGCTAACTCTACTCTAAACCATAGTACAAGGCTAGCGCATTCACCACGGGTATTAAGTCATTGTAATTGGGAATTGGGAATTGGGAATTGGGTATTCCCCTTGTCCCCAGCCTCTACTCTCCACTCCCTACTCCCTCTAGTTCTAGTTCTAGTTGTTCTTCCTTCTGGGTGGTGGAAAGTATTTGTGGGAGTTGTTCGATTTGGAAATACTGATGAAATTTTGGGGTTACTTGGAGTGAGTAGGAGCGAGAATCGCTGTCTCGGCGTTTGCGAATAAAACCAAGTTCTACGAGTTCTGGAACGTGTTGATAAACTCCTGAACCGCGCAGGTTAATTAAGTCGCTCTGGAGTATGGGACTATTGAGGGCGATCGCTGCCAAAGTCCGTAATGCACCTACTCCCAATTCTACTGGTATCATCGTTTGCACTAAATCATGAAAATCAGACCTTAGTTGCAAACTGTAACCATCGGGGGTTTCTATTACCTCTAGGGCGCTATCTCGGTGGGCATAATTGTCCATGAGTTCAATCATGCCTTCTTTGACAGTGGCGCGATCGCACGCGGCATACTCGGCGATTTCGCCGAGCGACAAGGGTTTACCCTTTAAATACAGAATTGCTTCTATCTTCGTCGCTGTGGCTGTAATCATTTAGTAATTAGTCATTAGTCATTGGTCATTGGTCATTAGTACATGACAACTAACAATCAACAAGTGTGTGGCATTATATCGTAAATTGTCAAAATATTGTTAGCCCTCAAATTTAGGATTCCCAATTCCCAATTCCCTAATCCCTAATCCCTCAAACTCCTCTAGTTGTGAGAATAAATTCTGCGATCGCTAAATCTTGGGGAGTTGTCACTTTTAAATTCGTCTCCTCTCCCTCGACAATTCGGACTTCAAGACCGCACTTTTCAAATAAAGCCGCGTCATCAGTTACTTCCCAACCTTGCCGGATACCTTCAGCGTGGCACTGTTTCAACAACTTGACATCAAATCCTTGGGGAGTTTGTGCCGCCCACAATTTTTGTCTATCTGGTGTTTCTTGAATTATGCCTTGTCCATCCACAACTTTGATAGTGTCTTTGACTGGTACACCAGCAATTAAACCGGGACAGTGGCGAATGGCTTCGGCACAAGAGTTAAATAAATCTGGTGTGGCGAGACATCTAGCGCCATCATGAATTAATACTTGTTCTGCGGCTACTGGCAAAGCCTGCAAGCCATTGTAAACAGATTCTTGACGGGTGGAACCACCTTGAATCAATTGCACTGGTTTTGTGAGCTTGATCTCGGCGAGAATTGCCCTGAAGTCTGGCCAATCGGTAGGCTGAGAAATAATCCCGATCCAACTGATTGTATCGGCGGCTTCTGCGGCTAATAGAGTCCAAGCAATAATTGGTTGCGATCGCACTTCTAGAAGGAGTTTATTGCGGTTACTCCCCATTCTTTTTCCGATTCCCGCAGCTGGAATTAGTAAATACACAGAATTCCTCAATCATTAAGCTATATATTTTCCCCTAAAATAAGGAGCGAGTAAGCGTCAATAAATATTATGCGAGTAGTAGCCCTTGTACCTGGCGGAATTGGCGACCAAATTCTCTTCTTTCCGACTCTAGATGACCTGAAGCGCCATTACCCTAACGCTCAGATAGATGTCATTGTTGAACCCCGGTCAAAGGCTGCCTACCGAGTGAGCAAGTCAGTTCACGAGGTGCTGAACTTTGATTTTCAAGACCGTAACAGTCTGGCAGATTGGGGTAATTTGGTCGGGATAATTCGCGATCGCGAATACGATGTTGTCATTGCTGTGAAGCAAATTTGGTTGCTCGGTCTTTTACTCTGGTTGACGGGAATTCCCATACGTATTGGCTACAAAGGCAAAGGTTCGGTTTTTCTGACCCATGCTGTGCCATTTAAAGTATCCCAGTATGCGGCGGCAGTATATCACGATTTGCTGCAACCATTGGAAATAAATAGCCCTGTTCCAGAATTAGCAGTAAATGTGCCAAAACCAGATATTGAGTGGGCACAAAATGAACAAAAACGCTTAGGCGTACATGAAACAGGCTATATCTTGATTCATGGCGGTTCTGGACAGTTATCCCAGGCTAAAGAACTGGATAAAATCTACCCTGTCCAAAGTTGGCATCAAATTATTCAAGGCTTCCAAGACAAGCAGCCGGATCTGCCTGTGGTGGTTGTTAAGGGAATTGACGATGAGCAGTTTGTGCGATCGCTTCTGGGGTCTTCTCCAGATATCAAGGTGACTGCCCCGGATGATATTGGCAAGTTAACTGCTATAATCGCCGGTGCAAATTTGATGTTGTCTACTGATAGTCCGGCACTACAACTGAGTGTTGCAGTCCAAACCTATACCATTGCCCTATTTGGGCCTACCGATCCAGCTAAGTTGTTGCCGAAAAATGACAAATTTCTGCCCATTAAATCCCCTACGGGAAAAACAGAGGATATTTCACCAAACGCAGTTTTAGAGAAAATCTGGGTTGGCTAAACCAGCAGTTTCTCCCAATTTCTGCAATCAGTCTATTGGATATCCAATGTAGTTATGTGTTTGTTGAATGACCGCAAAACCTGGTTGTGACAGCTAGATTTTGCGGTTATTTCAGGATCAAAATATCTCAAAAAAAGCATCATCTAATTCATAACCCAGCATTTGGGCCATGGACTTCAACCGCGAGAGGCTGGGGATATCCTGCTGTTTGAGCCAATCACCTAAAATAAAGATTTTGTGCATCAAAAATATCTCTAAGGCTTCAGGATTATACTGAATACCATCTTTGGAACTGAACTGGTGTGGTACTAGCATGGCGGCATAACGAGCAAATTCTCCAGCTTTCCAATCTAGTAAAAATGCTAACCAGGGGTATTTGGCATCTAGGCGCACAAACCACAGGCGTACTTCTGGAATTTCTGAGAGTTCTCGTGGATCGCCAGGTTCGAGATCGTAATTGATATCAAAGCGTAGCTGCTGTTCATGGGATGCAACCCCATCTTGCAGCAGTTGTTCAATCACCGTTGAGGCAGGCGACAGATCAAGATTGTTAATGAAGTCATTATTGAGTGCGATCGCAATTGTCTTTGACTCAGCAGCCACTTTCTTTTTGCTCAACTGTAGGATCGAGAATCTACAGTAGCAGCTTTCAGGCATTGACGCTACATTAACAATTCGTAATTCCTAATTCCTAATTCCTAAATTAGTATTTATTAATAAGTAGAGCAACGTAAATAATAATTAACATACTTTGATTTATTTAAGACTTACGCAAAACTACACGCGGTAGGGGCAATTCATGAATTGCCCCTATCGGAAAATCAAGGTTTGGGATATTTTTTGCGTAAGTTCTATTATTCTCGACTACTTACTTTTTTGATGTTAATTAATTAACCTAAAACAAGGTTTATAGAAAAGTCTGACCTTCTAGATTCACTCTGGTTACTTCAAATGCTTTTGAATAAATCAAACTATGTTCACTAATATAAAGCTAGATAAATTTAGCTCGTAGTAAGGGATTTAGCCCTTTTCTTAGGAATAAAGTCCTTGCTACAAACATTGAATTGTTTACACCGTTCTACTTACCAAAGTTATGAGGTAAGTGCTGTATTTAACTATTTAACTAAAAAATCACTACACCGATTACATAGTATGCCATTAGCATCAGCCGACTTGAGAAAGGCAACGCCTGCCTCAAGGTGGACATTTATATCAATTTTAAGTTAAAGTTGTAATGAGTTTGTTTTAGATTAAGGTCTGACAAAGTAGCCATCAATAAGCAAAAAATAGATTATTATTTATCGCCACCTGTTACTTCCGCAGCATCACAAGCCAAAACATAAGTACAGGTAGAACAATGGTGTGCAATATTATTGCATATATTAAATAAACAATAAAAATTTAAATGGGAAAATTCCCTCAACAGTTAACAAGCTGTAATATGCAAAAACAAACAATTTCTACAAAACCAATTCGTTCTCTAGAAGATGCGCTAGATAGGTGTCAAATCCTCGGTATGCGCGTTAGTCGTCAGCGTCGCTTTATTCTGGAATTACTTTGGCAAGCAAATGAACATCTTTCTGCTAGAGAGATTTACGATCGCTTGAACCAAGAGGGTAAAGAGATCGGACATACCTCTGTTTATCAAAATTTAGAAGCATTATCCAGTCAGGGCATTATTGAATGTATTGAACGCTGTGATGGGCGTTTATACGGCAATATCAGTGACTCTCACAGTCATATTAACTGTGTGGATACAAATCAAATTCTTGATGTTCATGTAGAACTACCAGAAGATTTGATCCGCAAAATTGAAGAAGAAACAGGAGTGCGAATTACTGAATACAGTATTAATTTTGTTGGCTACCGTAACCCAGAAGACGGTTAGGGACTGGGGACTGGGGACTGGGAGCAAGGGGACTGGGAGCAAGGGGACTGGGCGAAAGGGGACTGGGCGAAAGGGGAAATAACCAATACCCAATGCTCAATGCCTAATTGCTAATATGCATTACTGTCATCAATGGAGTTATTGCCAAAGACTGTTTCATCATCGGCATCATCATATAAACCTACTGGTAAAATTGTGCCTTCGGAGCTTTCAATTACTCCGAAGGCAGGAAGTTTGCTCCAATTATTATCTGGGTTGGTTGTAATTTGGAAAGTGTTTAAGAAGGGTTGCTGCGATCGCAAATTTTTCAGTCTTTGAAACGACTCTTTGGAAAACAAAACACCATTATCAGCAGCTAATTTTTTGTCAGCCTGACCGAGGATAGCATCAAATAAGCAGGCGTTGGTGAGATTGGCTAAATTAAGATTTGTCTCCGTCAGATTAGCTTGTTGGAGGTTTGCGCCTGCGAGGTTCGCCTGTTGCAGGTTGAGTCCAGCCAAATTCGCCCCCATTAACTCGGCATTAGATAAGTTCGTCTGCTGAAGATTTACCCTAGTCAACATTACTTGTAATATTGTAAATATGCTGGGCAGCGCTACTCGGAGAATCAAGCACAAAAGTGAGTGTGCCATAAGCCTCATTCTGGCACTGAGTCAGTAATTTCAACTCAGCAGTCACAGCTTTAGCACAAAGAAATTCTCCTAACTTAATATGCGAAAACTCAATTAAATTAGTTTTTTCTGCACTTTCTAAATCCTGAATTTTAAAATAAAACCTTGGTAAAGAATTAAATTCACCAGCTAAATTAATTTGATGACGTTGCGAGTGTAGAATTTTAAGAGCGATCGCTTGCATCTGCTCAAGTAAATATTGGGGATGACGATTAGCGAGTAAATTAGCGATCGCTTCTGGAGTCCGGTTGATATGAACTGTTCCTGAGCGTAATAGCATCGTTTTGATCCTACCAGTTAGCGGATAGCCCAACAACCATCGGCTCAGGCGATGATAAATTTCCCATAACAGAGAAGACTTTGGAGTGCTAGCAGCCAATTGCAATACTTCATCATTTAGCAGTCCGTCTCGGTGTAAGCTTTTTTATCTAAATCAAAAATACTTTCCTCTATTGGCAAGCCTTTTTGTGACACATAGATATCCTTGAGAGTAAAGGATTCTATAAGTAAAGGCATACTGAGATTTTTAATCAAACTTGCACGGTAATGTTCTCGATGCAAGTCAATTTTCTCACCAACTGGAGAACCGACTTCTGGAGCGATCAAACTAGGACATAATGAAATCCCCAAAAGGCATAAGGCTTTTGACTTCCATATCCTGAAAAATCCGGTAGGCAATACCTGCCAATTGCCCCGCCGAAAATCCGCTAATTTAATTGATTGCGATATAGCGTTCTGCCAACCAGTGCCGAATACTCAAGTTCATTTAATTACACAGTGACAGCTGTTTATGGCAATTATGATCGATTTATCAGTTTGCGAAAACAGGTAACAATGAGGGAGACAAAGTTTTGTTTGTATGAAAGTTGTTTTCTTATTGGTAAAAAACAGTGCTTGTGTAATTGAATAGACTATGAGCGATCGCCATTTAAAATTATTGTTATTCGACCAAGACCCGATTTTTCGTCTGGGATTACGGGTAGCTCTGGAAGCAATTCCTAACCTGGAAGTAACAGGAGTAGTAGAAAGTGATACCAGCACTTTGCAGATTTTAGCAGAAATTGCCCAAAAAGACCCTAAACAGGTAAATTTACTGGTTTTGGAATTCGGTAATGGTCGCTCTACCACCAGCCAGCAGCTAGGTTTACAATTCTGTCGGCAACTCAAAGCCTTATATCCCAATCTGCCAATTTTGCTTCTTAGTTCTGTTCAAGAACAAGGACTACTATTAGCTGCCAAATCTGTTGGTGTAAATGGCTACTGCCCCAAAGGTACACCACTTCCTGAGTTAGTCGCCGCCATGCAAGAAGTTGCAGATGGTGGTTTCTATTGGTTTCGAGACATCGAAGCGATGGCTTTGCCAACGCCAAGGGCGAACGCAACTCCTCACTCCTCACTCCTCACTTCTAACTCTTCCCCACTCCCTTTTTCTAAACTACGAAATAATTTACGTTTGTCAGGTATTACTTACATTGACGCTACCCTAGCCGCAGTCACAGCACAATTACAAGTTCCCGGATTACCAGTATTAGATCGAGCAATTCTAGCTGGACAGAGGCGAGAACTCTTAGCGGCTCGTTGGTTGCTAAATCGGTTGTTAGTTTCATCACAAGAAAGGCAAGAGGAACATATTCCCGTTGCCGAGCAGCCGCTCACCCCTTCATTGAGTAGTGCTATTCAGCAAAGGCAAACTGTCTCACCATTGCTTAGTCCCGGAACACTACAATCTGAATTGTTTGCATCTTGTATTACCAAATTTCAATTTCCTTTACGAAATGTCACAGATGTACCTTTAGAAATTGACATCTTTCGTGAAGATAAAAAACGAGAATTGTTTTATCTTATCCTACAAAAATTGTCTCAACAGTTGGATGAACTGCGTGCGTCTCAAATCGAAATTAATCAATTACATGAAGTTAAAATTACCTTATTATACGATTTATGGCAAGGATCAATTACAGACTTTTTTGGGAGATTTTCTCGAATAAAAATAGGAAATAAAAATATAGAAATTGTTAATTTATTACTAAAAAATACAGAAGTAGTGCAAAGAGATATTCTCAATAATATCCCGTTAGTTTGTGAGTTGTATTCTTATCTACTATTTCAAACAGAATTGAACATTGATAATACCTCATATCCAGTAATGAGTGCTGAAGCCAAGTCCCAAACACTAATGATTTTAGAGAACTTGTTGATTCAGATAGCAAACGCGGTAGTGCAACCACTGTTAAATTCTTTAGCAGATGTGGAAGTGATTAAACAAAATTTATATGGGCGGCAATTTATTTCCACAAGAGAGATTGAACGTTTTAGAAATGATTTGTCGTGGAAATATCGCTTAAAAAATTATATAGATGAGCCGAAAGCAGTTTTTGAAAGTCGCTACGAACTATTTGTAATTGCACCTCGTGGTATTGCCAACACTTCAGTTTATGCGCCCCGAAATCAGGAGTTAGCAAAACTTTCTAATATTCCCTTAATAGTGACATTGCTTCTAGAATTTAGTGATGCGATCGCACCGCGCTTAAAATCACTCTTATCTTTTGTAGGTAGCGGTATAGTCTTCATCCTTACCCAAATAATTGGTAGAGGTTTAGGGTTAATCGGTCGTGGTATTCTTCAAGGTATTGGTAGCGTTTCGTTACTAGAAAAGAACCTGAGACGAAATAGCGATCGCACTAAATGAACAAGCAGCACAACAAGGGAAGAAGCAAGGGAGCAGGGAGATTACTTTTCCCCTCCGCTCTTTTCAATTCCCAATGCCCAATGCCCAATGACCAATGACCAATGACCAATGACAAACAATGATTTTATCGGGCTAGCAATTTCTTATATTTACGCGATTAGTCTGCTCGTTATTGGCGAGGGACTCCGTAGGCTGTTTAATGTAAAGCCGGATTTGACCCGCAAGATGATCCATATTGGTGCAGGGATGTGGGTTTTCGGTGTTCTGCTGCTGTTTAACCGGTGGGAAATTGGCATTATACCCTTTGCTACCTTTATCGGACTTCACTACCTGTTGTACCGCTACCGAATTATTGGCGCAATGGATAGTGAAGATAGCTCACCCGGTACAGTTTATTTCGCTATCTCAGTAACGCTGCTTTTCGGACTACTGTGGCGACCAGACGGGCCAGTAGATAGTGTGCCAATTGCTGTAGCTGGAATAATGGCGATGACCTGGGGTGACGCACTAGCAGCATTAATCGGTAGACGCTTCGGGCAGCATAAGTATCAAGTAGGAAATTCTGTGCGTTCCTGGGAGGGTTCGGCAGCAATGTTTGTGGCGAGTGCAGTGGCAATTTTCTTGGTGCTGTTGCTGCTACCAGGTTCGTCACTTAGCCCCCTGGCAAGACCTTTTAGTTTAGGATGGGCTTTGTTGACTACACTAATAACTGCTACTTTCGCCACCCTAGCAGAAGCAGTCTCACCCCACGGCACAGATAATATCAGCGTACCTCTAGTAGCTGCGGGGGTAGTTTGGGTTGTCATGCAGGGATTTTAAGAAGAAAGTGAGTTCTAAATTCCTACCTCCTTTCTCCTGCCTTCAGCTTCCTTTACAAGGCATTACAACAATCCTCTTGTTAAATCACCGTCAACTTTCGCTAAATTGGAAAAGGGAAAACTCAAGGAAATTTTAAATGTCAGCACAATTGTTACTGGTGGATGATGAACCAGGGATACGGGAAGCCGTGAAAGACTATTTGCAAGAGAGCGGTTTCAGCGTTCAAGTCGCCAGTAACGCCCTTGAAGGTTGGGAATGGATGCAGATGAATACACCTGATTTAGTGATTTCTGATGTCATGATGCCCCAGGTAGATGGCTACCAGTTCCTTAAGCAACTGCGAGAAGACCCTCGCTTTCAGGCACTGCCGGTAGTATTTTTAACTGCTAAGGGTATGACAGGCGATCGCATCCAAGGATATCATGCTGGTGTTGATGCCTATCTTCCCAAACCCTTCGATCCAGATGAGTTAGTCGCCATAGTCGAAAATTTGCTAGCCCGCCGCATCGCTAAGTCCGCAAGTACAGGAGATGATGCTGAAACCCCCGATCTTGCTGAACTAGCCAATCAGATTGCCCAAATCAAGGCATTGTTAACTCAAAGAAATGCCATTTCCCAATCGCCAGCCCCTTTTAAAATTGATTTGACTCCCAGAGAACAAAGTGTTTTAAACTTGGTCGCGGAAGGGTTGATGAATAAAGAAATTGCCCGTCGTTTGGAAACCAGTGTCCGCAATGTAGAAAAGTACGTTAGCCGTTTGTTTAGTAAAACTGGAACCAATAGCCGTACAGAGTTAGTTCGTTTTGCTCTAGAACACGGTCTGGCTAAATAAGTATTGGGCATTGGGCATTGGGCATTGGGCATTGGGCATTGGGCATTGGTTATTAATTATTCTCCTATCTCCCTCATCCCCCCATTCCACCTCTCCTGGGTAATTGGTAATAGGTAACTGGCTGCTAAACCATAACCTACTACCAGTAATCGATAAAACATAAGTATTTCAGCAAATCAGGCACTTAGCTAAAGTCAAAAGCTAAAAGAAAGTTTATTTATATTTACTTTGGTCTTTTAGGTTTTCATTGGATTCGCGCCTGTTGTCCACTTCCCCGTCTGTAAAGACACAGAATTTTGTTCTTCCTGCAATGTTTTGATAAAAACTCGGTAAAATGCACCCGGCTGAGTTGACTCTTAGATTCTACCAGTACCCTTTGCTACAAAGTTTTTAATAGAGGAAACTGTTTCTGGGACTTTGTGCTGCTAAATAAGACTTTCACAAAGTAGAAATCACAATATCTGATGAATCCTACTCGCTGATTAGTTTTTATTGCAACAAAGCTATAGGATCAACATTTGATTTGATGCCCAATTCATGTTTTCTCACTACTTAAATTACACTTTTAAGTTTGTGGATTTTCAGCAGCATTACGTAAGCGCATAAGCTGACGGCGCATTTGAGGAGAAGCTTTAAACTCAGACACTTCCTGCGCTTTAACGGAAGCTTGTAGTGTCTCTAGAAAGTCATCAGAACCTTCGGTTAAAGCATCAAGTAGCACCTGTAAGAGTTGTTCGCGATCGCTCAATAGACTCTTTTCCTCAATCAACCGGAATTTGAGATGGATTTCGCACTCATAAACACCTACTTCGAGATTATTTATCTGGCGTGGTAATGCTTTGGAGTTCATAACTATTGAGATTCCTTTACTTGGTTGTTATGAGGATAAGGAGGTAGATGTCCAGCAAAAATTCGTTATATCTCTTTTGAATTCAAAGTGCTTGAATTAAGAATTTTTCTTCATCAATCACTCTTGTATTCCATTTCCCTCTCCTGTGTTTTGTTTATAAGCTAAATTTTCACCGTCTAGATTTTGATGTTCCTGCACCAGGTGTAGCTTATGGTAAGCCATAACCATTATTCAGTTTTTAAGATTCTACACAATAAAGTTTCTGTAAGAAGTTGTGCAACCTTTTTAAAGGTGTTTACATCAACTTTATGTGAACGTTGATAAAAGTTTGACTTGTTACCTTAATTTTAGTGTTTATACGTAAGTAAAATCGCTTAATTTTCTGGAACTTATTACAGCCAGAGGTCGATGTAGCACTATTCAGTAAAATTACTTGATGTACGTTTTTTGCAATAGAAAATTCCGAATAAATTAGTGAGCATAATTATTAAAATCAAAACTTTTGTTCTCCATCAAAAAATGTAGACAGATCAATTTATTCCTAGTGAGTGCCTGACATTACTGGTTTTTCGGCTTCATAAGTACGAAAATCCCTACCATTAGGTAAGATTCACACACCGCTTTGACTTGTTTGTATACGCCAAATAAAAATACTTTCCCCAGAAATTTTTACAAAAAATAATGGGACTACTGTCAGTACAAGCCGCTAATTGTGTCTTCAACTCCTAACAGTAGTAGTAAGTTAATCAGTAAAAGTGATATTTTTACTTATGCCCATTCAATATACCCTTTTGAAACTGCGTTCAAAGCTTGTAAATTGAGAGCATTCATAGATTGAATATAGCGTTTACAATAATTTCAGTGTAATCCACCGAAATCTTACACCCTTTTTATGGATAACCCGATGCTGCTCAAGTCCACAACCCGGCATGTTCGCATTTTTGCAGGCGAAATTGACCGGGATGGCGACCTGGTTCCAAGTCAACAGGTCTTAACGTTAGATATTGACCCAGATAACGAATTTAACTGGAATGAAGATGCACTGCAAAAAGTTTATCGAAAATTTGATGAACTAGTAGAAGCATCTAGTGGCGAAGACCTCACGGACTATAACTTGCGGCGTGTGGGGTCAGACTTAGAGCATTATCTGCGATCGCTTCTCCAACTCGGCGAAATCAGCTACAATCTTTCTGCCCGCGTTACCAACTACAGTATGGGAGTCCCTCAAGTTGCTATTGACGACAAGCAGACTGTCTAAAACTTTCTGAAAATCTAGGCAATCTGGAAAAGCCTGCGAAAAACCTAACTCTCTTTCCTTATTGGGAAGGTGGAAAATTTAAAATATCTCTCCTGGTAGGAGAGATATTTTAGAGAGAAGTTTTCTTCTTTGGTTAGGTACTTTTGCGAAAAATATATTTGCTATTCTTAATTCTTAATTAAAGTTAATTGTTGCTATCTTACTTATAAACTAAATAAATGCCAACACGATCTGCCTGTTGATGATGCGATAATTCAGCAAAAGCTTGGGGCGCAGTTATGCTTGGGTTATGCTTTGGTAACAGGGTTGGAGCTAGTTGCTTTAGCGATGGATAGTCACAGAGCAATAGAAGCTATGATGAGGCTGTAGGGTTGACTGGGGAGCGGATTTTTTGGATAAGTTTAAGTATTAGCACCTGCTGATATCCGCCAGCTAAAATCATCATCTAAAGTCTGGATATGTCAAGTTTAAGAAATATGAGCGGTCTAGATTGTCCCCACTAATGCTGTTAAAGAAATTGCCAATCGCTGATCGGTGCGAAAACTATGGAAAATGACGCGGCAACGCTCTACTGTCCAAACGAAAATTGTCAGGCTCCCAACCCTCTGACTCACAAGTTTTGCCAACGATGCTCCACGCCCTTACCCAAAAATTACCTCTGGGCTGTGGTAGATGCCCCAAGTGTGGGTAGCCCTGGAGAAATATTAGCCGATCGCTATTTAGTTCTTGATAAATTTGTTCTTTTAGACACAAAACCTGGTTTATTAGCGTTAACGCCGGAGTTAGAGAACTTACAGCCTCTAAGAGCTTACCTGAGACTCATTCCCTACCGCTTACATGTACCACAGGTATATGGAGTGATTTTTATAGCTGACGAGTCCTCCCATGAAAAAGAAATATTACTCTTAGAAAAACCGCCACTATTAAAACCGCCACTATTAGTAGATGAAACAATTCAACAAGTGTATTTGGGCAACGAGTTAACCACCGCTTGGCGTGATGCAACATCAATGCGCCAACTCAATTGGTTATGGCAAATAGCTCATCTGTGGCAACCTCTGGCAAGTGAAGGTGTCGCTTCTAGCTTGCTTGACTCTTATGTATTACGGGTAGAAGGATCGTTAGTCCGTTTATTGGATTTGCGTTTTGACAGCGAAATCTCACCAGAATTGCCGCAACTAGGAGAATTTTGGCAGCAGTTAGTACATGAAGCCAAACCAGCCATAACTGAATTTGTGAATCACGTTAGCCTTTCTTTGATTCAGGGAGAAATTAATTCAACTGACCAATTAATTGGAGTTTTAGATGGGGGACTGGCAGGGTTAGGGCGATCGCAAACGCCCACGATCCAAATTATTACCAAAACTGACACTGGGCCAAGTCGCCAACGCAATGAAGATGCCTGTAGCCCCCCTAGTGGAACTTTGGTAAGCAAACCACCCCAGCCAACAGCTTTAGCAATTGTCTGTGATGGTATCGGTGGACACGAAGGTGGCAATGTCGCCTCAAATTTAGCCATTGAAACCATCCAGCAGCAGGTACAGCAACTAACAAAAGTTCCTTATGACCATATCGACCCGTCATTACTGCTTAATGACCTAGAAAAGGCAGTGGCAATTGCCAATGATAAAATTAGTCAGCGCAATGACGGTGAAAATCGCCAAGGGCGGCAGCGCATGGGTACAACTTTAGTCATGGCATTGCCTGTTGCCCACGAAATGTACATTACCCACGTAGGTGATAGTCGTGCTTACTGGATTACCCGCCACGGCTGTTATCAAGTTACCCTTGATGATGATGTCGCTTCCCGTGAGGTGCGGCTAGGCTATGCCATTTACCGCGATGCTGTACAACAAAGTTCTGCTGGTTCTCTCGTCCAGGCTTTAGGTATGGGGCCTAGCACTTCATTACACCCCACATCAACAAGGTTTATGCTCGACGAAGATGCTATTTTTCTGCTCACATCCGATGGTTTGAGTGATTTTGATCGGGTGGAAGAATACTGGGAAACAGAAATCTTACCGATTCTACTTGGGGAAACAAATATTGCCAATGTTGCGGATAGATTAATCGAAATCGCTAATACTAAAAATGGACACGATAATGTCACCATCGCTTTAGTCCATTATCAAGTCCAATACTGGGAACCAGAAATTACCATCAAAGCTTTTATTCCAGAGAGTTATTCTGCCAAAACTGTTGATTTGGAATCCAGGGCGACAGACGCAACACTTTTAGGTAGCCCAAACCAGAAAACTCAGGTGATTCCAGATACTGAGCCTGCTAAACCTGTGCAATTACCGCTACAGTGGATTGTTCCTTTAATATTTGTGATAGTTGCAGGCTCTTTAGGATTGTTCGTGAAGGAATGGCGATCGCCATCAGGCTTACTTCCATTTTTTCCAAATCCTACTCCAACTCGCAACGGTAGCATCGAAGCGACACCCCCAGCGCGATCGCTTAATAATCTTTCTCCTGGCTGGGTAATTAAAACCAAAAATCAAATCTCCTTGGGAAACAACGAATCACTTCCTCCTGGAGTTTTTTTACAAGTTATCGAAACCAAACCAAATCCCAAACCTGCTTCTGGCGACTTTGAGGTACATTTTTTGCAGCGTTGCTTGAATCCAGCCACCACAACTTCAATAAATCCCCAGAACCCTCTAGATACTAATAAGCCTTTGCAGGAAGCAAATAAAAAAATATGGATTAAATTCTCTCAAATTCAAAACTCTGAGGTGTTGGAACCAAACCAATCGCCCTCATGTAATACTTTGCCGCAACCGCCAGCTAATCAATCACCCCGCACCAGTCCAACTTAGTCAAATACTCGATAAACTGGTAAAGACCTGGAATAATAACAAGTAACAACCAAAGTAAAAAACTTGTAAGGTAAAAAAAGTATCCAATTTCTACCTTTAAAATTTTTATTTGGAATTATTTGTTTTTAGCTTTTAGTTTTATGAATCCATGCCATCCCTGAATTTGGCGATCGCCCGTCTTCTAAATACTGGCACTGACAACTTCGCCATTTGGGTGGTCAAGGCTCCCTATCCCAGTGGCTACGTTTTGCGTGACTCTGTATGGCCTGTTGAACTCAATCAAGTCTGGCAAGAATGGCAGCAGATGTTTGCTGGCCATGGTCGCCTAGATATTTCCCCAAACTCAACATCTCAAAAGTCGAACCCATTCCCTATAGATTTTATTTCACCCGTTTCAGGTCAGACTACTGGCCCCTACAGCAGTCGTCTGATGCAATACTTGGGAATGAATTTATGGCGCTGGGTATTTGACGGGCAAATTCTCGGTAGTCTAGAACGCAGTCGTGGGATTGCTATGGGTCAGCATACACGTTTACGCTTTCGGCTAGAAATTCGTGACCCGGATCTCATCGCTCTCCCTTGGGAAATTATGCAGCGTGAGCCTGGTCAATCGGCGATGTCTCTCTCCCCAGATTTGCTATTTAGTCGTACCAGCAGCGAAGTAGACCCTTTACCGTATTTGCGAACCGATCAGGCTTTAAGCATCCTGCTAGTTTTAGGTCATGATGAAAAACTGCAACTAGAACAAGAAGCGGCTATCTTGCAGCAAAGTCTTGTAGATACACCTGTGGGTGGTAATTCCCAAAGATATGCACCTTGTATAGTGAATCAACTCATACAACCAACTCCACAGGAGTTGATTCAAGAATTAGAAACCAAAGCATACAACGTTTTCTTTTACGCTGGACATGGTTTGCCAGACCCTGACGGGGGATTACTGTTTTTGCAATCAGACATGCCCCTGAATGGCATAGAATTGGCGCAAGTCCTGACCCGTACAGGTGTAAAACTAGCACTTTTCAACGCCTGTTGGGGCGCACAACCGGCTGCTATCAATCATCAAGCTATACCTGCCAGCAGTTTAGCTGAAGTACTGATTCGTCATGGTGTGCCTGCCGTTTTGGGGATGCGTGATGAAATCGCCGATCGTGAAAGCCACAGTTTTATTCAAGCCTTTACCGAAGCTTTGCGATCGCACAAACCAATAGATGAAGCTGTAGCACTGGCTAGGCAAGAGTTATTAACATTGTATAAATTTAATCAACCTGCTTGGACTTTACCTGTTCTCTACCTGCATCCAGATTTTAATGGTGAGCTGATTAAAAATCTAGATGAAGGTATTACTGAACTACCAGATACAGCCATTCCTGATATAGGTTCCTCGCTTCCCACCGCTTCGTTGCGATCGCTCACTCCAAAAGGTAAAACCTGGCTCTTGCGTAATGGAGTCACTCGCATCGGCCGCACGAAAGATAATGATATTGTTATTCCCGAACCATCTGTATCTAAACGCCACGCCGAAATCTTTTGCCGTAATACTCTGACTGATGCTACATTAATGCGAACTTATTATTTGCAAGATTTTTCTACCTACGGCACAACCTGGTTTTTAGGGCCTAATGGCTGGCAACAAATCCTCCGAGAGGAAGTCCCCTTGAAATCAGGAATGCAGTTAAAGTTTGGAAGCGCTAGAGGCGAAATCTGGGAGTTTACTCTTGAAGACTCTTAGGGGAGCTATTGCATAAATGGATTTTGATTTTGATGTTCAGCATCAGCTTTTAAAATCTATTTTACTTGAGAAAAAATCAACTATTTTTGCGGAAATCTCTTCTAGGAAATTGTAGTTGTCAATACCAGCAAATAATTGTGAGGCAATAAAAAATGGCTAATAAAATTAACGGCTCAGACACTTTATCTTCTTTACCATCTCAAGTAGATTTAGAGTTATTAGAAGCACTATTAGAACCAGACGATGCTACCTATCCCTGGAATCCAGCTGATGAAGAGTCAGAAGCTTATTTTCACGAACTAGAACAACAGTTCGGAATGCAAGATTTACTTGAGGAAGAACTGACGACGCGATCGCAAGATTTTTATGACAATCTAGACACACTTTGGTCTAATATCTCCCTTGCGTCAAGCTATGATCGCAATCCCCAACAGGCACTAGTGCTGAATCTTCAAGAAAAACTACGTAATACTTTTGCCGCCTGTGTCCCCCAAACATTGCTCAACACCATTGCCACCAAAGCTGCTGAGATTTTTGCTGCCCAGCAATCAATTGGTGAGCAATTAGTTGAGTGCGTTCAGACAGTATTACCAACTTGGGGAACTGAGGATCTTTTAGTCTTAGCTCGTCCTTATGCTTACGCTATGCGGAGTAGCGAATCAAAAAATACGGCATCTGCCATCAGTAATCTTAACAATAGCGAGTGGACAGCTTTATCAGAAGTCGAGAAAGCAAAGGTTAGTTTAGCGATCGCTTCTTATGCATTTACTCAACTCAACCAGTCTCAGTCGGAATTATAAACAGGGAATACCTGATAGATGCTGATAGATGGGTAACAGGTGACAGCAAATAAAAAAGAAAAATTATCTTTTTTATTTATTTTAGTTATAGTCACCCCAGAATAAATTTAGGGTACGCTTCTTTTCAAACTATACCATCTATCCCAAGCGATAAATATTCAAGAGTTTTTAGGCATTAGGCATTGGTCAATAATCAATAGTCTTCTTTGCTTCTGCCTCATTTATTATTTTGGGCCTAGAAATCGGGTAGCAAAATTTTGCGATCGCGTTGGTGATAGCGCCCGTGCCTTGAGAATTGCCGCCATCAAAAAGGCGTAAGATAACACCCCAACAACTACTAACAGCAAGGCATTAATAGATCCTGTAGCATTCCACAAAGCATGGAGCGCAGAGGCACTCAGATAACCAATGGAAAGAATTTGCCAACTTCTACTAGGCTTGAGAACAGCCAATCCGATAAAATAGCCCAGGTAGCCACTATAAGCCATGTGTCCAGCTACAGAGCCTAAAATTCGCGGAATTAGCAGTTGTAAACCCGCTAATTGACCAGCAGCACCTGTACCTACCTGTTGCGTTACATTTTGAGTAATATCTGGCACATACTGTCCGAGAGTTTCCAATAGAGTAAAGCCTACAGCAGAAGCCGTTCCCAGGAGAATACCATCTAGAGGTTCCCAGACACCGATCTTTTCCCGCCAAGGTGAAGACAACATTCTACCGATGGCAAACGCTCCTAATACAGGTAATGCCTTGAGTAACTCCTCCATCAACCCAGCACCAAAAAACATCCGTACCAGTAACTCTGTGAAAGTGGTAGATTCCTGGGGTGAGGGTAAGTTTCCAGGAAGGATGCCGCGAAACACGAAAATAAATACATCCAGCAGTGGGCTGAGTAAAATCAACGTTGTACCCAATGCCGAAGCCATTAGCACCCACCAAGGCTTTTCTTTACCGCAAAGTTGGTAAACAAAATAGTAGGCAGCAAAAGCGATGTAAGTTGCGACGATAACTTGATTAGCTTGGGGTTGACCGACTGTAGCAAACATTAACACTACAAAGATTACGGTCAGTATTCCCGGTACGAGGTAAGCTTTGCGAGTTAAATCTTTACCAGTGGAAATAATCGGGAAAAGTTGGGTAAAGCTAACAGAATCTGGCTGCTTTAATTGCGTGTGTCCGTGGTAATTTGTCGCCGAAGGTAATGGTGTAATTTGGTTAACTGTTGTGGCCGGGGTTTGATAAGTAAACTCGTACTCAAAAACGTATTGTGGGCCATCAGCACCTAGAGAAATGCGATCGCCTGGGTGCAATTCCTGACATTCATATAAGCGTTGTCCATTCAAATAAGTACCATTAGCACTATTTAAATCACAAAGCACCCAGCTGAATTTGCTATCTGGGGATAAAGAAAGGGGACGAACCACTGCATGACGACGAGATACCATTCGGTACATCATGGCATCCAAGACAACTTGGCAGCTGGGGTCGCGTCCAATTACCATCTCTTTACTGGGGGGCAGCGAATAGCGAGATTCCGATCCAGAAGCTGTCCCATTACCAGACACTAGCCGCAGAAATGCATTATGTCTTGCGTTTTTGCCTGTCATCGAGTTAGTGTGCGTTTCTAAATTAATTCTTCTTCATATAATTTGGCAGCAGGATTAACCTTAGCCACATTAACAGCAGCATTGCTAAATCCACTATAGCTTCACTTCTTGCTAAGAAATTTAAAATTATAGATGGGAAATTTTAAATTGTTTCACCTAATGTTAATAAGTATTCCATGTACTGAGAGTTTGTCCTAAATGGGCTTGTCACGCAGATGAATCAGACTGTATAGTTTGTCTGCTTTTGACATCCTAGCTGCAAATTTAACCCACGGCAATTTATCTAAAAACAGTAATTTTTACTGCATTTAGTTTCATTTAGAAAATATATAATTTCTGCTGGTCTATTTTATAGGACTTACGCAAAACTATACCCTGTAGGGGCGATTCATTGGAAGTCGGCGGGAAACTCTATCCCCTTGTGAATCTACGGTGTACACACAAGTCTTTGATGAGACGATTTGCAGTAGACCCTAATAAACCTCACCCTGGTTTTATTACGTTAAAATCTGCCCGTCTCTTTAGTAAGGCTACGGTGTACACACAAGTCTAGAAATAGCTGAGGAACACAGGTTTTACCCCACCCTAACCCTCCCCGTATGTATTGGGGAGGGAACCTGATTTCCTGTTTCCCCCCAATATATCGGGGGGATTAAGGGGGGGGTAATACGACTTGTGTGTACACCGTAGCCTTAGTAAGGAGAGGGATGTCCTTTCTTGACAGGGTGAGATTTTCTTTTGTTTTGGGTAATTCGATGACTTGTGTGTACACCGTAGGCCAAACAGGGCATTGGTAACTCTTCCCCATGCCCCATTCCTTATGCCCAAAAACTACACCCACAAGGGGATGGAGTTTTCCATGAATTGCCCTGAGAAGAAAATTAGGGTTTCGGCTATTATTTGCGTAAATCTTAATTTATTATGTAATTAAAGCAGATGAAATTCTGCGATCGCTCTCTTAAAGTTTTTGCTTTCATGTCCTGGGCGGCTGAGTTTAATCAAGGCAAAACGCTGTAAGGGCGTTAAAGCTGCCCAATGTTGCTGTGTCAGGGTTACACTTATTTCTTCAGCTTTTTCCTGGATGCTGGCTGGTACAGTCTTAGAGTCTAGCCATGCAGGATGTGGCTCAATGGGCAATTTTGTGGCTGGTATACCCGTGCGTTGTAGAATTAATTGTTGGATATGTTCGCGGTAAGACTGAATTTCTGTTTCTGTAGTGCAGGGTAACTCGACTAAAGCTTGACGCTCGGCTGTAGTCATTTGATTCCAATCAGACAATTTTAGCTTGATACCACAGGTATCTAAATTGCATCGCACTTGCATGGGGATACAACGCAGGGAATCAACAAAGTCTGCTTCAAATTGAAAGAAATCTGTCATAATCAAGTATTCAAAATTCAATTATTCAAAATTAGAGATTTTTAACCAGCGATAATTTTTTATATTTAAGTTACAGAGAATAAGTAATTAAAACGATATTTGTCAAAAATGCAGTTTCGGCTGCTCTTATGTACCAAGTATAGTATATTCTCTGCGGAGAGATCAGACTAAACTATATCTTTCTAAACATTAATGCCTGACAATAATCAAGCTCTATTTTTAACGGTTATTTTTGTCATTACTGAGACGGATTATTAAATAACTAATTGAAAGAGCGAGAATAGCAATTCCTAAACCAATTATATCAATACCTGAGACTTTTTCTAAGTCAAGAATAATAATTTTTCTAGCAACAGCAATTAAGGAAGTAACGATAACTAATTCAACCTGAAAAACGTGTTTTCGCAAATAAGCTGTGATATTTTCTAAGATTTCTAAGGCAATTAAAATATTCAAAAACAAGCCAAAAATTTTATATAATGTTGTGTTAAACTTAGCATAAGGGGCTGTCAACAACTCTTTAAAAATAAAAAGTGCTAAGTCTCCAATTGCCACCAAAATTACAACTACCATAAAAATAGATAGAACTTTAGAAACTAGCACCTCTACGTTTTCGATGATGTGCATGAAGTTCTCATCTTTAGTAGCTCCTAGAATTGCTCTCAGTAACTTTTTCATGTGTTGCACCCAATTAAAAAATAAAATCCCATAGATAAATCCAAAGGATTAAAAAAAGATACTTGGCCGATGCTTTGTCAGTTCTCTATCTGTTCTTTATTCTTTATCCATAGATAAAATTGCCTTTAGTTGAATATCTTAATTAATAGATATTTAACCTCTTTGAAGATAGTAATTGGTAATAGTCAAAATTAGAGAGTCATAAAAAACAATAATCACTATTGACTATTGATTATTGACAAAATTACTTATTGGTGATTATAAATTAGAAGTTTAGAGATATGCTTTGCAGCTTACCATTGGGAAGACTGGAGTTGATAATTTTTGACTGTAACTTCTACAGAAATTGGAATCAACTGCACTGCACAGGCTTTTAATTCTGGTTGTAGCGAATCGGGACAACATTCTGGATGGGTGAGGGCGTTAGCTTCGGCATTATCTGCCCAAAGTGAACCCCAGTGCATGGGGACAAAAACTGTACCAGGTGCGATCGCTTTTGTAACTTTAGCAGGAAATTGAGCTTTACCCCGACGCGATCGCACTTCCACACCCTGATTATCTACAATGCCTAATTTAGCAGCATCACGGGGATGAATTTCGATAAATGGTTGGGGATGCATTTTGCAAATTTTCTCAATGCGTCCGGTGCGGGTTTGGGTGTGCCAATGTCCGTAAAGTCGCCCATTAGTTAGCACAAAAGGATAATCGGGGTCTGGTGGTTCTGCCAATCCCTTTGAGTAATATGCCCCAAATTGGGCGCGTCCATCAGGGGTATGAAAGCGTAAATCAGTGTAGAGCCGTTTCCCAGAGGTTTCTCCCCCTGCTTCCCCTGCTTCCCCTGCTCCTCTGCTCCCCCTGCTCTGTTCTGGGTAAGGCCATTGAGTCGGGGCTTGCGTCAATTGCTGATGACTGATACCCGTCATATCGCAGGGGCGATTTTGAGTTAATTGGACGAATTCAGCATAAACTTCAGCCGAGTTAGCAAAGGCAAATTCTTTCTCAAAACCTAATCTCCGTCCAACTTCAGCGAAAATTTCCCAATCGGCTTTAGCTTCTCTTGGGGGTTGGCGAAATGCTTGACACAGAGTTACCACCCGTTCGGAATTTGTCATCACACCAGTTTTTTCACCCCATTGGGCTGCGGGTAGGAGAACATGAGCGTAGGCGGAGGTTTCTGTGGGATAATAAGCGTCTTGGTAAATAGTGAAAGGCGATCGCAGCAATGCCTTTTTCGTTCGCTCCAAATCTGGCATACTTACGGCTGGATTAGTCGCCGCAATCCACAGTAACCCGACAGCATCATTTTCTAAGCTAGTAATCATTTCCCAAACACTCAAACCGGGATTGGGTGAAATCTGTCCTGGCTTAAGCCGCCAAAACTCCTCAACTTCTGCGCGGTGCTGAGGATTTTTCACCGACCGATAACCCGGTAATAAATTCGCCAAACCCCCGGCTTCCCTTCCTCCCATTGCGTTTGGTTGACCAGTGAGAGAAAAAGGGCCAGCCCCAGGTTTGCCAATCTGTCCAGTCATCAGGTGCAGGTTGATGATAGTTCTTACCTTGGCTGTCCCTTCTGACGATTGATTCACACCCATCGACCACAAAGACAGTACTCGCTCTGATTTACCCCAATAGTGTGCTGCTGTTTCTAAATCTTCAATGCTGATTCCACATTGACGAGCTACCACTTCCGGGGGATAGTGGCGAATTACTTCAGCATAAGCGGGAAAGTTGCTGGTGCAGTCGTCCATGAACATGGTATCGATGTAGTTCCAGCGCATCAATAAGTGGGCGATGCCGTTTAACAAATCGATATCTGTACCCGGACGAATGGCTAAATGTAAATCAGCCGCTTCTGCGGTTGGTGTGCGTCGGGGGTCTACCACAATCATTTTGACCTTGCGGTTCTTTTTGTGATACTTTTCCAGCCGATTAAAAACGATGGGGTGACATTCGGCTGTATTAGTGCCAATTAAAAATGCACAGTCAGTTAATTCTAGGTCTTCGTAACAACAGGGTGGGCCATCTGCGCCAAAGCTTTGAATGTAGCCAGCCACAGCACTAGACATACATAAACGGGAGTTAGCATCAAAATTATTAGTACCCAAACAGCCTTTCATGAGTTTCTGGGCTATGTAGTAGTCCTCAGTTTGAAACTGACCGGAACCATACATACATAAGGCTTGTGACCCTTGGGTGAAGCGGACAGTTTGAATGCGTTGCGTGATCAGATTAAAAGCTTCATCCCAACTAACACGCCGAAACTCTTGATCTAAAGAGTCTCGCACCATTGGGTAATGTAATCTATTTTTATCTAAAGATTCTGCGATCGTTGCACCTTTTACACAAACCATTCCTTGACTCGATGGATGGGTTTTATCGCCGCGCACCCGCCAAGTCGGATTTCCTTCGCTATCTCGATTAGTTGCTTTGCCAAGTTGGGCTGGGGGTGAAACTTCTAGTCCACAGCCAACACCGCAGTAAGGACAAAGGGTTTTGGTAAATTCAGTCATGGCAGTTGTACTATTTTGTTGTTTGGATTGTGCAACCTTAGAGGATGTTTGAAAAGTTCTCTTATCGGTATCAAAAGTTTTAGATCCCCCTAAATCCACGCCACATGCTCCACTTGGGGAGACCCCAAGACCGCAGTGGCTCCCCTTAAAAAGGGGGACTTTGACTCCGGTTCCCCCCTTTTTAAGGGGGGTTAGGGGGGATCAACAAGTTCCTAAAATCACAGCCCAAGACTTTTCAAACAACCTCTAAGATGTAGGGACAGTTTGATAAATTTGTGTGTTACGCAAAAGTTGCTGAAAAGCTTAATTTAACGAACCGCAGAGACGCAGAGAAGCCAGTGCGTTGCGGGGGTTCCCCCTGTTGTAGCAACTGGCGCAGCGCAGAGAGAATAAAAGAGATTTTGATGAATTAGGATTGCTATAGAAGGATGAAGTCTAATTTAAATCTGATTTTCAATACTTCATCCTTCTGCTGATTATTCTTCGGTTAATAAGATAGAGTTTTGAGTTGCGGTTTCTGGTGATTCACCTTCATAAGCTGCGGCAAAGGAACCTTTTGGTTCTTTGAGGAAGAAGGCGCACATGAAAGCACAGATTAGTGCAGCTATACCCATTGTGCTAAATAGTGTGGGAGCGTCGGTTAAGCTAAAAATTGTTAGGTAAACTACGCCGCCAAAATTACCGTAAGCTCCCACGTTACCGGCAATTTGTCCAGTGGCTTCTTTTTTAATCATGGGTACGATGCTGTAGGTTGCACCGCAGCCAGCTTGGGCAAAGTAAGCGGCAAACATTGTAACTGCGATCGCTACTGGAATCGGCCAGCTACTATTAATAAAATGTGCCATCAAATAACTAACGCCGATACCAACGCTAATAATTGTCATTGTCCACTTCCGCGAACCAAATTTATCAGAAATTAACCCACCACTAGGACGAGAAACCAAATTTAAGAAGGGATAGGTGGCGGCAATCAT
The DNA here is from genome assembly GCF_036917465.1 of Nostoc sp. Taxonomy (GTDB): domain Bacteria; phylum Cyanobacteriota; class Cyanobacteriia; order Cyanobacteriales; family Nostocaceae; genus Nostoc. The sequence continues at coordinate 125,279 of NZ_JBALDL010000086.1, forward strand.
TCCAGCGAGAACATGCTCTAAACCAAAGGTTTTCTCAAAAAATGCCGGGAGCATAGAAACGGCTGCGAGTTCGCTGCCAAAGCTCGTCATATAAGTAAATTCGAGTAAAGCTACTTGACCAAATTGAAAGCGTTCAGATGCAGGGTAAGTTTTATTGCCAATGAGAAGTTCTCGGTTTACTTCCCAAGCTTTATAACTTTGATAAGCAAATAATCCTGCTAATAGCACCCAAGTCAAATACATTTGACTCAAAGTTAGGAAATGAATGTTCTTTTGTTCTAAGCGCCAAGCTAATAAACCCAAGGCGAAAATCAAACCTAAATTCGAGATTATCATTGCCCAAAAGCTTTTGATGCTCGTCACTTCTAGGGAACCATTCTTTTTAGGTCTATTGTAGACTTTGCCTGTGGGCGTATCTTGGACGGTGTTGTAATAAATTACGCCGTAGATAGCTGCAATGATACCTGTGAGTGCGATCGCAAATCGCCAGTTAGAAGCACCACCAGCTAAAAAACTTGTAGAAACTGCAAGCATTGGTAAGGCAAATTCTGCACCAAAAGCCCCAAAGTTACCCCAACCGCCATAAATGCCTTGGGTAACGCCCATCTCCTTGGGCTGAAACCATTCTGCCACCATACGGATACCGACAACAAACCCAGATCCGACAATTCCCATCAGCAAACGACTGATGACTAATTGATTAAAGTCTTGCGCTAAGGCTGTTGCTAAACAAGGAACTACTGCAAACATCAGCAGCATTGAGTAGGTGATTCTGGGGCCAAAACGATCCAGAAGCATCCCAATGATTAACCGGGCGGGAATTGTGAGGGCAAGGTTACAAATGCCCAAAGTTTTGATTTGCTCAGGCGCTAAATGTAATTCTTTGCCAATGGTTGTAGCGAAGGGGGCAAAGTTAAACCAACAAACAAAGGTGAGAAAGAAAGCAAACCAAGTCTGGTGTAAAATGCGGTAGCGATCGCTAAATGAAAATAAATTTTTAAGCATTCTAATCTTTCTAATTGAATAAAACACTGAGAAGAAATAGCAAAAATTGAGCCTTTGAACTCGGAAGTTGCACCTTTGAACTCGGAAGTTGCACCTTTGAACTCGGAAGTTGCACCTTTGAACTCGGAAGTTGAGCCTTTGAACTCGGAAATTGAGCCTTTGAACTCGGAAGTTGAGCCTTTGAACTCGGAAGTTGAGCCTTTGAACTCGGAGGTTGAGCCTCTGAACTCGGAAGTTGAGCCTCTGAACTCGGAAGTTAAGCCTCTGAACTCGGAAGTTAAGCCTCTGAACTCGGAAGTTGAGCCTTTAAGGTTAAAGTATGAATTTTGCTACCCCATGCCCAATGCCCCATGCCCAATGCCCAATGCCCCAAATCAAACAATCAATTACTAAATAGGACTTCCTGTTTGAGTTTTGCCCCAAAGTTTTTGATTAGTAAGTCTTGTAATACTGGCTGTAAATCTTCGCAGGGTATGCCTTTGGTGACACAAGTTCCTAAATGAGCGTCTTTACCGACTTTGCCACCCATATATATGTCAACACCTTCGAGAGTTTTGCCATTTTTGCGGGTTTTGGTTCCCATCAAGCCGATATCTGCAACTTGGGGCTGGCCGCAAGAGTTGGGGCAACCCGTCCAGTGAATTCGGACTGGATTGGTGAAGGTTAACTCTTCTTCTAAGGCTTTAATCATTGCCAGGGCGCGGTTTTTGGTTTCGATGAGGGCAAAGTTGCAAAATTGTGCGCCTGTGCAAGATACTAGCGATCGCGTCAGTAAACCAGGATTAATCAAAAATCTTTCTAGTAACGGTTCTGTTAAAAATGTTGCTAACCGCAAGTCAGAAATGTTAGGAATAACAATGTTTTGCTCAACGGTAAAGCGAATCTCACCACTACCGTAAACTTCCGCTAAACGAGCAATTTCAAACATATCTTCGGCATACAATCGCCCGACGGGAATATTTAAACCTACATAATTTAATCCCGCTTGCTTTTGTTTATATACTCCGATATGATCGCGTTTTTCCCAGTCGATCTCGTCTTTTGCGGCTGCGGATAATAATGATGTACCCAAACGGCTTTCTACTTCGGCTCGAAACTTTTCTAAACCCCATTCATCAATTAGCCACATCAAGCGGGACTTTTGCCGATTAGCACGCAGTCCATGATCACGAAAGACTTCCAAAACCGCTCTACATACAGCTACCACATCTTCGGGAAGTACCCAAGCATTGAGAGGAATCGCCGCCTCACAACGTTTAGCTGAGAAAAAGCCACCCACGAGGAGATTAAAGCCGAAGACTTTTTGGGGAGTAGGGAGTAGGGAGTAGGGAGTAGAGGATTCTTCACTACTCCCCACTCCCCATTCCCCACTCCCTTCCTTAAATGCTGGAACAAAAGCTAAATCATTAATTTCAGCATGAACTGAATTGTCTCTTCCACCTGCGATCGCAATGTTAAATTTCCGTGGTAAGTTGCTAAACTCTGGGTTTCCCTCACCTTTGTTGGTGAGCATATCTTGAATTTGCTGTACTAACTCTCGTGTGTCGTACAACTCATCTGCATCCAACCCCGCCACCGGATCGCCTGTGATATTGCGAACGTTATCCATCCCTGATTGGATAGTGGTTAAACCAACTGCGTGAAATCTATTAAAGATATCTGGTAAATCTTCAATTCTGATTCCCCGTAATTGGATATTCTGTCTCGTAGTAATATCAGCGCACCCATCATCACCGTAACGCTGTACCACTTGGGCTAAAACACCCATCTGTCTGCTGGTAAGAATACCGTTAGGCATCCGTAACCGCATCATAAACTTCCCTGGGGTAACTGGGCGAAAAAACACGCCTACCCACTTGAGCCGATGATCGCGATCGGTTTCGTCCATTGCTTCCCAGCCCAAGGCGGCAAATTTCTCTATCTCATCCCTAATGGCGAGTCCATCTTTTTGCGCCTTGAGTTTCTCGAATTTATTGAGGCTGGTAGTGTTAGTTGTTGTGTCTGTCATGAGGCTGACTCTCGTGAGAATTTGTAATGGTAATTGGCCAATATCAATCAACCCGTAGTTCCATTAGGTGGTGTATCTACGAGCGTTGGGAAATAAAAACTTAATATTTGATTACGGCTGATTATTTTTACTCAAAAGCATTCCAGCTTAATTAAGGGAAATTTGTAGTCATATACATCTCAATACTTCTCGGTTAGCGCAATTAGTCGTTGGAGATCCCCCCAACCCCCCTTCAAAAGGGGGGCTTTTAACCCTCTTTTACCCCCTTTTTAAGGGGGTCGCCGTAGGCGGGGGGATCTGAATCTAGGACGACTCAACCCTTATCCGAGAAGTATTGATATACATCTTGGAAATTTGTCAAGCAAGTTTAGATAATGTTCATGTAACAATTTCGATACCCATAATCTAAGATGATATTTCTGTTAAAATCGTATAAAATGTTACGATTCTTTGGTAAAGTTGCTGAAAATGGATATGTAATATGCATTTTTTGCATCAAGGTTGGCTAAAAAGCCACTTAAAGCCCTTGACTAAGAGTGTTTAAGACGATAGGAGCGGTTTTGAATTGCCATTATTAATGAATCTAAAATCCCAAATTGGGTGTAGCACTTATGAAACGTCGTGATTTTATTAATTGGGTAGGTTTGGGTTTGATAGCGAGTTCTCTACCTGTAGCGATCGCAGCTTGTTCTTCTCAAACACCTTCTGCATCTGGAGATTGGCAAACAGTAGGCACTTCGGCAGATTTAGATAAAACTGGTCAATTGCTGGCTAAAAACTCACCTGCTGGGACTGTGTTGGTAGTCGGCACATCTAAATCGCCAAATCTGACAGCTGTTAACCCTACCTGTACTCACGCAGGTTGTACCGTAGTATGGAAAGCTGACGCAAAAAAATTCGCTTGTCCCTGTCATGGTTCAGAATATGGGGCTGATGGTAAAGTGCTAAAAGGCCCTGCTCCAAGTCCACTTAAAACTTACGCCGCTAAAATTGAGGGGAATTCAGTTGTAGTCAAGCCAGTTTAAGTAATTCGTAATTACGAATTGTTAAAATTAAAAAAGGGTATTGTGAGTAATATCAAGCAGCTTTTGGTGCAAGCCCAGACAGCATATAATGCAGCTGATTGGTCATCAGTGATTCAATATTTACAGCAATTAATTTTAGGCGCAGACTCGAAACATCCAGAGATAATTAAAAATCGAGAATATCTCCTGAAATTAACACTTTCAATTTTAGAGATGGGAGATTTTCAGCAACGCTGGGAAATCACCAAGGTGTTGACTAATTTGGGAAATATTGCCATACCACCACTCATTGACATCTTAGAAGATGAAGATGCAGAAGAAGAATTACGTTGGTATGCAGCGCGAACTTTGGGCGAATTTCAACAGCCAGAAGCGATCGCACCTTTGGTTGAATTGTTGAAAACGGATGAGGATGAAGAACTTAAAGCGATCGCAGCCACAGTACTAGGACAAATGGGTACTGTTGCGATCGCTACCCTCTCCGAACTTCTATTAAATGAAGATACACGACTTTTGGCAGTGCGATCGCTTTCCTGTATTCCCCAAACCGAAACAATCACACCACTGTTGAGTGTAGTACAAGATTCACAAGCAACAATCCGCACTGCTGCAATTGAAGCCCTTAGCAGTTTTCATGACGAACGTGTACCACCAATCTTGTTAAACGCTTTGGATGATATTTCTGCTCCCGTTAGGCGCGCAGCAGTGCTTGGTTTAGGTTTTCGCCCCGATTTGCGCGAAGCCTTAGATTTGGTGACGAGATTGCAACCCAAGCTTTACGACTTTAATCTTGATGTTTGTTGTGCAGCCGCAGTTTCTCTTTCTCGGATGGGTTGTGATGACGCTGCAAAACATTTATTTGATTTGTTGATTTCACCCCAGACACCGATAAAGTTGCAATTAGAAACTATCCGCGCTTTAAGTTGGATTGAAACACCATCCAGTTTGGAATATTTGCAAACGGCATTTAATCAAAGCACTTCAGAGACACTTTGGCAAGAAATTGTTACAGTTTTGGGGCGAGTGCAAAAGCCGCAAACTACGCGAACCACAGAAATATTATTGCAAATACTGCGATCGCAACATCCAGCCACAGAGATTGTCAATATCAAAAGTGCGATCGCTCTATCTTTAGGGCAGTTAGGCGAAATCCAAGCTATTGAACCATTGATTTCACTCCTAGCTGATTTTAATACATCGGTGAGACTACACGCGATCGCTGCCCTCAAAAATTTGGATGGGGAAGCCGCATATCAAAAATTGCAGCAATTAGCCAATAATGCTGCACTCACACCAGATTTACAACAAGGAATAGCGATCGCTTTGGCTGAGTGGTAAATTCTCTTCAAAGTTTTCTTTCACTTCCCAATGTTTGTTGTTAAAGTGGGTACTTATTGGTTTTTTTACTTTACATTAAAGAATAATTACTTAACCAATGGTAGATGCCAAAATCTATGAAAATACAGTCTAATTAAATTGCTAATTCTTTAACTGCTGCCTTTTGCTTGCATTATCTTTTGCTTATACCAATTCTGTATGAAGATGCACATAATAAGTCCCCCCTTCACAAGGGGGAACGGCGTAGCCGGGGGGGTAAATATATGCAGCTTCGCAAAGAAATGGTATTACATGATTTTGATGCTATCTTTACATTATCCCTTAATTGTAAGTGTGGGATAATACACAATATACTCCTTCCTTAGACAATGCCTATTATTATGCTTAGTATTAGATAAAAATCTCATCCAAATTACCCGCCTAACACTTCTGAATAAAAAATCATAGAGTAGAATGACTGAATATTGGTCAAATATTTTGTAAATTCAAAGTAGGATTTTTTAATGATCGGCTTAAGTAATTCGGAAAACAGTACAGCTAGCAGCACAGCAGCTACTAAGAGGCTGGCAAGGGCGATGATGGTTTCTGGTGGTGAATTCTCGCTGATATTAGCTTGTTGTAACTGTGTTCAAAAACAGCAGCAAGTGCTGAATGTGTTAATAGAGTTTTCATCAGCTGACATTCACGAAATCCTGCTCTCACCTGTGACAGAGACATTGTACACAGCTATTAAAACTGGGATTGGTGCTACTCAACCCGAAGCTTTGATGATACGGGGTTTAGAATCTGTAGTTGAAATTAACCAACTAATCATTAGTACCAACATCATGCGAAATGAGTTTCGGGAACAGTTCCGGTTCCCGTTGGTGTTATGGGTAAATGATGAAATTCTACGCAAGCTGGTCTGGCTAGCACCAGATTTCAAAGATTGGGCAGCTAGTACCATTAGATTGGATTTACCTCAGAATCAGTTTGTTGAAGTTGAACAACAAGCCATCAGCGCTTAATTAATATTGCCTGATATTACTTGCAAAAATATATACAAGCTAATGGCTTTTTCGTCAATACCTTTTGCACGTCACAGATTATTGATAAAGTTAAAAAAGTAAAACTAATGCGCCACAAAGGTTTCAGCGATAGCTTTGTGAAAAGATGGATAAAGTCGAGCTTAGATGTTGTTTTAAAAGCATTTTACTGTAACTTTAGACACTTTTAGATTCCCATACCATCTTTAAAAAGCAGGGCTGTTTCATTGCACAAGAATAATGAGTAAGTGCAGATTAATTAGCCATCTAGCAGTTAATATTAGGTATCCGTACCATCGTTATACTAGAGAATTGGTATAAGTGCATTGAGCGTGCTACTCTCCCTACTTGCTAACGTTACGCTCATTGCAATTAAGGTTCAGCATAATGCTATCAATAGTGACACTTTTATTCACCTCATTAGTCTCGATTTCTGTTTGATATGCTTAATATTTCCAATTAATTCATTATTTGATGATATCGTGGCACGCTGAGAAATTAAGAATATACATATTTTTTGGCTAGTTGCTCTTTCACCCTTGTTTGGGCTATTAGTATATCTATGCTTACGTCCGTCATTACCAGAAAATTTTGGAAAAGAGCCTGACGCTAAGAGCATGTTTGAAAAGTATTATTGCTAACATCTAAGCCTCAGAAACCTAACCCCCCTAGCCCCCTTCCCTACAAGTAAATGGGGGTTTCAAAGCCTCTCTCCGAGACGGAGAGAGGAATGGAAGTGGGGTCTTTAGTATACTTTGCGACTTTTCAAACATCCTCTAAAGTGAATTCAATTCCTAAAGGTTTTAGTAATGTTCGTTAAGCACGTAAAATTTAGGTCGGTTATTACCCACATGAGTCTGATTGTTATTAGTCAGAATGTAATGGTGCAATATATTGCACTCTTACAAAAGCTAAAGACAGAGGTAAACTATGTTTCCTTTTTGGGGTAATCCTTGTTATGGAAGCGAACCTATTTCGCACAAAAGTAGCTTAGAGCGGAAATTAAAATTCTTAATTTGGATACGAGATGATTTAGAGTCAAAACTTGCTGGCATTAATGCTTCTATTGATACCATTCGCAAGCAAATCGAACGCTCAGACTCAGCTGTTTAGAACTTAGTTCTTGGAGACATTTGTACTTCAGGCAATTAGAACTCTTTTGTGACTGGGCGCTGTAAATGGGTAGAATCTGGGTTGTAAGTCTTTGTACAGCGCTCGATCACAAAGGAGCGCACAAAAGAAAAAGAGATAATCTTGAAAAACGAACCCCAGTTTTTGGTGCTGGTAAAACTAACTCCGAACCAATAACTCAAGGCAAAGATGGAATACAGAGGTTCCCATTCAGATGTGGTACGAAATTGATTATATTGCTAAGTCTAGGGAAACGGCACTACTAGCCTGTCAAGTTTAAATTGATGGGTAAGAAAGTTCGTAGTGAGTTAGCTCTAGCTTCTCCCAAAGGGAGAGGCTAGCGCCAAGGGGGTTTCCCCCATGAGCCACTAACTTTCCCGTTGGGTAGGGACTTCAGTCCTTATTTTCTAAGCACGCTTTGTGCTTACAGCGCTTCCGGCTATTATGCAATACAGTTTTCCTCTTGCCCCTCTTCTATCATAGCTTTCAGCTTTGAGAATGTACCTCATAGCTGCCGTAAGTGCTGTACTACAAACTTTTCATTACTAGCTTGACAGACTACTACTGTGCTTACAGGTGTATCTCACGTAAACGAGAATCGCTACAAGTAGAGTTGATTAATATCTGAAAGTTAGAGCCGTAATCGTTACTTAACGCGCCAAAACTTATAAAAATGAAAAATATTATCTCGATTGGTTGGAATAGTTGGTTAAAACAGCACAAAGAATCTGTTTTACTATTTGACTCAATTGCTGCTGCTAGTGAGCTTGCCCTTATGCTTAACGGTCACTGGGATGGCTGTAATGGTGTGATCCTTGCTAAGTGTGATGAGGTAGCTGTTGACACTGCTGCCAAACTATTAGAAGCCAGATGGTGTTATCAAGGCGCTGAAAAAGCTGTTCTAAAGAGAGTAACAACTGATGAAATTTTACGCCGTTATGCAATAGGAGAAAGATATTTTATTAATGCTAACTTGAGATGTGCAGTACTCGCTTCAGTAAAGCTGAGTGAAATTAACCTAAGTTATGCTTCGTTGAGTTGGGCAGACCTAAGTCAAGCCAATCTAAGTAAAGCTGATTTAACAGCAGCAGACTTAAGCCAAGCTAATTTAAGTGGAGCCGATTTGAGTAAAGCATACCTAATGAGGACAAATTTAACCAAATCAGACCTGCAACAAGCCTCGCTGAAGGAGGCTAACCTAAGTAGGGCTAACTTAAGTGAAGTTAACCTCACTAATGCAGATTTAACAGGAGCTAATCTATCATTTGCAGACCTAAGAGGGGCAAATTTTAACTTTTGCAATTTGAGTGGAGTTAACCTAACAGGTGCTAAGTTAATTGAAAGTGACTTAGCTTTTGCTCTCCAATGATATTGGCTGGAGACGGTTGCAGATGTTGTTTTAAGCTTATAGAGCGAAGACGTTAAAAAGGGAGAAAGTAGAGTCAAAGTCTCCCAATTATCGGGGGATTTAGAGGGATATAAACTTTTGATACCGACAATAGGGTTTTTCAAACATTCTCTTATATCTTGCTACACGCAGCGTCTCTTAAAGGATGTTTTAAAAGTGGTTGGCTGTAATTTTAGGCACTTGCTGATCCCCCCAACCCCCTTAAAAAGGGGGGCAAAGTCTCTGAAAGTCCCCCTTTTTAAGGGGGATTTAGGGGGATCTAAAACGTTTTGCTACCGACCAGAGGACTTTTAAAACATCCTCTTAGAAAGCTTTTTGAAGCGAGTAAATTTTCATTCATAATTTCTATAAGGAACAAACAATCTGTCCATCAACGTCTGTCTTTATATCTGTTTCAGAAGAAATATACTAAATAAATTAATTCCAACTCGTGAAACTATGGAATTATATATTTTATTGTCTATTAGTGACTAGACTCTATTTATGAGTTATAAAACTCTTGATTAACATTCCTATATTACTATGAAATCCATGCTGAAAAACTACTTTAATAACAATCAAGCACGAATTTTTACTGCTTTGATTTTGACTGGAATTTTGTCTGTTGCTAGTGGTTTAACGCTAATAAAAGATGCTAATGGTGCTTCTGCTAACTTCTGGTTAGAAACAAGCAATGAAGTTCTCAAAGACAATATTAAACCAAGCCGATTGCCACGTCCAGTAGCTAACGCGGTACTGCAAGATGTAGCCCGCAGACAGGGAATTTTAACCAGACAATTGCAAATTACTGATTATAATCAACAGAGTTGGCGCGATGGTTGCTTGGAACTGCCTCAACCTGATGAACTCTGTACCCAAGCGTTAGTTCCTGGCTGGCGGATTGTGGTATCTAATGGCAGACAAAACTGGGTTTATCATACTAATCAAACAGGTTCCGCAGTCAGAGTGAATCAAAAGACTAGCGAAAGTACACTGTCTCCTGTGCAAATTCCAGCCAGCGAGTTACCACCACCGTTAGATAGAGATATAGTATTTCGGCAAATCTCTAGTGGTGGTTTTGCTGGCAGAACCTACGAGACTGTTTTACTCAAAGATGGGCGATTGATTCGTGTGCGGATTGGTGATGCCAACGATTCGGAACGTAGTGTTCGCCGTGTTACTAGGCAACAGGTGCAGCAATTTTTGAGATTTTTAGAACGTTCCAAATTTAGTAAATTCCAGAATCTGAGTTATCCAGCGCCCACTGGTGCTGCTGACTATATCACCTTTACTCTTACAAGCCTTGAGGGTACGGTTCAGTACAACGATATTTCTCTAAATAACCTGCCAAAAGATTTACAAGCAGTAGTCAAAACCTGGAATAAACTCACAGCAACTGCCCAATAATAAACTTCAGTGATGGAATTATAACAATTCGTAATTGCTTGCGAGGGTAATTATAAATTATGAATTAGTAATTAATTAAATAGCGATTGTTTTCAGGCTTACAATCTAAGCGATCGCTATTCCTGCTGATTGTTCATAAGTGGATAATGTCCATAGCAAATGATGAAAAGGTTTGTCAAGTGGTGTGTTGAGTTTCCTTCTTGGTGGAATATTCGCCAAAGTAGATCGGGGTTGTTTGCCCTTATAGTTACCTTGAGTTTGGTAGCTACAGCGATGTTATCGTTGCCCTTAAAAGCTCAAATTATTCCTCAGAGAGCCTCAGCATCTGAGTTAAGAGGGGTATGGTTAACAAATATTGATAGCGATGTCTTGTTTGAGCGCGATCGCCTCAAGGGATCTTTGCAACGCCTTGATGAACTCAATTTTAACACCATATATCCGGCGGTTTGGAATTGGGGATATACATTGTATCCTAGCAAAGTTGCCCAAAAAGTTATCGGGCGATCGCTCGATCCCACTCCCGGATTGCAAGGACGAGATATCCTTAAAGAAATTGTCGATGTGGGACATCAAAAAGGGTTAACAGTGATTCCCTGGTTTGAATTTGGCTTTATGGCACCAGCAGATTCCCTGTTAGCTAAAAATCGTCCCCAATGGCTCACCAGTCGCAGGGATGGAACTCGCATTGTCAAAGATGGGAATGATAATCGCGTTTGGCTAAATCCCTTTCGCCCAGAAGTACAACAATTTATCCAAGATTTAATTGTTGAAATTGTCGGAAACTACAATATCGATGGTATTCAATTTGACGACCATTTTGGCTTACCATCAGAATTAGGATACGATGCTTATACAGTAGCACTTTACAAAAAAGAACACCGTGGTAAAGCTCCCTCCAAAAACTTCAAAGATCCAGAATGGGTGAGTTGGAGAGCTAACAAAATCACCGAGTTTATGAAACGGGTATTTACAGCTATCAAAGCGACTAAAAAAAATTGCCTGGTTTCTGTTGCTCCTAATCCTCAACGTTTTTCTTATGATTTCTTTTTAGCAGACTGGCAGAAATGGGAACGCCTGGGAATTATTGAAGACTTAGTTTTGCAGATATATCGGGATGACTTGAACGTTTTTATCAGCGAATTAGAGTATCCAGAAGTGAAAGTGGCAAAGAGACATATCCCTGTGAGTGTAGGTATTTTGGCTGGGTTGAAAAACCGATCTATACCGATGCAACAAATTCAGACACAAGTCCAAAAAGCACGCGATCGCAATTTTGCTGGAGTCTCTTTCTTTTTCTATGAAAGCCTCTGGAATATGGGCAAAGAAAAACCCCAAGAACGTCAAACGAGCTTTCAGAAAATCTTTCCCACACCAACGGCTTACCCGAATTTGCTAGCCGGTTGGAAACCGTTGAGTTAATTTTCCGGCGTTGCAAATTATGCAACGCCAATTTTACTAATAAACTGTTGATGAACAATTTAACTAGCTTGCTGTCCAAACCGTCTTTGTAAATCAGCCTCCGCTTCCTCAATTGTCATCGGAACTTGTTTTGGAGATTGAGCGCGTCTCCTGTCGATATAGATATGGAACGCTTCATCGTCGTTGCGATGCTCCAAAATATAAGTTCTTAGCTGCTCTAAAGACATTTGTTGAAAGTTAGGTTTTGTCATAACCAAAGAATTTCTCCAGTTGGTGTTACCTCAGCTTCTATTGAATTATTCGCCAAAATATAAACATTTCTGGTGCGCTCGTCTAATCTTACAAGGTCTATTCGTTTATAAACTCTGGTAAGTTGAGCGCATACCCGAATTGCGGATATTGCTTGTTTGGGTGTAGGCTCCATAAACACTATCCTATTCCCAAACGCCCAGCCAAGCCAGGAGTCAGGGGTAGGAGCGTGGTAATCATCAAGAATAGAGCTAAAAGCCCCAAAGCGGCTCTAGCATCATCGGGTTCAGTAACTTCATTCAAGCTGGGGCGTTCTTGATCCCGTTGCAAGAAGAAAATCACGATCGCCCAATACATGGCAAGAGTATTACCGAGAGACACAAGCGCTAGTAAAATTAAAGTTGCGATCGTTGCTCGTCCTGCGGTTTTGCGTCCATAAATCGCCTGAACAATGCGCCCACCATCTAGTTGTCCTGCGGGCATTAAATTCAAAGCGGTAATTATTAATCCCAACCAACCAATTATCACTAGGGGATGAACACTTACCAGGGACGACTGCAACGCCGAACCAAGGACAACTCGCGCCAAGCTTCCCACCAAAATCGACCCTTGGAAAAACTGATTGGGTAATTGAAATAAACTACCTGGGTGGGAAATTAGTAAGCCTGTCACCAGCATTAACAAAGAAACGATACCACCTGCGGCTGGCCCTGCTAAGGCGATATCAAATAATACTTTGCGATTGGGTAACAGAGATTCAAAGCGGGTAATTGCACCAAAGGAACCAATTTGCACAGCCGGCAGAAAGAAGGGCCAGCTAAGGCGAATTTCGTGGCGTTTAGCAAGTAACCAATGACCGATTTCGTGAGCTACTAAAATTGCAAATATCCCAGCACCTATGGGCAAAGCTTCTTGAAATCGTTCTGGATTGCCAAAGAAATCAAAATTCAGCAATAAGCCCGCAGCTTCTAAATTTGTGGCCATGGTTGCTATCAATAGAATACCTGCAAAAGCCTTTTGTGATAATAACATCGGGCGGGGATCATTGCGGCTTGGTAGAACAATCACTACCGGTCTGGCATCTGTATTTTCCACCAAAAACAAGCGATATTGCTCACCAAGGCGTTGCTGTAAACTAGCAGTTAGACGATTGTGAGTTTCTTCTGGTTCTCCCCGCAAATTGCCTTTGAAAATTGCTCCATCTTGGTAGGCGATGGTTTCTGTGGCAAAAAATGTATCGATACCAAAGATACCTTTAATTGCATTTAAGTCTTCTTCTGGTATCGGCGGAATCTCCGCTTTCAGTTCTGCTACTGTTGGTTGTGGGGAATTTGCTTCAACTAAGGAATCAGCAGCGAGTCTTTCTGTTGCACGTTGCTTGAGGATGGTATCTTGCCCAGCAGCGCGTAACTGTCTGCCCAAGTAGATGTACAATCCTGCGGAAGTCACTATTAACAACAATATACCCGCTATATTAATGTAAATCCCTGCGGCAAACAATCCAAAAAACAAGAGCCAGGGAGTCATCAACACCACCGACTGTAACCAGGCTAAGATTCCCAGCTTACCAAAAGGTCTGGCGCGATAAAAGCCCCAGCCCAAAATACCTAAAGCTACCAGTAGGGTTGCTGCCAGGATAGAAGTTTCTGATAAAGTAAACATCTCCAAACCTTTGCTATTGAGAATGAGCCAGAACAAGTCCGGTATTGCAGATACACTTATTAATGTATAACGCCGCTTGTCGTCTGCCCAAATTATGCGGTTTTGCCTAGTGGCTGAACCTCACCCGGCCTATAGCTAAGTTTAGAGACTTCGCTTTCCTTGCTTATTCAATGATGGGCTGCGTAAGATAGACGCAGCCCAGTTTACTACTCTATAGCTTATGAAAGTACTGGTTGTGCTTCAGTTTCTCGGCTTTTTGCTTGAAGACGGTTGGCACTTCTGCGCTAAACGCCTCGCCTGAAACCACTTCTGTTACCTGAGCGATCGCCGCTCGCATCATCCCCGAAGTTAATAACCCACTGGTTAATATAAATAGAAAGGCTACGGCTTTCATCACAAACAAACTTCCTTTTCCTGATTTAAACTTATATCTCTCGTTTAGGCGATGATTGATAACATCATTAACTTTTGGGAACCGCAGCGCAGGTTAATGGTTGTTGCACCTGATTTAGAGATTTATCTGCAATTAATTCAATTTTGCCCTGAGCATTGCGATGCCAAGAAGTGGCTTGGACAAAAACCTCTGGAGATTGGGGTATTTGTGCGGTAACTGCACCAGTATTGCGGTATGCACTCAGATTGCGGATATCAGACCAAGTGCGTAGGGGTAGCCCGTCGTAGACATCGCTCCTCACTTCCTGAGTTGGATTTTGCGGTATTCCACCCCTTCCCGTTGCGACAAAACTACTGCCTTGATTGTCCGCGCAACCTGTAGTAATTTGCTGTGATGGATTGGTTACATTGGTTGGTAGTTCTACTAAGCCCGAATTTGGATCGACTCCGATAGTATTGATTTGGACAGTACCGTTAACCCCAAATTGTGAACTGGCGCTAATATCGTTTTCTGGAGTCAGTTGAGTCCGATATTTTAAACCGAAAATACCTTGAGATGTAATCTCAACATTGCCACCTTTCCCTTGAAAGGCATTAGCAGTAATGTCGCTGTTTTCTAATCCCAAAATAATCGGTGAATTAATCGCTAGATTACCACCGTTACCAGTACCACTAGCAGTTGCTGTGATTGTACTGTTGTGCCGCAAAATCAAGCTATTAGCTTGCAAATTAATATTGCCACCTTCCCCCGATTGGGTAGAGGCGGCAATACCTCCTTGGCGCTCGATTTGAATGGTATCGGCATTAACGAGCAAGTCTCCGGCATTTCCCACCCCATCATTACTAACACTGACCAACGCGCCATCGCTGATGCTTAATTGAGGCGTGTTAATAATGACGTTGCCCGATGCCCCACTCGGCACAGGAGGGAAGTTGAAGCGTTGTTGTAAAGCGGGAGCGATAATCGTGGCAACAGACTCAATGGTGCTGCGGCTGAGAGTACCAGGTACTTTCCCCCGCACCTCAAAGGATTCGGCAGCATTCAGAATCACACTACCCGCGTTGCCTCTGGCCACAGTGAATGAACCGATTCTGCCTCCTGCTTGAACCGTCAAATGTCGAGTATTGAGGGTGAGATTACCAGCGTTACCAGTGCCAAAAGTTACAGAAGAAATGTTACTGGGCAGAAGAGAAGTCGGTTCCACACCAATTACGGAGAGCGTTTCATCAACATTGATCCTCAGATTCCCAGCATTGCCTGTACCTAAAGTTGAAGAGTTAATCGTTCCACCATCCACGAGGGTCAAATAGCCGGTTGAGAGTGCGATCGCCCCTGCCGCTCCTACCCCGTATGTATTGCTAGAAATGATGCTTTCGGCAAAAGTCTGTGGCGAAAGCCCGTTAATCTCCGTAAAGTCTATAGCTTTGACAGTAATCATGCCACTGCTACCCGCACTATATGTATCAGACCGAATCTCTCCTCCAACCTTTAGACTCAACCGTGGAGACTCAACCACAATCGCACCACCCTCAGATGCTCCCAACTGAGTCGTCCGTAACCCAGTTGAAACGCTGCCATCGGGAGTAGTACCCAGAATTTGGAATGACTCTGTTGCCCGGACTTGAATGCCACCACCCGGTTGCAAGCCGAAGCTTTGAATCAACAGAATGGAGCCATCCTTCATGCTGATATTTGCCCCTTGCACCTGGATACGACCGCCGCCAATGCCGCTAGCATCTAGCATCGACTGCTGCGAAAGTTGGATATCTCGAAAGCTCTCTACCCCGCCATAGTCGAAATCCCAGCCTTGAGAGCTAGGAGTCAGACCGACCCGGCCAGCCCCGACACTAGCGATCGCTACCTGTCCTTGTTCTGCTGTGAGTGTCCCACCCGTCAAGCCAATATTGCCACCAATCAAAGCCAGGGTTTGACCCGGTTGGACTTGTAACCCAGTGGGGGTGGCACTTCTGATCGCGGGGAAGTTGGGATCGGGTGTTGTAAGTTGGTGTCCGTTGCCTTGCACAGTAATCGGGGCGGGATTGCTACCCATTTGTAAACCCACAGGTATACTCATAGTCAATAATGGTCTACTGGAAGCATCTACAGCACTAAACTCTGTCCCATCGGCAAACTTAAGACTACTTGCCGTCGTCCCTACAAAGGAGCCGCCAATATTCAATCTGGCATCTTTACCAAACACAATCCCGTTGGGATTGATCAAAAATAAACTTACAGGATTATTACCGTTGAGAGTTTGAATTAATCCTTGAATATCAGAAACATTTCCACCTGTTACCCGACTAAATATATTTGTAATATTTGGCGTATTAGTTAAATTAAATGTTGCCAAAGCGCCAGCAGGTACAGAAAAATTACTGAAGCTATGAAATAAATTATTACCTTTTTCAATCCCGTTAAGAATATTAAAGTTATTCCCGTTTTGGTTGACAATAGTATTTGTTGTGCTATCTGAAGTCACCTGAGCGATCGCCGATCGCATCATCCCTGGAGTTAATAACCCACTTGTTAATATAAATAAAAAGGCTACGGCTTTCATCACCAAAAACTTCCTTTACCTGATTTCAAGTTATAATTCCCATTCCAGGCATAAACGTTATTGTCTTCAACAAATCGCCTTGCTCAAAACGGTGAATAGCGCACCGAGAAATATAGCCCATTTTCTTGGAGCGATCGCTTTTCACCATCTACCGAGATCAGGGGAATACCCCAATCTAGGCGGGCCAGCAAGTCATCACTCTGTTTCCATAACAGCCCTAACCCAGTACTAACAAGGGTACTGGTTGATGGATTTTCGCCGTTGACATTCCAGCCTTTACCCACATCAATGAAGGGTGTCAGTTGCAACACCCCGCCAATTTTAGAAGCGCGGAGAATGGGGACTCGAAATTCTGCGGAAAATAATAGGCCATTATCTGTGAGTAATGCGTCTTGACGATAGCCCCGGACACTTAGTTGTCCACCAAGCCCAAATTGCTCTAAAGGTACTAAGGAATCTGCTGCTAATTGAAAATCGCCTCTGGCTAAAAATAGAGTGTCTGGTGCTAATTGCCGCACCCACTGCGCTTGTCCTCGCCATGCGAAAAAGCGGCTATCTGGTTCATTATTACTAAGATTTGCATCGAACCAATCTACGCCAAAACTAAATTGCGATCGCGCCGCAAAGACATACTGGTTACTTCGCTGGATATATTCTTGAAAAAAGCGCAAAGCTGAAATATTGGTTTTTCCGTTCTCATCTGCACCTGGAGAGAGGCGAAATGGCCCAATATTATCAATACCCAACTCAGTTTGGCTTTCTTGGCGCGAGAATGACAGCCCAATTGCCAACTCTTGGGTTGGTTTTTGCACCAATGGTTGTCGATAGCCTAATTCATAAGATCGACTATTTGACTGAATATCAAGAACCCTAAATGGTTTTTCAATAACGTGGTTCCATCCCTGGCTAAAACTGAAGGATACAGTGCCATTGTGGGCATTAATTGGCAGCGTGTAATTGGCATTAATTGTATTACTGCCATCGGTATTGGCATATCCTACGCTCAGGGTATCACCGAAACCTAATAAATTGGCTTCTTGCAAATCTATTCCCCGGCGAAAACTGCCGACACTAGGTGAGCGCCCATTATCTAGGCTTGCTGTTAGTTTAAAGGTGTCTGCTTCTTGAACCTCAACTTGCAAGACATTAGTTCCCGGATGCACGCCTGTCTGCAATTCGGCTGATAGGTTTTTGATGCGTGGATCGAGACGGAGGAGTTGTAATTTTTCTAGTAAGCGTGGTACATTTAGGGGTTTGCCAGCACCAAGTAGGATGCGATCGCGAATGTATTTACTACTTAATCGTCTATTACCAATGATTTTGATTTCTTGGAGACTACCTTCAATCACCTGAATATTGACTGTTCCAGCTTTCAATGTCTGCGGTGTAATCAATGCTCCTGTAGTCACATAACCGTTATCAGTGTAAAGCTTGGCGATCGCATCTTTGATTTGCAATAATTCTGCGAATGTCACCTCTTTTCCCACAAAGGGATTTGTAATAGCGGCAAATTGTTCTGGTTTGAAAACTGTACTACCAAGAACTTCAATGCGATCGACCCGAAATTTAGCATTAGAGTCATCTTGGCTCGGAATTGACTGATCTGGGATTGTTGGTAAAGGCAGCAATTGATTGCTATCTGTTGGCTTCGGCAACACATTAGCAGGTAAGGGAGTGGCAGGAACTTCTTGTAATCGACTGGGTGGTAAAGTTAAAGTCTCAGGATTAGGTGTTTGGGCATTCGCCTGTTGATAATTACACAATACTGCTGCTAAAACAAACCCAAATGTCAGAGGTCGCAGTTCAGAGATAATACTTAGAGATTTTGTGAATATTTGTTGCGTATAAAATACTGATTTAATACTAGATTTTTCAATAATAACTGGCTTCACTGATACCCTCCTCCTTAAATTTTACTAAAAAAGAATTCAGGAATCAGGAGCGGAGCCGGAAAGTTTTTCTCTATTCTCCGGTCAGAATTCAGTTGGTTATTTCGGTCGAAAAAGCCGATAGCGTAAAGGTAACAAGTCCGTGAGCATCTGAATTAAAGGGTTGAAGACCCATACTAGATAGGCTGATTTAGTGACCTTGTATTTTGACCGGAGGCGGAGCGTCTCTGGCTCCGCTCCTGTTAGCGGATAGCTAAGGTTTAGCCCATTCTGACCTCTGAATTCTTTTTCAACTAGTTGATCCCTGATACCTGAGTGTAACGAGCGATATATCATTATTTATAATGGCTATATTTTTTACAACTATCATCAGAGAAAATACTGGTTTTTATTGGTTATTTCTAAGTCTGAGTGAGAATTCGTAAGGGTAGAATTCACATTCAAAGTTCCACCATACTTTTCTACAAAAATAGAATTAGCGATCGCTAATTCTAATCCCTTTGCTTTACCAACACCTTTAGTAGTAAACAAGTGGTCAAATATTTTTTCTTTGACTGATTCGCTCATTCCCACCGTACTATCAGCATTGCCCGTGAGTTGCAAAATGCAAAACGAAATACAATTTTTTCAACACCAAGTTTGCACAACATGACCTTTCAATTGTTGTCCTAACCAAGGTGTATTTTGTGAAAGTGTAGAGAGATTTTTTCGTTCGACTTTCCAGATTTGCTCGGGGTCAAATAAAGTAAGTTCTGCTGGTTGATGAGGTAGAATCGCACTGACTTTTTGCCCTAAACACTCTGCTGGACTGCTACTCAATGCCCGCCATAACTCTAAAGCTGTAAATTCTTCAGTTTCAACCAGATATTGCCACAGCAAAGGTAATGCTAACTCTAAACCAATAGCTCCTGGAGGCGCTTCGGCAAAGGCTTGGACTTTTTCTTCGTAGCTGTAGGGTGTATGATCGATGGCGATCGCATCTATAACCCCTGCACGTACCCCCGCACGCAACGCCGCCATATCACTGGGATTGCCTAAAGGCGGGTCTAAATGCAAGCTAGTGTTATAACTCTTAACTGCTTTTGTATCAAGTAAAAGGTGCATCCAAGTGGTGCTGGCGGTGATGGGTAAACCAGCAGCTTTGGCTGAGGCGATTAATTCCACGCTGCGAGATGTGGAGACGCGCATGATATGGACTGGTGTACCGATGGTTGCAACCAATTCAAGCATAGCTGCGATCGCAGTAGTTTCGGCACTGGCGGGTATGGGTGGTAAACCAAAACGCAGAGCATCTACCCCTTCTCTCATTACACCATTTGCTGTTAACTGGCGATCGCTAGGCCAAAATGCGACTGGTTTACCCAACGGCTGGAGATACTCTAACACTCGGCGCACTAGTGCCAAATTTTCAAAAGGTTTACCATCGCTAAAACCAATAACTCCAGCAGATGCCAAATCTGCTAATTCCGTCATTTGCTTCCCAGCAACATCTAGGGTGATAGCGCCCCAGATATGAAGTAGAGGAAGGGGAGAAGTAGGGGGAGACAAATTAATTTTCTTCTTCCTTATTTCCACACCTCTTTTCTGCTGTAACTGTGCCACAAGTGCAGGATTATCAATAGCTGGGGATGTATCGGGTAAAATGCTAACTCTGGTAAAGCCGCCAGCAGCAGCAGATTTTAAAAGAGACAACACGGTTTCTCGTTCTTCAAATCCCGGTTCACCGGAGTGGCTATACAAATCCACTAACCCAGGCCCAAGAACAAATCCCTGGCAATCTCTAATTTGAGTATCGGAATGAATATCAGCAATGTGCGAAGCTACTTCTTTAATATAATCATCAGCAATCAGCACATCAAAGAGTTCGTCGATTTGAGAAACTGGATCAATCACCCGTACTTTTTGCAGCAGTTCAGCCATAAAACTTTTTAGTTAGGAGTTAAGAATAAAGTTAGGAATTAGGAGTAATAAGTTATGAGTTAGGAGTTATCAGTTATTTGTTCCTCCCTCATCATTTTGAACTTTATTCATCACTTATATTTTTCACTCCTAACTTGACTTTTAACTCCTGTACAGACGCAATTAATCGTGTCTCCTAAGTTTTTTACAATGCTCCTGCTGCTGTTTTATCTAGTACGCCTCCACCGAAGTGAGTGGTGATATTCATCGCTTGTAATACTGGTAAACCATCGATTCCAGAAGGGTAATCGATAACGCTGACTGCGCCATTCCCCTGACGAAAATTCCAGAAATTTTCTAGCGATAAACCTAGAATGTGACAAAGTAGAGTTTTATTAGTAGCATCATGAGCTACCACTAATACAGTTTTAAATTGATTAGTTAATGCTGCTTCCACAATTGATTGCCAAGCTGCAACGCTGCGTTCCCACACCTCTTGCAAATTTTCCCCTTCAGGCATTTGCACTTCGGCCGGCACTAACCGCCAGCGCTGCAACTCTCCGGGAAACTCTTGTTCTATCTCTGTTTCTAATTTCCCTTCCCAGAGTCCGTGGCTGATTTCTCTTAAACCATCTTGCAAATCTAACTTTACATGAGGATGCTGCTTTAAAATAATCTCTGCTGTTTCTTTAGGGCGCAGCATGGTGCTACTGCAAGCATTATCAATCGCAACCTCTTGAAGAAATTCGCCTGCTTTTTGCGATTGTTGTCTCCCGTTGTCATTGAGGGGAACATCAATTTGCCCTTGAAACCTAGTTTGGCGATTCCAGTCGGTTTCACCATGACGCACTAGCAACAACCGTACTCCTTGATGATCCGGTCGCAATGAGGGTAAAGTCTCTCCAGTGTGTTGCGTCTGATTTAATGATTCTAGCTGGACTGGTTCGCCCAATCCCCCAGAAAAATTAAGTACGCTGATGCCACAGTTAGATTGCTGGATTGAATGGTAGCGACTTGCAGGGATTCCCAAGGCTGTGCTAATCAGGGCGCGATTAATGCCGTTATGTCCCACTATCAGAATAGTTTCGCCTTGATGGTGAGACAAACTTTCTTGCCAAAACTGCCGCGCTTGTTCGTATAAAGCAAGAACAGGAAAATGTTCTCTTGTCCCTTGTGCATCATTTAGCAGCATCCGCAGTTCGTCGGGACGTTGATGCCAAGTGCGGTAGTCTTCGGCAAATTTTTGCTTAACTTCAGCAGTTAGCAGTGCTTCCCATAAAGGGAGGTCGATTTCTAGCAGTAAATCAGAAACTTGAATTACAGCAGATTGTTCGGAATGAGTTGCTAACTCACTATGGATAATATCTGCTGTGTGTTTTGCTCGTTGCAGGGGACTGCTATAAATAGCATTAAATACAATATTGCTGAGGGCTTTGCCAGCTTTAATGGCATCGTTACGACCTTTCTCGGTTAATGTTGACGCATCAGTGCGTCCCTGAATACGCCGTTCGGTGTTATAACCACTTTGACCGTGGCGCACAATGATGACACGAGTCATCTCCAAGCCCTCCTGTATCTAGACGATTAATTTTACTGCAAAATGATTGCAGAATTACGGACTCAGGAAGGCGGATTTAGTTAAAAGGGCGGTTATGAACCGCAAATATACACGCAAAAGCTATCTTTGGGGGTTTTAAACTCTCAATTTTCCTTACAAACCATTGACAAAGTAAATCTTTTTTTGTTTAATAGTGCCTTAATTGTGGTATAAGCAATTCATGTATAGGCAAAGCGGCTTCCCGCAGGGTATTGCCCCTACTTAAAGTCCTGTCTCATAATAAATGTTTCCAAGCAAGAGTGAAGACTTAACAGTATTTTCAACAGAATGAAACTGCTTCTTCAACCCTCATCACTACAATCGGATTCAACCACAATAATTCCACGGAGACTGAAGCATTAGATTTAGCAACAGTGATGAAAGCTTCTCATGCACTGGCTGGAGAAATTGAGTTAGAAAAGCTGTTGACAACCCTGATGCAGGTTGTAATCGAAAATGCTGGGGCTGAAAAATCAGTCCTTCTGCTGCTTCAAGAGGATTGATCATTCACTACTGAATATACACTAACAAAAATCCCCACGATTCAAATTCTTACCAAAATGACTGATGCTGATATAATAAATATTCAAATTGCGGATAATGGAGTTGGAATGTCTGAAGAGGTAAAACAGCGCCTATTTGACCCCTTTTTTACAACAAAACCGATTGGCACAGGAATAGGCTTAAGATTATCGATTAGTCACTCTATTGTCGAAAAACATGGGGGACGATTAAGTGTAATATCCGAACCGGGAAAAGGAGCGGAGTTTTCTCTTTCTATCCCCTTAAATTCCCAAAGTAATAATAAACTTTGTCCCCTGTCCAGAAGTTGACAAACATTGGATTTGTCCATCGTGTTTATCGATAATAATTTGGTAACTGATGGCTAATCCTAGCCCGGTTCCCTTACCCACAGCCTTAGTTGTAAAAGATGGTTCAAAAATTCTAGCTTGCACTTCAGGAGGCATACCAAAAGCATTATCTTCGATGCAAATTGAAACAGTTTTTTCCTGAGGCTGCACTGATGTAGCGATCGTGATGGTGTAAGGTGTAGCAGCAATCTTCTGAACTGAGCCGTTTTGATAGAGGTCATCAAATGCATCAATAGCATTAGCGATAAGATTCATAAATACCTGGTTCAGTTGTCCAGGATAGCAAGTAATTGGAGGTAAATTACCATATTCTTTCACAACCTCGATTTTCGAGCGTTTTCCTTGGTCTTGCAATCGATGTTTTAAGAGCATTAAGGTACTATCAATTCCTTCGTGAATCTGAAACTCTACCATAGATGAAATATCAGAGCGAGCAAAGGTTCTGAGAGAAAGGCTGATGTCCTTAAGACGACCAATTCCCTGGTGCATTGATGCCAAAATGTTTGGTAAATCTTCAATCAAATACTCTAAATCAATCTCTTTAACAAGTTCTACAATTTCTGGATCTGAATGTGGTAGCTTTTGCTGTTGGAGATTTACCAAACGCAGGAGATCCTTGACATATTCCTCAATATGAGAGCAATTTCCACTAATAAAACCAATTGGGTTGTTAATCTCATGACCTATCCCTGCAATCATTTGTCCAAGGGTAGACATTTTCTCACTCTGGATTAGTTGTAGTTGAGTGTTTTGTAACTGTTGCAGAGATTGAGTTAATTCTCCGGTGCGTTCTTGTACTCTTTGTTCGAGGGTACGAGTCAGATGGGAGATTTTTAGATGTAACTTTAATCGAGCAATGACTTCTTCCTGTTGGAAGGGTTTGGTAATATAGTCAACTGCACCAATTTCCAGTCCTTTCACTTTGTCTGTGGCATCGGTTAAGGCAGTCATAAAAATGACTGGAATATTCTGAGTAATGGAATTAGCTTTCAATCTGCGACAAGTTTCAAATCCATCAATACCCGGCATCATGATATCCAGGAGAATCAGATCGGGAACAGCGTATTCTGTTTGTTCGATGGCGGATTCTCCATCGGTTGCCACGAGTGTTTTCCAGCCACAGCCCTGAATCGCTTCTGATAGCACTTTCAGATTGTTGGGATTGTCATCTACCAAAAGAATATACATTGGCTTCAAGAGGGGTTCGAGCATCATTGACGTGACTCAGTTATTACAAAAGATTTAAGGAACTTACGGATTTTTCCGGTTTGGAAGTTGGCAGTAAATTGGCTCAACTCATTTGCGAAAGGAGTTAGCTGATCTTGCTTAATTAACTCTTTTATAATTCCCTCAATTGCCTGAATATCTCC
Organism: Nostoc sp.; assembly: GCF_036917465.1. Classification (GTDB taxonomy): domain Bacteria; phylum Cyanobacteriota; class Cyanobacteriia; order Cyanobacteriales; family Nostocaceae; genus Nostoc. Next base: position 149,513 of record NZ_JBALDL010000086.1, read on the forward strand.
CATCATTGCCAGATGATAAAGCTGTTGTAAAACATCCTGTGATGGTAAAACCAATTCAGCATCAGCTTTCTGTTCAAGCTGGTAAGATGGCTTCTGAGGTGTGGATTGAGCATAAATCCACTCCAGTTTTAGCAGTAATCTCAGTGCATTAAATAATTCATTAATTTGCAGAGGTTTCGGTAAGAATGCTGTAGCCCCTGCCTGAAAACTCCGTTGCCGATTTTCCTCAAAGACGCTGGCACTAGAGACAATAATTGGAATAGAACAAGTTTGTGGATTTTCTTGTAAGTGAACCATGAATTCAAAGCCATCCATATTAGGCATAGCTAAATCAAGCACGATCACATCTGGGTGATGTTCAGTTACCATCTGTAACCCATGTTTGCCGTCACTTGCTTTCAGGGTTCGACAGCCAATTCCTTCAAGCAAACTAGTCAACATAGAACAGTGGTTAGCATCATCATCGATAATGAGAATTTCAGGTGCAGTACCCCGAATTCCGGTGATTTTCTGATGAGTTGGGGTTGCTGCTACGTCCGTTGTCGGTATCGTTTGTATCTGCCAGTCATGGGAAACTGGTACTGGTAGCATTAAATCTAGCCAAAAGAGACTACCTTCACCCAGATGACTCTGTACTTGAATTTGGCTGCCCATCAATGCCGCAATTCTTTGACTGATTGCCAATCCTAAGCCAGCACCTTCAGATTTCCGCCCTGCTTCACCTACTTGCTCAAAAGCCAAAAAGATTTTCTTTAGTTGGTTTGGTGACATCCCAATACCTGTATCTTCAATCTGGAAGCGAATTTTCTGGTGTGTCATTTGTTGAGACTCTTGACTAATGACTTCGACTTTGAAAGTGACGCTACCGTTATCTGTAAATTTGATCGCATTACCGAGTAAGTTGATCAAAACTTGCCTTAGTCGCTTTTCATCCACTTCAATAGCAACTGGTAGGCGATCGCTGATTAAGATATTAAGTGCAATCCCTTTTTGTTTGGCTCGGATACTGCAAATTTCGGTGATACCATGTAAAAAACTGGTCAGACGTACATTAGTTGCAAACAATTCTAATTTCCGAGCTTCAATTTTTGAAAGGTCGAGAATGTCATTGACTAGCATCAGGAGGTGTGTCCCACATTGGTGAATAATGCTGACACCTTCGAGATTTTTCTCTGTCATGTTTGGCGATACTTGTAGCACCTGGGCAAAACCAAGGATGCCATTAAGTGGTGTACGTAGTTCATGGCTCATATTGGCCAGAAACTCGCTCTTTGCTTCGTTAGCAGCATCAGCAGCTTGCTTGGCCTCAAGCAGTTCATGAGTTCGCTCTTTAACTTTGGACTCCAGAGTTTTGGAATAATCTAATAGTTGAGCGTTGGCAATTTCTAGTTGCTGATTTGCTGCCTCTAACTGCCTCTGTTTATAGGCATTTGTCGTTGCAATCACACTGCTGATGAATGCGGCTAAAGTGGGAGTGACTGGAATCAGAATGCCATGTAAAAACATTTCATAGCCACCTCCCACAAACACGCCACTGATGGCAATAGTTGCCCAGAGAATTTTGCCACCAGGAATCCGCAGTTTGCGACTGGATAAGAACCAACTACCACTAGAACCGATCGCAGACGATAAAATAATCCAGAGGGACACAGCGAAGCCAGAAACGCCGTGCAGATTTGTCTCCCCTGTTTTTGCCCCTTGCACCAGTTGAAGGGCAATATTGGCATGGACAACAACCCCTGGCATCTGTTTTTGGGCTGACATCCAGGAGGAACTGAAGGGTGTGTTGAAGAAGTCATTGGTACTAGCGGCGGTTGAGCCGATAAACACCATGCGATCGCGCATTAGATTGGCTGGAATTCGCCCTGCTAAGACATCGCGCATGGCAACTGTCCGAAATGCCGCATCTGTTCCATGCCAATTGAGCAAAATTTGATAGCCGCCTAGATCAGCATCAAAGTAGCCTGCTTCTTGATTATTTAGTGGTAAGTAAATTGCCTTACCCAATTGAAACTTTTGTTGCTTAGGGTCAATATTTTTTAAACTAATATTGTCGGATTCTAAGTACTTGAGCGCGACAACAGTTGCCAGCCCAGCTTTGAGCGTGTCTTGCTCTTTGGCATCAGTTGCCGTTAGGAGAGCGCGACGGACAAAGCGATCGCCATCCAAGACTAAATCTGCTAATCCGACTTGATCGAGTTTCTTCAAATCTGGTGGCGGATTGACACGCTCTCCAGTGATTTTCTCAACGCCGATTAAATTAGGAGTGCTGCGGAAAATTTTTACAAGTTCTTCATGTCCGCTTCCCTCTGGTAAATCTCGATAGAGATCCAAGCCAATGGCTCTGGGCTGCTGCGCCCGAATCTTTTCTAGTAATTTTGCTAACGCCCAATCTGGAATTGGCCATTTCCTTACCGATTGGATATCGCGCTCATCGATTGTGACAATCACAATTTCATTAGCGATCGTATTGAGCGATCGCTGACGAACCCATTCATCACGAATTTCCCATTCAAGTAAATTGAAAAATCCCAACGATTGCCCGACAATGACAGTCAAAGCAACAGTGGGAGTAATAATCAAAACGCTACGAGTGTGTTGGATGAAAGTCTGGAATCTTCGCCACATGGTGACTGGGGATTAGGGACTGGGGATTAGGGGCTGGGGATTGGGGAGTAGAGGGAAAATAATCAATGCCCAATGCCCCATGCCCCATGCCTAAATTGCTATTAGTTCACAGATACTAATAACGGAACTGTGACAATTTCCTTCAAGCTAACTGAAGAGAGGAGTTCTTCCCATTGTTTGGTAAGAGTCACATTGGTAGGTTGAGCGCTGTGTAGGGCTGCAAGTGTTTCCACACAGTCATACCAAACGCCATGTTTACCAAAAGCCATCGCCTGCTTCAGAGCATCTTTTTGCTGCATTGCTGTTGCCAGTTCAGCATTAGGCTGGATGCGTTGAATCCAACCATCGACATAAGGCGTATTTGGACTTAGCTGGCCATCAAGTTTGACAGCTAGGAACCAATGGTAGTTTTTCCCAACTACTAAAGCGGGTGCATCAGCTGGTAATTTGACAGCCATTACTCCAGCTTTGAGAGCAATAGGAATGGTGATTTGATACTGTGTATTACCAACTTCATCCTTGAGGCTAAACACAGCTTCTTCTGCATTAGAAGCTGGGAGATATACCAGAATTGTGGGACGTTCAGACACTGTTGTGCCATAGAAGTCTTGGGGTAGGAGTGCGATTATGGCTGCTGGGCCTGCTGCACTTACAGTTGAAGGATTTAAGTCGTAACTACCAACCGGAGAAGCTCCTCCAGATGCTTGTCTAGGAGCGCTTTTGCCTGCACTAGGTGTAAATAGATCGCCTCTAGAAGCTCCTCCAGTTGCTTGTCTGGGAGCGCTTTTACCTGCACTAGGTGTAAAAAGGTCGCCTCTAGAAGCTCCCCCAGCTGCTTGGCTGGGAGCGCTTTTGCCAGAAGTAGGTGTAAACAGACTACCACGGGAAGCTCCTCCAGTTGCTTGGCTGGGAGCGCTTTTGCCAGAAGTAGGGATAAAGAAATTTCCACGGGAAGCCCCCCCAGTGGCTTGGCTGGGAGCGCCATTGTTAATGGGTGGGGTAAATGTAACAGCATGGGCTGTGTTCAATGTACTACTAGTGAGCAGAGCAATGAAGCTCAATGCACTAGCCAAATATCGACGTTTCATAACGTAGCACCTCATTGGAAAAAAGTAATACTAAATACATTGATTCTGATTGTGGGAAAAAGTTGGATAAATCTTTTCAGCTAAGAGTCAAAGGCTTTAAGACATACTAGAAATATAAACGAAAACCGACTTTAATTCCGTAAAAATTCGTGCGATTTACTAATATTTTACTGAGTAATATTACGCAAAAGAAAGATGTAGGAGGGAAAGCGAAGATCGCGGTTTAATATCATGTCCAGTTAATCACTTATGATTAACGCATCTGTACAAAAATCGGAAAAGCCCCCTGCTTCCTGCCTCCTGCCTCCTTCACAGCCAGTTACCAACCAAAACGAAGGCAGACCAAAAGAAAGGATCGTGAAAATCAGTTTGGCGAATTAAGTTGATTTGAGCTTGCCGCAGTGCCTCAGCTTTAGTAATGTTGGGCTGTCGTAGTTGATCATAGAAGCGCGTCATCAGCATCTCGGCTGCTTTATCTTTGACAGGCCAGAGAGTGGCAATGGTTGAGCGGGCACCAGATTTGACAGCCAAGCCTGCTAGTCCAAGAACGGCGCGATCGTCGCCTGCTGCCGTATCACAGGCACTCAGTACTAGCAACTCAATTGCTTTGGAAGATTCGCCACCCCGATTTTTGAGAAGTTCTGACAATTCCTGAACGTTAACTTTTCCATCCCAAGTCAGTAGGAAGGTATCTTCAAGGCGGGAGCTAAACTGTCCGTGGGTTGCGAGATGGACAATATCGGCGCTACTAGATTTGATGCGATCGCCAAGGGCTTGACTAGTGAATTGCTCATTGAGCAACATCGAAGATCGGACTGCCTTCGAGATTTGCTTAACCTCTAATTCTACAGCAGGCAAAGCACTGAAGCCATTACGAGATTGGCTGATACCACCGACGATCGCATTAATTTTGTTTTGCTTTAGCGATCGCGCAGCTAGCAATTTCATTCCCGGTGAGAGAGCAACAGCATACTTCTCAATCAGATATTGCTTACCGTCATACAAAGCGGCTATAGGAATATTACGTAATCGACCATCCAAAACAAATACTAGTGTTTGGGTATCTTTAAAAGCTCCATCCATTTCGGCAGGACGAATTAACCAACTATAAATTTCTTGAGACAAGCGATCGCGCTCTTTAGAATCTGAGACAGGATTGAAGCCAACTAATAATTTTTCTAAAGTTTGTTCGATGTCAGCAATAGATTTTTGTGTCACATAGTAACGCAACGGTTGCCCGGTTTTAGAAAGGATTACTGCTAGGCGATCTGGCAAGATAATCGGATAAATAACAGTTGCATTGGGGTCAATTTTGTCAATCTGCTGAGATATATCTAAACAAGCTTCCCGGAAAAAGTTATCGAGTTCTGCAACTTGCAGTCCCTCAATCAAGTCACGAGCTTCCATCAGTTCTGCTTGACTGGGTTGCCGATCTAGGAGTAAACCTACAAGTTCTCGGTAAACAGGCTCCACACTTTCACGGAAGGAGAACTGAACATCGAGGTTGACGGAAACTAAATCTCCCCTGATTGACTTTAAAGCTCTGACTGCTTCAGTATAAGCAGCGATCGCTTCAGGGCGATCGCCCTGTTCTTTATACAACTGTCCCACCTGCCAAGCAGATTGAGCAATGATATCCTCAGCTTGGAGTTGACGCGCAATTTTGAGGGATTTCTGACTTAACTCCTGTGCTTGTGATAACTGCTGTGTCTGACGATAGAGTTTTCCCCACTGATAGAGTGCGTAAGCTTCTGCTTGAGCATCTTGGATTTGTTGGGCAGACTTGACTGTGACTGCCATCAGTTGCGCTAGGTCTTTGAGTGGTATGATTTGCTTAGAATTTGACTGCCCATTCAGTGAGGCAACAAAATTGATCGCTGCGTAGAGAGAACTGTGACTTGGGGGTAGTTCTCCAAGTTGTTGTAGTAGTTGAGGTGCGAGTGGGGTAGCCAACTCAAGCTTGTCGTAGTTGAGAAAAAGCTTAAACTTAGCTAAACGTGCCTCTAAACGATCGCTTGGATTTGTAGTTAACTTTTCTGCTTGTTCAAAGTAATCTAATGCCGCCCCTGGATCTTTTAAGTGTACGGCGGTTTCTCCTAAGCTTAGGAGAATGGAACTCAATTGAGGTGTAGTTTCAATTTTGCGAGCGATCGCTAAACTTTGCTCTAACACCTCTTGACTCTTGCCATCGCCAATCATCAGCAGGGCTAAACCAAGTGATTGCAGTCCACTAACTTTAATTTCTGAATCAGGCATTCCTGCTAAATTTTGATTTAACGCCTCCAACTGCTGTTTAGAACGACGATAAAATCCCAAACTTTGTAAAGCTTGTGCTTGGTTAATTTGACTACCCAAGCTACCCATTTTGTCACTTGCTTGCTCATAATATTTTTGAGCTTGTTGCCAATTTTCCAGAGCAATTTCGGCTTTACCATTGTGCAATTGCAAGTTTGCTTGGGTATTGAGTACCTGCGCCCAGAGAATTGCATCAGCAGAGGGAATAGAGGTTTGCAATAGTTTCAAGCTTTGTTCAATCGACTCTTCGGCTGCTTTCCATTGGTTAAGTTCCTGTTGTGCTAGTGAAAGGTAACTTAAGCTAAGGGCTTCGTTCAGACGATCGCCTTGAGTATTGTACTGTTGTGCTGCTGTTTGCCAAATCATCACCGCTTCTGCAAAGCGTCCTGAACGGTAGAGGTTTCGTCCTTGTTCTATCTGGTTAGTGGATGCTGAAGCATTCAGAGTAGATGCCAATACTTGCACAGATGCTCTAACAGGTGTAATGGTTACTACCAAACATAAACTCAAGATACTCAGATTGATATATAGGCATCGACGTTGTTTGATTAGTAAAGCCATAAATAATTAAGGAGAGTCACACCACTCACTTAAATATTGCCCAACTAATCATCTAATCTATCAGTCTAAGAGGTTGTTTGAAAAGTCCTCTTGTCGGTATCAAAAAGTTCTAGATCCCCCTAAATCCACGCCACATGCTCCAAGTCGGCAGAGCCGCCCAACGCAGTGGCTCCCCTTAAGAAGAGGGACTTTGATTCCGTTTCCCCCCTTTTTAAGGGGGGTTAGGGGGGATCGCTAAGTGCCTAAAATCACAGCGAAATACTTGTTCATTCAACCTCTAAGCTTCCACTACTCAGTATTTGTTGAGCGATCGCTTTCGGGAGTTATAGCATATCCGCATAAGTTAGTTATGATTTACACAGTCATCGCACAATACAGTTCAGATAAGACCAAAACACTTGTAGAGACGGCGATTTATCGCGTCTTAAAAACCCAAAGTTTTTACCAATAGCCCTAAACTGAACCGTATTGAGTCATCGCGCCCCAATTTGAATTAAAGATAGTTGTAAATGATCTGGTTGAGCCGCGATTAACTCAATTTACAAATTAGTTAGTATCAAAGCCAATTACCGATCGCAATCATTGGGGCCCAGTAAGCAGGATTTTCATAAGATGGTGATGATTTTTGAGCATGAATCATCTTAATTTGGGCTTTTTGCAATGCTTCTGCAATACTCATGCCACTGTTGCGATAATTGGTGTAAAACGCTTTGATTAGTTCGGATGTCGATTCATCTGTGACATTCCACAAAGATGCGATCGCACTTTTAACCCCAACTTGCAATGCAACTCCAGCTAATCCTAGTGTGGCACGATCGTCGCCAACTGCGGTTTCACATGCTGTCAATGTGAGTAGTTCGACACTATCCGATTTGCTGCTGAGGTTTCGCAGTGAGTTTTCTAATTGACTGATGGTAAGTTTTTGGTTTTTGCCTGTGACAATAAAGGTGTCTTCAGGAATGATCCCGAATTGAGCATGACTGGCTATGTGAACAATAGGATATCTGCTTTTGTCAAGGGTTTTCTGAAAACTTTCAGGGAAAAAGTTTTCATCCATGAGTTCCGTATGATTAGGAAATATACTTTTAATTGCATTAACTTCATCAGAAACAGCAGAAAGTGCATCAAAAGTCTTGCCGTCGATTGTGGCTTTTTCTGTTAAACCCAAAATTAACGCCTTTTGCCTCCTGCGATCGCTAGCTTTGGGTGTGCTAAGTCGTAAACTGGGTGTTGTAGCGATCGCGTAGGTTTCAACTAAATATTTGTATTGTTTGCTGTCATAAAGTGCTGCCATTGGAACACTACGCAAAAATCCATCCTGAATAAACACCAGGGTTTTGATTTTCTCCGGTTTGAGATCCTCGGCAAAGGGGCGAATTATCCAATCATAAAGTTGTGCCGCAGTTGTTGTATTGTACTTAAATTCTTCTTTTCCTTTAACTAGTCCTGTGCGAAACTCGGTAATTTTTTCCTCTAGGGTATCGCTACTAACTATTTTTTTTGTACCTTCTTGGTTGGGATCTTCAATCCACTTAAATTTAGTTGCCTGATTGGGTAACTGCAATAATATCCCAGTTTTGCCATCTAATATTATGGAACTCAAAAACCCAGTATTCTGAAACGCTACACTATTATCTTGGAGGAGTTCTTCTACCTGTTTGGGATTTAAGGCACTTAAAATGCAATCGTTGCCAAAATAATTCTGTAATTCTGCGAGTTTTAAGGCATCAATGGTGTTAACTACTTTCGATAGTTCCTTGGCGCGTTGTTTATCTGTGTAGACGTAGCCCGTCGCAGATATCGCACCAACTTCTAACAAATCGAGCCGCGACTGGGCCAAGGTACGGTACAATGGTCGCACAACATCGCGCAAGTCAAACTGGACATTTCGTTCAGCCGTTAAAATATCGCTGCGGATATCTTCTAGAGTATCAAATGCTCGTTGATAGGATGCGATCGCTTCTTCTTTTCGATTTTGTTTATCTAAAATACGTCCTGCTTGCCATTCCCACAAATACAAGCTATCTTTTGCACTCAATTTATTGTCTGCTGCAAGAATAGCAGTTTGGGTATATTTTAAGGCTTTTTCATTATCGGCTCTGCATTCCCAGAAATGACCTAAAGCACCATTAGAATAAGAAATTAGGCGATTATCTTGTAATTTTTTACTTGTTAATATTGAGTTGTTAAGCAAATTAAATGCTTCGTTATTACCAGATAAAACCACTTGAGTTGGACAGTAGGTAAAGGGCGAAGTTCCTTTAGCATCACGCTGTAAGTATGCTAAATCAATTGCCCCATAGACTTTTGTGGCTGAATCGGGTAAGCTTTCAAGAATTTTCAAAGCATCTTCAAGGGTTTTGTTAAACTCTCGGCCGTTAATAAATTTGCTCTTATTAGTCTGAGAAACTAACTGAATTAAATTTAATAATCCTCGCATTTCTGCTAAAGTATCTTTATGGTCGTTGGCAAGTTTTGCACTTTTGTCAAAATACTGATAAGCTTGGTTATAGTCTTCTACAGACTGTTGAGTAAATTCATTTTCTTTACTAGAAATACCAGCCTTGTTTGCAGAATCAGCTTGTAACTCTCGTAATTGAGCGCGGCTTTTGTAGGCATTACCTAAACTATTTAGCACTAAAAATTCCGAAGCTGGATCGAGTTTTTCTGCTTCATGCAAATATTGAATTGCTTGGTTGTAATCACCCATTAAGCGATATGCTTCACCGAGAATTCCCAAAGCTGCAACTTGATCGGTTTTATCGTTGTATTTAGTGGCAATTTGTGCAGCACTTTCTGGAGTGCATTCTATGCTTTTTGACTTATCTACCAGTTTGCCACACAAAAGTGCGATCGCTTTCCGGGGTTGTCCCAAATTGCTGTAAACTTGGGCAAGTTCAGACTTCATTCGTCCCACCTGCTGCATATTCTCTACCGCGCCATAGTCACGAATTGCTGCTAATAGGGATGCGATCGCCTCTTTATTGTCTCCTATTTCTTGGTAGGCGCGCGCCAAATTTTCATTTACAATCGCAGTAGAGTCTGGATTATTGCTATCCTGATTTAATGCCTCTTGCCAATATTTGATCGCATTAAAAAAATTTCCCGCTTCATAAGCTTTAACTCCTTGTTCAACTAGTGCAGTGGCATTTGGAGGTTGTGCAGATACGACTTGTCCAAACACAATACATATTAGTAATGTAGTCAAAAACGATACTTTAATCAGTCTTAGATGTCGATTTGGTTTTTGGTATTGCTGAGTAAAAAAATAAACTAGTTTCTTGTAGAGGTTCCCAACCATCAACAACATCTGTATCCACCGACGTGCGGATAAAAATATTTTAAGATATTTATTCTTGGCTTTCATATTTCTACACCTAGATAAAATATTTATCGAAACAGAATTCACAATAATATTCGTATTGAAAAAGCGGATAGCGCAGCGTCTCGTAGAGAAGCTGGGCATAGCCCATTCTGACTTCTAAATTCTTCTTCAATTAGCTTTTATTGTTTAAGTTACCAAAAATTAGCAGAAAAAACTGAAATTTCTAAAAATGTACAGTTTTATGCAATTTATCTAAAACAGCAATTATGATTCTAGAAGATTAAAGTCTACCAAATTTTTGTCAAAAATCAAATAGGAGTACTATATAGGACTTACGCAAAAAATAGTCAAAACCCTTATTTTCAGGTAGAAGCAAGAAATTAATTTCCTTTACCCGTGTAGTTTTGCGTAATCCCTAGTTTTGGCGCTGATATTAATAAGTGATGAACTAACCTCGAATCTTTACAACAGAGAAAGATATTCAGTTCAGGAATATCGTGAACTTTATTTTAATTTATTCAAGGGAAATTAATTATGAATATAGTACATCATATTCAAAAAGTCAGGATTAAAAGTATTCTTTATTATTTATGCCTAATATCAACGATATTCAGCCAAGGTTTGCCAGCGAAAGCCCAAATTACACCCGATAACAGCCTGGGTGCAGAAGCATCTCAACTCAATCAAAATGTGTTAATTCATGGCGCACTAGGCGACAAAATTAATGGTGGTGCAAAACGCGGCAGCAATGTTTTTCATAGTTTCAGCGAGTTTAATATCCAAGATGGGCAACGAGTGTATTTTGCCAACCCCAGTGGAGTAGAAAATATCTTGGCACGGGTAACAGGTGGGAAAGCATCGAATATTTTCGGAACATTAGGCGTTGATGGTGCAGCAAATTTGTTTTTGATTAATCCGAATGGGATTTTGTTTGGAGAGAATGCACAGTTAGATGTGCAAGGGAGTTTTGTGGGTACAACAGCTAATGGAGTGCAGTTTGGTAATCAAGGAAATTTTAGTGCTACCAATCCTCAAGCACCGGCATTGTTGACAGTAAATCCTTCGGCGTTGTTTTTTAATCAGATTAATCAAGGTGCAGGAATCCAAAATAACTCAATTGCAGCAGCAGGGATAGATAGTGCAGGGTTTAAGACATTTGGTTTACGAGTTCCTGATGGTAAAAGTTTGCTGCTAGTTGGTGGTAATGTCAGCGTGAATGGTGGGTGGTTAAATGCTGATGGGGGGAGAGTTGAATTAGGGGGATTAATAGCACCTGGAAAGATCAATCTAGTTTCTAATGGCGATAATCTCAGCTTAGAATTTCCTGAGAATGTGACTCGTGCAGATGTATCGCTGACGAATCAAGCAATTGTTTCTGTAAAAGGGTTTGGGGGCGGTAATATTCAAATCAATGCCCGAAATATAGAGATATTAGACGGAAGTGGACTTGATGCTGGTATTGGGGTGGGCTTAGGGAAACCTGAAACGATTGCAGGGAATATTACCCTTAATGGAACTGGAGAAATCAAAATTGCGGGTTCGGAGAGTCAAATTGTCAATTTAGTTCGTCCAGAAGCAAAAGGCAGTGGGGGTAATATTACCATTGATTCTGGTTCTTTCTCATTACAAGACGGTGCGATGTTGTCTACCTCAACTTTTGGGCAAGGAAATGCGGGGAATGTGACAGTAAGTGCAAAAAATGGTGTTTTCCTTACAAATGGTAATATTTTCAGCACAGTGGAAGCGGGAGGTATAGGTAAGGGTGGCAATATCAACATCAATGCAGCAACTCTATCACTCACTGATTCTGCTCAACTGCAAACTTCTACTAGTGGTGCATCTGCTAACCAACCAGCAGGAAGAGGGGATGCAGGCAATGTCAATATTAAGGTAACAGGCACTGTTGATATTGCTGGGGAAAAAAACGGTTTTGTCAGTGCAATTAATAGCTTTATGGACGAGGGAACAGTTGGCAATGGAGGTAATATTACCATTAATTCCGGTAACTTCTCATTACGCGATCGCGCTCAACTTTCTGCCTCAACTTTGGGAGAAGGGAATGCGGGGAATGTGACAGTAAAGGCAGAAAATGCTATTACCCTTGCAAGTAACGCTTCTATTTTAAGTGCAGTGGAAGCCGGAGGTGTAGGCAAGGGTGGCAATATCAACATCGATGCAGCAACTTTATCACTCACCGATGGCGCTCAACTGCAAACTGCTACTAGTAGTGCATTTGGAACTAAACCAGCAGGAAGAGGGGATGCAGGTAATGTCAATGTTAAGGTAACAGGCACTGTTGATATTGCTGGGGAAAAAAACGGTTTTGTCAGTGCAATTAACAGCTTTGTGGACGTGGGTACTGTGGGCAATGGAGGTAATATTATCATTGATTGCGGTGATTTTTCGTTACGCGATGGTGCTGTAATGTCTGCCTCAACTCTTGGACAAGGAAACGCAGGGAATGTGACAGTAAGTGCAAATAATGCTATTAGCCTTACAGATGCTGCTATCTTCAGCACGGTATCAGCCGGAGCTATAGGTAAAGGTGGCAATATCAACATCAATGCAGCAACCCTATCACTCACTGATGGCGCTCAACTGCTAACTGCTACTAGTGGTGTATTTAACACTAAACCAGCCGGAAGAGGGGATGCAGGTAATGTCAATATTAACGTAACAGGCACTGTTAATATTGCTGGGCAGAAAAACGGTTTATTTAGTTCAATTAGCAGCTTTGTAGACGTGGGTACAGTTGGCAATGGAGGTAATATTACCATTAATTCCGGTAACTTCTCATTACGAGATGGTGCTATATTTTCTGCCTCAACTTATGGACAAGGGAATGCGGGAAATATTTATATTTATGCCAAAAATGCACTAACTGTTTCTGGAACTAGTCAAAAGACAGGATTTTCTAGTGGTTTATTTACATTTAGTGATTCTAATTCTATTGGCAAGGGTGGTGATATCACTTTAAATACCAATATCTTTCATATCTCTAACGGCGCTTTATTAGATGCACGTACCAGAAATAATCAAGAGGGCGGCAATATTACGGTAAATGCCAAAATTTTTGAAGCACTCAATGGTGGACAACTCACCACCACTGCCTCAAACAATGGACGTGCAGGTAAAATTACTGTCAATGCTGACGACAAGATAATAATTAGTGGTAGTGATTTTGATTTTGATAACCGAGTTCGTAATTTTCCTGGCACAGTAGTAAATATTGGTGCTAATAGTGGCTTATTTGTCAGTTCTACAGGTTTAGGAATCACAGGGGATATCGAAGTCAACTCCCCCCAAATTACTCTAGATAACCAAGGTAAACTCAATGCCGAATCAGAATCAAGTAATGGTGGTAACATTACAGTTAATAGCGACTTACTCTTACTTCGTCGTGGCGCTCAAATCTCTACCAGCGCAACAACAGAAAAACTAGATGGCAATGGTGGTAACATCAATATCAACTCAAGATTTATCTTGGCAGTTCCCAACGAAAACAGTAATATCAGTGCTAACGCCTTTAGGGGAAAAGGCGGAAATATTAAAATCAATTCACGAGGTATTTTCGGTATCCAGTCGCGGGCAAAATTAACTCCAGAAAGCGATATTACTGCAAGTTCAGAATTGGGTGTTTCTGGTGTAAAAAATATCAATACACCCGATAACAGTTCTATTCCAAACAGTTTCACCGGATTATCACAGAACGCCATCGACACCAACGTACTTATCGCCAATAGCTGCATTTCACGCGGCATCAAGCAACAAGAAAACTCTTTTACCATTACAGGTTCTGGTGCTTTATCTACTAATCGTCCTGGGGTTTGGGTTTCTAGCTACAGAACTGGTGAGGTGAGAGGTGTCGAAATTACATCCCATGCTTGGAAAAAAGGCAATCCGATTATTGAACCACAAGGATTGTATCGATTACCCAATGGGCAATTAATCTTGAGTCGAAGCTGTTAATCTGAAAGATTGCACATTTTGGGAAAATGTGATGTACAGAAAACTGCACATCCACCAGATAAATTACACACTTGTATCTGCATAAAAGGTGAATGCATTCCCTAGTCGTTTCCCCTAATCTGAGTATTAAAGAAACGGTTAATGAATCGAAAAACAACAAAGTTTGTCAATTTATCAACCGTTCTGATGAAAATATCATTATTTCTTTAATTCAGATTGAGAGGTTGATTATGTTTGATAAATTAGTTTGCAACACAATTTTAGCAACACCTTTGACATTCCCAAAATTCAAACAAACTGCTTCTATGGCAATTTTAGTAGCTGGAATTGGATTATTTGGCATTAAGTCAGCAGATGCAAGAAATGCCTTAGTGCAAACACAAAATGTTCCTGAATCTTCATCTTATGCGATCGTCTCCGGCGCAGACAAGCTGATCGCGCAACTCGTAGATGCAAATTCTCCGATTTACGGAACTTGGAGTCTAAGATATAGCGTTGATGGAACCGTTTATCAAAGTATCTTGGTGATGGAAGGATATTCTGGAGCGATGAGAACTAGATATTTTGACTCTACAATCAATAAAAGGCAAGTTATAGATCAAGAAATTAGCCTCAAGTCTTCTCCTCAAGGATTAGTTTTATTGGGATATAACCCTGTCTATTCTGGAACTTCTCAAAGACACCCGACTTATGCTGCGGATAATTTTTTGTTTTCTATTGAGCCTGATGGCTCAGTAGTAGCGTATACTTGCGACGATTTACGACGATGTTCAGCTGTAGATGTGGAAACTATATTGTCCCAATCTTAAATAGAGTTCGTCTGCCAAATTATCTGGTGATTAACAAACTGATAAGTCAGTGCTTACGCTATCGCCTCTTTTTTTCTTGCCTCATATTATGTCTGTTCGATGACTTAATCGCAAGATCCCCTCACTTTGGCAAGCTGCGGTGTACACACAGTCTTCTAACATTCCCCCATCGGCTTTTCATCCCCCAAATTTGGGGGGCAAAAACCGAGCCAGCGCCGTCTTCTCACATTCTTTTCGAGAAGCTTGTCTGCGACACGCTACGCGACACCTGGGAGTTTCCCTCATGAGCAACTAGGATATAGGGTGTAATGAACGTGGAAATCATAACTAATTATTTGAACTTGATATCTATCATATAGAGTTAGTATAAGTTCTAAATATTAGAATTGCCAAATTAAAGCTCGATGGTTGCACAAAGATGCAACCATCGAACAAAGTATTATGGTATTTTGATTAAGCTATAATATAATATTTTTTAAATATCTAATTATTAATGCGATCGCTAAATCAGTTGGTGGGAGTGAATAGAAATATGATTCCTATAGCATAAATCAATCTAAAAGCTTTACCAATTAAAAATGATAACCCTTACAAATCGTAGATAAACAATGGGTTTTTACCTTCGGTTTCAACCAATTTTTTTCATATTACTTTCTGGCATCAGCATCACTCCACTCGCAGTATTTGCCCAATCGACACCCCTACCAGGAGTCACAATTCCCCGCGATGCTCCAGGAAAAGTGGAACAAACTATTCCTCAACCGTCACCATCACCAAGTATTTCTCCCACCCCACCTGCACCAACTGTTCCTATACTCCCATCACCACAACAGGAAAATGTACCTGATACCACTTTTCCGAGCGGCGAAAGTTTTTTTGTCAAAGAAATCCGAGTTATAGGCTATTCTGTTTTAAAAGATGAAATCATTAAATTAAAACAGCCCTTAGAAAATACAAACATCACATTTGAGCAATTATTGCAACTGCGATCGCAAATTACCAAACTCTATGTTGATAATGGCTATATCAGCAGTGGTGCTTTTATTCCCAATAATCAAGATATTGCAAGCGGTGTTGTGCGAATCCAAGTTGTAGAAGGCGAACTTGAAGGAATTTCCATTTTAGGGTTAAAAAGATTGCAACCTGCTTATGTGCGTTCTCGGATTGCACGGTTGGCAAATAAGCCTTTAAACCAAAAACATCTCGAAGAAGCGCTGCAATTATTACAACTCGATCCTGCCATTGAACGAGTTAATGCCGAGTTAACCGCAGGTAGCACCCCAGGTAACAATATTTTACAGGTGACAATTACCGAATCGCCAGCATTCCACGCCGGGGTAAACTTTGCCAATAACCAATCACCTAGCGTTGGTTCAGAACAAGGAAGTGTTTTTATTGCTCACGATAACTTATTAGGATTCGGGGATAAATTTAATGCCGAATATGCTAAAAGTGAAGGTCTAGATATTTATGATATCAGTTATTCTATTCCCTTTAACCCCTTAGATGGAACTATTGGTGTCCGCTATAGTAACAGCGCTAGCCGAATTATTGAAAGCAAATTTAGTGATTTGAATATCCGTAGCGAAGCCGAAACCCTTTCTTTGAACATCCGTCAACCCCTAATCCACAAGCCAAACAACGAATTTGCTTTAGGTTTAGCATTCGATTTACGGCAGAGTCAAACCTTTATACTTAATAATATTCCCTATTCCTTTACTGAAGGGCCAGAAAATGGGAAATCAAGAGTTACGGTAATTCGCTTTTCTCAAGATTGGTTACAACGTAATATTAACAGTGTCTTTGCGGCGCGATCGCAATTTAGTTTTGGCATCGATGCAATTGACGCAACCGTTAACGACACTGGTACTGATGGGCGGTTTTTCTCTTGGGTGGGGCAATTACAATTGGTGCAACGGCTATCTCCCCGCATTTTGATGTTAGCCAAAATTAACACTCAACTGACACCTGATTCTTTACTTTCACTGGAAAAAATTAGCATTGGCGGAGTAGATACAGTACGCGGTTATCGTCAAAATCAACTTGTTGCTGACAATGGGGTAGTTGGAGGAGTGGAAGTTCGTATTCCCCTGACATCGAATATCGAAACTTTACAGCTAACACCCTTTTTTGACATCGGCACAGCTTGGAACAATAGAGGTACTAATATCGACCCACAAACCATTGCTAGCCTGGGTTTAGGCTTAAATTGGCAACCTTTAAAAGGTTTGGTATTGCGTGCAGATTATGGTATACCATTCATGGGTACTAGCGATCGCGGTAATTCGCTACAAGATAATGGCTTTAATTTTTCAATTCGCTATCAACCGTTTTGATATTTAGGGATTTTGATTCCGGTAGGGACAATACCCTCCGGCTATTCCGTTGGAGAACTCGGAGAGTAGCCGCAGGGTATTGCCCCTACGACAAATGTGGTTTTTCAAAACATTCATTTTTGGTCTTTTATGTCAATGGCTAAGTCCTAATTTAACCAAATTTATCACTGACGTAATCTTTTGTGTCTTTCTGCTTAGAGTTATTCAAAATCACTTCTGTTGAGTCATACTCTACCAAGTAGCCAGTACGATCGCCTGTTTCCGTAGAGCTAACGTTGAAAAAAGCTGTTTTGTCAGAGACTCGTGCCGCTTGTCGCATATTGTGGGTAACAATGACAATGGTATATTGCTCTTTAAGTTCGTGAATCAGTTCTTCAATCCGCAAACTAGACATGGGATCGAGTGCAGAACAAGGTTCATCCATGAGTATAACTTCCGGTTGTCCAGCGATCGCTCGCTTTTTTTGCTAAAAACCTTTGTTTTAACGCTAATTTTGATGTGCTTAACCATAAAGCCAAAAAAGCTGAACTTCTAGCTTAATTAATACAATTCAACCATAAATCAAACTCTTGTAAATACTCGATTTCAAACATCCGGTTGTTATGCTGTTCTGTAGAATACTAATTAGAGCAAGCTGTAAAATCTTTTTGGGAAGAGGCTATACAGTTATCAAATCAATCCAGGTTTTTAAGTGAATACTTTATTAAGCAATCTAATGCTACAGTCAAGGCATGTAAAACCAGATTACAGCCAACAGCTTATTTTGAAAACAAAGTTCAAGCACTTCATGGACAGCAGACATACTTGTCCTGGCTGTTCAAGTATTTTACTCCGCCATATCCGCTTGGGAGTGCTTTACTGGCGTTGTAGCTGCTGCCGTCAGGAAACACCAGTTTTATAAACAAGACTGAGAGAAGCAGAAGTAGATTCTAAGAATTTTTATTTTCTATTAGGTTACTAATAAATGTCTCACGCATTGATTAATTTAACATTGCCAATCGTTCTTCAAGAAATTGAGAATGTATTGGGTGAGTACCCTGAGCATCCTTATCAATTAGCCTTTTCAATTCATGAATTGCGGCAAAAGCTAATTGCCCACATTCTCAGTCATGCCCCTAACCGCTATGTAGTCGAAGAGGTACAGAAATCATCTAGCGACCCGAAACTTCACAACTTTTCTCCTTTTAAGGAGCGATTATATCTGGAAATGGTTGTTCACGGAAGTATTCTGCATATACTGCGCGAAAACGCTGATTGGGTGAGTCGCCATATTCCACATATTTAAAGTTAGTTCTTATTGGCCAACAACTCTATTCAAGATTCAACCCAACAATCCAATGATTAATCATCAATCTCAAATGACACCTTTCATTGCTTCTCCAAGAGACAATTGGGCAGATCGCGTTGCAGTTTTGCTTGCAGGTTATTGAATCCATGCTGACTACACAGCCACTTCTGGTAGGAGTTCACAATGGTTAAAACAATGACTAAAACCCAAGATGTATCTTTAGATGATTTGTGGAAATGGGCATCCATCAATGGTGGAGTTTTCCAGCCAGAATTGCTAACAGATATTCCCCCCGTAGCCCGTCGTTATCTGGAAAATGCGATGGCCCCCGGTACGCAGCTAGCCTCAGCAGTTAGATTATGGATGCACGGAGAAATCAAACTCGGTCAAAAATGGCATCCCTTTAAGGGAGAAGAAGTGATTTACTGGAATCGAGGGATGATTTGGCGGGCGAAAACTTCGATGCAAGGCTTACCGATTTGGGGCGCAGATCGGATTGTGGATGGTGTTGGCGAGTCTCGGTGGAAAATCCTGGGGCTGTTTCCGGTGATGCAGGCATCTGGCGAGGATATCACCCGCTCTACTGTGGGGCGAGTTCAAGTAGAGTCGATGTTACTGCCTTCCGTCCTCTGTAATCCCGACATCTCCTGGATCGAGTTGAACGGTTCACAAGTACAGGCAAACTTCACAGCACTCGGTGAACCTGCCAAACTCACCCTGACGGTTAACGATCAGGGAATGTTGGAGCAAGCCAAAATAGATCGCTGGGGCAATCTTGAAGGCGAAGCGTTTCACTACATCGATTTTGGTGGCATGGTCGAGGATAGTGGCACCTTTGACGGCTACACGATCCCGACTCGCCTTCGTGTTGGCTGGTATTTTGGGAGCGATCGCTTTGAGTCAGAAGGCGAATTCTTCCACTGCGCGATCGATAAGGCAATCTATCGATAAGATGTAAAACTATAGAAAACAAGTCATGCAAGCATTTATTTTTGCTCTCACACTAGCAGACTTACCAGTTATTAGTAACTTCATCGGTGCGATGATTGCCGAAGCATTATCGTTATCAAAACAAACATTAGGACTTGCATTGCACGCTGCTGGTGGTGCGGACGGGGGCGATCGCGCAACAAGACAATTTTCAAGGCGTATTTGTCGCCAATGACAAAGGCGATCCAGTCTTCGTACCCATTACAGTTAGCAGAACGGTAAATGACAAAACCGAGGTCAAGTCTGGCTTAACCAGAAACGAATTTGTCTTACTCAGCTTTCCACCCGGAACTCGTAAGGTTTCTAAAGCCAATGGCAGACCTTAAGGAGGCTTGATTTTCCTATGAAAAAACTTGCTTTACCACCGCCAAAAACTCCATTGAAGCACAATTTGCGAAAGCGCAGACTTCCTCTCGGTGAAATTCTGATTATGTCAGTCGAAACCCTGTGGAGTGACAAGTTGCGAACATTAATATTGTAAGGCTTTTAGTCTAGCCCGCAGTTGGGCGATTTCCTGCACCATATCTAAGACCATTACCGCCCCGACGATGACAGAGCGGGTTGAAGCATAGAGAAAATTATTATCGATCGCAAGACGTTTATTGTTTGAGGAAACCTCAGATGAAACCGGATTACCTAATTGTAGGCAGTGGTTTATCAGCATTGGTCTTTGGTGCTTTGATGGCAAACTCTGGTAAGACCGTGCAAATACTCGAAGCCCATGAACATCCAGGCGGCTTTGGTCACACATTTACGATGGCTAAAAAATACACGTTTAATGCCCAATTCCATTATGTTTGGGATTGCGGTGAAGGACAAACGGTCAATCGGGTACTCAAGAAACTGGGTTTGGATCGGGAAGTAACCTTTGAGCGGTACAACCCAGATGGCTTTGACCACATGCGAATGCCGGGATATGCGTTAGATATTCCTTCGGAACCGGAGGAGTTGATGCAGCGATTATCAAGGTTGTTTCCTGCACATGGCGATAGCATTCGCCAATTTGTTAACGAGGTTGAAAAAACGGGCGCAGGTTTGAAAAGACTCGCTCCCCCAATTAAGCCAATTGAACTACTTAAACATACAAATGAAGTGTTTTCTACTGTCCAATATCTCAACAGTACACTTCAGGATGTATTCGACAAATTTCAGCTACCCCAAGCCGCCCAAACCCTATTAGCTCTGCAATGGCCTGATTTTTTGCTGCCTCCAAATCAACTCTCATTCTATGCGTGGGTCATTTTGTTTAAGGGTTATCAAGCAGGTGCATTTTACCCAACCCAGCATTTTGAGCATGTCATCAATTCCTTAGTCAAGGTGATTGAATCCCACGGAGGGCAAGTACTGCTCAACCATGAAGTCACGAATTTTAGACTCACTGACAAAACGGTTACGGGCGTTGAGGCGATGGATTTAACCACCCATCAAACTCACGAATTTACAGGCGAAACCGTGATTTGCAACATTGACCCCAAAAAAGCCGCCAAAATGATTGGTGAGTCTAAGTTCTCTAAAAGTGTGCGTCGAAAACTCAACTATGAGTATTCTCCATCCAACTACATGGCTTATTGCGTCGTCAAAGACCTCGACCTTCGAGACTATGGATTTGGCAATTGGAATCTCTTCCACACAGGTCATCACGATCTGAATGGAGCCTTTGCTCAGATGTATGAATACAATGACTTTTCCAATCCCAGCTTTGCTATGACAACGCCCACTTTATTGACAGAAGCAAGTCGGGATTGCCCAGAGGATTGCCAGATTGTGGAATTTCTTACTGTTGCTAATTACGAATACTTCCAGCAATTGCAACAAAATGAACGCAAAGCCTACAACCAGAAAAAGCAAGAAATCTTCGATTGCATCCTAGATGTTGTGGAAGAACACTATGTACCTAATTTTAGAAAACATCTAGTCTTCCATATCACGGGTAGCCCCACCACTAATGAACGTTTTTGCTGGTGTCCCAACGGGAATTCCTACGGCTCCAGTCTCACACCACGCAACATGGGTCTAGGACGGTTAAATCACGAAACCTCACTAAACCATTTCTATTTCTGCAATGCCTCATCAGGCTATCCGGGCTTTGCTCCCACATTCTGGACTGGGGCATTGCTGTATCAACGATTATCTGGCGATGTGCTGTTAGGCAACAGCTAAATAAACAGTCAGACAATTTTGGATTTATCCGTGGGATAAATCCGTTTGCTCTGTACCATCCAGGAATCATTGGTCACACATATTATTCATATTCAAAAATTGAGAGGTCAGCTATGAGAATTGCAGTTATCGGTGGCGGAGCCAGTGGTATGGCTACAGCTTACCTGCTTGATAAACAAGGGCATCATGTCACCGTGTTTGAACGGCAGCCCATGTTGGGGGGACATATTCGGACACTCAACAAGAATGTATTGCCTAACCAATCTGATTGCAATGAAATCTTGGAAACTGGAGTGCTAGAATTTCCTACCGTATTTCATCACTTTGTTGCTCTCATGCAAGAACTAGGAGTAAAACTAGAACCCATCCGTGTCGGTTCAGCTTTATTTCCCAAAGATGGCAATCACTTTTTATCGGGGGTAACAATTGAGAACAACTATACAGGTGTTCAGCGCCTGATTGAATATCTGCGGTTCGATGTCCTCCATACCCGTTCCGTTGGATTATGGCTGGAAACCCGATTTGCCCAGATGGAAGATTTTTACGATCGCCCACTGTCTCAATATCTGAATAACCAAAGTATGAGCAATACCTGGCTAAAGTTGCTGATAATGTATAGCTACTCAATGCCCTTTGAACTCATTGACGATTTTCCCGCAGAGCTAGCAATTCCGATGTTGCGCGACTACCTCGCAGTTAAATGGCTCAGGGTTGAAGGCGGTGTATATTCCTATATTGAAAAAATTTTAGAGCGATTTAAAGGTGAAGTTTTGTTAAATGTGGAGATTGCCAATATTTCTAGAAGTCCAGATGGTGTAAAAATAAAGCGATCTGCCTCTGGCAGCAGCGCTTCTGCTGAGGCAGACGCTTCTCTGCGAGAGGCTCCGCCAACGCGTAGCTTGCTTCCCCGTAGGGGTACGCGATCGCACGGTGATATCCAAGATTTTGATAAGGTCGTGTTTGCTACACCACCTGACCAAGTAATGGCTCTGTTAGCTGACGCAACCGAGGTTGAAATTAAACGCTTCTCAAAGTGGAAAGCCAATTATGTAACTACTACAGTTCATACAGATACTTCCATGTATGATCATCATGACATCCATCATCCCTCAGAATTTGATTTTTTCCAGACAGCCACCCGATGGGGATATAACAGTTATTTAAATCAGCTTTGCGGGATCTCATCGCCACAGAATTATTTTCTATCCTTTCAACTGGAAGGATTGATTGCCAAAGATCGGATTATTCACACTCAAGAACATCACACGCCGTTGTATACTACTGAATCTTTTCGATACCGAGATGAAGTAGTTGCTACCAATGGAGAGAATCATACTTACTATGCAGGAGCTTATCTAGGAGATGGATTGCATGAAGGAGCGATCGCATCTGCCTATCGAGTTGCTGAACTCATCGGTTCACCCTTAGCTCTCTCCAAATTACTAATTCGTAATTCGTAAACCCTTACTTCATACCTAACATGATATTGACTACTGCGATCGCACCAAAAACCCTGACAGCACATGAACATCTGATGTAAAAGATTTAGAACAGGCTTTAGGGCAATATATCCTATATCGCCAAATTCTCAATGAGACAGGGATCGAGCGAGATATCTATCTTGCAGTTTCTCGCTTAACCTTTAACAGTGTATTTACCATAGAATTAGGACAGATTTTACTTACAAATCAGATTGTCAAATTAATTGTTTTTGATGATGAAAGTGAGGTTATTGTTCAATGGATACCCGAATAGGATATCGAGAAATCATTAAGAACATACTCCAAAGTCACGCAGATTATCGTGCTTCTCTTCTTGATGCCTATAACTCTCAAGTTATATTTGATGATGAGCGAGGACAATATTTAGTTTTAGACATTGGGTGGAATGGCGATCGTTACCTTCACTCTACCCCTATTCACCTGAGTTTAATTGGCGATAAAATCTGGATTCAGTATGAC
Source organism: Nostoc sp. (assembly GCF_036917465.1). Taxonomy (GTDB): domain Bacteria; phylum Cyanobacteriota; class Cyanobacteriia; order Cyanobacteriales; family Nostocaceae; genus Nostoc. The sequence goes on from NZ_JBALDL010000086.1 coordinate 172,923, forward strand.
GATACTGAAGAGGGGATAGCAAATGATTTGACGGGTGCTGGTGTTTCTAAAAGTGATATAGTTCTTGGATTTCGTCATCCTAAAGTTCGACAATATACAGGGTTTGCTGTTGCCTGATGGGTAACAGTTACTATCCTAGAAAAAAGTAAATTTATATCTGACATTTTTCTTACTTTTTATATTGTAATCAAACAAATAACCCTAGAAATCAAACAACACTATGTCATGGTGTAGAAAATTAACAAGAGTGCAAAAGTGCTTTTTGACCTCTTGTTGATATTTGGTTCACCAAACCCCTGGATTTTGATGAGTTACTTGCTGTGCTTACTTGTTTAGCGATTTCCCAACAGTCCTCATCTGCGAACGGCTTGCCGTCTGCGACAGCGATCGCTTAACGGATTTTGGGTCAAGTCTCTAGAAATGGAGAACTAAGTCTTTAAAAGCAGTTAGAAAAGGCATATCTCAGTTATTATCACCATTTTTGAAACACTATCAAACAACTCATTTGATTTGCTTATGTAGATTTACAAGGGGGATATTTTTTGCTATCCATACCCTCGGAATAGTTAGGATGAAAGTAGGCAAAATGTCAACAACATATTTGTGACTAGATTAATCAATTAAATATTTATTCTGGAGAATGACAATGTTAGATATCGATGAAATGGGCACAAAAGAGATACATGAACTCTTGCAGAAAGTAGGATATGGACACTTAGGTTGTGCTATTGAAGGACATCCTTATGTTGTGCCTATGCGCTATTATTTTGAAGAGCCAAACATCTACATCTTTACTACGGTTGGGATGAAGACCAAGTATATGGATGCGAATCCAGAAGTTTGTTTGCAAGTTGAAGATGTCCACAATCAAAAGCATTGGCGCAGCGTTACTGTGACAGGTCTTGCTGAACACATCACTCTTGGGCAAGACATCGATCGCGTGATGCAATTTGTAAAAACCCAAAATCCAACGCTTTCACCCGCGATTAATCGCACCTGGATTGATGCCTGGGGTCGTGCGGAGGAGATGGCGCTCTATTGTATCCATCCTACTGAGATGGCTGGGCGAACTACTGATGGACTTAGCAGCCGGTGAGAATCTAGATGTCCAAATAGGCAGGGGAGAAGTTGTAGTAAGTCTTTCCCCTCTGCCTCTTATCATAGTCAAGCCTTAGAAAAACAGGAGGAAAAAATGTCTCCTGAAACAACCTGTAAAGACTCGGTAGATAAAGAAGTATGTGTGAAAAATGTTTTGATATTCTAATGCAGAGTTATCAACAAGTATTGTGCTACACGTCTGGAGTAACGGCAGTCGCAAAAACAGAGAGTAACTAACTGCCGTTAGCAAAACTTAATCTTATTAGAAGTCTTGCCATTAGCTCAGATGGGCAGAATCTAGTTAGTAGTTGCAGTTGGAACAAAACTATTAAAGTGTGGGGACTGGCTTAAAGACAACATAACTAGTACAACAAGGCAAAAGTAAAAAGAAAGAACGCTGATTTTGTAGGGTGTCTAGCGATTTTAAATGGGTGGTTTATTTACGCCGTGAGGTACTAGCTTATTGGGCTAAACTGAAGAAAGTTATGAGGACGCAAATATGACTGACAAAAATCGTTCTCAATGGGACTTAGGCAGGTTTATCGAAACCCTGACTTACTTTGAGGTAATTCCTTTCCTTAACTGGGTACAGCAGTTAAGGAAAGGCCGTCCTAAGGATAATCAAAATAGACCCAATGGAGGAAGAAACGTGGGTGTAATATTAGTAGCAGGTGCAACAGGTGGTGTAGGTAAACGAGTCGTACAGCGATCGCTCCAACAAGGTTATAAAGTTCGCGCCCTAGTTCGAGATATTGACAAAGCGCGGTCAATTATTGGTAACAATATAGACTTAGCAGTTGCGGACATCACTCAACCAGAAACCTTAACTTCTGTAGTTATGGCTGATATCCAAGCTGTAGTTTGTTGCACAGCAGTGCGCGTACAACCAGTTGAGGGAGACACAGCAGATAGAGCAAAATATTATCAAGGTGTTAAATTTTACCATCCAGAAATTGTTGGCGACACTCCAGAAAATGTTGAATATCAAGGTGTCAAAAACTTAGTTCAAGCAGCTGCAAAATATCTACCTCAAGCAAATGAAAAAGTAATATTTGATTTCACCAAGCCATCAGCAGAATTAAAGGATTACTGGGGGGCGCTGGATGATGTCGTTATGGGTGGGGTGAGTGCTAGTAATATTCAATTAGTAGAAAATGCAGCTTTGTTTGCTGGTAATGTCTCCACGGCTAACTCTGGTGGATTTGCTTCTATCAGAACCAAGAATTTTGATCCACCCTTCAACTTATCCGGTTGCAAAGGTGTAAAATTGCGCGTCAAAGGTGACGGTCAACGTTATAAAATATTCTTACGGACAGAGGCAAAATGGGATGGCATTGGGTATAGCTATTCTTTCGATACTGTAGCTAGTACCTGGATAGATGTTGATATTCCCTTTGCAGATTTGATTCCCGTCTTTCGGGCAAAAACTGTCAAAGATGCACCGCCACTTGAGGATAATAGAATTTGTTCATTCCAACTGATGTTGAGCAAATTTGAACACGATGGTGCTTTAAATCCCAAATTTTCTCCTGGTGGTTTTACTTTGGAGTTGGAATCAATTAAAGCTTATGGCGGGACAACTTTACCACAATTTATCCTAGTCAGTTCAGCAGGCGTGACTCGTCCCGGCCGCCCTGGGATTAATTTAGATGAAGAACCGCCAGCAGTGAAATTAAATGACCAATTGGGAGGAATTTTAACTTGGAAGTTGAAGGGAGAAGATAGTTTAAGAGAAAGCAAAATTCCTTATACGATTATTAGACCTTGTGCTTTAACTGAAGAATCAGGAGGTAAGGAATTAATATTTGAGCAAGGTGATAATATTAAGGGCAAAATCAGCCGTGAGGATGTGGCAGAACTTTGTGTGCAAGCATTAAAATTAGCGAAAGCTTCTAATGTTACCTTTGAGGTAAAACAGGCAGACAATACTGTTAGCTCTATCGATTGGCAGAAGCTATTTTCTAATTTAATAAAGGATAAATAAGTAGGTAGGCTTAATTAAATATAAGCTCAAACCTCACCCTCAATCCCTTTCCTTAGTAAGGCTACGGTTCTAATTACCCCCCTTAATCCCCCCTTGGAAAGGTGGGAAACAAGAGAATTTCTTTTCCTCACCTTTCTAAGGCTACGGTGTACACACAAGTCTTTGAGAGTGGCCTCATAGGCTTTTGATCCCCCCAACCCCCCGATAAATTGGGGGGCAAAAGTCTCTTAAAGTCCCCCTTTTTAAGGGGAGCCACTGCGGTCTTGGGGTTTCCCCAAGTGGAGCATGTGGCGTGGATTTAGGGGGATCTCCAACGATTTTGGGTTTGTACAAAGATGTGTGTACACCGTAGCCTTTCTAAGGGGAGGGTTAGGGTGGGGTAATTCAAGAACTGGTAGTGATTCGATAACTTGTGTGTACACCATAGCCTTAGTAAGGAGAGGGAAGCCGGAGGCAGGGTGAGGTTTTATATTTAATTTGACCCACTTACTTAAAGTGGCTATAGAGTTATATAGAACTAGTATTTGATTTTTGAAATCCACGTAGGGGAGCTAGTCGCGTGGGCGGGTTTCCCGACTTGAGCATTAGCGTAGCCCGCCAGCTTATGGTGCGTTGTTCCGTCTAACACACCCTACAGATACTTGTATTTTTTCAATAATCAAATATGATTCCTATAGTCTGTAGCCATACCAATAAATATGTCTATAAAACCAGTTTTATTAATTACATAATGTAAGCTGGCTTCAATTTTCGTAGGAAGTTAAGCATGGCTGAAATCACCATATCCGGCGACTCAACTAAGAAGCCATGACCACCACAGTCGAGGACTACTAGTTCAGCGTTAGAAATGCCTTGGACAAGTTGCTGAGAAAACTTTAGCGGGGTAAGAATGTCTTGTTTCCCAACTAGAACTAGGGTAGGACAATGAATTTGTTGAAGGCGGTCTGTTGTGTCAAAGTCAAGAATGGCTCGGCTGTGATGATGGAGTGAATGAGTTGCTGGTGGGAAAGGATATCTGATTGCAAATTCGATTAGACCTTCAATCATTCCAGGAATCGAGTAGAAGGTATCTGTAAATATCCAGGGTAAGAGGACTTTTTCGTAAAGTTTTAAGTCTACATTAGCGCAGAGATCGCCCCAAGTCTCAATGATGCTGTTAAATAATCCATCACCCTTAGCCAACGATGAAAGTAGCATCAGACTTTTTACTTTTTCGGGATGTGCTAATACTAACTCTTGCGCTATTTGACCACCCATTGAATGACCTGCTAGATGTACCTTCTCGATCGCAAGATAATCGAGCAATGCTGCAACGTCATTAGCCATCTGTTTCAGACTATAGGGGGTTTCGGGAGCAGAACTTCGCCCCATACCTCGGTTGTCTAAGCGAATCACTTGATATTGCGAAACCAGCGATGGCATGAGCAGTGACCAATAGGCATGATCGCAAAGGAAGCCAGCTATTAATAGCAAAGGCTCACCTGTTCCCTTAATGTCGTAAAACAAATCAATCCCGTTTATCTGAATCTTTGGCATAGTTAATAATCCTGCTGAACCCGATCTGAAGTAGGGATGGATAAGGCTACACTCCTACGTCTTTAATCTCTCGTATACCGGAATTTGATAGCCGTTGGCGAGGCGATTGATCGTGTTGGCAGTAGCTGCGATCGCCATTAGTTCCCCGAATATCGTATCATTCATACTTTGGGTAAGTGCCGATTATTATTTATATTTCTATACAAATGACCAAGAACAAGGGCAAGCCAGAGAATCTAAAACCGTTCGCTACAGACAGAGAAGAACCATTAACCGAAAGATTAAATTTACACATCACTAAGAGGTTGAATGAACAAGTATTTCACTGTGATTTTAGGCACTTTTAGATCCCCCCTATCCCCCCTTAAAAAGGGGGGAACCGGAGTCAAAGTCCCCCTTTTTAAGGGGAGCCACTGCGTTGGGCGGCTCTGCCGACTTGAAGCACGTGGCGTGGATTTAGGGGGATCTAAAACTTTTTATACCGACAAGATGACTAGTTCATTCATCCTCTAAGACAATGAAAGAGAAAGTGCAGCAACAAGACGACCCTCCTGAATTCTGTAGAGAAGCTATTCAGAAAGCACTAGATGAGAAAAAAGGGAAGTAGTGAAAAGTTGTTGGAGTTTAGTGCAGGAACTTTTATAAAAATAGGTTTATTTTTGTCCTAACTCGGTAAGTGCAGGTGTACGCGCAAAATTTCTTGAATTGCACGTTTTACAGCTTCTTTACTCAAGCTGCCATCTACCCGCATAATTCTTGAGGGATGGGATGCTGCTAACTCTGCGTATCCTTGCTGAACGCGCTGATGAAAAGCGATCGTTTCTTGTTCAATGCGGTCTAATCCGATTCCATCTCCCCGTTTGCGGGCTAGTCCGACTTCGACATCGACATCTAACCAAATAGTTAAGTCACTCTCTAAACCAGCAGTGGCAATATAGTTAAGCTGATGGATTAAACTCATGTTCAAACCACGACCATATCCTTGGTAGGCAATGGTAGAGTCAGTATAGCGATCGCATAAAATATATTTTCCTGCTGCGAGATTTGGTTTGAGTTCTTGTTCAACGTGTTGCGATCGGTCAGCAGCATACAATAAAAGTTCTGTCACTTCAGCAACTGGCTTATCCTCTGCCTTCTCTAGTAGCAAGCGGCGAAGATGTAAGCCTAACTCCGTTCCCCCTGGTTCACGAGTTACCACCAGAGAAACACCCAGACTTTCTAACCACTGACAACAAAGCTGCATTTGGCTGGTTTTGCCGCAGCCTTCCACCCCTTCAAATACAATTAATTTGCCACCCATGCTTTTTTAAAGTTCGCTGACGCTTGATCAAGAATACCGTGAAGTGTTACAGGCGGGTGAGACAACTACCCCGCAATCAGTAATTGGATATTTTTATCTGGAAGTTTTGAAATAGACAAAACAAGTTTTTGGCAATTTGGCAGATCAACTATTTTTGATACTGATATTTTTGGGATTGTGCAACGAGTGTAACAGAAGTTGCCATAACCAGGTGGTCGAGATTTTTAAGTTACTTCTGTAATTCCTTGAAGACATCAATCGCAGCTAGTTATTTCAACTGGTATGTCAACGTGTCAGTGCATAATCAACTCGTACAGGAAATCAATTATGTCAGGCGTAATTAAACGTCGTCAATTTATTCAGGCAACACTGGCAGCAACTGCAAGCATAGCTGTGCCTAACATTGCTTCTGCTACCTATCGTGGTGAAGAATGTGTAGAAGCGCTGGTGATTGGTAGCGGTTTTGGTGGAGCAGTTGCAGCATTACGCCTTGGTGAAGCTGGAATTCAAACCATAGTATTGGAGCGAGGACGACGATGGCCAATAACCAATGCAGGTAATACTTTCTCCACATATCAAAACCCAGATGGTCGGTCTACTTGGTTAAGTCCGACTACAGTTATATTCAACAAAGTTCCGATTGATATTTATACTGGTGTTCTTGATGTTAAGGTAGGCGATGGTATTATTGCTTATCGTGGGGCGGGGGTAGGAGGCGGTTCGCTAGTCTACAATGCTGTCAGTTATCAGCCAACTAAAGAACTTTTTTATCAGGTTTTTCCACGCAGTATCAAATATGAGGAACTGGATAAAGTTTACTATCCAAGAGTGCGTTCCATCATCAAACCATCTCCTATACCGGATGATATTTTACAGACTGACTACTATTTGGCAAGCTGCATTTTATTAGAGCAAGCAGCCAAAGCTGGTTTAAGAGCTAGGAAGCTTGATGTCGCTGTTGATTGGGATATCGTTCGCCAAGAAATTGCGGGTAAGAAGGTTCCTTCAGCGATCGCAGGTCAAGTTTACTATGGGCTTAATAGTGGTGCAAAAAATAGTTTAGATCGAAATTATCTCAGCATGGCAGAAGCTACTAAAAAGGTGGAAATCCGACCCTTACATGTAGTAAACACAATCGAAGAATACCATGCTGGGCGTTACCGAGTTACCTGCAATCAAATCGATGAGCGCGGAGTTGTACTGTCCAAAAAATCCTTTATCTGTCGCTATCTATTTTTAGCAGCCGGTTCCATTGGCACTACTGAATTGCTTTTGCGTGCCAAGCAGAATGGGACATTGCGCCGCTTGAACAATCAAGTCGGAAAATTGTGGGGAACTAACGGTGATGGAATAAGTGCGATTGTCACCTCTGGTCAAACTAATGCCACACTGGGCGGGCCAGCATCGGTAGTAATTGAAGACTTTGACAATCCCATCGCTCCATTAGTTATCGAGCAACTTCCTTTTCCCATAGTTCCCCAAGGGGTGTTAGCTCCTCTGAGCCTTGCGATCGTCAAGCCAGAGGGCTATCTGACTTACAATACTTCTACGCAATCAGCTAATCTGTTCTGGCCGAAAGACTCAGCCAACAATCAAAAAATTACTCAAGCTAATCAGTATACTTACCAACGGCTAAATCAAGCTAATGGTACTACTTTTGGCGCTCCACTTGACTTTAGTGCTACAGCGCATCCTCTTGGTGGTGCAACGATAGGTGCTGTATGCAACACTTACGGTAAAGTCCACGGCTATTCTAACTTATTTGTTGTTGATGGTTCTTTGATTCCTGGTTCGACTGCCTGCACTAACCCATCACTAACCATCGCGGCTTTAGCGGAGCGCTGCATGGATCGCTTTCTTAATAAGAAGCTTCCTGAAAGTATGGAGTGGGAGTAAAGATAAGACATCTCCAGAAATCAATTAAGACCTCTCCCCGTTGGCGTTAGCCTGCCGTTAGGCAAGCGGAGAGAGGCTTAATTTCCGTGATATTTTTATGTAAATTTAAGGTAACAAAATCTTTTCTGGAGATGTCTATAGGTTACTGAAGCTGTACCGTCAAAAAATGCTGATGTTGTAAATATGTTTTGATTCCGAGCAAAAAGTCTCTGTTCAGAACACTTAGAAGATGGGAACTCTAGCTAATAAGCTTAATTACAGTATCCCATCCAGCACTGCCAATCATGTCCCATCCTGCTGATCTTACTTTGGGCCAGTCTTCTTACCCTCGCTTGACTAGAAGCCTGAGTGCTGTTGAAAGTTGGGGCTTCGGTTTAACGGCTCATATTTCCTGGACAGCATTGGTTCCGGCAATTCATGCTGCTCTCGGTTCCCAAGCTATTTTTGTCTGGATACCTGCGGTGATTTTCGGAATGCTGCTCAACTACCAGGTAAAACGTTTGGGTATACATTTTGTTAACGTGGCTGGAGGAACGCCTAATTATGCTACTAAGCTGCTGCAAAACTACCCAGGAATAGCTTGTTATGCCGCTATTGGATACCTCCTCAACTGGGTTTCCTACCTGTCAGTTAATACCATCGTTCTCAAAGATTTAATTAAGGTGAATTTGGAGGCACTGGGTATTGCCTGTCCAGAAATATTACTGAATATTGGCTTTACACTGTTGCCGTTTATAGTGGCGTTTAGTGGGACTCGCGCCCTAAGTATTTTACATCTATTTTTTGTAATTCCAGCCTTTGGGCTACTAATGACCTTCTGTATACAGGGTTTGGGCTGGTTAGCGTTCTCTAATGTTAGTCCGGGATTTTTTCCTACCAATTGGTCATCTTTGAGCTTTGTCGATTGGGCCAAGTGGTTCTTTTTTGTCACTTATGCTACCTACAGTTGCGAAACGGCTTCTTCTTTTGTCGCCGATAGCCGTCAACCCTCGCAAACGCTGCGCTTTTTAGATGTTGCGGCTTGGATGATGCCACCCATCTTTTTAGGGGGATCTTGGGTAATGATGCGGTTAGCAACCGATTCTAGCCTCGCAGACAATGCTTTTCTGAATCTTGTGGCGGCTTCCCAACCTTTTTGGGGAAAATCAGCACCTATAAGTGTTTCTTTTTTGCTGGTGGCTGCTTGTCTTTTAGGTTCGGCAACAGTGGTTTCTAATTGTCCTCGGATTTTGTATCAGTTGGCTTTAGACAAACACATTTCACCTGTATTTTCTGTTGTGTCACGTCGGGGTGTATTTGTGCCAGCACTGACCTTAACATTGGTATTGTGCCTAATCTATTTAATTTGGGGAGATGTCGAGCGAATCGTAGCCGTTGGCAATGTCGGCTGGTTTGTCTCCTTTATGTTATTGCATTTGGGGCTTTGGCTGCGGCGCGATCGCCCGGAAGTTTTGTTCCCTCCCATATCTTTGGCCATTTTGCTGTTAGAAGTTGTGGTGCTAGTGGTGGGCGGATTTGCCTGGGGTTGGCTCAACTTGCTAATTGGGCTATTATTTCCCATTGGCGTTATGGGAATAGATGCGGTGATTCGCCGGGTAAACTTCCCTCCCTTCCACCCCAGTTGGTGGATGCGGCGATATAAATCGCGCCCTGTGGTAATTATCAAGGACTCAGTAGTTCTCCAGGTGAGCATCCTGATTTTTTTACTATGCAGCGCAGTGACAGTTGGCTGGTTATTTGGTGTCAAACTTAATAAAGCGGCAAGTGCGGCGGGTGAAAACCTATTTGTGGCGCTACTGATGACGGTAGCATTTGTAGGAGTAGCGATCGCTTGTTGGACAAGTTTACCGCAAGTGGTGGCGATCGCAGAAGCCCGTGAAGCTGCCGAACACCTATTTACTGTTGCCCAAGATGGTATTTTAGTTGTGGATGATCGAGGCATTATTCAGCAGGCGAATCCAGCCACTGAATTTTTCTTTAGCGTTAACCCATCCGAGTTACGGGGAAATCACCTCAACAAATGGCTAACTGCATTAGTCTCCTATCCAGACGAGTGGACAAAGCGTAGCGAACAAACCTTACTCCGCAATGGCAAAAACAAAATCCTAGAAGTTTCGATCTCAGACAGGCCCCATCAGGATTTTCAAGAGTATGTAGTCATTCTCCACGATATTACCCAGCGCAAACAAGCAGAACAGATATTGCGATACTCAGAAGCACAACTGCGCCAAGAGGCAAAGGAGTTAGCATCTCAACTCGTGCATAGTGAAAAAATGTCCAGTTTAGGGCAGTTGGTAGCAGGTGTAGCGCACGAAATCAACAACCCAGTCAACTTTATTTATGGCAATATCACTTATGCCAATCAATATATCGAAGATTTACTCAAACTACTGGAATTATACCAGAAAAACTATCCTAAGCCAGTAACTGAAATTAAAGAACAAATAGAAGCGATCGACTTAAATTTCCTGATAGCAGACTTGCCCAACTTGCTAACTTCTATGACAGTCGGTGTCGAAAGAATCACAGAAATTGTTTTATCTCTGCGAAACTTTTCCCGGTTAGATGAGACAGAGATGAAAGCTGTGAATATCCATGAGGGTATAGATAATACATTAATGATTCTGGAACATCGCTTAAAGGCAAAATCTAACTCTCTAACAATTGAAGTCATCAAAAAATACGGCGATTTGCCATTAGTAGAATGTTATGCTGGACAACTGAATCAGGTATTTATGAATCTTCTAGCAAATGCGATCGATGCTTTAGAAGAGGCAGTTGAAAATGGTGCATGGGGAGCAAAAAAAGCAGCACTATCTCCTCCCAAAATTCATATTTATACTGAAATTACTAGTGAAAATCAGGTAGTTATTCGGATTGTTGATAATGGTACAGGCATTCCAGAAAATATCCAAAAACAGTTATTTGAAACATTCTTTACTACTAAACCAGTTGGCAAAGGTACGGGATTAGGTTTATCTATTAGTTACCAGATTATTACCCAAAAACATCAGGGAAAATTACAATGTATTTCTACTCCTGGAGAGGGTACAGAATTTATAGTTGTAATTCCGCTAAAGAAGCAAGCTATTTAATTATCAACATGAATAGAAATTAGTTCGACACCTATCGAATCGTAAAAGTTAGGAGTTATACTATCATTTTGGAAAAAGGATGATAGATAATTATGCCGTGTCCAAACTGCCAACAGGTTATAGAACAGCTAAATATTAATATTGACCTTTTCTTTCAGAAATTAGAGACAACTTCAAATAGAAGGCAGATTAGTGAACTTGACAAGGAAATAATTTGCCAATCTCTATTGGGACATTCTCGACAACATATAGCTCAAATATTCAATTTATCCGATCAGCAAATTAGAGACAGACTGAGTAATAATATTTATCCAAGAATAGCAGAATTGATGCAAATTGACCAAGAGCAGATAGCTGGAAAGTGGGTTAAGCTTATTAATTTGTTACTTCATCCCAATAACGGATATAAATTGCAGACTGCTCCCCAATTAAACAATGATAACTTTCAAGGTAGTTTTGGTAGACAAATTTTTCTTTATCCCCCAAATCAAGATATTGTTGAGTTACAAATTCAAGCTAATAAATTTTATCAACAAGGACTTTACTACCAAGCATTAAAGTGCTTTATTTGGGCTTGGAAAAAAGAAAAAGAAATATATGGCATAGGTAATCCAGAAGTTTTAATTTATATTAATAACTGTTTAATTGAATACAAACAATCTCTTTTTAAAAACAAAAATATTAATATTTATACTTTAGCTGTAGTTGTGCCATTTTATCATAATCAAGGTCATGTCGCATCTGAGATTTTACGTGGGATTGCTCAAATTCAACTTCAAATAAATCTTCAAAGCTTTGAGAGAATTTCACTAGAGAAAGAGATAAGTTTAGATGAAATCAAACCTGACAAACTTTTTACTCTAAATAATACTGATAGTCGGATAGCCTTAAGGATTCTAATTGTCAACGATCCTAATAATCTCTATGCACCATATAGCCAAACAGCAGAGAATTTAGCCAATTTAGCGCCACAATTAAACCTGATTTCTATTATTGGTCACTATTCAAGTGAAATGACTAAAAAAGCACTACAGTTATATTCTCAAAATGGACTAATTTTAGTCAACTCTAGTAGTACCTCTAATGAACTTTCTCATTTATCTGGGGGTGAAAGCTTATCCTTTTTTAGACTGACTACTCAAGATAGCATAAATGCTACACAATTAGCTCATCACTTAACAGAAAGATTGTCAGGTAAAAATAATCAAAAAGTAGCTATTATCTATAATAAAAATAGTAGTTATAGCACTTCATACAAAAATACTATCAAGAAATATCTAGAGCAATATAGTGAACAGCTTATTTTTCTCAAAGAATGTAGTTATATCAGCGAAAACTATTATCACATTCAAGCTTATCTAGAAGATATTAAACAGAATGGCGTTGATATTATTATCATAATTCCTGATGGAGGAATTGAACCTAATTCCCTCGATAATGCTGGATTAATTAGTAGATTAAAAATCAATGACTGTCTGATAGCTGGTTCAGCTACTTTTTATCATGAGAATGTTTTACATTGGATTCATGAGCAAAGCCAGTATAATTTGGTGAATCAAAACGAGTGTCAAATTATAGCCTGTGTTCCTTGGCATTGGCAAAGTAAAACAAATGGTTGCAATAGCGAAAATCAGCTAGGACAAAGATTTTGTCAACTAGGAGAGCAATTATGGGGAGAAGGAAAACTAACATGGCGTAGTGCAACAGCTTTCGATTCAGTGTTAATAATATTCCGAATTTTAGAACAATTTTATATTTCCGATAGTCAATCTTTACTGATACACATGAATAAATATTTCAAAGAATGCAAAAAACAAGTGAAAGGAGTTACAGGAATTATCCAATTTGAAAAAAATGGCGATCGCATCAATCCCCCAACAGAAATAGTCGCCGTAAAATGGAATGCACAACAGCATAAATGGCAATGGACAATATAAGATTTATGTTTCTAACTGAAATGATGATATTGAGTATATATAAAATTCCACGCTTGTAGAAAAATATTCCACACCTGAAGGATAAATACTCTCGATACCATTGTTATCCTACCTGTATAGCGTTGAAGAAACAGAATCATGTTAAAAGTTTTTGCCGATCGCGGTGGTACATTCACAGATATTGTTGCCGTTACTGATAATCAGGCAATTATAGATAGACTATCAAAATATACTGAACGTTTTTTAATTGTGACTCTACCTCAAAGGCAATGGATTATAGTCTACAAACTACTTTCAGAAAATCCCGAACAATATCAAGATGCAGCCATTCAAGGTATACGGGATATTATAGATATTTCCAGCAATCAACCCATTCCTACTGAAGCGATAGAAGTAGTAAAAATGGGGACAACAGTAGCAACAAATGCACTGTTAGAAAGGAAAGGCGATCGCGTCGTTCTTCTCATCACCAAAGGGTTTAAAGATGCGCTGCGAATTGGCTATCAAAATCGTCCTAACATCTTTGCTCGTCATATAGTTTTACCAACCATGCTTTATGAACAGGTAGTTGAGATTGACGAACGTTATGATGCTCATGGCAATGAATTAATACCTGTAAATATTCAACAAGCCAGGAATGACTTAGAAGAAGTGTACAACACAGGAATTCGGAGTTGTGCTATTGTTTTTATGCACAGCGATCGCTACCCAAATCACGAACAACAAATAGCCAAAATCGCGCAAAAAATTGGCTTTCAACAAATATCTGTATCTCATCAAGTTAGTCCGTTAATGAAATTAGTTAGCCGAGGAGATACAACAGTAGTCGATGCTTATTTAACACCTATTCTCCGTCGCTATGTCAACCAGATAGCGAGTCAGTTACCTGGAGTAAAATTAATGTTTATGAAATCTGACGGGGGTTTAGTTGCAGCCGAACAATTTCAAGGCAAAGATAGTATTTTAAGTGGCCCGGCTGGTGGTATTGTCGGCGCAGTTCAAACTAGTAAAAGAGCAGGTTTTGACTCAGTTATTACCTTTGATATGGGAGGGACAAGTACAGATGTTGCTCACTTTAAAGAAGAGTATGAACGACAACTAGATTCAGAAATTGCTGGGGCGCGGATGCGAGTTCCCGTATTAGCAATTAATACCATTGCAGCTGGAGGCGGTTCAATTCTCTTTTTTGATGGTTCTAGTTATCGTGTCGGCCCTCAATCTGCTGGTTCAAATCCTGGGCCTGCTTGTTATCGCCGTGGCGGGCCATTAGCGGTTACTGATGCCAATGTGATGTTAGGTAAAATTCACCCGCAATATTTTCCATCGGTTTTTGGAATTGATGGCAATTTACCTTTAGATAAAGATACAGTCATTCAGCAATTTACCCAATTAGCCCAAGATATTCAAGCCGTGACATTCAATGATTGTACTCCCGAACAGGTAGCGGCTGGATTTATTGCGATCGCAGTGGAAAATATGGCAAACGCAATTAAAAAAATCAGTCTGCAACGGGGTTATGATGTCAGCCAATATGTGCTTTGTTGTTTTGGCGGCGCAGGCGGACAAGTTGCTTGTTTAATTGCCAATACCTTGGGAATGAAAAAGATATTCCTTCACCCTTATGCTGGTGTTCTTTCCGCTTATGGAATGGGATTAGCTGATGTCCGGGCAATTAGAGAAGGAGGAGTAGAACAGCCTTTAACCCAAGCATTAATCCCTAAATTACACCAGTTAATGGAATATTTAGAGACTCAAGCTAAAGCTGAAATAAATGAAGATAATATCACACCAGAAATAGTCCAAAAAGTCAACTTAAAATATGAAGGAACTAACTCTACTTTAACCATTAGCTTTGTCGATGATGTGCTACTGATGCGACAAAAATTTGAGGTTGAACATCAATATCGTTATGGTTTCATACAATTAGAGAAAACTTTAATTGTGGAATCAGTCTCAGTAGAGGTAATTCAGAAAATGGAGACTCCAGAAGAACCTTTAATTATTCGTACTCGCCCTTTAAATGAAGCTCCTGCATCTGTTGAGATAGTAAGGATGTTTACTGCTGATAGATGGTATAATACGCCTGTTTATCGACGAGAATATTTAGAGCCAGAAGATATTATTAATGGCCCTGCGATCGTTGTTGAAAAAATTAGCACAATTGTAGTTGAACCTAACTGGAACGCTAGATTAACTGAACGTAATCATCTAATTTTACAGCGTCTATCAACAGGCTAGAGATAAAATCTCTCTAAAAGTATTAACGCTAAAAAGCAGAATTGGCATAGATGTTAAAAATGGGCGAGGTATCCACCCTTAACCGCTAAAATTTGACCAGTGATATATATGATGCAGATGGAGAAGCAAAGAAAACGACAGCACCAGCAATTTCTTTTGGAGCTCCCCAACGGCCAAGGGAGGTTCGTTTTTGTAACCAAAGTTTCCGGTAGGGGCAATTCATGAATTGCCCCTACCGCGTGTAGTTTTGCGTAAGTCCTAAAATATTCAACCCTTCTGCTTTCTAATATTTATCAAAGTTAAACAAATAAGAAAAAATGTACATAATATCTCAACCCGATCCCATCTGCTTAGAAATCTTCAAAAATCTCTATCAATTTATCGCCGAACAAATGGGAATTGTGTTACAAAACACAGCAACATCTGTAAATATCAAAGAGAGACTAGATTTCTCCTGTGCTATTTTTGACTCATCGGGATTATTAGTCGCTAATGCTCCTCATATTCCTGTACATTTAGGTTCGATGAGTGAAAGTGTTCGCAGTTTAATTAACGATAAAGGCGACACCCTAAAACCAGGAAATGTCTATCTCTCTAATAACCCCTATAACGGCGGAACTCACCTTCCTGATGTCACTGCAATTACTCCTGTATTTTTGGAAATTAGGGAAAATAATCCATCCCCAATGCCAAATGCCCAATGCCCCATGCCCCTCTTTTTTGTCGCTTCTCGCGGACACCAAGCAGATATCGGTGGAATTACCCCCGGTTCAATGCCTCCCCACAGTACCACACTAGAAGAAGAAGGAATTCTTTTTGATAATTTTATCTTGGTTGAAGAGGGAAATTTCCAAGAAACCACAGTTAGACAGCATCTTTCAAATCATACTTATCCTGCCCGTAACCCTGATCAAAATATCGCTGATTTTAAGGCACAAATTGCCGCAAATGAACGGGGAGTACAAGAACTTATTAAAATGGTTTCCAAATATAGTGTTGAGACTGTTCAAGCTTACATGAACTTTGTGCAAGCCAATGCTGAGGAGTCAGTGAGAAAAGCTATCAATCTTCTCAAAGATGGCTCATTTCTTTATGAAATGGATAATGGGGCAATAATTAAAGTTAAAGTGACTATTCATCCAGAAAGTCGTAGTGCTACCATTGATTTTACTGGCACTTCTGGACAACTAAATAGTAATTTAAATGCTCCTAAAGCTGTAACTCAAGCCGCAGTTTTATATGTCTTTCGGACTTTGGTTGATGATAATATTCCTCTGAATGCCGGGTGTCTTAACCCTCTAGAAATTATCATACCGAGTGGCTGTATGCTGAATCCAACTTATCCAGCAGCAGTAGTGGCGGGTAATGTAGAAACTTCTCAAACCATTGTCGATGCTTTATATGGCGCTTTAGGTGTCATGGCTGCTTCTCAAGGAACGATGAATAATTTTACTTTTGGGAATGAGCAATATCAATATTATGAAACCATTTGCGGCGGCTCTGGGGCAGGAATTGATTTTGATGGAACTGATGGTGTTCATTCTCACATGACTAACTCCCGCTTGACCGATCCAGAAGTCTTAGAAACCCGTTATCCTGTACTTTTAGAAAGCTTTAGTCTTCGTCCTGATAGCGGTGGTAAAGGAAAATATTCCGGTGGTAATGGAGTTGTCCGCCGCATCCGTTTTTTAGAACAGATGACAGCTAATATTCTCTCTGGACATCGGGTTATCCCTCCTTTTGGATTAAATGGTGGGGAAGCCGGAATTGTCGGACGCAACTGGATACAACGTCAGAATGGAATTGAAGAGAATTTAGACAGCACAGCAACAGTACATATGAAGACTGGGGATGTTTTTGTGATAGAAACTCCTGGAGGAGGCGGATATGGATAATTTGTAATTCGTAATTATAGGACTTACGTAAAATATCTCTCAAACTCTCATTTCTCCGTGTCCTCTGCGCCTCTGCGGTTCGTTATTCCATAACTAATGCGTAAGTCCTAAATTACTATTACATAAGGGTTTTAGACGTTTATAAAAGGTAGATTTTTTATCTGTAGTAACATTTGTCAATCCAAATTCGCATTTCTTCTTCCGAGCCAAAACAAGCAGAGCGCCCTGTCATTGGATCGTAGGCGTGCCAAGAATAAATGTTACCACGCCGATCTGATTCCTGCCACACTTGGAGGTCAGAACCACTAGCCATCCAGATGATAAAATGTTGCCAATATTTTCGTAAACTTAACAAGAAATTAAATTTATTCATAGTGAAAGCACCTGATAAACAGTGAACCATTACTTTTACTTTCACGTAATAATTTTCAACTGAGAAGGTACAGTTTTGGCAGATTTTATCTACTACAGTTAAGCAGCATTCCAACTGGTATAGTAAAAAATCTCGCAACTGTACTAGGTAAAGTTGGTAAAAATAGTTTATATTGCCAGTATTGATGATTATTTAGTCATTGACGAGTGCACCAAAATGAACATTTTATTAGAACGGCAGTCACCAAAACCGATTTATTTACAAATCCGCGATCGCATCAGTTGTCTGATTAAATCTGGCGCACTCAAAAGTGGCGATCGCCTCCCTTCTATCCGCTCTCTGGCAGAAAGTTTGCAAGTTAATAAACTTACGGTTATTGAAGCATATAACCTTTTAGAAGCAAATGGGATTGTTTCTGCTCGTCAAGGTTCAGGATATTTTGTCAGCAGCATTTTTCTCAAGAGTGCCAACTTAGAATCTAAATTTGCTCCAGCCCAAAATGTCATAATTACAAAACCAGGAAAGTGTTCTTTTTATGATATGTATACTCCACTGGTGCAGGCACAAACACAGCCAGGAATGATTAATTTTGGCTACGGTTATCCTCGTCCACCAAAAGATATTAATCTCATTGCTCGACGAGCGCTCAGACAAGATGATGCTGATATTTTCTTTCCTCATGAGATGCCTCAAGGACAACTAACTCTGTGCAGACAAATTGCTCAGATGCTAGTACATCAAGGATTAGAGGTTTTTCCAGAAGATTTAATTATTACTAATGGCTCTCAGCAAGGGTTGTCATTAGCGATGAATTATTATGTCCAACCTGGTGATTGGGTGATTGTGGAAGCACCCACTTATTATGGTGCAATTTCTATTTTAGAAAACTTAGGAGCTAAGATTATTGGTATTCCCATGACTACGGAGGGAATGAATTTAGATTTATTAGAGCAATATCTCCACAGCCACCGTCCGAAATTAATTTATACGATTAGTACTTTTCACAACCCTACTGGATTGACGACGACACAAAATCATCGTCAACAATTACTAGCATTAGCTGAAAAATATGAGTGTCCCATTTTGGAAGATAATGCTTATGAAGGCATAAATTTTGATGTAGTGCCAGCACCAATTAAGGCTTTAGATAAAAATGATTTGGTTACTTATTTAAGCACCTTTTCTAAAACTTTAATGCCTGGGTTAAGAGTTGGCTATATGGTTGTTACAGGAAAGCATTATCAGGCAATTATTGAGCGGAAGTTGCTCCACGACTTGCATACATCCAGTATTTCGCAAACAATAGTTAGTGAATATCTCGCCTCAGGGCATTACCGCCGTCACCTCAGCCGACTTCGCACTGATAATCTGCAAAGTCGTAATATAACGCTGCAAGCTTTGGAGCGTTATTTTCCTGAAGAAATCCGGTGGACAGTTCCCACGGGTGGATTATTTCTCTGGGTACAGTTACCAGATGATTTTCCGATTGAGACAATTCGTAAGGAAGCCTTTGCACAAAATGTTTACTTGGCCTGCGGTTCGGCGTTTTTCCCCGATAAGCAAGGTTATCCAGCGATGCGTTTAACTTTCTGTCTCTCGGCAGAGGAGATTGAGCAAGGTATTTCAATTGTAGGTAAGTTGCTGAAAAAGTACATTTCCAGAGGATGCGTAGATACAGAGCGGCTTGTCGTTAAACATCGTATATCTAATTATCAACCGCTTGTTCACAGTTAGCAAATTAGTACTTTTGGACTAATTTGCTTCGCGCTACACATCTTGTAATCATAAATCACCGCTCTACATTTGTTTTTGTACTTCACAAGTGCCAGGCTAAGAAACACCTCTTGTACCGTTTTCAATACAAAAGCGCAATTTTATTTTTCTGTTACAAACGTCAATATCATGATTGCAGATTGTAAAGTAAGCTTTGAAAGCCTTTTGTAGGTGGTAAAAGTTAGATACAGTTTGAACTAAACCTGATTGAAGGAATTGCTAATTGTCTTATGGTTTCAATGGAGAATGCTTATGGTTTAGTCGTTGGCATTGCCAACTATCAGAAAATTAATAAACTTCCTGAGATTGTCCTGAAGGATGCACAGGACATTTATAATCTGTTGATTAGTCCACAATGCTCTGGCTATCAACCTGAAAAAGTGCAGTTACTATTAGACACTCAGGCAACCCAGGTAGCTTTACGTCAGGCATTAGCGTTTATAGCCCAACATAGTCAGCAAAACTCTACCGTCTTTATTTATATTTCGAGTCATGGTGGACAAGTGGAGTTTGGTCTCCATGCTGGTCAGTACCTGTTACCTGTGGATACAGACTGTACATCTGAGGCATCATTAGCGCAAACGGCAATTTCTGGTACTGAATTTACGGAGGCGTTACGTGCTATCCCTGCCCAAAAAATTGTAGTCATCTTTGATTGTTGTCATTCTGGCGGTATTGGTCAACCGAAGGATGCCAATGCACCTACAGTAAAAACTGGTTTACCAGAAAGCTATTATGATGTTCTCAAACAAGGCCGAGGTAGAGTCATCCTAGCTTCTTCACGTAGTACTGAACAATCTTACGTACTACCTAATGCTGCTAATAGTCTCTTCACTCAACACTTACTAGATGGGTTCCGAGGGGGAGCTATTGGTTCTGGTGGTGTGATCCGTATCCTTGATATTTTTAGTTACTTACAACCCAAAGTAACTAGTGATTGGGCAAATCAACATCCCATCTTGAAGGCTGAAATTGAAGAGAATTTTCCTGTTGCCCTTTACTTGGGAGGCAAAGCACCAAAACTTCTGCCGCCAATATCAGTTACTGATACTTACGAATACGATGTATTTATCAGTTATCGTGCTAAAGAAGGAGATAAAACTTGGGTTCGCAAGACACTGTTACCCTACTTGGAATCACAAGGGATAAGGGTCTGTGTTGATTTTCGTTTTCCATTGGGTGTTCCCTTAATCACCAGTATCGAACGTGCTATTCAAAAGAGTAAGTATACAGTTATAGTTCTTTCGCCTGGGTATATAGAAAGCGGCTACTCTGAGTTTGAAAACTTGCTGGCTCAACATCTTGGGCTAGAAGAAAGCAAGTACCGTTTAATTCCAATTATGCGTGAAGAATGTACACCAAGATTGGGTTTACGTATTCTCTTTTTATTAGATATGACTGATGATGATGAGTTTGAAACTAATATGGAGCGACTAGTCTACCAACTACAGCAGCTACCCTCAAATAGAAATGGCTGATTTTGATTTTTCGGTTCGCTGGTTAGGTGTAACGACATGCAACATCAGCAAATTAAAACTTGTGTTTTGCTTGAATACTCAATATGATTTTTAAGAGTGTTTTTATAAAAACAGATATATGACGCAAGCACAAAAATGGGATCTGTTTATTTCCTATGCTGATGCTGACCATGCATGGGTAGAAGGTTATTTACTAGATGCCTTGAGCGAAGCTGGCGTTAACTATTATACAGAAGCAGCATTTGTTTTAGGTGCAATAAGATTACAAGAATTTGAGCGTGCTATACGGCAAAGCAATCGGACATTGCTTGTTATTTCATCAGCTTATCTAGCAAACAGTTTCAACCTGTTCTCTGATGTGCTTGCTCAGAGTTACGGTTTGGACAACTCAACCTGGCCAGTTATTCCCCTAATATTACAACCTGTTGTAGAATTACCAGCTCGTCTAAAAATGCTGGTAAAACTTAACGCTACCAATTCTGAAGAACAGGAAGAGGCAATCCACCGTCTTTGTGCAGATATCAAGCAATCACAACCTACTCCCGCCTCCAAGCCACCTTGTCCTTATCCGGGAATGATGTCTTTCAGTGAACAGATGAGCGATCGCTTTTTTGGTCGAGATCAGGACGTAGACGAACTAAAAGCGCGCCTACGTCTAAATCCTTTTATTGCTGTGATTGGCCCTTCTGGAAGTGGAAAGTCCTCGTTAGTGTTAGCAGGATTAATCCCTCATCTACGCCACAGCACACTGTTCGGTGCTGGTGAATGGTTAATCCATATAATACGTCCTGGAGAGACCCCCCTGGCTAATCTTAAAAATAAACTGGGAAGTGATTTAATCAATCCGTCACAGGTAGTAACACAAGCGCTCCAAACCCAGCCCAATGCTCAACGACTGTTATTAGTCATAGACCAGTTTGAAGAAGTATTTACCATTGCTGAAACAGAGGCAGTACCTTTTGCAGAAACATTGCTACGTCTAATAAACGTTCCCAACAGCTACCTAATTTTGACAGTAAGAGCCGATTTTTATCCAGAATTGATGAATTCACCGCTTTGGCAAAAAATTAAATCACATCGATTGGAGGTACTTCCTTTAGAGCCAAACAATTTACGCCAAGCCATACTCAGACCTGCTGAAGATGTAGATGTATTTATAGAACCGGCTCTAATAGAGCGCTTAATTACAGATGCCGCCAGAGAACCAGGAGTTTTACCTTTAATTCAAGAGACATTAGTACTATTGTGGGAACGAGTAGAGCGGCGATTTTTGCCTTTAAGAGCTTATGAAGCTTTAGTGCTTCCCCGTAAAGCCTATGGCGGCATAGCAGAGAATCCACGCACAGGATTGCAAATAGCGATATCTCGTCGTGCAGATGCTGCGATCGCAAACTTGAACGAAGAACAACAAGTAATTGCTCGGCGGATTTTCCTCCGTTTGGTGCAGTTTGGCGAAGGACGGGCTGATACTCGTCGTCAGCAGTCGGTAAATGAACTACGTGCAGCTAGTGATGAACCACGCCTGTTTGATCAAACATTGAGCCATCTGGCAGATCGTCGCCTGCTAACTCTTAGCGGACTGGAAGACACTAGCATAAAAGTTGATATTGCCCACGAAGCTCTGATTATTGGCTGGCCGTCCTTGCAGAAATGGCTAGTTGAGCGACGAGAGGCAGAACAAACTCGTAGGCGTTTAGAGAGTAAAACTCAGGAATGGTTACGACTAGGTGCGGGCAACAGTGGACTGTTAGATGAAGTAGAACTAGCAGAAGCACAACGTTGGCTTAATAGTGATGATGCGACTGATTTAGGATACAGTGAGTTGCCTAAATTAGTACAAGCTAGTGACCAAGCAATTCAAGAAGTCAAGCAACGAGAAGAAGCAGCCAGACAAAGAGAATTGGATTTGATCCGGGAAAACCTAGAACAAGAAAAAAAGGCATCAGAGCAAGAAAGAAAAGCACTTAAAGCTTCTCAGTTAACAAATAGAATTGCTATTATTTCAATTTTTGCATTGACTGGATTGACAATATATGCAATTCACCAACAGCGTGTTGCTCAAAAGAATGCAACAGAAGCAGAGCGACAGAGTGTATACGCTCTATCAAAAACCTCTGAAGCTTTCTCTGTTTTTGAATATAAACGGCTTGAGACTTTGGTTGCTGCTGTACAGGCTGGTAGCCAGTTTAAGAAGGCGCACTTAGAAGCAGACTCTATTTTAAAACTCCTTGTAGCTGGGACGTTACAGCAAGCAATTTATGGAATGCAAGAAAGCAACCGTTTGTCAGGACATAACGGTGATGTCCAGAGCGTCAGTTTCAGCCCTGATGGCCAAATAATTGCCTCTGCTAGTAGTGAGGACAAAACTATTAAACTTTGGAATTTAAAAGGAGAGAACCTAAAAACTCTTAAGGGTCATAGTGATGCTGTTAATAGCATTAGCTTTAGCCCGGATGGTAAAACTATTGTTTCTGCTAGTAGTGACAAAACTATTAAACTTTGGAATTTAAAAGGAGAGAACCTGAAAACTCTCAATGGTCATAGTGATGCTGTTAATAGCGTTAGCTTTAGCCCCGATGGCCAGACCATTGTTTCTGCTAGTAGTGACAAAACTATTAAACTTTGGAATTTAAAAGGGGAGAACCTAAAAACTCTTAACGGTCATAGTGATGCTGTTAATAGCGTTAGCTTTAGCCCTAATGGTCAAACTATTGCCTCTGCTAGTAGTGACAAAACTATTAAACTTTGGAATTTAAAAGGGGAGAACCTAAAAACTCTTAATGGTCATAGTGATGCTGTTAATAGCGTTAGTTTTAGCCGCGATGGTCAAACTATCGCCTCTGCTAGTAGTGACAAAACTATTAAACTTTGGAATTTAAAAGGGGAGAACCTAAAAACTCTCGAAGGAAAGAGTTTTAACGCCGATAATAATATTATCTATAGCGTCACATTTAGCCCCGATGGTAAAACTATTGCCTCTGCTAGCTGGGGAATTATCCAACTCTGGGATTTAAACGGTCAGAACCTTGAAACCCTAAACGCACATAATGATAGGGTTCTGGGTCTTAGTTTTAGCCCTGATAATAAAACCCTTGCCTCTGCAAGTGGAGATAACACTATCAAACTGTGGAATCTAAATGGTAAGAAACTTCAAAGGTTCGCTGGGCATAAGGATGAGGTCAATAGTGTTAGCTTTAGCCCTGATGGTAAAACTATTGCTTCTGCTAGTAGTGACAAAACTATTAAACTTTGGAATTTAAAAGGGGAAAACCTAAAAACTTTCAACGGTCATAGCGATAGGGTTAATAGTGTTAGCTTTAGTCCTGATGGTAAAACCCTCGCTTCTGCTAGTAGTGACGCAAGCATTATATTGTGGAGTTTAGATGGGCAAATACTGAAAACTCTTTTTGGTCATCGTGCTGAAGTCTATAACGTCAATTTCAGTCTTAATGGTAATACGCTTGCTTCTGCTAGTGAAGACAACACAATCATACTTTGGAGTAAGGATGGTCAGGAACTAAAAACTCTCAAAGGACATGGCTATAAATCCAAAGTTGGTGCAGTTATTAGTATTAGCTTTAGTCCCGATGGCATGAATCTTGCATCTGCAAGTGCCGATCAAAACCTTATATTATGGAATTTAAATTTAGATAATTTGTTGAATGATGGCTGCGATTGGCTACGCGATTATCTAAGTACTAATGTTAATAACAAAGACAAGCATGACCTCTGCAATAAAGTTTAAACACATTTCATTTAGACGTTGCTGAATTATTATGGGATAATTTTGCTCAAATTGGAAGTAATTTTCAATGGTTTTAACCACCAAATGACATTCTTGATTTTTTGACTTTTGCAAGATGGCTATTGAACTTACCATAAGAAGGGAAGTTAGGGCTGCTGTAAGCAGCCCTAACTTCACACTCTATGATAATGCTTATCATTACGATGCAGTAGGTACTTTATTTATTGAAAGTCCCTAGCTGCATCCACCATAATACGGACATGATGGTGGACGAGGACTAGGACGACGAGCATAAACATCAGACAGATGAGTACCAAGAAGCTGACTAGTTAGTTCTTGGTTAAGCGGTTGAGTAATTTCTAGGTTATTGGAATGTAAACGTATAGTTATAGATTCAGCATTCCTGTTTTCAACGGATGAAGCATACGAAGCCGCAATTTCACCATATAGTATGGCAGAGGTAATTAAAGAGGTAACTACCAATAGGCTATACTTGGGATTTTTTGCTTTCATGGGTTATTTGTACCTGACTAATGTTTTAGTATCAAGCCAAAATCAAGCATTTTGAGTTTTATTAAATTCAGTAGACCGAAAAATTTGGACAGTTGAAGCAATCAAAAGCATTTTAGACAATACTTTCTCATCTAACGCAAGCGTTAGCTACTTCATGACACAGAGCTTATCCACCACACCCGTTACTCAAAAGGCAGATTTTAAGGGAATTACAAAGGTTTATATTCCCTGGCTCAAATAAGATCCTGGTAAGGATTAGAGAGAAATTTTCGGCCTATTGAAATTGATAGAAGTAGTATGACAGTAGTATTGTCGCATAAGTGAAGGTTTTTTGATAGTAGTTTGAGGGTACTAAGCTGTACACCATTTAAATTAGGACTTACACAAAACTCACGCAGTAGGGACAATACCCTGCGGGAAGCCGCTTTGGGTCTACATAAATTGACCCTATCTGGAAATAAGGGTTTCGGCTATTGTTTGCGTAAGTCCTATACATGTGACTGATAGAGAGAATCTGGCATTGTCATTTGGGAAGGTGCTAAGAGTCTACCTGTAGCATTAGCAACACAGGCGGATTTTAAAACATCCTCTTAAGTTTTACCGCCGACTGCGAAAACCTTGTCTTCCATTAACTTGGTCAAAAAGGATATCGTATTTATCAAAAAATGCAATTCCAGTATTTACAAATATAGGTAGTTCTGACTGTGGTGAGATACTCAGATTCCAGCGATTAAATCCGTCACGGGTTCCTGGTTTCAGACTGTAATCAAAAATGCCATTAATTCCTACTTTCACAGCATTTGCTGAACCTAATACTCCTGGTTTAAGTTTTCCTGCTGTAGAAGCTGACTTGAATTCAGTCAAACCATTAATAGTTCCAGTATCAGTAATCATTGTGACATTACAAGCATTTTTAGCAGAACTCCCAGCAATAGTTAAACAAACTTTGCCTAGCCGAGAGTCCCATCTTTTACCGAGTACACCATTAATTTCAGGTTGTTGATTCCAAGGAGCCATTTTGAAACCTGCTTGATTTTCAGCAGTTAAACCGAGAATTAGGCTGCCATTGTTATTACTACCACCATTTCCAATCACAATAAATCCGTTACTCAAATTGCCTGGTAATTTTCTTAACGGGTTATAGAGAAGTGATTTTTCAAAATAGTTGACACCAATAATACCAGCAAATGGCACACCGTTATTTGCCGAACATTTAGGTTTTTGGGCAGTACATTGGCGACTAGTAACAATTTGTACTGGAAGGGGTTCTGTGGTGGGAAGCAAACCAAATCGGACATTAGTATAAACTAATTCTCCCTCCATGATAGTACCATCACTTAATACTTCCTTGATATTCTGTCCCGTTCTTTGGATGGGAGCATTACCTAAAAACTCTTTGGGAACCCTTATGCCTGCCGAACCTGTATCTAATAGAATACGTTTTGGCTGACCACCTGCGATCGCTACTTCCAAAAAATAGCCGCGAATACGTTGACCGAGGGAAGGTTTTGTGTATAAAGGTAGAGAGATAGTATCAAAAGTTGGCTGGCGGGGTATATTTTGAGAGATATCGCGCAACGCTGAGTTTGGGAAAAGAGCCGCAAATGCTGACTGGCGTTGCTCTGCTGGTTCAGGTGCGATATCCCAAAGGCTTTCGTAGTAGAAAAAGCCAATACCTAAACCGCGTTGTTGTGCTGCTTGCACCTGGGGTTGGATTTGTGATAAAGAAATTGGGCGATTTCGTAACCCCGCTAAAATACCGATACCAGTTGGGATGATTTTTTGGGTTTCTAAAATTTCTGGGCGGGTAATTTGACTGATAAAACTTTCCAAATCATTACGGTATACCTGCATGACTAACTCATCAACAATACCCAACCGTACCCAGTTAAGCCAGTCTTGCAATTGCACTTTATAGGCGTAGTCAGAATCAACAGGAGAAACTGAGAAGATAGCGTTCGGTTTTCTAGCTTTCACGGTTTGGTACAGGTCTACCATGAATGCAGTGATTTTATCTGCCCGCCATTTTTTCCAGGCTTGGGCTTGGGGATTAGGTGGGGGAGGATTCCCAGTTTCTTGAGTATATAGATTAATTGTGTACTTATCGTAACCAAAATCTACAGGTAAACTCGTGTGGTCATCAAATTGAACGCCATCAGCATTGTATTGAGTAATGATTTCCATCACGAGGTCGGTGATAAACTTTTGCACTTCGGGGTGAAAGGGATTTAACCACGCTACTTCACCCGCAGCACTAATTGAAGTTTGAGTCCCATCCAGCTTTTGTGTCAGCCAATCTGGATGCTGGGATGCAAGTTCTGAAGTTAGGGGAACCATGAAACCAAATTCAAACCAAGGTATTACTAGTAGTCCTTCTCTGCGGGCTTGGCTGATAATGTCTGCAATCACATCTTGTCCATCTGTTCCCTTGAAGAAGAAGGGAATACCCATTTTTTGCATGATGACACTGGGATATTGTGTGTAACCATCGTTCCAGACTACGGGATAAACAGTATTAAAGTTTAACTGCCGTAGTTGGCTCATGGCTGCAAGCACCTGTGAGCGATTTCTAAAAACGCTAAAATCGTTACCACTCAGCCACACTCCCCGAATTTCCTGACGAGGTTGAGGAGGTAGTTGGGCAACAGCAGGGGTAAAGGTGTTGAGTTGCAATACCAGAACGAATGATATTAAACATAATAATGGCAGCAGACGCTTCTTCAAAAGCCACCAACCTTGATGAATTGCCGCTTCTGTATTAGAGAGTACAGATTTAAATAGCAAGTTAGTTATATATGTATTAATTTCTCTGCTTTTTTCCCAAAACTGACTTGTCATTACTTCTGCTTACTAAATAAGGTTAATTGGTTAGATTTCATTTCATATAAACAAACGTTAAATCGCTATACCAGTAAGACTTACGCAAAACTACACGCGGTAGGGGCAATTCATGAATTGCCCCTACCGGAAACTCAAGGTTTGGGCTATTTTTTGCGTAAGTCCTGACTAGGAAAACTGATAGAGTAATTTACCTGCAAGTATAGACGACGCAGTTGTACGGTTAGTAGTGCCAAAAGGTTTAGTACTTTGGGCGATGTTTGGTATGGGTGGGTTAGCTGTGATTTATAGCCTGCGTGCGCTATTACCTATACGCTGATCTTTTGGTGGGTAACTATTTTGATTTTCGTGGTGACTTTGGCGGCGTTCGGTGTGCGCCAAAGTATTTTTCACTGCGGTAACGCAACCACACCCGCAACACTTGCGGAATCCGATCTTTTTGTTCTTTGGTTAGGGTGTTATAAAGAGTTAAGGCGCGATCGCGTTCACCCCGACAAGCTGCATTATTGTGAGCATCCCAATAGTTACGCGCTACTCGAATCCGCCGACAGACTTCTTTAATCAGGGCTTCTCCGGTAAGTGGAGTATCTTGGTTAGCCATACTCAAATCTAATAAATTTCTAATGCCATCCTATCGGAAAATCAAGGTTTGGGCTATTTTTGCGTATTAAGAATGTTGGGATGAGGGGGCTAGCACTGCAATCGTAAAACTGTTCCGAGAAATATAATTGTCATAATCAATCCCTGTGGTTAGGGATTAATTATAGCGATCGCTCATACGGAACTGCGATCGCTTCTCTAATAACCCAAGTTGCGTAATTCGGCACTCCAAGCTTTTTTCTCAATCTGTCGAGTTAAGAAGTTGAAAAATCTAAGCTTTGCCGAAAAGAGATTAGTATTTCATTCAATGCAGCCATGTCAATTAAAAATGCATCATGCCCGTGGGTTGACTTTAGCCACGCCAGTTGAGCATTAGGGATTAAATTTGCTAATTCTTGTTGTTCTACTGGCGGATAAAGGATATCAGAATCAATGGCCACAACTAGAGTGGGTTGCTGGATGCTTCGCAGAACAGATTCATAATCTGATAAATTAGGAACTGTGCGATCGCGCCCAACATCGTAGCGATCCATTGCGTGAGTGAGAGTGATGTAAGTGTTGGCATCAAATCGTTCTATCAGCTTTTGACCCTGATGCTGTAAATAACTCGCTATAGCAAACTGCTCAGATGCATCATACTGCCGCCCAAAGCGCATTGTAAAACTATCCCAAGAACGGTAAGTACTCATCGCCATCATCCGCGCTACTGCTAATCCTTGATTTGGGGGCGTATCCAGGGTATAGTTGCCTCCTTGCCAATTTGGATCTGCATAAATTGCTTGTCTTTGGGCTTCACTTAATCCAATACACCAAGCGGAATGTCTGCCAGAAACAGCGATGGGTGCAATACTTTCCACCTTGTCTGGATATAATAATGCCCACTCTAGTACTTGCATTCCACCGAGTGAACCGCCAATTACGAACCGCAGCGATTGAATACCCAGATATGCTAGTAGTGCAGCTTGCAGGTGAACCATATCTCGGATTGTAATGCTAGGGAAAGAGACACCATAGGAGTTTCCCGTTGTTGGGTTGATAGTAGTTGGCCCAGTTGTACCGTAACAACTTCCCAAAATGTTGCTGCACACAATAAAATTGCGATCGGGATTGAAGGCTTTCCCTGAACCAAACAAAGGCTCCCACCAATCATCAGCATCAGCCGAACCAGTTAAGGCATGACAAATTAGTACCCCATTATCGCCTTGAGCATTTAACTCTCCCCAAGTACGATAAGCAACCTGAACCCCAGTTAATGTTTCGCCACCTTCAAGTTGAAATGGTTCTGTAAGCTGGTAAAACTGAGTTTGCGGTGAGATGAAAGTTGAGTAGATCATATATAGGAATTGGGAATTGGGAATGGGGAGTTAGGGATTTCCAGAAAATAAATTATCCAAATAAACGAACCACAGAGACGCAGAAAACACAGAGTGAAGAGGAATAGAGAGATTTTGCGATCGACTTTGAGATATTTTTATTTGGAAGTCCCTTAGAGGTTGAATGAACAAGTATTTTGCTGTGATTTTAGCCACTCTTAGATCCCCCCTAACCCCCCTTTTTAAGGGGGGAATCGGAATCAAAGTCCCCCTTTTTAAGGGGAGCCACTGCGTTGGGCGGCTCTGCCGACTTGAAGCACGTGGCGTGGATTTAGGGGGATCTAAAACTTTTGATACCGACAAGAGGACTTTTCAAACATCCTCTTAGAAGTTAGGAGTTAAAAGTTAGCGAACAGAGGGAGATAATGCCCAATTCCCAATTCCCAATTTATTAAAATGCCTGCTCAAAATCTTCTTTGATATCGTCGATATGTTCAATTCCCACTGATACCCTCACCAAATCGGGTGTCACGCCTGCGGAAAGCTGTTCGTCATCACTTAGCTGTTGATGGGTTGTGGAAGCGGGATGAATCACGAGGGTTTTAGCATCACCAACGTTTGCTAAATGACTCGCCAATTTTACACGATTAATAAAGGCTTTACCTGCCTCCAATCCACCTTTGATGCCAAAGTTTAAAACTCCCCCAAACCCATGTCGGAGATACTTTTTCGCTCGTTCATGATATGGATGATTGGGAAGTCCGGGATAATTAACCCATAATACTTGCTCTTGCTGCTCTAACCACCGGGCCAATTCTAGGGCATTACTTACATGACGATCTACACGCAAAGAAAGAGTCTCTAATCCTTGCAGTAAAAGAAAGGCGTTAAATGGACTCAACGACGGGCCAAAATCCCTTAACCCTTCGACTCTGGCGCGGATAATAAAAGCAATGTTGCCAAAGGAACTACTAGGGCCAAACACTTCTTGGAAATTCAACCCATGATAACCGGGTGCTGGCTCAGTAAATAGGGGAAATTTGCCGTTACCCCAGTCAAATTTACCCGAATCGACTATTACGCCACCAATGGAAGTACCATGTCCACCAATCCATTTAGTTGCAGATTCCACTACAATGTCTGCACCATGTTCAATTGGTCGAGCTAGATACCCACCAGCACCGAAGGTATTATCCACAATTAAAGGTATGCCGTTTTCATGGGCAATTTCAGCTAAAGCGGCAAAGTCGGGAATGTTGAATTGAGGATTGCCAATAGTTTCAACGTACAGTGCTTTGGTGCGATCGTCGATCGCCTGACGGAAACTTTCTGGATCGTCCCCCTCAACAAATTTGACCTTAATACCTAAACGTGGTAAGGATACTTTAAACTGGTTATATGTTCCCCCATACAGAAAACTAGTAGAAACGATATTATCTCCAGCCTGAGCGATCGTACTGATTGTCAAGAATTGCGCCGCCTGACCACTAGCTGTTGCTAATGCTGCTACACCCCCTTCAAGTGCAGCAATCCGCTTTTCAAATACATCCGTCGTCGGGTTCATGATTCGGGTGTAAATGTTACCAAATTCCTGGAGAGCAAATAACCGCGCTCCGTGTTCGGTGTCGTCAAAAACGTAGGAAGTTGTTTGGTAAATTGGTACAGCACGAGCATTAGTTCCAGGAGCCGGCTCTTGTCCAGCATGAACTTGCAGGGTTTCAAAACGATATTGTTTAGACATCAGGAGTTATTTGAGTTTCCAATTATATAAAGGAAGTAATATAAGCTGTTCTGCATTTAATTTGCACGCTCGACGCGGGCAGGATGCCCGCACTACAATAATTTGAATTAAATCACAATGTGCAAATTACAAGATTATCAGCTTACTATTTGAGCGTTGTATTAGATTAATCAACGGTGATTTGTCAGACTTGCAGTATTTTACAGTTATTTAGCGATCGCCTGTTTGAAGAATCGTAGGAAGTTTTCGCTAATCTGGGACAATAATTACTGCGATGCTTAGGAAACTCAAGACGCAAGTTGAAAAATTGCATAAATGTTCAACTGCCTCCGTTAAGTATTTGGAAACTTCAACCACTTTGTTCTGTATCTGAACTTAATGGGCTTTCTTTTGCTCAATTAGCTCACCCTTTTGGGTGAGTCATATATCAACCGATCAGATGAACTGACTGAAGGAAGCTGAGATTAACAATAAAGAGGATTCTATTACTAAAGAAGACCGCTTGCATTTTACCTAAGAATAAACTTATGAAACTCGTTACTTTAATAAATTCTGCACTTATTTTTGCTTCTATTACTTTTGTACCCGGAATCGCTAGCGCTCAAACAGCTACTAGCAATAGTAATGAAACAATCGCTATTAACTCTAACAATTTACCTAGTAACTCTACTTCTGCAAATAACTTTCAGCCCTTCAATCTAGTTACTTTTGCTTATCAGGGAGGTCTAAAGCAGCACGGGATTCCTAGTGGAGAAACACTAGTATCTGAAACTCAGAACAAAAAGATTATTGCAGAAGATTTGGTGAAGGCTGCTGTTAATGCAGATAAATTACCATCAGAAGTTTTAAACGACCAAAATTACCTAAGTAGTGTTAATTTACAACTCAACGCATTGCCTGATTATGCTGCTGCTGATTGATTGGTTTTTCTTATATTTTTTCTAAAGCTAAATTTGTGAGTATACTATACTCGTGTGCTTCTTACCAATATAAATAAAAGCCTTTATATACAGCGATCGCTGTATAAAACAAAGTTAGATATTCACAGAACTTGTACCTATAAGTTCTGTCATTGTATGCTGAAGGCACAGAAAATCGTATAATCAACAACTTATCAAGTAAAAATTTCGTTTTCTATAGAGAATGACAGAAGTAATTAGAACAGGGAGCCTAAATAACATCGAGTCCATTGAGTTTGAAAAGCAGTGCTTGCACCAAGCCAGAGAAATAGGCGATCGCAATAGTGAAGTCATTTGTTTAGCAAGTTTGGGCAATGCTTATCAGTCCATTGGGGAGTACCACTTGGCAATTGAGTTTTATCAGCAGTGGTTGGATATAGCGAAAGAAATAGGCGATCACTTCGCCCAAGCCAAGTCTTTGTCTGGATTGGGCAACGCTTATCAATCACTGGGTAAATACCAGCGAGCGATTGAATTTTATCACCAGTGGTTGAGTATCACCAGGAAAATAGGCGATCGCACAGGGGAAGGCATTTGTCTAGGAAGTTTGGGCAATACTTATGAATACCTGGGCAAGTACGAGCAAGCCATTGAGTTTTATCACCAGTGGTTGACTATTAGCAAAAACACAGGCGATCACACTGGAGAAGGCATTTGTCTAGGAAGTTTGGGTAATACTTATGAATCATTGGGGCAGTATCAACTGGCAATTGAGTTTTACCATCAATGGTTAGAACTGACAAAATTGAACTGCGATCGCAATGGGCAAGGCATGGCGCTAAGTGCTTTGGGCAGTGCTTATAAAACATTGGGAGAGTACCAAAGAGCAGTTGAGTTTCATCAGTATTCATTAGATATTAGAAGGAATCTTGATGACCAAAATGCCGAAGCAAACACCTGGTTTAATTTAGGTTTGGTGTTAGAAAAAATCAATCGAGAATCAGAAGCAATGGATGCCTTTTGCAATGCTCGTGGCATCTATCACACAATGGGAATTGATGCAAGTTTGCAAGATTGTAACCATGCAATTGAGCTTCTTTCTCAAAATGTTTCAACCATAGAATCTCGCGTCTGGTTTGGGAGATGGTTCAGTCATTTGTCGCAGTTAATCAAAACTGATTCTCACCAATAATATTTTCTACCACTGATTCAGCTAATATGAGGATATTTTAAAAGCTTTTGACTATTTTAAATCCTAAACATAGATTAAAATCCACTTTTAAAATATCCTCTGAATCGGTGAGATTATATCAAGAGGATGGGTATTTATTAAATACCGCAACTGAGTTGTTGTCATCAAAAGCAAACACAGTAAACGGGTCTTTTTGATTTCCTATCTCCATCCCAGGAGTGCCTACAGGCATTTGAGGGACAGATAAACCAGCAATATTTAGCTTTTCTTGCAGCAAGCGTTTGATGTCATTTGCTGGGACATGTCCTTCGATGACATATCCATTAACAATTGCCGTATGGCAAGATGACAAATTATCCGGCACATTGTACTTTTGTTTAACCCTTTCAATATCAGGTGTGGAAAAGTCTGTAATTTGAAAACCTTGTGTTTTTAAGTGGTCAATCCACC
This sequence comes from Nostoc sp., assembly GCF_036917465.1. GTDB lineage: Bacteria > Cyanobacteriota > Cyanobacteriia > Cyanobacteriales > Nostocaceae > Nostoc. The sequence goes on from NZ_JBALDL010000086.1 coordinate 206,817, forward strand.
CGCCACAACAGTTACAAGCGGGGCTATGATATACAGTGGCATTTAGTGTTGTTGCTTTTGATAGTGTTTGTTTACCTTGGATACGTTTAGTAGTATTTATCAGTTTAGTATTAGCTGCAACAGAAGCAGGAAAAACAGCTTGAGCATTACTTGTATGAGCAGTGCTTCCCAAGATGCCCAACGTCCCTACTGTTAAACAAATTATTACCACTGCACGCAAAGCAGCACGTACCAAGATGGGAGGTAAGGATTGTTGCCAGCAATAAATAAATTGTTTGTGTGACATCTCAGACTTCCTAATTACAATATTGCATAATTTTGTTGTAACAAATTCCCTTCAAAAAAACTCTGCATACTTTGCGCCCCTCTGCGAAAACAGTACGCCTTGTTAAACAATGGCATTACGTCGCCTGACAATGGCATTACGTCGCCTGACAATAGCATTGCATCGCCTTACAATGGCATCGCATCGCTTTACAATGGCATCGCATCGCCCTACAATGGCATTGCATCGCCTGACAATGGCATTGCATCGTCTTACAATGGCATTGCATCGCCTTACAATGGCATCGCATCCCTCTGTATTTAATAAAAGCTGGGAACCTTATCCTGTAGAAGTCATTGCAAGAGTGCTAGTATGTCAAATATTGGCATTTTGTCGGTTCTAAATTGTTGTTTTAGAAGACAACTCTACTACATCAGCCCTCTGTTTTCATATTCTTGTTTTGGCGAAGGTACTGAACTATTAACCCATTTGCACCACTTCTAGGACAACAGCAAGCAATAGAATTACTCACTCAGGCTGTCAGACAAAAGCGAGTTGCTCCAGCCTATCTATTTGTGGGGCCAGATGGTGTAGGAAGAAGTTTAGCAGCCAAGTGCTTTGTGGAATTGCTATTTTCTAATGAGATGGGAGTCACTGCGGCTTTACAAAACCGTTTGCGTCAGGGGAACCATCCAGCTTTGTTGTGGGTGCAACCGACGTACCAATACCAAGGACAACGATTAACAGCAGTAGAAGCGACTGAAAAAGGACTTAAGCGTAAAGCACCACCTGTAATTCGGCTAGAGCAAATTCGAGAAATTACCGAGTTTCTGAGTCGGCCACCCTTAGAAGCGCCGAGAAATGTGGTAGTGCTAGAAGAAGCTCAAACAATGGCAGAAGCCGCAGCCAATGCTTTACTTAAAACTTTAGAAGAACCGGGACAGGCGACGTTAATTTTAATTGCACCTACACCTGAGTCGGTTTTGCCAACCTTGGTGTCACGTTGTCAACGCATTCCTTTTTATCGTTTAAATGCAGAGTCTTTGGGTGTTGTTCTCACACAAACAAATCATCAAGAAATTTTACAAAATCACGCAGTATTGAATATAGCAGCTGGCAGTGCAGGAAGTGCGATCGCATCTTACGAGCAATTACAAGCTATTCCCCCTGAGTTACTCGAAGATTTGAAAAAAGCTCCTGCTTCCTACCGCAAAGCCTTAGAGTTAGCCAAAAAAATTGATAAAGATTTAGATACAGAAGCCCAATTATGGTTAGTTGATTATCTTCAGCAATTTTACTGGCAGCTTTGGCATCAACCCAGTATTATTAACCAGCTAGAACAATCTCGCAAATACTTACTTGCTTACGCTCAACCCAGGCTCGTTTGGGAATGTCTGCTTTTATCTATATGTCAGAAATAGAATATTATTTGCTAACTGCAAGTCCCTTAGAGGATGTTTGAAAAGTCCTCTTGTCGGTATCAAAGGTTTTAGATCCCCCTAAATCCCCCTTAAAAAGGGGGACTTTAACTCCGGTTCCCCCCTTTTTAAGGGGGGTTAGGGGGGATCTAAAAGTGCCTAAAATCGCAGTGAAATACTTGTTTATTCAACCTCTTACACAAAAACCTCAAACCTTTTAGCAATATTAAATAATATTACTTAAGTATCTATGATTAGTTAGTACTAGTGTATTATTGAATTAAGCTACGCAAAACGTCTCGTAGAAAATGCGGCGAGTCAAAAGACATTACCCAAAGACACTGCAATTTGCTCAATTTTAAAAGCTTCACAGCAAACAAAAGTCTTGTGGGAAATAACCAATAAAAACTGTCCGATTATTATCTTTGAAGATTGTACCCCTGACTTATGATGAACTTATTGCAGACAATTCCAGTTCTTTGTTTAGGGGCTATTTTGGCTGTGCTTTCCCCTAAAGCTTGTGCTGCTTTCAATGTTCAAAAGGTAGCTAGTCTTACCAAAGCACAAGCATCAAGCGATTTACCAGTAGTCAAATCAGCAGGATTGTCCCCCGACATGGACGTACCTTGGTCGAAAGCCGTGAGAATTGTTGACCCTTTTGAAGGGGAGTTTCTTGGGGTTTTTGACCGCAACTCTTTAGGTGGTTATTTGTACCGTGAGGGTTCAACGCAAGTTCTTAGTTTGTGGACTCCTTCAAGCATTCGAGTCCTCGTAACATTAAATTCGGGTCAAGCAATGTCTTCTTTCTATACCGCAGGTCGAGTATATCCCAGACCTGACTTTATTAGGTTTGTCACTACCAAGAAAGTCGATAAACTTTTGCTCAAGGTTGGGGAAAAAGTTTTTAAATTAGACGGTTCAACCGGCGCATTTCCTGTTAGTCAAGAATTAGCCACTGCTTTAAAAAATGCTCCAGATAAGAACTTAAACATCAGACTAATTTTGGAAGGAGGCCAAACTGTTGATAGCGAAATTGGCAAAGAGACAGTGAAAGCTTGGCGCAGCATTTATTAAATGGTATCTCCAGGGAGCTTTGCCTACGCATTTTTGACCCAACTACTAAGTAGGTAGGCGTAATTAAATATAAGATAAAACCTCACCCTCAATCCCTCTCCGATACTTTGGAGAGGGAAGCCGGAGGCAGGGTGAGGTTTTATATTTAATTTGACCTACTTACTTATCTATTCTTAAAAAAGAAGGAAGTTTTTACCCTCTCATCAGGGATTTATCTAGTAAAACTTGTTTATAGATTTAGCAAGAACGAACATTATTAGAAGCAAGCCTGATTAGTTCTTCAACATTGTTTGAGATTGTATTGCAAATCGCATTTAAAGGTAAGTCATTGGGATCAAACCCAAAAGGTTCTTCGATTTCTGAGCCAATTTGCTCAATACTTAATAAGGTAAAACTTACAAAAGCCATTATTAAACCAGTCCACCAATTCAAAAAGCTCACAATTTCCAAAGGTAATATTAGACAAAAAATTAATAACAGTTGTCTAAGTTTAATAGTATATATCAAAGGCAGTGGCGTTTTTAAAATGCGTTCACAACCACCTAAAATATCTACTAAATCATCTACGCAATTATGCAGAGTAGTTAGTTGATAGACGTTTAGATATTTCTGGTCATGCTGATACTGCAAGTAATCTCCTATCCAGTAAGCAATTTGTAGTGAAGGATGATTAGTATCTTGAAGTTGTAAGTATTGTTTTTTAGACATTAAGGATGCTAAATGAGTGTCTAAAGGTGCCGATCTTAGATGTAACTTCATTGCAAAAGCAAAAGCAGTTACTAACCTAAGTATTGCCTCTTTTTCTACTCTATCTTGCGGTGTTTTCTCTTTAATTATTATCCAAATTCCACGAGTTAAGTTACGAGATGTATTAACTAAAGCTCCCCACAGTTGCCGACCTTCCCAAAATCTATCATGGGCTGTATTCGTCCGAAAAACTAATAGTAATGTAAAGCCAATATTAAAACTTAAAACAGCATTAGTAATAATACTTGAATTTGAAAATGCTATTGGCAATCCTAAATAATAGAAAAATGATATTAGAATACCATACGCGGTACAAAAAAGTACCCAAGGAAGAATGACAGAAATAATTGACCTTTCAAGCCGAAGAGTTACTTGAAGCCAGTTCAACTTTTCGCCCTTGTAAAGGTGATACTTTTCTATTAAAGAGTTTTTGGAATTATTTTTAAAATAGTGAAGTCGTTTCATATTGGTAAGGTTTTAGGATTACATCAATTAGCAAACTAACTTTTTAGCTAAGGAATAAGAATTAAATAATATACATTTTATGTCCCTCGCTTACCTCACACTCAATTCCTCTCCTTATAAAGGAGAGGGAAGCTAGAGTAGAGATAGGATGAAGTTTTGCATTTTATTTAATCCACGTTCCTAAAGTTATCTTGCTTAAGCAAGATAGGTAGAAGATGTAGGTTTGGAGATAGCGACCGTCATGCAACTATAATCAACATAAATTTTAGTTCTAACATTTAAATTTATTTCTGTTAACCTTCTTTAGGTAGGGAAATTCAGAAATTTTCTCAAACTATTGACTATAAGCTTAGTTTTTTCATTTTTTTGGTTAAAATTCCCTAATTTTAAAATTTATTTCCAGTAAATACGTAAATACTCACTTTTTATCATTGACAAACCACAAAACAAGGAAATATTCTAAGACTTGTTATGTCTAAAGTTTTCCAAAAATAGAGTGCTGACGATTCAGTTGTGAATTTATGCTTTATTTGTCTTGAGCTTGAGAGCGCAGAAATTCAATCAATAATTAAGTTTAATCGTGCTAGAAATACCACCAGAAATTGAGAAGCAAATTAAAAAATAGCATTCTACAATTTTTTATAGTACAGCACGGCGTAAATAAACCACCCATTCCAAATCAATAGAACGCTCACCCTGTATTCATTTTGAATTTTGAATTTTGAATTTTGAATTGTTAATGGTTATTGTAAGTTTTTAACTCGGACTCCCTATAAAGGTTTAGAAGAGTATACCAATACACCAGAAAATTTTCTTGGCTTTCTCAAGACTAAAGGCTATTCATCCGATCCTAAATATGTCTGAAAAGTTGTAGCTAATTAAAGAGGGACTTTGTGTTTCTCTAAGTGGTGACGACAATCATATTCATTTTGAAATTAACCCACCAGTAAGGATCTCATTTTTGGTGAGTTCGATGCATTGGATTTCACAACTTCTGCCCTGCGTAAATCGAGCGCACTTCACCGTTACGACGGATGACTGCTTCGCCATTACTAACCTCTACGAGTGTCCAACCGCTTTCACCAATGCTTTCACCCATATTGATGCGGCGAGTCACACCGTCAATTTTAAACAAAGCGGCAGATTTGTTACCTAACTCTAGCAATCCTTCTAAGGTATTACTCGGAGCAACTGCGATCGCAGTTGCTGGATATACTTGTTCCTGGGTAATAGTTGGTTCTGACTCTGGCGCAAGTGCAGCCCGTAATGGAACCACTGGTAATGCAGGCAGAGGGTTAGGTGTTTGGCGCACCGTAATAGGTACAGTTCGTCCAGCTACAGGTTTGAGTTCTGCTTGGACAGCCGCAGCCAACATGCTGACGTTTACAGGCTTGGCAGCTTGTTGCACTTTATTCAGGGCGTTTTTCACAATATTAGGTTGATATCCCTGCAACGCACTGGCAACTTGCGGCATTAGCATAGGACTACCAGGAATTGACGGCAGTGCATTATGCATTGGCGACGGCGCTTGATAAACGGGAACATAGATCCGCTCAACAACGCTTCCAGAACGGTTAGGGGTTGATGGTGTATTGTTAGCGAGAGGTGGAAGTGGTGGTAAATTACTAGTTGTTTGCCCGTTACCAAGGGCTATTTGATTAGTATTTGTCTGACTGGAGAATCTTGAACTGAAAGATTTTTGATTGCTTTTTAATTCTTGTTTGTCTATAACTGCTAGCGATCCCAGCATATAGTCAACCAAATCTGCCTCAATTTCTGTTTTTACAGGCAACTGTGAGTGCGTTTGCGGTGCTAGAAAAGCTTGCTGGGTCAAGTTAGGATTTAAAAGGTATACGACTCCAGACTGCACCAGGTAGATAATACCAGCGATCGCCACACCTAAAGTTGTTCCCACAATCAGCAATCTGCCCAAAGCCCGACTACTTTTATGACGCTTTCTACTAACTGGTTTAATGATGCCATTATTAAAGACAACGGTACTCAAGTGCTTGTGGTTATCTTGAGTAACTGACTGTCCGTTTGGTAATATAATCTGCGGTATCGTAACTGTATGCAACACCTTTTCTGGAGCTTGGGAGGAAACTCCAGCAAAAGACTGGCTCGATTTGTTCTGCCTACCCTGCCTAATGGTTTGAGAAGGCAGATTATCACTAACATCCAGAATGTAGTCGATATCGGCAAAGAGTTCATCCATTAGACCATCAGCATAGTTTTCTATCGACCAAGGCTCGTTGGCGATTAAGTCTTCTGATGGTTCTGGTACTATGAGACGGGTGCTGGCTTCTTGTAACATAGACGTTCTGGGTTATTGCTAGGACGAGGAAACGCCGCGCCTACTGCCTCTTAATTAGGATTACAGATGAGATATCCAATCCGCCGTCTTCTTGAGACGAGTTGGTTGAGCGTTGGTATTAAAATCAACTTGAATCTGGGGATTGGGGATGATAGCAGTACTAATATTTATGTCATCTATCATACCAATCTCCCTGCTTACTACTATACTCAGTCTTTATCAAGTTTGTGTTAAGCCAAAGCTGGAAATCCTTGCTGGTTATTGCTTCTACGCAATTCCAAATATAATAATAAAGCGTTGATATCGGCTGGGTTTACACCACCTATACGTGCAGCTTGACCAAGAGTGAGTGGTTTTACGTAATTCAGCTTTTCCCGTGCCTCTTTGGAAAGGGTATCAATTGTTGTATAATCCAAATCCACAGGTAACTGGCGGTATGCTTGGCGGGCAATTTGGTCAATCTGATTTTGTTGCCTAGCGAGATAGCCAGAATATTTGATGTCAATTTCTGCGCCTTCTTTCTCCGCGCGGTTGAGGTTGGGGTTTCCTAGTCCGAACCTGTCGAGGTGAACGTAATGGAATCCGGGACGGCGCAGTAAGTCATTGAGTGTAATTGAACCTTTAATTAATTGCTGGGTATCAGATGCGATCGCTATTCCTATTTCATCATGTTCTTTGACTCGTGTAGCTTGCAATCTTTGTTTTTCTATGGTAATATTTCCCTGTTTTTGGGTAAATAGATCCCATCTGCGATCGTCAATTAAACCAATTTCTCGTCCCAAGGTTGTCAAACGTTGGTCGGCGTTGTCAGAACGCAATAATAAGCGATACTCAGACCGACTGGTGAGCATCCGGTAAGGTTCGCGTAAATCTTTTGTACACAGGTCATCAACTAGCGTGCCAATGTAACTTTGCTCGCGGGCAAACACAATCATTTCTTGAGAACGAACAAATCGAGCTGCGTTAATTCCTGCCACAATTCCTTGGGCTGCCGCTTCTTCATAACCTGTAGTGCCGTTAATTTGCCCAGCACAAAATAATCCGGCAACCTTCTTGGTCATCAGTGTAGGGTAACACTGAGTTGCAGGTAAATAATCATATTCCACAGCATAAGCGGGACGCAGCATCACACATTTTTCCAAACCGGGAAGAGTCCGCAACATAAACAGTTGCAAATTTTCTGGCAACCCTGTAGAAAAACCTTGGATATAAAGTTCGGGTATATCCCGTCCTTCTGGCTCAATAAAAATTTGGTGGCTTTCCTTATCGGCAAAGCGCACAATTTTATCCTCAATACTGGGACAATAACGCGGCCCTTTCGCTTCCACCCAACCGCCATAAACTGGTGACAGGTGCAAATTATCTTTAATTAGGCGATGGGTTTCGGCGGTGGTGCGGGTGATGTAACAAGGCATTTGTTCCCGTTCTACCCACGCCTCTGGGTCAAAACTAAACCAGCGCACATCTTCATCCCCTGGCTGGATTAGCATTTTACTATAATCTAGCGATCGCTTATCTACTCGTGCTGGAGTTCCAGTTTTGAGTCTTCCGGTTTCAAATCCCAGCCGATTTAGGGTTTGTGTCAATCCCTCAGCCGCAAATTCTCCAGCGCGTCCGGCTGGCATTGATTTGTTGCCAACCCAAATTTTCCCTCCTAAGAAAGTGCCAGTTGTCAAGATGACAGCTTTACATTGGAACCCTACACCAAAATAAGTTTCAACGCCGATGACTTCATCATTAGCACCTAGCACCAAATCTACTACCATACTTTCGCGGATTGTCAAGTTTTCTTGATTCTCGACAATATTCTTCATCACTGCTGCATATTCGCGCTTGTCCGTCTGGGCGCGTAATGCCCAAACAGCAGGCCCCCGTGAAGAGTTGAGGATACGTTTTTGCAAATAGGTGCGGTCTGCTACTTTACCGATTTCTCCGCCGAGTGCGTCTACCTCATGAGTCAATTGAGATTTGGCAGGGCCACCCACTGCTGGATTACAGGGTTGCCAAGCGATTTTATCCAAGTTGAGCGTCAATAACAGGGTTCGACAACCGAGGCGTGCAGAGGCGAGAGCCGCTTCGCAACCGGAGTGACCTGCACCGACGACTATGACATCAAAAGCGTCTTGGAATTCAACGGAATTGTGCATGGTCATACTTACAGGATCGGCAAGCTTAGAGTTCTTTTCAATTTTAACTGTTCCAGTGGTTTCATGGATGTAACTTTCTAATAAAAAAGTTATCAAATTTACTAGTACTCAATTAGATACAATTTTTTATTTTTCAACTTGAGTATTAAACAAAAAATATAATATTTTTTAATATTTGTGACAACGTTCCGGGTTATTTATCACAGCTATTGTTCACATGGTTAGTCATTAATACAATCTAATCTCTGATTGGTATGTATTCGATAATTTGGATAAAACTAGAGTTCAGTGACAATAAAACATTTATGATTTTAACTTATCAATAACATAAATTCCCAGAAGTTCATTACCTTGTATCTTTGAATCAACTAAACAATTATTTAAGAATGAAACTCACCATCAAGAAGCCAAGAGATATTACTAGATTTATTAGAAAAGCAAGTTTCATAATTATAGTTATCGGGATGATTTTTGTCTTAGTAGCTAGTAATGAGATTACCCACCAAAAATTTGCTAGAACTGCCCAACCATTAAGTGTATGCTCTACTACTGGTTCACTACCTTGTATTGATACCTCTAAAGAGATGACATCAAAACCATTTATTCCCAACCTAAAATTAAATGAAAAACAGCGTTTTTTATCTGCGGTTAGCCAGAAATTAGCCACGATTCCCCAGGCTGGTACTTATGAATATACTTTGTTGCGAACTTATGGTGCAGTTTTTGTAAATCAAGATATCGGAATTAAACTGCCGCCAAAAGATATCTTTGCCAATGAACAAGAAGCCGAACAATTTCAAGCTACTTTAATAATGGGTCACGTTGATAGCACTAATGATTGTTATTTACAAAAATCGGCAGCTGACGCTCTAAATAAAGCGCAAGTTCAACAACATATACCACTAAAATCTGGTTATGGTTCTGGTGATTGTACTCGCACTTTTAACACGAATTTAAGATTTTGGCAAAAATATGCTAACAATCAAACTTTGGCAAAAGTCCAACAGGGCAAAGAAACAAAAATTCTCGGTTTAGTTGCACCTCCAGGAACTTCACAACATCTCTGGGGATTAGCAATTGATTTACGTGTAGGCAGTAAAGAACAAAGAAAAGCTCTGAATCAAAATGGTTGGTTTCAAACTGTAGAAAATGATGTTCCACATTGGACTTATGTGGGTTTAACTGAAGATAATTTACCTCTATTTGGTTTCAATAAACAAGTTATCCGGGGAATTACTTATTGGATTACACCACTTTAATTGTTAGATAGCATGAAAACTTGGGAATACTAATCTAAAAGATGTATTGTCAGGGATTTAGCTATGCCAAACGAAGCTGCTAACCAGGAGCAAAGCTTCCTAATTGATTTATTAAGAGCAACTTATCAAAATCAGGAAGTATATCCAATTCTGCAACATAACTTAAGCAAACTCAACGATAATTTAGCTTTAATGTTGCGAAAATGGGTCAGCGATCGCTTTGCTAAAGAACCTGCGATTGCTATTAATTTAGCTAGAGTCCTTATAAAACTGAGTACAATTATTCAAGAGTTTGAACAAGGGAACCTTGCGAGTAATTTGGAAATTGCGATTGCAGGTTATGAATCAGTTTTACAAGTGTGTACCCGTGAAGCTTTTCCCAAAGAATGCGATATCGTTCAGCAAGCTTTGGTAACAGCTTATCAGCAACGCCAGCAAATTTTTTCCAGAACCATTGGTGAACTTCGAGAGCATACTGTTCAAACCCAGAGTCAGATTAATACATTAACTGAGCAGTTACAGCAGGAATCAGAACAAGCAAAACTACAAGTTGATGAATTAAAAACAATCATTACGCAGTTAAAGCAGGAAGTAAGTAGTTACGAGCCGACACAAGAAATAACGTCTTTAATAGCTGATTTGACAGAATTAAAACAGCGTCATGCTCGTGTGGAGCAGCTTACTACCAAGGCTCATATTTCATCTAATATTGGGGAGTTCAATACAGCTATTTTTTATGATGTTGAAAACTTAACAATGGGTAGAAGTAACCCTAATTTAAATTTCTCTCTTAAACAAATTCAAACAAATCTGGAAAACACTTGTTTAGTTAATAAAATTGCTATCCAATGTGCTTATGCTGACTGGAGTGATTCTCGATTAAGACTGTTAAAGAATGAGATTCAAGAACTTGGTATTGAAGCAATTCAAATTTTTGATTACAGTTATAAACGGAATGCAGCAGATATGCAACTAGCGATTGATGTCATGGAATTAGCCCAGAGTCGTCCGACGTTGCAAGTTTTTGTTATTATATCAGGTGATGGTGCATTTGCCGCTTTAGCTAAAAAGCTCCATGAATATGGAAAGACTGTAATTGGATGTGCTTACGAAGGACAAATTAATCGGGTTCTTAAGTCTGTTTGCGATTGCTTTATACCTATACCTGCTCCCCAAGCAAAAATAGAGGAGATTCCAATTCATGAAGTAACTAGCGATAGTTTATTAAATGATGATGTTTTCGTAGAAACTAAGAAAATTTTGCAGGGATTAAAGCAAAATATTGAGCAATTAAATCAGCTTAAGCAAGTTGGTATTCCTATATCTCAAATTCACAAGATATTAAGAGAAAAAATTCCAGCTTTTGACCAAAAAAGAGAACAATACGGTGAAAAATTGACAATATTCTTGAATAAAGTCATTGAAGAAACAGATATTTATCTATCGATTGAGAACAATAAATTATTTTTAAGAGAAATATTAACGATAGGCTCTAATGACTCATCAAATAAAATCGTGAAAGCTCTAACTGACTCTAGCAATAGCTTCAAAGAAGTTGTAGCATCTGGTAAATCTTAATACCAATTATTACTTTATCAAATCAACCTTGTTGAAACAACGAGATTAAGCCCCTTGTTCAAGAGTTTTAGGTTGTAGATCCATAGCAGCTTGTTATTAAACATCGCAACCTAAATGTCATAAATTACGCAACAATAGCACAAACACAAATTTTCAGGTAGGGGCAATTCATGAATTGCCCCTACCGCATGTAGTTTTGCTTCTCTGGTTTTAGCAAAATATTAATTGAAAGGTCGATTTAGTATTACTTCACTTCGCTAGGTTCAAACTTTGTCACTTTACCTTTCTTAATTGCTACAATCACATCGTAGTGAGAGCAGTAAGCGAATGTGACATCATTGGCTTTGTTATAAAGGTTAACTACATGACCTGCACCACCTACCTGGATACCAATTGGCTCCAAGTCACCAAAAAAGAAACGACGTAGTTGATCGCCACTACCAATCTGACCCTTACTTTTAGTAAGCAAATCTATTTTTTGGGCTACAGACATCTCTTCGGCTGCTGATGCCTGTACTAATGACGGATTGATCGCTTTTAATGGTGCGTCCCAAACTGTGAAAAAACCAACCAAAGCAAAAGTTGTAAGTAAAGGTGCTAGTTTCATTTTTGACTTCTCTTTTTTGTTTTATCCTGAACATCCCAAGCATCTCAAGTGGGAGTGAGAGCCGATTGAAACTAAGGCACTATTTTCATGAATTTATCCTTTGAGAAAACTTAGTTTATTCTCAGCGCTTTCTCAGGCAATGATGGTGCCTCAAAGTCACAGCATAATTTAAGTATTTTCTCAACAAAACCTCATTTTAAACTGCGTGATGGCAACATATAATGAGCAATGCTTTCATTGCAGTGGTGTTATTGTGAGTAGACCCAAAAGACCACATTGCTTAATTCATAGAGTTTCAGGACAAACATATCTCTGGCTAGCAATGCTAATTTTTGCAGCATCTGGTGCAGTTACCCGGAAGCTAACAGAAATTGGCGCTGAACATTTTATCGGCGAACGTAATCCGATTTCTTTGTGTAATGTTTTATTTGTGGGAAACCTTTGCGCCTTGATACTTTTAATCCTGATTTATGGGGGACAGTGGAACAAAGCTACTTTAAAGCAACTCTCAAGGACGGATTGGGTCAGTTTAACAGCAGTAGCTATTTTATCGGGAGCATTGGCTCCTGGCTTAGTTTTCCAGGCGCTTGCACTCACAGGGGTAAATAATGTCATCTTGGTAGGACGCTTGGAACCGCCTCTAACTCTGGCTTTATCAGTTTGGTTATTAAGAGAACGGGTAAATATTTGGGAATTTGTCGGCGCGATCGCAGCCTTTATTGGTGTTATCCTAACTATCATCCTTCAGCCTCCAGCAGATACCATGATGCATATGGGAGGTTTCAGGTTAGGCATAGGGGAACTTTTAGCAGCAGTAGCATCTATAGCCGGAACTGCTTCTACCATTATTGGTAAGAAATACCTTTCGCAGATTCCTTTAGGAATCTATAGCATCTTTCGCACTGCATTAGGAACCGTAATCTTTTTCTTCATTGCTTTAATCCTTTATGGCAGCGATCATTTCGCTGATGTCCTCTCACCATTCTTATGGCAGTGGATGTTTCTCTATGGTGGGTTAATTGTGGTAGTAGGTCAGTCTTTTTGGATTAAAGGCTTGAAAACTTCTACTGTCTCTACAGCTTCCTTAGTTAGCTCATTTAGCCCAATTATAGGCATCCTAGCAGCCTATTTAATTTTGGGTGAAGCCCCTACCATACCTCAATATATTGGCGGTAGCGTGATTTTAGTAGGTATATTTTTGAGCCAGCTTGGAATTTGGCGTAAGACTTCTAAGATTGCTTCTGGCAAGGTAAATTCTACTGCGGCACAGCAACAGATAGAAGCTGATATGGGATTCAAGGGGATTTGAAGAAGGCGGAAGAATTTTAGATTTTGGATTTTGGATTTTGGATTTTGGATTGAACATCTAAAATCGCAAATCAAAAATTGAAGAGTGGGGGACAGAAGGGAAGAAAGCTTATGCCATAAGCTTTTGTGTTGTTTTTAACTGTACAGTTATTATTGCCTTGCTGCACTAGTATGTCAAAATAAAAATACCAGATATATCAAGGTGAGCGATCGCTCCAAAAGCTAGATTAAAGGATTGACCTGAGCAATGGCAGACCCAACCAATCACAATCAAGCGGGAGAAGTAGCTCCCAGCACTGTTGACAAACAAGCCCCTAGTGTGGCTGAAGAACACGCTCCTAGTACAGATTCCCCCGAAGCTACAGACCTTCCTACTGCTAACACGCCAGATCCGAAAGCCGCAAACCCTGAAGATAATCTCAATGCTGCTAAACCAGCTGCTGCATCATCGAAGCGAGAAAAACCAGCCGCCGCCGCCGCAACAGAAGAAAAACCAGCCGCCGCTAAAGCCGCCAAAAAGGAAAAAGCCCCAGCTGTTGAAGATAAGCCATTTGTAGAGTTCATCGAGCAAGACTACTTGCCAGCTTTACAAAAAGCGATCGCTCAACAAGGGGTACAAGATTTACAGGTATCTTTTGCCAAGCAGAAATTACGAATTACTGGCTTTGAATCTGCTGAAGAATGCTGGCAAATTATCGGCAGTTGGAAAGAAACTGGTGTGCGTCAGTTCAACCTGTATTTCCCCGACGAAGATATTCAAGGTAAAAAGGGATTTTCCTGTAACGAAGGCAAAAAACCTAGCACTCTTGAGTCATTCTTAATCGATGAGCGCAAAATCACACTCGATTTGTTAGTATTTGGCTTAGTTCAGCGCTTAGATGGTCAAAAGTGGCTAGGTATAAATTAGTCATTGAGCATTAGTTTTTGACAAAGAACTAATGACGAAGGACACTTTAGAGTGGGTGGAAATGATAAATAATATCATGTCCGCTAGACATCTCCAAAAATGATTGTAGAGACGTTGCAGTGCTACGTCTTTACAATCATTCTGGATAACACATATTTAATTTCTGGAGATGTCTAATCTAAAAAACACTCGATTACTCACTAACACTGCAAAGAAAGCAAACCTAAATCCTGTCTCCGATTCTTGGTTCTGTAAACATTGAATGATTGTTGCAACTCTTAATCTTTTGCTTACAAATTTCTAACCCACACCTTGGTAGACTGAACTTTATACAATTGGATTATTATGGGCTGTTAGGCTTTAACAGAACATTATCCTTGGCTTTCTGGTGAGGCAGTTGCTCGGAGGGGTTTTCCCCCATGAATAACTGCACCAAGTCGAAGGGTTTACTTAAGATAATAAAGACGAAAGAGCAATCAAGACATGGTAGATTCCCTCAAAAAACCAGGCTTTGAAGAAATCCGGCCAGGGATTAAAGTCCCGGCAAAAGAAACCCTGTTAACACCTCGGTTTTATACTACCGATTTTGATGAAATGGCGCGGATGGATATTTCCGTCAATGAAGACGAGTTACAAGCCATTCTCGAAGAGTTCCGCACTGACTACAACCGCCATCACTTTGTTCGAGATGCGGAGTTTGACCAATCCTGGGATCATATTGATGGGGAAACTCGCAAGTTATTCGTTGAGTTTCTAGAACGTTCTTGTACGGCAGAGTTTTCTGGCTTTTTGCTATATAAAGAACTTGGCCGTCGTTTGAAAGGAAAAAGCCCCGTATTGGCAGAGTGCTTTAACCTGATGTCACGGGATGAAGCACGTCACGCTGGCTTTTTGAATAAAGCTTTGTCGGACTTTAATCTTTCCCTAGATCTAGGGTTTTTGACTAAGAGTCGCAGTTATACCTTCTTTAAACCGAAATTCATCTTCTACGCCACCTATATTTCTGAGAAGATTGGTTATTGGCGCTACATCACTATTTATCGCCATTTAGAAACACACCCCGAAGACCGGGTTTATCCAATCTTCCGGTTCTTTGAGAACTGGTGTCAGGATGAAAACCGTCACAGTGATTTCTTTGATGCGGTCATGAAATCTCAGCCGCAAATGTTGAACGATTGGAAAGCACGGCTGTGGAGTCGGTTCTTCCTGTTGTCGGTATTTGCGACAATGTATCTCAATGACATCCAACGCAAGGACTTTTACGCCACCTTGGGATTGGATGCAAGAGAATACGACATCCACGTAATTCAGAAGACTAACGAAAACGCTGGTCGGGTGTTCCCTCTGATGCTGGATGTAGAGAATCCAGAGTTTTATCAGCGCTTGGATACTTGTATCAGCAATAATGAGAAACTGGGTGCGATCGCTAATTCTAACACTCCCAAATTCCTGCAATTCTTCCAGAAACTGCCACATTACATCTCGAACGGCTGGCAGTTATTGCGGCTGTACTTAATGAAACCGATTGATACTGCTTCTACTCAAGGGGCAGTTCGCTAATTTATAACAGGTTTGCGAATGCTTTAGTGGTTCTGCTGATTGCAGAGCCACTTTTTTTGTCCAGAATACGGGCAATTCATGAATTGTCCCTACCTAACCCTCACTTAATCATTCACGAACAACAAAATTCCCGACTTCTCTAAGAGGATGTTTTAAAAGTCCTCTGGTCGGTAGCCAAACGTTTTAGATCCCCCTAAATCCCCCTTAAAAAGGGAGACTTTCAGAGACTTTGCCCCCCTTTTTAAGGGGGGTTGGGGGGATCAGCAAGTGCCTAAAATTACAGCCAACCACTTTTAAAACATCCTCTAAGAAATCAGGAATCTCAGGCTTGAATTTTTACAAATCAAATAGGATTCATATAGCGATTTTGATAGTAAGCCAAAATTTGGTTAAATCGTTGCCGACTTTCTAAACTAGAGTTTGCTGCCCACGAAATGGACAAGCCACCAATTTGACTTTGATTGTAATCAAACTGTTGGGATGATTGAGGAATTAAATCCACTTCTACCCCTTCTATTTGACGTAAATGAGCTGCTATCTCTCTATAGACAGCTAAAGGCAAACCAGCGAATTCAATTTTTTCCTTAGTCTCCATCTCTATGAAGCTCCAACATTAAAAGGATTTGAGGAGGGCGTTGCCACTGAAACAGGATTACCATTAGCAGATACAGCTGATGGCGTTGAGTTGACAGGCCCTTCCCCTACCATTTTGGCAACTTCGATACCAAATTGTTCAAGAATTACAATCGGATTGGAGCCTCCATTCATTTCAATCCGTTTAATCAGTACACCATTGGCTAACCTCTGTCCAGCTTGCACATAGCGACTTGTGGGTTCATCTGGTACTTTGATAATTGCCTGCGGTTCCTTACTAATCAGAACTACACCACTCACAATAACTGCCCTTGCTAGCTCAGGTTGTGCTGCTGGTGGTAATACAGATACTAAGGTGGGGTTGGAGACAACTTGAGGCAAAACTTTAGGCAAGACTGAAGTCAAAGTAGGATTGACTTTTTTTGGTACAGAAGCAATGTTATTTTTCTTCTGATTTGAAGCTATAGCTATGCTGCGTGTTGGAAGTTTTCGTACTACTAGCGATGCAGTAGGTAGCTTAGGCAACACGGGAACTGGTCTTCCAGGTGTTGCAGAAACTCCAAAAACCGTCGGCCCTAAAATTTGTGCGAACGGATCAGTGCGGTTTTTTGATATCAGAATTAACCGTTCCCGCTCTGTAGCATTAGTGGATTGAATCAAGCTAGCAGATGCAGGAGTAACTTGTGAAATCTGTTTGGCAGGTATCACTGGATTCTTAAAGGATTGAGCCGCCGGTGGCGACTTTGCGGCTATTTTGGCAATCGGTGCGGGATTGATGGCTTGTGGTGTATCTTCGGAAGCACATCCAGCGATCGCTAAGGTTAAAATAGCTGCAATTGTAATTTTTGAATTTCTGCCCATGAGCTGTTCTCAAAAGCCATTGGAAAATTTAAAAATGGAAATCAACATGCCTGAAATTTGTATCAAAGGCAAAGTATCTTCCCTTTATAACCTAATTTTTTACATTTCAAGGGTTATTTTTAGCACTAGCAGCCCAGCATAACTGCGGATTCAGTTTTTTTGCAGTTAATCGTCTGCTACACCCATAAGCTGTTTCATCAAATCCAGACCTTTCTTGACTCTACGGGAAACTGTGACGACACTGATTCCCAGATGCTCTGCAACTTGTTTTTGTGTCAAATCTTGTAAAAACACGCATTCCAACACATCGCGGGTACGTTCTTCAAGCTGAACTAATGCTTGTTGCAAGCGAAGTTGATCTTCTTGTGCCAATTGAAAGCTGCGATAGTGAGGATCTGGAACCAATTCTCCCAAACAAGTAGAGCCTTCTTCTCCATCTTGGATTGGTACATCAAGACTCAAGGGAGCGCGATTTATCCACGCTAACTTAATTTCTTGCCATTCGTTTGGAGAAATTTCTAGTGCTGTTGCTAATTCGGTGTCTGTTGGTTGGCGATTATGCTTTTCACGCCAAGAACGTGACACTCCTATTGCTTGCTGTTGCAGTGCTAACCACTTCCGAGGAATTCGCACAGTGACACCTTTATCTCGGAGATAGTGTTGAATTTCACCCCGAATATAGGGAAGAGCATAGGAACTAAAGGCGTGTCCCTTGGAAAGTTCAAATTTTTCAATTGCTCTGATTAAACCCAAACATCCAACCTGGATCAAATCATCGTAGGTTTCATGACATTGATTCGTCCAGTAGTGAGCTTCTTTTCTTACAAGTCCAAAATTGAGTTTTACCAGTTGATTGCGAACATTTTCTGACCGAGATTGCTGATATTCTCGCAACAACTGCCAAATTTCATGTTTGAGTTCATTGGTGACTGTGGTAGGCATAGCACCGTATTTATTGAGTAAATTAACAATCAATTACTCACTTTTAAATTTAGCTGCGATCGCACGATATTAAAGACAATATTGTGCTATTTCTAATAGCAAATACTATGGTAGTAACAATTTATTTGTAGACAAAATTCCATAGATTTGCTTGAGTGAGAATCGAGCAAAATTTAAATGAGCGGAATTGGTATTTATTTTGTTATTTATCTTTAGGATAATCTGTAGCTGCTTTTAGAACTACATAGAAATAAAATATAAAATTAATCACTAAATATCAAACCGAGATTTTACTTAACTTTAATTAATTAATGGTGAAGCTAATTTCTAGAAATAAAACAATAGTAGCCAGAATTTTTTTTGATAGTAAAAGTTTTATTTACAGTAAAATTACCTGTCATTCAACTGATATTCAACCAATAATTAAAAATTACTAATAATATTGGGAAAATAGTATGTATATTTACGTAACCCAATACAACAAAAGTCAATCTCGCCATTTGTTGTACTAGGGAGATATTGCGGGGCAAAATATCACTCAATACGGTTCAGTTAAGGGCTATTGGTAAAAATTTTTGGTTTTTGAGAGGCGATAAATCGCCGTCTCTACAAGTGTTTTGGTCTGATCTGAACTGTATTGCTTTATAAAAAACCTATCTACCACCTTAAAAAAAGGCAGGGCTGTTTTATTCTTTCAAAGCCTCTTGAAAACTTGGGGACAAAGGAAGGATTTGTCTCTTGTCCTTTTCATCTATGTAAGGCTTTTATAGGAATGAAACAGCCCTGCAAATGGGCAGAAGTTAACTTTTGCGATCAAACCTGATGCTGACAGAATTTTAGTTCTGAATGTCAGGTCAGTTATCTAACTCCAGAGAATTTAGCCACGGTCTGGTTCAACCCGTGCAAAAAATAGACCACGAATCTTGACTTCTTTCGGTTCGCCAGCACCTAAGTCTGTATCAGATGGCTGTTCGCTCTCGAAAGTACCAGCAATTTCACCACTAGAGTTATCTACTTTAGCGATTTGCAGAGAAATCTTACCATTTAGATTTTCAGCACGCTTAACGTTAGTGCGGGTAAGTTCTTCATCATCTGCTTGGGCGGGGAGAGCCACAGCATTATCGTAACCACTGACGACCCCACGACCTTTAGGATCTAGGAAGGCAGCACCACGATAGGAAGGAACTTTGAAAGTGCCTTCAAAGTCCGTGGAGGTGTTAATACTACTCAAGCTGGGTTGGGTTTGAGCAACCAAGTTTTTGATGGTGAAGAGGAAAGGTACTCGCTCACCGCCAGGAAGTTGCACGGTGATGGCTTGGAAGTCAAGACCATCAGTTTCCGTGAAAGTCAAGCTATTATCTGAGTTGATTTTTAGATTGCCTTGCACCTGGTCAATGGTGGAAGTGTATCTGGTCAACAATTTGCCAGCAACAAATTCTGCTTCTTGGCGTTTATTTGCAGGTTCTTCTTTGATGAAGAAGCTAGTTGGTTCTAAGCAAAGTTCTTTGATGGCATAAGACTGACTAGAATCAATGGGAATGGAGCCACGGCTTGTTTCTGCTAGTTGGGGGCATTTGTTCGCCAAGCCAGTGCCACGAATTTGGTCGTAAGTCAGTACATCTCTACTACTAGTAGCAGGAGCATCACTACAAGCTGTGATTAGCCCTAAACACAAAGCGAAGAATGCAACAATTAAAGCGCGATACCTCATGGTCAACCTCAATCTCAAAAATTAATATCTAAGTTGTAAAACTGCATCGAAGCTTTGATCTCTGACGATAAGCCATCCTCGATCGGACACTGCGTTGCTCTGATTACCAGAGTTGAGGCAAATGTTCGGGCGTATAGGTTGGAAGTCGCCACTCAAAATTTCCTCTGCTAAACGTAGTTAAACGTGTCGTTCTTTTGAGCTTGGGGTGTAAACCCCAGAGTAAGTCGCACACTGTATCCTTTTTGGATGTGTGTAACTAGGGGAGCAAAACCAGCAGTTTTACTGTTGGTGGCATTTGTTAGAGTTGGGCGTGTGGATGAGTAAGCGCCACACAGAGCGGCATAAGTGCTTGCCTCAAAGAGTGCGAAGAGAGTTGTCTGCTTCGCACTTTACTTTTGCCAATTGCAAAAGCAGCGTCGCCCAAGTCTTTTTGTATCATGTATGTGACGCTACTACATACAGCCCATTGTTTGATGGGTAAATTAGCCAGATCATACGATTTTTTTTAACTCAAAATCAAAGGACTCAAAATCCAAGAAAGTCTCGTCTCGATCGCATCTAGCTGATGTGGAGGCTATGTTAAACTTTACCGCTCCGTTTTAGGAACGATCGCAATTGCTTTTAATAAAGATACAAATCTAGTTATATTCAACCCTTACTTAGGTAGTGAAGGCATGGACGATCGCAGTGAGTGTACAAAAAACCATCTAGAAGCCTACAACAGGTTCATTTTCTCGACTCCTAGTCTAGAGTAACTAGGGAAAATTAAAAATCTCCGGTAAATTTGAGTTGACCTCATTTATACGGAAAGACTGGGATGAACGATCACAAAAATCTCGAATCAGGGGAGTTGTCCTGTAAACTGCAAGCGATCGCAACTGTGGTATATGATGCAGTTCAGGGTTGTGAAGGTGATACTGTAGCTCTTTTGGCAATGCTTAGGCAATTAGAACAGTTACACCGAGAGATCCGGGATGGGGTTTTTCAAGAGAGTTTGCCTGTTAACCGTCGGCAACTTTACTCGCTGCTGAAAGATATTGAGTCTGAGGGAGGCTGGCCTTATATTGAGCGCATGAGACTACAAGCCTTTTTAGCGAATTTACCACAAGAGACTCCCCAAGAAAATAGCCGTGAAGTTTTAGAGAGCAATCGCTCCTTTGCTGATTAGCTCGAAATTAACAACTCTGATCGCCTCATCAACCGCTAAACCAAGAGCGGTTGCTCATTGAGGCTTCAAGTTAATTCGTAATAGAGCCTCCGGCACGCTCCGCGAACGTAATTCGTAATTAAAAGGGGCTGGTACGGGTTATGCCATCACAAAGAAGGCGATCGCGCTCCTCAAGATTACGGTTGTGCTTAAGGTAATCACCCACCCAGTCGCAGCCACGAACCAGCAGATCGTCAAGATTTAAATTCCACAGAATTATCGTGTTGTCATTACTAGCTGATGCTAGTGTTTGACCATCTGGGCTAAAACTAACACTTAACACTGGGGCATGATGCCCATTCAGACTTTTAATTAATTTGCCTTCATGACTCCAGAGTTTCACTGTACTATCCCAACTGGCGGCGGCAAGCAATTCACCATTGGGACTGAAAGTTACAGCATTGACGCTATCGCTATACCCCTTTAACAAGGTTTTTAACAACGTACCATCCCGTCGCCACAGTTTCACGGTGTTATCCCAACTGGCAGAAGCCAGTAATTCATCGGTGGGACTAAAGCTGACACCTAACACCCAACTGTCATGGGGTGAAAAAGTTTTGAGCAACTTGCCTTCACGGTTCCACAGTTTTACAGTTTGGTCATCACTGGCGGAGGCTAAAATCTGACTATCAGGGCTGAAATTCACACTATTTACCCAACCTTGATGCCCTACTAAGGTTTTGAGTAACTTACCTTGACGGTTCCAGAGTTTCACGGTTTTATCTTTGCTAGCTGATGCCAAAAACTGACCATCGGGGCTGAAATTCACGCTCATCACACTATCGCCATGTCCGTGGAGAGTCATGATTAAAGTACCGTCAAGCCGCCAAAGTTTCACAGTTTTGTCATAACTTCCTGAAGCTAGCATTTCACCTTTGGGGTCAAAACTGACACTAGGAACTTTATTTTTATGACCCACTAAAGTTTTGTAAAGCCGGGTTTTGAACTCGCCATTACTGGTGTATCGTTGCCAGAGTTTTACGGTGCGATCGCTACTACCAGAAGCCAGCATCTGGCCATTGGGACTCCAAGCAACGCTCAAAACTCGATCCTGATGCCCTTTAAGAATAGACGGTGTTGGGGCATTTAAACTCCATAGTTTCACGCTTTTGTCGAAACTTCCTGAAGCCAGTAATTTGTTATTTGGACTGAAAGCTAAACTAACAACAGCATCGCTATGTCCTTTGAAGGTTTTGAGTAAAATACCAGTGATACTCCAGAGGTTTATGGTATTGTCTTCACCAGAGGAAGCTAACTTTTTACTATCGGAACTAAAGCTCAAACTCCATACCGTACTGCTATGTCGCCGTAAATTTTTGTAAAGACGAAAGTCAAAACCGTCTTTAGTGTCGTTAATCTCCCTCTGCCAAAGTTTCACTGTCTGATCTCGACCTGCTGACGCTAAAAATTTCCCGTCAGGGCTAAAAACAGCTACAATTATGCCCTGCCGATGTCCCTGCAAAGTTGTAACTAGGCTACCATCTCGTCGCCAGATTTTCACTGTCTTGTCGTCGCTGGCGGAGGCGATTAATTGGCCATCGGGACTAAAGTTTACCCAGTTAACCCACCCGCGATGTCCTCTCAGAGTTTTTACTAATGTCCCGTCTTTGCGCCAGAGTTTTATAGTTCTATCTTTACTGGCAGTAGCTAACAACTCACCATCAGGACTGAAATTAACGCTATAAACCCAATCTTTATGTCCTTTCAGGGTTTTATATGGTTTGGGGTCGAATTCACCTGTAACCGCGTTTTTGTGCCAAATTCGCACTGTTTTGTCGAGACTGGCGGAAGCGAGGGTTTGACCATCTGGGCTGAAATTTACACTAGTAACAGCATCAGTGTGACCTTTGAGGGTTTGGAGTAAAGTACCATCAGGATGCCAAATTTTTACCGTCTGATCTCGGCTACCTGATGCTAGGGTTTCACCATCTGGGCTGAAAGTTACTCCCCAGACAATATCAGTGTGTCCTTCCAGGCGATTGACTTCTGTTACTCCATAAACAGCTTGTTGTAGGGCTGTCACTACCCGCATTCGAGTATCTGGTTGCACTCCATCTGCCTGTTTCAGTCCTCTCCAAGCCCGCAAACTTTCTAATAAAGCATCAAATTCTTTATTAGACGCAAATAGAGCTTCACTAGCAGCAGTGATTCCACTAATGCTCAAGTTGGTTTCACTGCGTTCAGCTCGTAGAGTTTGGCGAATTGCTGCTGTTTTTTGCAAGTCGGCTTGCCACCATAATGCTGCTATTGTTCCCCCCATGATTGCTAGGATTGCGCCGACAATCCGTGCTTCTAGCAGTCGCCGTTGCAACACCAAATTAAGTTGCCTTTGACTAAGTTGTTGGGCGACTTCTGCTTTAGTTTTTTCAAGTTTGATTTTTTCAAATTTAGCGAGCATACCATAGTTGTTTTTTTGGCGAATTGGCTCAACTAGATAATCGTGAACTAGCTGGTAGCGATCGCCTAATTCTTGTCTGACTCGCAATACCAAACCTGAACCCACCAATATTTCTAAAATCAGTTCCCCAACTGTGTCAAAACTTGATATTGTATTTATATCGTGGTTATTAACTAATGCAGCTGCTAAATCAACTTTAGTTTTTAATGGTCGCGTCCCTTTTTCATCAGTTAACTCAAATAATAATTTCCAACTTAACTCTTCATTCTCTTGACCGCAGTCTTTTATTACTTCGCCAAGCCAGCGTTCAACTAATTTTGCCGAGCCTCCACAAAGCTTGTATTGTCCAAGAGTAGTAATGTTTTCTATTTGTAATTGAGCGCCGACTATTTGTAATTCAATTGGATGTACTTCATCTAGTTCTCCTGTCAAATCCTGGACTAATCGGTTAATTAATTCATCACTTAGTTCATAATGCGAACGTTGAGTAAGACTGTGAATTATAGCTTTAGCATCCTGGCTAGAGAATTTTCCTAGATAGTAGCGAATATCCTTATCGAGAATATTTTTATTAATTACGCCCAAATCATATTGTCCAATACTATTTTTTTGGCTCAAACGTTCAAACTCTAATAAGTAATGTAAATAATCTTCTCTTAAGGAAAGAATAATTTTTACATAAGAGATATTTAAACATTCACTAAAGAATTGATAAAATTCAATTCTTTGCATGGGAGCATTACTAATAAAGAAAAATTCTTCAAACTGGTCTAATATGATAATTATTGTATAATTGCGCTCGGTTGCTAACCGAATTCTTTCTAGCAGTATAGTAGGTGTAGAGTCAGGATTAAGTGATATTTCTGTGTATGCCAGCACTTGGTTTATGCTGCTGATTAAAACTGTGAGCCAATCAGTATAAACAGATAAAACAATAGGTATAGGAATGCGTTCTCCGATCACTTTTCCTGTCAATGCGGGGACTAGACCGGCTTTGAGGATTGAACTTTTACCTACGCCTGATGGCCCATAAATTACTGTGAGTTTATAGTCAGCACGACTAATTCTTTCAATCAAACGATTGACATCTTGCTGTCGTCCAGAAGCAGATATTTCTTGAGCAACTCCTTCAGGAATAAAAGGTATTTTTTGAGGTTCTAATGCTGGGTTAATTCTCGCTCGTTGCGGCTGTAATTGACTTGCCCCAATAAAAGCACGAAAGCCATACTGATGTTCTATTTGAATTTTTTCTTGCTTGAGTTTAAAAGCTTCTGTATAGTTATGACGCTCAAAAAAGTAAAGCGATCGCAGTTCCTCTAAAATCTCTAAATACAGTGATGGATGATGTTGTAGTTCACAAACTATCCTCGCCCATTCCAGGTTATTGATAGCTTCCTCTGGCTCACCTAGATGCCTTTGTGTACGTGCTAGCAAGAGCAGATACCAACTTTCTTGTCGTCGTCTTCGCAAAGCGTCTCCCAGAGAAGCTTGTATTACTTCTTCGGAGATAGAAAGTGCTGTATTCGCTAATTCATGAGCTAGTATCCAATTTGATTCAGAAGCTGCAACATTTGCCAAAAAGCCATAATTTTGAGCAACTTGTGCGGGAGTTCCATAATTTTTATGTAGATATAATGACTTTTGAGCTAATTTTTTTAAGTCATCCCAGGCTTGTAAACGTTGCAGCATTTCACAAGCGGGCAAAATAAATTTAGCCACTAAGTCTTCTCTTTGCACCTCCTCCAATATTTCTAGGCATTGTTTAAACCACAAGAGAGCATATTCGCAATATCTACTATTACTATTATTGTTGTAGTGCAAATCTGCCATTCGGTGATAACACAGCCCTAAATGGAATAGTACTATTGCTTGCTTGAGTAAAGACGATGAAAGTTTAGGATGAGAAGATGGGAGGGGCAAAGAAGAATTACTCTCTAACTCTGCTATTTTCTTCGTTTCGTGCTGCCATAACGCTAGGCTTCTTTGATAGTTGTCTAAAGCACTATTAATTTGATCGTTGGCGTATTTATCTCGCCCTAAGACAAATTCTAAACTAGCTTCTAATCCTGGTGTTAATTTAAAACCATATAGGCGCAACAAATCATTACGGGCTGATTCTATTTCATGGCGGGGTTGAGACTTAGGATCTAAATCTAGGGAAGCATTAGATAAAAATGTTTCGGCACCTGCTTCTAAAACTTTGGTAAATAGAGATTCTGCTTCTTGATGAATCAAAGCAATTAAATCTACTTTTGCCATTTCAAATTTAATTGTGGTTGCAGCCCAACTTTTAAAATCAGGGGCTAATCTAGACAGCAATGATGCCACTTCATCTTGTAGCCACAAGACTACTGGAAATGGAAAAGTTGCAGCATAAATATCTCGCGCTTGGTTAATGCCTGTAAGTAAGTTTTCTAGATCGAATACTGACTCAATACCAAAAATCATCACAGCATCTGGCAAAGAGTCTGTGCCGACAGCAGGAATATCAAGAGATAGTTCTGAGACTATTGTGTTATGTAAGCAAGTAGTTGATGAATTGAGAAAGATTTCTTTAATATTGATATCTTTAGTGGTAGAACGAATATTTTCTAACATCTGCTTACGTAATTGCCCATAGTTACACCGAACTAAAATTAGGGCAAATTGACCTTCGGATAGTGCGATCGCTCTAATCAGTCTTTGCAAAGTATGCTGATTTTCTCTTGTATGGATATGTAGTTGCTTGTCCGTAGTCATTGGTTGTTGGGCATTGGGAATTGGGCATGGAGCATTGGTTATTAGTCCAATGACAAAGGACTAATGACTAATGACTATTAACTTAACCAGCACTATTACTTCTTTTGCTGCCAAGCTAAAACTTTTTCTGTTTCTGCTAGGGCTGGACTGATGCCAAACCAGCGCCCCGCAGGATCGCGATATTCAAATAAATACATGCTTCGTAGTAAGCTTTGATAATCAGACTCACCTTTAACTCTCTGTTGTTGCACTACTTCAAACAATAATTCCCACTGGGATTCATCAATAGCTAATAGCAAATCGTCACGGTAGTCTTTAATCACAGCTTCTAAGCAGTCCCTAGAAAAAGGTGGATCTTGCCGTTGCAGGCAGCTATAAAGTAAACCCAATAAGTTACGAATGTGGCCACCGCTAACGCGACATATCCGATCCAAGCTTTGGGAATGATCGAATAGTTCTGTAATTAATAAAAGCCTTTCATTCAAAGGAACTTCTGGAAAAGCTCTTGCTAAGACTAACTGGCGTACTAGTGACATCCCTGGTTCGTAGTCAGTGCCATCTCTTTGCCGCACTAACACCATCGGCAGTACTTTTGGTGCAATTCCTCCCCCCAAACGATTTTTTAGTGTCTCGTACTCATTGGAGAATATTAAGGTTAGGGGAATGGTGTAAACTAAGTGGCATTTGAGTCGGCGTAACTGTTCGCCTCGGTCGATGAAAAGATATTCTGGTTGCGATCGCCCCGATGCTAAGGGACGCATATCAACTCTATCCAAATTATCTACAATTACTACCAGTCCTTTTTGACCCCGTAGCTTTAGCTGTTCAACAGCCTTTTCTAAAATTTCTTCGTTAATCGCTTGCAAAATACTATTGGTACGTGGCTCCAAATATTGCCTCAGTTGATTTCGCATCTGAGTACTATCTTTGGTTTTGGCGGTAATTTTGGCAATACCCAAAGACAATTCTGCTTGTCCAGAAAGCTCTATGGGGGTTTGCAAAAAATCTCCTACTTCTTTAAACAAATTGTTAAAGTAACCACCTTTGAGTTTGATGTTAATCCCTTCTAAACTGGCACTGACTTGACGGGCTACACTCAGTAAAATATCGCTGATATCAATATCTGCCATATCTAAGTCTTGACTGGACTCAAAATAAACTACATGAAATCCCGCTAATTCGAGTTCTGTTTTGAGACGCTGCAATTCTGTTGATTTACCGCAACCAATATGACCTGTAAATAACTGGCAGGTTGGCTCATCAGGAGAAATCCGAACTATAGTCCGTTGCAATTCTTCAACAATCTTGCAACCACGGACATCAGCAAAATCTATATAATACTGGCGATCTAGCAGGTTACTTATGTTTAGCGTGTAGCTTGGATTACATGCTTTATAAAAACGTGACAAATTGAATGTCGTTTTCATGTATGTAGATGTGTGTAGATGCACTCTATTTGGTATTTCTTATACCGACAATATCTAGCTTGAAGTAAGCATACGATTAATTCGCAAGTTAGTAGTATCTTGCAGAAGTCAGTACTTATTACAGGCTCACTGTCAGTAGTATGGTAAAGATTTAATTGACCCTAATAAGTTTAAGCATATTTGTCCTTTTTACACCTGCTGGGGTTTTGACAATCTCTAACTTTTGTTTGAGGCATAAACCTTTATGGCTAAGTTAATCAGTAAAAAAGCTACTACATTCTATAGTTCCCCGTTTGTATAGCTGATGAGGTATGACTAGTATGAATTATAGCAATTTATACAAAAATTCAGCCATACTTAGTTCTCATTTCATGTTTTATTTGTCAATAAAACAAAATCAGAAATAAATATTTAAATTAATTTAGAGAAAAAATATTTGATGATCCCTTGTCAAAAAGACAACAGTGAGTTAAGAATGGACACCGGAAACTTTAATAGGAAGGATTACTAGCGTCGCGTTGGTTCTGTAGTTACTGTAAAGTGTTACTAAAAATAAAAAAAGTCTTGAGGAGAGCGGATAACAGATGTTGACAGTGTTTACTGAGATTAATAATGATACAAGCGCATGAAGAGGGCTAAGTCAAAAGACCGCTATGCTACTTGCTTGATATTGGGATACTCTAAGTTGAGCAATAGAATAGTGAAACTTGTACTAAGTACAAAGTGTTTTATTGCACTCAACACTCAGCTTTGTCAAGGAATTTGGACTGTAAGGAGGAAGGGGTTTGAATGGCTGGCATAATATCAGTTTCCCGTACCAATATAGCCCAGCGTCGTAAGAAATTACGGCGGCGACGGCAGATGAAGATTATTCAAGCTATCTGGCGAACTTTTGCCATTACTGGTTTGGCAGGTGGATTGCTGTGGGTAGCAGTTCAACCAGTATGGGTGTTAAAAACTCCCAAACAAGTAGTGATGAAATCAGGCAATCAATTACTGTCTGATGAGACAACTAAATCCCTGTTGGTGCTATCTTACCCCCAATCTTTGTGGCGAATTGAACCGGCTGCGATCGCAAACTCTTTGAAAAAACAACCAACTATTGCCCAAGCGATCGTTAAACGCCGCCTATTCCCTCCTGGATTAAATATCGAAATCCAAGAACGAGTCCCTGTAGCGGTGACTCAAACTCCAAGTGTACAAAATCAAGGCACTGGCAACAAAAAAGTCACAATCGGCTTACTAGATGCAAGTGGGGCCTGGATACCTTTAGAAAAATACACATCACTGAATCCAACTCGCAAATTACCCAATCTTAGAGTAATTGGATCGCCAAAACAATACTGTCTCGACTGGACTCAAATTCATCAAGCTGTCAGCCAAAGTCGCGTGAAAGTGATGGAAATTGATTGCCAAAATCCAGCAAATTTAATTTTGAAAACAGAACTAGGAAATGTACATCTTGGTGTTCCAGGCCCTCAGTTGTCTGAACAAATTAAGGTACTCGCCCAAATGCTCCCTTTAACAGCAAAACTCAATTCCGGCCAAATAGAGTATATTGATCTGAAAAATCCGGAATTTCCCTTAGTACAAATGAACCAAAAAGACCAAAAATCAACTCCCAAAAACCCTAAAAATATCTAGGGTGTTGAATGTATTGATAGCTCCTAGTAAATTAAGAAGCTTTATGCTGATAAATATATTTATTATTTTCAGTTTTCCGGCACCCCGCACGAAAATCGGCATTAACTTCTAATTAAAATGAGAAGATCAATCATAAAATCTCTCTTGTGAGGAAAACACTCTCAATTGTTACCTAAACATCTAATAATAGGGTGCAAGATGTCAGACAATCTAAGCTTTGGTCTGTTGAGGATACTTCCGAAGACAGTTTACTGAAGTTTATTTTTGTAATTTAAAGTACTAGAAGAGTTGCGTAAACGCTGCTTTTTGGCAATTACTTTGGACTATTCTGTACCGTAATTCCTAATTGGGTTACGAAACCTCTAGCAAAATCTTGATTTGTTGACCACACTAGTGAAGGTTCTCGTAAGATAGACTATTGCTCCAACAAAGTGTCCATTAAGACCCCCCAAACAACAAATTAATCAGGTATAGTCTGACAAGTAAATTCTTGCTTACTTAAACCTTAAAAATCAGTAATTGTCAGGTAAACTTTGTGTCTAAAGTTGCAATTATACCCAATGGTGAAACCTATTAACAATATTATTGAGGCAAATAAGATACGCTGTAGTGTGTCTTTAGAACTTCTGTTCTTTGATGAGAAGAATAAAGAGATTAATGTCTGGTTGAAGTTATACAGGTCACTTTTAGATAAATATAGGTATACTTCTCTAGAATTGGCTGTGCGATCGGCTGCCTTAAAAGCTTATCCCATAGCAAATTTTCCCTCTGCTAATTCTGTTAGGCTTGGCAGTAGTGAAAACAATAAAGAACAGTGCCATCGTTTTGTGGCAGTGTCAAACTATAGTTGACTCTTAAGTGAATAACACCTGAAAAAGTCGTTTATCTACCCTTTCACAAATCCAATGACACTTGATAATAACCAAGGACTCACCTATAAAAATTCCCAATCTCCTGGACAGCCAGGACTTTCTCTGGCAGTTAACTCGACCAATCCCTTTAATAACTCTGGTTTGAACTTCGGACAAAATCACGATAATAAGAAGATTTCTGCGGAAAATAGCCGAATTGGTGAGATTGTTCCTGGACGGGTTGCCAACATCAAAGTGATTGGTGTCGGTGGTGGTGGAGGTAATGCCGTTAACCGCATGATCGAATCTGATGTCTCTGGTGTGGAATTTTGGTCAATTAACACTGATGCCCAAGCTTTAACTTTGGCAGGCGCTCCCAGTCGATTACAAATTGGGCAGAAGTTGACACGGGGTTTAGGAGCAGGTGGTAATCCTGCCATTGGTCAAAAGGCAGCTGAGGAATCACGAGACGAAATTGCTACAGCTTTAGAGGGCGCTGACCTAGTATTTATTACTGCTGGTATGGGTGGTGGTACTGGGACTGGTGCAGCCCCAATCGTCGCAGAAGTAGCAAAAGAAATGGGCGCTCTTACTGTTGGTGTAGTTACACGTCCATTCGTTTTTGAGGGTCGCCGCCGCACCAGCCAAGCAGAACAAGGGATTGAAGGGTTAAAAAGTAGGGTAGATACACTGATTATTATTCCTAATAACAAATTGCTGGAAGTGATCCCCGAACAAACACCAGTGCAAGAAGCTTTTCGCTATGCAGATGACGTGTTGCGTCAAGGGGTGCAAGGTATTTCTGATATCATCACGATTCCCGGTTTAGTAAACGTTGACTTTGCTGATGTCCGCGCTATTATGGCAGATGCGGGATCGGCATTGATGGGAATTGGTGTCAGTTCTGGGAAATCTAGAGCCAGAGAAGCTGCGATCGCAGCTATTTCTTCTCCCTTACTAGAGTCTTCTATTGAAGGTGCTAGAGGGGTTGTCTTTAATATAACAGGTGGTACTGACCTCACTCTGCATGAAGTGAATGCAGCCGCAGAAGCAATCTATGAAGTAGTCGATCCCAACGCCAATATTATTTTTGGGGCAGTAATTGATGACAGGCTCCAAGGTGAGGTAAGAATTACTGTAATTGCCACCGGATTTACAGGTGAAGTGCAAGCTGCGGTACAACAAAGTGTAGCTAGCGTTCGAGTAGCACCTAATACCTCGAAGCGACCAACAACACAACAACCCGCAATTAATCCCCCAACCTCAACTCCAAGTTCAACCCCTACTCCAACTCCAACTCCAACTCCAATTCCAGAACCAAAAGAAAAACCTGGATTGGATATACCTGACTTTCTGAGAAACCGATCAAAACCACGAAATTAAAAGATTTTGGATTTGAGATTTTAGATTAAATTAGCAGTCTTAAGTTAGGCTGAGTGCTGTATAAAATCTGTTAGTTTCAGGGTTTTACCAAAAGCAGGGATAAGCAATCCGTTGCCATCCCTAATTTTGCTAATTGGTAAAGAAACTCATCAACGTTATTTAATAGAATGAAATTGGCCAGGAGTATGTTGGCTTAGATTTCTAGTTGTGCTTTTGAAAGAAAAAATCTGGAAACCTGCCTGACTACGAAGGTTTAAACGTAGCCCGTCGTAGGCATTGCTACATCTACCACCGCAATCCATTAAATTTATATTCGGTATAAACAAAGCTGCGTGGGTGAGTTAACCACGGAAGCGCCCAAAGGAATTCTGTTTCCTGGAGAATATGATATTAAGTAAACAATAATTTACATTTATTAAAGAGGTAGGAGGCAGGAGGAGAACTGCCCCTACTCTATAACTGACACGACCAGAGAGAGCAACGCTTTAAGATCCCTACTGAACTATAGTTCAGTGGTTTCAAATCAGTAGGGGTCAAATCCGCAACTGAAAAGCTCCTCCTGTCTCCTGCTTCATTCAATTTAGTGACTGTTCAATCCATTGAATAACCTGATAACCAAGATTAGTACCATCTAGGCGATCAATCTCACGAATTCCTGTAGGACTAGTGACGTTAACTTCAGTTAAGTAGCCACCGATAACATCTATACCCACAAAAATTAAACCGTCTTGACGTAAGCGTTGGGCTACTTGGGTACAAATTTCATTTTCTCTTGGGGTAATTTCGGTTTGAGCGACTGTACCACCAGTGGCCATATTATTGCGAAAATCAGTTCCACTAGAGAGGCGATTGAGCGCACCAATCGGTTCGCCATTCAGCAGGATAATTCGTTTATCTCCTGCTTTTGCCTCCGGTAGATAGGTTTGTACCATTACTGGGACTCGACCTTGGAGAGTACTGAGTTCGACAATAGAGTTAAAATTGCGATCGCTTGATTGCAAAAATAAAATTCCTTCTCCAGCTTTGTTTCCCAGTGGTTTAAGAACTGCTGCCCCCTTTGCTTTGACAAATTGTCGGATAAACTCTTTATCAGCACTGACAATCGTTTCTGGAATTGCCTTGGTAAACTGGAGGGCATACATTTTTTCATTTGCCCCTCGGATGCCACTAGGACTGTTAATCAGCAGAGTTTTATTTTGGTCAATGTAATCCAGAATGTAGGTGGCATAGAGGTAGGAATCATTGACAGGTGGATCTGTCCGCATAAATACGGCATTCATTGTCTCTAAAGAAGTTAAGGAGGAATCGCTCAACCCATACCAAGGATTCGCCGCTACCCAGCGTCCCTCTACTAACTGCACTGGTACAAGTTCGACTCGCTGTAGGACAGCCCAAGCTTTGCCCTCCACCACACTCAGCAGATTTGCTTGAGTTACCCAAACTTCGTGTCCCAGGATTTGCGCTGCTTCGATCAGGGCAATGCTGGTATCATGACATGGGTCAAGCAGATGGATGGGATCAATGATAAAAGCCAGTTTCACCCTTTATACCTCAATCACCAAGAAATTAAATGGTTATTCAATTATTATCTCTTGATGATCTTACTAATTGACGTACATCTGTACTGCTGAGTAGAAACTGGAGGGTAAAGTCTTGTAGACAGATACTTTTGCAAGAAAAAAGTTCGTAAACAGAGTTGTAGTGGCTTGTCGCTAGCGCAATATCTTCTAAACTTACATGGTAGTTAGTAACTCATCCAGCTTACCTTGACTGTCTAAAGCGTGGATGTCATCACAACCACCAATATGATCGTCATTGATGAAAATTTGCGGTAAAGAACGCCGTCCATTTGCTCTTTGAGCCATTGTATTTCTGGCTGCCTCATCTCCGTCAATGCTGTATTCTGTAAATTCAACACCCTTACTCTTCAGCAAACTTTTGGCACGGATACAAAACGGGCAAGTCCTCCAGGTGTAAATTTCTACTTTGGCAGCCATAATGTCCTCAATTTGATTTAATACTTTTTAATTTTATAACTTGTCACTTGCTATAGCGGCTCTATCTCGTTTTCACTTTATCTTCAGAAGGGCTAACTAAATTCAGTTATTTGGTATCGCTGAGTTCCTTAGAGATCCGCTACACCTAGCTTGCTTGCTTTTTTGCAGAACTATGCAAAAAGAAAAATCGTTGAAAAGCCTATAAATAATGTGAGCTTTTCAACGGTTTATAATTACAGGTCTATTTACACATGTTTTACTTGATCAATTTTTACAAAATTTAGGTGATACACACTTAATTTTCTAAAACAACGGTATTTTCTCTTAGGGAAGTATCTGGTCTTTGCCAGTGTTTACTACTAGAAGACTGTCATTTAGGCTACTGCTAAAGACTTTTTCCTCACCCCTCTCAATGCACCCACTGCAAATAAACTAAGGGCGGCTGTCGTCCCAGGTTCAGGTACTTTTTTAGGTGTAGGAGGCGGAGGACTATAATAACTGCCTTGTGCTTTTATAATGCTAGGCTCCTTTAAATCAGTGCCATATTGGAAGCGAACACTGCCAATTTTGCTTATATCAAAGTTAGTGGGTAGTCCTGACAAAACGAATGTGGCAGAATTGTCAACAAAACTTCCCCCTTTGACTGGTGAATTTGCATTAGCATTGTAGCCGTCAATAATGCCGTAATTCACTTGCTGCTGTCCACCAATGCCTTGAAAAATACCCAAGCCGACAGTACCTAAACCGTAGTCTTGGGTTACTCCATTAATAAGTCCTGCAGAATTGGTCGTAGATGCAAATGCCCATTCTTTGCCATTATTAGGAGTATTGAGAAGATTTACATTATTTGTAGTGGTTGAGGGGTTGTTTTGAGTGACCTTTGAGGCTGTTGCTGAAATTAAAGATAAATTTAAGGGAGATCCTGCATAGTCCCAAAAGACTGATGTGAGGACATCAGAAGGAACTGAGACATTTTTCATGTTCGTCAGGGTCACTGTCAACTTACCTGGATTGAGTAAGTCATCAAAGACAACTGATGATGCCAGAGCATTATTCGATGCTGAGTTAGTTCCTGTGACTGAGAAAGTCATAGAGGCTGCATCTGCTTGGGATATCTGTGAAACTGTCACCACAGCTAATGCTGATATACAACAGACTGCATAACCCGCTATTTTCTTGGAATATGGTTGAGACACGCGATTGAAACTCCTTTTCTTTTTATTGAGAACATTTAAGACCTCTCAAAATAACTCTTTTATGGAAGTTACCAATGTCTAAATTGACACAAAACAATACCAATTGTCTATGTTATTTATCGAGGTTAGCTAAAAATTTAAATTTAGAATTATCAATATAGTTTTTATGAACTAATGGAGATTTTCAGTATTTCCACTTGATATATCTTTCTAAATTAAAATTGTATATATCCACGTTGAATAATCAATATTTGGTTTATCGATGTTATTACTTAATCAACAGATTTGTAGGAGATATTGATTATTCCGTGAGTAAGAGTTGTAGGTTGCATAGAGCGCAGTGTTACCTTGTAGAAAGCCAGCCTGCAATAGGTATCTCACCCCAATCTACACGAGTAGATGTTTTAATCTTTCACTAAGTACATGAGTTAAATTAAATATAGGACTCCAATCTGATGCTTTAAAATATACTGAGTGTGAAAAATCAGCTTTATCAGAGTTTTATTTAAAATATTGTTCAAAAATCAGATAGGAGTCTCATATAAAACCACTGGACTGGTGTGGCAATGCTAAAATAGTGCATTAAAAGTCTCTGGAAAATTAAAGTTTAAAAGGCAGAATTCAATTTTTCTACTCTTCCCTATAACAATGCAATAAATAAGGGAAGGCAATTTATCGCCTTCCCCAAAGTTAAATATTCACGACACCAATATAAAGTGCCAACATTGAAGTAGTTACTCAACATTTACCTACTGTCAACCGCATATTCAATTAGTTGAGCAAGGCGGTGGCGTAGGGTTTCTAATCCCAAGCGCTGACTGGCAGAAATAAATACCGCTAGAGGGAATTCTTCTCTAGCTAAAGCTAGCGTCTCACTATTTGCTTGATCAATCTTGTTAAAAATAACTAGCGCCGGGCCAGGAGTTATCGGCATTTGTGCCAAAATTTCTCTGACTGAGCGAATATGACGCAACCAAGCTGGGTGAGACAAATCCACCAAGTGGAGTAGGGCATCAGCTTCTGTGACTTCTTCCAAGGTGGCGCGAAAGGCATCCATTAATGATGCGGGTAGTTCGTGTATGAAACCTACCGTATCTGTAATCAGAATTTCCTGATGTTCATTTGTTTCGCCATAAGGAATCACTAAACGGCGAGTGGTAGGATCGAGAGTTGCAAATAGTTGGTCGGCTGTATAAACTTCTGCATTAGTGAGAGCATTCAACAGAGTAGATTTACCAGCATTGGTATATCCAACCAAAGCCACTGAGGGAATTTCTCGATGCTGCCTTCGTTGCCGTAACCGCGAACGATGAGCCTGTAACTGGGTTACTTCTTTTTGCAGTCGGGATATGCGCTGTCCAATGGCACGGCGTTCAGTTTCTAGTTTGGTTTCACCAGGGCCACGAGTCCCTATACCACCACCCAATCGGGACATGGTGCGCCCTCTACCAGCTAGTCGTGGCTGCATGTATTCTAGCTGTGCTAGTTCTACTTGCAACTTACCGGCACGAGATTGAGCGCGTTGAGCAAAGATATCCAAAATTACTTCGGTGCGGTCAACTACCCGGATGCCAATTTGCACTTCTAAGTTGCGGACTTGGGAGGGTGAGAGGTCGCGGTCGAAGACAACGAGATTGACTCCTAGTGTTTGGGCAGTTAGAGCAATTTCTTGGACTTTACCTTCGCCAACTACTGTTTGGGGATGAACGCGCGATCGCTTTTGTCGGATTGTCTGTAATACATCTCCCCCAGCAGTATCAACTAAACGCGCCAATTCTACTAGGGTGTCTTGGAATTGTAGGGGAGTTGTCTCACTGGTCATTAGCCCGACAATTAGCACGCGATCGTTGTCAGCATCTACTTCTTGGGCGATAAATTCGCGCTGGAATTCCGCTTCCAGATTTTCTACCAAATCTACTAAATCCTGGTCTGCCAAATCATCCAAATCCATTGGTGGCGATATATTCCAACTTGGGGTTTGAATTTGGCTTTCCCCTACCTTGAAAGCAGCAGGACTAGTAATCAGAGTGCGGGACTCTTGGGGTATGAGATGAGCTAGATAAGCTTCTTTGACATATCCAGTTGCACCGCCTCCCCGCCGTGTAAAGCCTGTTCCGGTAATATTTAGAACAACTAGAGCATCTAAGCGTTGCAGGGCCATAGCCGTGAGTGCCGCTTCATTTGGCGGTTCTGGCTTCAGATGGGTGGCGATGCAACGAATACCACTGAGTCGTTCTGCACCGTAACGGGGCAATTCCATCGGTGGTATTTGCGTTTGTCGCGGTGTGCCTACCCCGACGCGAATCACTTGTCCGCGACGGTTGATGTAAGCGCACACTGGCTGATTGACTTCTGTGCTAATTGCTGCCAGACGCTGGGAAAACTCAGGCGTGGTGATGCGATCGCCTGGTATACGCTGGTGATACAGCCTCTGTAGTTGTTTCAGCTGGCTGGACTTCAAACCTTGGAGATTTCCGAAGATAGTTTCTATAGGCGTTTATGACCAGTAAATGGCCCCCCAATCCTTATATGTCTATTTTACAACAGGGTTTAGGCTGCCATCTATATCTTCTGAGGGATGCATTAGGAATTTGTCGCCCACAGTCTTGATTTAAAGCTATTTTGGTGGTGTGAGTATAGCAATGTTAAACCAATAACATAGCATTCCGCGATCGCTTCACTGCTGTTTGTAATTCTTCCGATAGCCAGCTATCAAATTGCGGATAAACTGGCGATCGCGGCACTAATTCCCACCCAGCAGGCTGTAAAATATTTCTCAAAGCCTGTTCCTGAATATGGGGATAATCAGGATTCACTTCATCTTTTGGCCCTATTCCGCCCAAATCCCTAGCACCAGCTTGAATACAAGCGAGTAACCAGCAGTCATCCTTAACTAAATTCGGCGGAATTTGAATAGTAATATCTGGCGGTAAAATCTCACGGGCTTTAGCAATTACTTGTGGTAACTGATGGGGATTAAAAGGTGGTGCATCAAAAGTTTGCTGATTTCCAGGACTATGAGGTTGCAGAATGACTTCTTGAATATGATGGTAACGTTGGTGCAAGTTAGATATAGCTTCTAAGGTTTCCCACCAATCATTAACGGTTTCTCCAATTCCCAAAAGTAACCCAGTTGTAAAGGCAATTTGTAACTCTCCTGCCCACTGCAATTGTTGTAAACGAATTTCTGGTAATTTACTCGGTGCGTGTCGATGTACACTATTTAACAATGTTGGCGTTAACTGTTCCAACATCAGCCCCATCGAAGCATTTACACCTTTAAGCTTTTGCATTTCATCAAAGCTCAAGGGCCCCACATTAGTGTGTGGTAAAAATCCCATTGCAAGCGCTAACTTGCACAAATCATAAATTAGCCCAAACCACTCCTCACGCTTTGGCGAATTTGGATGAACTTCACCGCTTAGTATGAGGATTTCACAGATTTTTTCGCTTTGAAGTGGTTTTAAAATATTTCTTGCATCTGAAAGACTCATCCAGGGACTTTTACCAGGTTCACTACGAAAGTTGCAGTAACTACACCGATTAAAGCATTCGTAAGTGGGAACAATTGTATAAGCAGGGCTATAGGTGACAAGATGAGAATTATTAATTGGCATAAGCCGGATAATTTCAAAGAATGCCTTGCTTAAACTATATATAGCAATTCTATGTGATTTGTGAAAATTACTTTTTTAACGAAGCACAGAGGCACAGAGAAGCCAGTGCATTGGGCGGCTTCCGCGACTTGTAGCAACTGGCGCGACACAGAGAGAAGAGTCAGCAGAAATTTTTACAAATGATTTAGTAATGCTATCGATTACCATCTGACTCTTATTTATTGCCATGATATTTAGATAAATAAGAACTATTTGCTTTTATAAATTTCTGGTAACTGCCACCAAGGAACATGGGGATACTCGTGATGTTCCTCATGATAGCCAAAATGATAGCACGTAATAAATGACCACCAAATTGGACGATTAATCGTTTGGGAACGATGGGGCTGAATATAACCTCCTATGGGTTCACTATGAGGTAGGAAAGTACCAAAGTAAAATAGTTGGAATGAACTTAAAAGCGAAGGAATTACCCAAAAGTAAGTTAGATTATCAGATGGTATATGGAGGACGTGATTATTAAAGTGATAGATAGTAGTCAAGGCAATGATTTGTCCCCAACTCCAGTAACCCTTCATAAAATGAAAATACCACGCGAAGAAATTTTTGTATTTCCCATTATGAAAATCTGGGTCTATTTGACTCGCTGGATTGTGGTGGTGTATCCAATGTTTTTTTAATAATTTTTTATATGATAAAAGGCCATATAGAGATAAGGTTAATGTCCCAATAAAATTATTAATCTTGGTATTTTGGGGAAATACTACCCCGTGCATAGCATCATGAGATGTAATAAATAACCCTGTATATAAAAATGTTTGCCAAAGTATGGTGGGCAATAGAATCCAAAATGTTAACTTGGAAATGTCAAGGGAAAGTAATAAACTCAGGCTAATGACCCATGCAGTAACAATGAGAATAGCAATGAAAAGTCCCTTAAACTGAGATTTATTTTTCCCTACTGTGGTCAGTTTTGTTTGATGATTGGGTGGTTGTTCTAATTGAATCACGCTTTTACTCCGCCTAGTATTCAGGTAAAAATTCCTAAAATATAGTCACGACAAAAAGCACTAACCAGCATTCAGAAAACTCTATTAGTGGTCAGTGTTTTGGATTGGACAGTGCCAATACTATAATAATATGTACAAACGTAAAGATACTTTAACTATTATTACATATACAAGCGCTATACCCAAAACTGTTTTCGGTTAAAAGGCAAAAAGTATAAATAACAACGCCAATAATTTTAGCGTTTACAGAAAACAGTGTTTCTATTTGGTAATTTCTAAATAGATGAAGCCTTAAAAATAAATAGACGTTTATATAATAGTTAGCGGTAAAAGCAGGGAATTAAGTTAAGCAATTTCCTGTTTCCGGTGTAGCTTTTAAAGCGGCATCGTGAGTAAATACTGAAACTTACCATATTCTAAAGTTCGGACTAAAGACATTTTCTCGTTAGAAAAAGTAGCCTTTTATATTTGTACAGATTTGGAGAGAATCAACTAGGACTGACGCAAACAATGGTCAAAACCCTTATTTTCAGGTAGGAGCAATTCATGAATTGCCCCTACAGTGTGTAGTTTTGCGTAAATCTTATAAACGTCTATGGCTTTTTTCTTGTTTTTGGAATTTTGAGATAACTTTAGGACTTACGCATTGACAGAAAACAATAAATATATATCGCGGAAAAACCATATTTCTCGTAAGGGTTTAGCATTGCTAAACCCCTACTCCACGGTTAATTTCTCGGTAAAAATATAATTAGTCAAAGTCTGAAACAAGCTATTTCGGTGAGAGCATACTATGACTAATTTGTACAGTGCATAAGTCCTAAACTTTATTGTTCAGCACATTTTGCTATCGTGACTCACATTCTCGTTTAGTCACATAATGGCGATAGCGAAACATTGCTTCTAGTTGCGCTTGCACTAACCAACCACTAACAAATTCAACTGTCCCTCCACCAGGCATAGAGAAGGAAATAGCATCAGTCAGCCTAGTTTTGCCAGCTTCCGATTCAAATTCATGTCGATGTACCCAAGACTCAAAAGGGCCAGAAATCTGTTCGTCGGTAAACAGGCGATATTTGTCGCATTCAGTATGACGCGCTAACCAAGTTAATGGTAATGGGCCGAGAAACAGGCGAAATTCTGTGATAGCGCCCACGTTCAGTCCCCCTTCACGGCGAACCACTTGGACTGGTTGCCAAGGTGGATTCAGCATTTGCAAAATATCTGGCCTTTCGTGAAATTTCCAAACTACTTCGGGTGAGGCATTTATTACTGAGGAATGTTTAAAGTGCAGCATGGAAAGAAAAACCTAAAATTCAACTTTCGGATTCTGTATCAATCTCGATATCTAGAGTATCTTCATCAACCCGGACATACAAAACATTTGGGTTACAACAAACTTGGCAATCTTCTACATAAGATTGCTGTCCTCCAGCACTCAAATCAATAAAAGTTAAGTTCGGTTCACCGCAATAAGCGCAGTAATACTCAGCTGTATTTTGCATCAAGTTTTTAGGATTGGAAATTGGGCATTGGGCATTGGGCATTGGGAATTGGGAATTGGATATTAAATTTTTATCTTAGTCCTTAATTCCCAGTCCCCAGTCGCCAGTTGCCAGTCGCCAGTCCCCAGTCCCTAGTCCCTAGCCCCCAGTAACGGCTGTAGTTCTTTTGGAGATGGGTTGATATAACTCTGGGCATCAGCCAAATGCTTTAGTAGTGTAGACTGTGGTAGAGGCCCTTGCAAGTGGCTCCAGGGTAATATTTGCTCTGTTGACCATTCGGCGTGGACGTAAAAATCTAAATCGGGGATTTGTCCTTTGAGTTGTTTGAAAGCACGTTTGTAGCTACCCAAGGAGTCGCCAAAGTCACGAGTTAGTTGCAGAAGTTGGGAGAGTCTACGATCGCCTCTCGACAACAAAGCTTGTATAATCGACCAATTATAGCTTTCTGGACGAAACTCTATCCCCTGTGGTTTTAGCTGTTTTTGCAAAAACTGCAACCGCTTTTCTGCTTGCCGATTTACCCCAAACCATTGAAATGGTGTGTGCGCTTTGGGGACAAATGTGCTGCATCCAAATGTTAGGCGTAATCCTGGTGCAGCTTTTTTGATATTACGCATCATCGTCACGGTTTGGTCTAAATCCTCTGCTTCTTCACCGGGAATTCCTGCCATTCCGTAGAGTTTCAAGCTTTTTAATCCGCCAGTTTTGGCATTTATCGCTGCTTGGATAATTTCGTCGTTATGCAGCTTTTTGTTGACAATTTGCCGGATTTTCTCAGAACCACTCTCTACTGCAATGGTAAGCGATCGCGTGTCTCGTTTTGTCAAAGTTTCTGCTAACTGGACTGTTACGGTATTGGTTCGCACTGAGGCAATACTGAGACGGACATCATCGTACTTTGGTTGACTGATATAATCTAGCAAATCTTCAAACTCTGGATGCTGAGTTACAGAAGCCCCCAATAATCCTAGTCGATTTGTGACTTCTAAACCTTTTGCGATCGCGGGAATTAAAGAATCTTCCAGACTGGCTGTTCTAAAAGGCAGTGTGAGATAACTCGCCAAACAAAAGCGGCACATTTCTGGACAACTTCTCACCACTTCCACCATATAAATATTTTCCCAAGCGGCTTTTTCGGTGACTACAGTCGAAGCCGATAGAGTATTTCCCCGATAAGTCTGTTTTTGCACCACTGCGGGAATTTCTGGAGAAATTGGTTTAATTGACTTGACTGCACCATCTTTTGTGTGATATTCGACTTCATACAAACTAGGAATATAAATCCCTGGGACTTGTGCAAGTCTTTTTAGTTGAGTTTGTCTAGAAGCATTTCTGACTTCTTTGTACGCCTCAATGAAATTTCCTAGT
The DNA here is from genome assembly GCF_036917465.1 of Nostoc sp. GTDB lineage: Bacteria > Cyanobacteriota > Cyanobacteriia > Cyanobacteriales > Nostocaceae > Nostoc. The sequence continues at coordinate 248,916 of NZ_JBALDL010000086.1, forward strand.
AGATTTTCGCCATCCCCCAGTAAAATTACATCAAAAAAATCTGCAAAAGGTTCGGGGTTAGCTGTGAGAACCGGGCCACCACCAAAAATTATCGGATGAGAATCATCACGAGAACTTGCTTGAATGGGAATTTCTAAAGATTCCAATAAATTTAAAATATTCACATAATCCAGTTCCCAGGAAATTGAAAATCCCACAATTTCTGGTGTTCTGGGGAGTTGTTCGTGAGTATCTGTAAACAGGCGACTCACCTGGACATCATCACGCATTGCCAAAGTTGCCCAAACTACCTGATAGCCAAGGCTAGTGATACCTACGCTATATTCATTGGGAAAGGCGAAGATTATGGGAATAGCGTTGGTGTCTGGGGTGGTGGGGGTGAAAAGGAGGCGTTCAGATTCAAATACAGATGAGGTCATGATAATTCGTAATTAATACAGTTACATAAAGGCTATAAACAGGTAGTTTACAATTGTTTTTCCTGTTAATAACAGAATATATCCCTTTTTATGGTGTCAGAGGTTTTAGTTATGAGTAGGGTTATCTATATTTAATTTTAAGCCATAGAATTATCAAGTTAAAAAACAATGTCACGCTATTAGCAAGAATAATTGGTAAGGCTTGTAGATAAATTCCGTAGATTAACCATAAAAAAACACCAATTATGAATGTAATCAGCGTAACTGAAGAAACATCTTTTGCTGATTTTGTTTGCCATGTTTTAAACATCTGTGGTAAGAATGCAGTACTGGTTAGTGTGGCAGCAGCTAATCCTAGAATTGTCAGAAAATCCATTTATATAAACCTATAAGCTCAAGTTTCTATTGGTTAAAATTTTTAGAGACTTATTTTCATTAAAACTTACGCAAATAATAATCATAATACTGATTTTGAGGTAGGAGCAATTCATGAATTGCCTCTAATGATGTAGTTTTGCGTCAGTAGGATTCATAATACTGTATTAATGTCTTCGGTTTTACATTGTAACGTGAGGTAGAAAGTGGAAAAAATAAAAAGGGAAAAGATTTAAAATTTTTCCCTTCTTCTTTAAGCCTTAGAGGATGTTTGAAAAGTCCTTTTCTTAGTAGCAAAACGTTTGAGATCCCCCTAAATCCCCCTTAAAAAGGGGGACTTTGATTCCAGTTCCCCCCTTTTTAAGGGGGGTTAGGGGGGATCAACAAGTGCCTAAAATCACAGCTAAATACTTTTCAAATAACCTCTTAGCCTAATCATCAAAAAATATATGATTGACGCTAGTGAAATTGATTAATTAATTCTTCACGGGATAACTGCAATAGTAAAGGCGTAAATTCTTCTGGTGGTAACGTCAATAAAGGTTCAATAATTTCTTGAAGTTCATTATCTACTTCACCAAAACGAAATTTGAGCAAGTTTTCCACCACCAAACGTTCTCCCTGCTGAATTCCTTGTTGTTTAGCCTGTTCTCGGTCTTGTTGGTAAAGTGGTGCTAATCGCATAAGTAATTCCCTATCTTCCTCATCTTGATTTTGAGTGACTTGTAAGTTTTGCTGCAAGTTGTACAGCAATTCTAACGCTGCTTTTCGGAAAGGATTATCTGGAGTCAGTGCTTCTAGTTCGTCAATTGCTTGCTTTTGAACGTTCCCTCTACCGATGATTCTCAGCCATAAAGTTTCTGATATGGATGGCAACTGATGAATTGCTACTATTGCGGTGCGTAAATATTCTGGCATAAAGTGTATCCCAGGCAAGTAGTCGTCTTTTGGATTAGCACCAAATCCTGATAAAAGTTGTGGTGATGCTGTGGGGGTAAGAATCCATAATTTTGGTAAATCAGATTCTAGAATGCGTGTTTTATTTCGATTGGCTTGTCGGTAGAAATCGCCACGCACCTCTAATAATTTTAAGAGACAATCGCAAATTTCTGTAGCTGACGCTGCGTTACGAAATGGTTCAAATAGAGAAGGGGTAGTGACAAGTTGACCTAATAATCCGAGGGTTTCTGGTATGTTACTTGGTTGTGGTTTGGGGATGAAATAAACATCAATTTGTCTAACTTCTCCTGCAACTCGTCTAGCTGCTTGGACTTCGCCGTAAGGAGTGAGTAATTGTTCGAGATAGTCTTTGGCGAATTGGTCATGAATAAATCTGGTCATGTGTTGATAGTTTGGTGATGCAACCCAGTTTATTTACTATTATCTTGCGACTTCTTGAGATAAGACTTAGCCCAAGAATAGCGTTGTGAATCTTTTTTCAGCAGGTACTCTATTACTTCTCGACGCTTATTTTCATCCTTAGCATTTTTCACTACTCGCTTGATTTCAGAATCCATATCTCTAGGATTAGCCCCATGTTTGATTGCTTCTTGAAACCAATACTCGCCATCTGAATATTGATACCGTTCAAAACAAATAGCTCCCATCAAGGTGTAAGGATGATGGCTTTCTGGCTGATACTCAATAGCTTGACGAGCGCAATTTTCGGATTTATCTAATTTTTCAATATCTCGAAAGGCTCCACCTCTGCTAGTTAGCAAAGCTGACCTAAGTTTATTCACCTGGATTCTGTCGAAGTGTAAATTATTCGTCAGTTGCAATGCCTGTTCTGGTTCATTTGCTTTGCGCCAATGGCTGCTAGCATTTACTAAATTCCATTTATTGTCAGTGCGCTGAAACTCCTGCTCATAGAAATTTGCTTCAATTGTGTGGTAAGCAATTAAAATCTTACCAGAGAATAATTTATATTCTTGACACATATAATAACTATATGTAGCTTGAGGTACTTCCGTTTTATTCTCTTGAAGCCAAGCAACATGTGTTGGTTCAAGTCGCTCCTTTAACTCAAGCTTTTGTAGAATTGTGTATAAAAGACTGGTGTGCGATTTATCTTGATAGTCTAAAACACCATATTTTGATTTCAACCCTGCAAAGTGCTTTTCTTGTGCGAGAATAATTATATATTCTCGCTCATGATTTTTCAGCCACTCAATTTCTGTTTCATTTAGAGTTTTCCCTGATTCTATATTTAACTCTAGAGTATTAGCATATTTATCATTAGCAATTTCATTTATAAACTCTTGTTTTTCAAAAAATTCTATAGTTTCAAAAAGTTCATTATCTAGCAGCCACTCATATTCAGCATCACTTAAACTTGCTTCTGTATCTAGCTTTTTGAGTATTTTATACACTGGGCTATCAGGAGATGAATCTTGATACTTGGTAGCATGATATTTATACTTTAGATTAGCAAAGTGTTTTATATCTTGAACAATTGTAATTGTTTGATTAAGATTATTATCTCGCAAGAATTTTACTTCTAAATCAGTCAAACTATTTTCTGATTCAAGTTTCCAAAGTATTGGATACAAAACACTGCCTACTGATGATTCCCAATTTTTAGCAACTTTATACTTAGCTTTTAGATGAGAAAATTCAGCTTCTAGTCTTTTGGATTCTCCCATTGTAAATTGTTGTAGCCAGATAATTTCAAGGGTTTCAAAAAGCTCATGCTCTTGTAACCAATTAGATTCTAAGTCAAGGAGTTCAATTCCCAAGTCAGCTTTTCGTAGTATGAAATACAGCAGACTCGCGGATGATGAATCTTGATAATTAGCAACTTGATATTTAGATTTTAGTGCAGCGAAGTGTTTAAGCCGATTTTGAGACTCTTTAACCATATTGATAGTAGATGCGATCGCACTTAATATATGTGTTATCCGCTACTATAACAATCTCAGTAAAAAACGGCGAGTCATACACCCACCGTTGTTATTTGCGGTGCTTGCTGGTGTTTAAGTCGCCTGAAAATCGTCGCACTGATATAATCTCACAGAAAATCAGGAATTAAAATCTTAGCAAGAGGCACAATAAGCTGGAACAATTATCAAAACATATCGTTAAGAATGCCGTTGCCTTTAAGCTAGGGAATGTCGAAATCCAGGAAAATTATATGAATGCTGAAGAATTATTAAACCAAGGATTAAACCACAGTTTACAAGGGGATTATCAAAAAGCGATCGCTACTTTCAACCACGCTATAGAAATCAACCCCAATTTTGCCACAGCCTACTCTCAGCGAGGTAATGCTCGTTACTTTTTAGCCGATTATCAAGGAGCGATCGCAGATCATAATCAAGCATTGCAAATCGATCCCAATCTCGCCCAATCTTACCACAGTCGGGGTAATGCCTACTTTGCTTTAGAAAAATACGACAAAGCGATCGCTGATTATATCAAAACAATCGAAACTAGTACCCAGTTAGCTGATAATATCAATATTGATATTGCCAATGCTTATCATAATCGAGGTGTAGCTTGTTTTGAAAAGGGCGATCGTCAAGGAGCGATCGCAGATTTTCAACAAGCTTTACAGTGGCATCCCAATTTTGCCGCAGCATACAGCAATCGGGGTAATATTCACCATATCTTAGGAAATTTTCCCGAAGCGATCGCAGATCATGACCGAGCATTACAATTAGATCCTAAGTTGGCGGAGGCTTATCATAATCGAGGTAATGCCCACTACTCTTTAGCAGATTATCAAAGTGCGATCGCAGATTACAACCGCGCTTTAGAACTAAATCCCAGGTTTGCCGGAGCATATTACAATCGGGGTTTGGTTCTTGCTCATCTCAAAGAATATCACCGAGCAATTGAGGATTTTAACCAAGCGCTAAAGTTAAATCCTGATGATGTGCAAGCCTATTGTGAACGGGGTCTTGTCCGTAGTACTCTTGAAGATTATAAGGGTGCGATCGCAGATTATGACCGAGCCTTACAAGAAAATCCGACTCTAGCTTTAATATATGGCTTTCGGGCTAATGCTCTCCGCCGACTGGGAGATTATCAAGGCGCAATTGAAGATAGCAATCGCCTATTACAACTCAATCCTAGTTTACCTGAAGGATATTGCGATCGCGCTGCGGCTCGTCGTTCTTTAGGAGATCATAAAGGAGCAATTAAAGATTACGATCGGGCATTAGAGATTAATGATAACCTAGCCGCAGCTTATTATGGTCGGGGAATTGCCCGTGAAGCTCTCCAAGATTTACAGGGTTCAATTGACGATAACACTCAAGCAATAGAGTTGGTTCCTGAATTTTCGCAAGCGTATTGTAATAGAGGAAATGCTCGTCGGCTTTTGGGGGATGAACAAGGAGCGATCGCAGATTATAATCAAGCATTGGAAATTAATCCTGATTTAATTGAAGCATATTACAACCGAGGTTCAACCCATTATGCTTTAGAAGCTTATGAAAATGCGATCGCAGATTACACCCAAGCTTTACAAATAAATCCCCAATCTGCTGCATTTTACAGCGATCGCGCTAATGCTCGCTATGCCCTAGAAGATTATCAAAGGGCAATAGAAGATTATAGTCGAGCGATCGCGCTCGACCCCAGTTTTGCTGAAGACTGGTACAATCGGGGTCGTAGCCGTTCTCTATTGAGAGATATACAGGGAGCGCTTACTGACTTAAATGAAGCCTTACAGCTTCAGCCTCATTGGGCTTCAGCTTACATCCTTCGAGCAGATGTCTACCAAAATTTAGGTGATTCTCAAAGAGCAATTGCGGATTTCCAGAAATCCGCAGACTTGTATTACCAAGAGGGAAATGTTCAGTATTATCAACAAATTACTGAGCTAATTGAACAACTTCAATGAAGATAGTGGGATTGGGTATGGAGGAATAGGGGATAAGTCTTTAATACTCACTGACGAGTCTTTGATACTCGTGAATGAGTCTTTTAACTCCGTTAACGAGTCTTTGATACTCGCTGACGAGTCTTTTAACTCCGTTAACGAGTCTTTTAACTCCGTTAACGAGTCTTTAATACTCGCTGACGAGTCTTTTAACTCCGTTAACGAGTCTTTGATACTCGCTGACGAGTCTTTTAACTCCGTTAACGAGTCTTTGATACTCGCTGACGAGTCTTTTAACTCCGTTAACGAGTCTTTGATACTCGCTGA
>NZ_JBALDL010000087.1:0-226001 GCF_036917465.1 Nostoc sp.
GTTATTTCGGCGTACTCAGTTGTTATTTTGGCGAACCCATTTGTTATTTCGGCGTACTCAGTTGTTATTTTGGCGAACCCATTTGTTATTTCGGCGTACTCAGTTGTTATTTTGGCGAACCCATTTGTTATTTCGGCATACTCATTTGTTATTTCGGCATATCCATAACGCACCCTACGAAACTTAACAAAGCGATAGCGCGGTATTAGCGTTAGCGAGTCATTGAGCGTCCGTAGGAGCGTCGGAACGAGTGTCATTACGAATTACACAAAGCGGTACTAGGAGATTTAGACCCCACCACAAAATCTGCTGTGCTTAGTTACTCTTTAGATTTAAATGATCAGTGGCTCAAGTTCACGATTATGCCATTGTCGCTGATGCCATTCGGCAACCAAAGGACGGACAATAAATTTAGGTTCTCCATCGCCTTTAACGTCAATGCGTAAACCTGAGTAAGGTCGCCGCTTTTGAGAACCTTGACCGTTGCGACCAATGAAAAGATGCGATCGCGCCACTAATCTATTTCCTTCCATTAAATCTGCTCCCTCAATGCGTTGACGGCGCAAACTAAACCCGCTACCACCACAAACAAGCCAGTGGATATGAGCATCAGCGTGTCCTGTATCCATTGTCTCTAAATGTTCCAAGCAGTGGGCGTGACCATTTAATACCAAATCAACCAAAGGACGACCCTGATTTAGAGAACCGATTTCTTTAGCTACTGCATCCAGCACACCACGGAAGCGATCGCGAACGATCAAAGTTTGCGCTTGTTCCCACTTTGTCGCCTCAGTTACATAAGGTGGATGATGGAAATAAATCACTCTTCCCCGAACTTGTGAATTATTCCAAGATTCAATTAATCTTTGCTTGAGCCAGTCTAATTGTTCGATATCAGTCAGCGTTGTTTTATCAGCAGCTAATTGCTTATCTATATCAACAATAATTTCTTCGATTTGCGATAGTTTGGCGTGGAAGTCGTCTAATTGGTCGGCTTCAATTGGGTTTTCGGGACGAAGCTTGGCCGAGCTTTCAATAATGTTCTGCTTTTCTTGCTCTAAATCTTCACGACGCTTTTCTAAGATTTTGCGATCGGCATCACCTTGTTTTGTTTTAGGTAGGGGTGGTGGATCGTTAAATGTATTAGAATCCAAGGCAAAGAAATCAATCCCGCCATAGCGAAAAGTATAGTAGCGATTGGGAAGACGGGTAAAATGTCCAGGTTCATACTTCAGACAAAGACCTGTATCTGTCTTACCTGTGTAGTACTTATCTAAATGGCTGCTTAACTCTCCTGGAAGCTGAAACGTCTTAAGATAGTCTAGAAATGCCCGTGCATAAGCCTCACCGGTTCCTGAGCCATGCAAGCCTACATCTAGGTCTAACCGCGATCGCAACAAGCGACGAATGGGTAATGTTGTTAGAGATGCCAAGCTCAATAAAATGGGCAAGTTATAGTAATCGTGATTTCCCGGTACTGGTAAAATAGGCAGCTTAAAAATCATCTGGTCATAAGCAATCTTTCTCGGATGCTCTCCCCCCAAGAGAAACTCTCGGTAAGGCTCGATGAAGTTCTGCTGGTAGTATTCACTCGATCCCACTAAGTAGATCACATCCCCGGTATGCAGCATAAACCGGGATTCTTCGTGATGAGGCAACATCAGTTCAGCTATCTGTCGCTGAGGATTATGTCCCCGATGCCTACCAGAACCACTATCACCTACAACTAAAAATGAGAACTCTGAATCGTCTGTTTGTCCATCCTCTAACACCAGGCGAGTTTGGTCGATGTTCCGTTCCACAATTAACGGATCTTCCCACTTTACTCGCTGATTCATCTTACGAATTTTGTTAGCGATCGCTGGATCAGATACAAGTTTCAATGCAACCTACTCCTGAATCTTGAATTGCAGGGGATGGGGGAGATGGAGAGATGGGGGCAGGGGGCAGGGGGCAGGGGGCAGGGGGCAGGGAGCAGGGAGCAGGGGGGAAAATACCAATGCCCAATGCCTAATCCCCAATCCCCAATGCCTAATCCCCAATCCCCAATCCCCAATCCCCAATTCCCTTATTCCTCTACCGTATCTTTCATCTCAATAGTTAAGTTAGGAAGTCCCTCTAGTTTTTCGGTACGCTCAACTTCTTCTACTAATGGCACAAAAATCCTCAATCCTGCTGGTACACACTTAATTTCTACTGGTGTTGTGCCGACTATTTCACCATCGAGAACAACCTTTTGTGGTGGCTCAGTTGTAATTTTAAATTGTTTAGCTCGCAGAAAACCAATATCATCCCGTTCTACGGCGTTACCTGTAGAAGCCGTTTGGAATAGATGGAATGTCGCTGCGATCGCTCCTGCCTTATTAACTGGAGCGACAATCGTTAAATCTAGCAACCCATCATCATAAATCAGACCTGCTGGCCCCTGAGCCAAGACTGAAGTCGCAGGCGCGGCATTTGCGACTGTTACTGCACAGGCGGTAGTTTTAATTATCCTGTCTTCTGTTTCAATTTCAACATCAAAGTTTTTTAAGTTTCTCAGTTGCTGAATTCCAGCGAAAACGTAGGCCATCATTCCAAAGCGATTTTTGGCATCTCGGTCTGCCAATTCTACAGTTTCAGCTTCAAAACCAATACCTGCCAAGAGTACCATCGGACGATCGTTACAATAGGCTACGTCTACATGGCGGGTTCCTCCCTGCAAAATTGTTTCACATGCAGCTGCGATCGTGTCAGGAATTCCTAAAGCTGTAGCAAAAGCGTTTGCTGTTCCTCTGGAAATGATGCCAAATGCAATATCAGTTCCCACTAAAGCTGTCGCCGCCGCCGAGAGTGTCCCATCTCCCCCCGAAGCAATAATTGCATCTACTCCTCGTTCTACAGCTGCATAAGCTAGTTGGTCTGCATCGATTTCTTCAGTTGTGAGATAAATATCTAGGTCAATATCTGGCTCTAATATTGCCCGAATTTCTGCTAATTCTATGTCTGGATCACCCTGACCCGCAACTGGATTGAAGATCAGGCAAGCGGAACGATTCATAAAATATAAAAGCTAAACTTAGATTACTAAAATACCAAATTATTTCTAGCATTCTCGTAAAATCTCGACTTTCTTCTACCAATTAGATTACATTTTGTAACAAATTACGAGTTTTTTGCGTCACACTATACCAAACTATGCACTACCATTGGTATATTTTACCAATGAAGATAAGCTACGCTTGTCCTGTCCGTATCAATACGTAGGCTCACTGCCTCCTGCCTCCTTCAAATACTTAAATAATAAATTTTGGTATGCGTCAATTATTATTAGCTTTGGCAAGTATGCTAACTCTCAGCAGTTTAGCTACCCCTACGATGACAATGGCAGGCACAACGCCTGATTTACCGCAGAAGATGCGCTTGGTTCAAAAATTTAATTGCAATAATGCTCAAACTCAAGCAGCAATTAATGAATGCACGAAGTTATCTTATCAGAATGCAGATAAAAAACTGAACCAAGCTTATCAACAATTACTACCTACCTTAAAAAGGTCTAGGAAAGAGAAATTGATTGCTGCACAGGTAGCATGGGTAAAGTTTCGGGATAATAATTGTGAGTTTGAAAGAAGTGAAAACGAGGGAGGAAGTATTGCTCCTAGCATTTATTTTGGTTGTCTGGAAAATACGACAAAACTGCGTACCCAACAATTACAGGAATATCTCAAATCCGATCGCTAAAATAATTCGTAATTCGTAATTCGTAATTAAGTAATGCAACTAGGATTTAGACCCCACCACAAAATCAGAGGTTGTTAGAAGCGGTGGACTTAAACCCGCAGAATTAGCTATTTAGCTCCACCAAAGAACGAATGGGCAAACAAAGCGGCTTGGGTGCGATCGCGTAAACTCAACCTACTCAGAATACTGGTAACATAATTCTTAACAGTATTTTCTGAAAGAAACAGCGATTCAGCAATTTCACGGTTATTAGATCCAGAAGCAATTAAGCGTAATACATCTAATTCTCTGGGTGTGAGTTGCGCTAATTCTGGAGGGGGTTGCACAGAAGGGATAGGTGCGGCAATGGGCGGCGTGAGTGCTTTCTCAAACAATCCTGGCCCAAGTAGGGTTTGTCCCTTATAGACGGATAGAATTGCCAACATGAGTTCATCTGGTTCGGTATCTTTGAGCAAATAGCCCTTTGCACCCAGTCGCATCGCCTGGAAAACATACTCATCATCATCGAAGGTGGTGAGAACGAGAACCTTAATGTGAGGATATTGTTGAGCGATCGCTTTTGTTGCCGCAACTCCATCCATTACGGGCATCCGAACATCCATAAGCACAATATCGGGTTGCAGTGCCAGAATCTGTTCGAGTGCGCGTTGTCCATTTTCCGCCTCACCGATTACCTGCATCTCTGCATTCGACTCAAGCATACTCTTAAGTCCCTGGCGAATAAGATGCTGATCGTCAACTAATAAAATCCGAATCATAGCTAAAATAACAGCTTTGATAGTGGCAAAGAAACAGAAATACAGCAACCTGTTCCTAGTTTACTGTGGAGATTTAACTGAGCGCCCAGTGCAACCGCCCGTTCTCGCATCCCTTGTAATCCAAACCCAGTTGTATTTTGAGTGGGATTAAATCCTTTTCCATTATCTTCAATTGATAAATGAATCATTCCAGCGTGAGCCAGTAATCCAACGGTGACACTTGTCGCTTGAGCGTGTTTGCAAATATTTGTCAGCGATTCTTGCACAATGCGGAAGAGAACCGTGTTTACTTCTGTTGGTAAAGAATAGGGCAGATCAATTTTATAAGATGGTTCAATACCTGTGGTTTGCTGAAAATCTGTTAGCAGCTTTTCAATGGCTGATGTCAGAGATTTTCCTTGCAAAGGGTTTGAACGTAACACAGAAAGCGATCGCCGAATTTCTAGCAGCGCCTCAGCCCCCAATTCCTTTGCCTGTTTGAGAAATGTTAATGCTTTGTCATTATTTGATTCCCAAAACAACAGAGTGTTATTAATCTGAATAGTTTGGGCAACTAGAGTGTGTCCCAATCCATCATGAATTTCGCGGGCAATTCGGTTGCGTTCCTGCAAGGTTGCTTGATCTTCAATCCGTAGCGCATACTGACACAGTTGTTGATTGGTGATCTCTAATTGCAAATGGGCAATTTCTAACTGCTCTCGACTTTGGCGCTCTGCAAGCAGGGCATTGATTAACAATAAAGCGAATACTAACGTTAAGCTAAACAATAATATATTACTTAATCGCCAATCCCAAGACATGGCAATTATATCTCGCCTAAAATTCTCAGGTACAATCGGTCTTGATAAAAGCAGTGTTCCATAGGTGAGCAGAGATAAAACCAAGACAGCCAGCTGTCCCGATCGCTTAAATATCAGACAACTCCGCATTACCAGTACTAGACACAGCAGGAAAACGGGGCGACTAGATAAGCCATGTTGAGTTGTTGGTAGCAAAATCAAACCGAATTCCAGGGCTGTATAAAATAATTTAGTTTCCAGCTTCACCATCGGTAGTCTCAAGCCCATCAAGCTGAAAGTTGCGATCGCAACAACTCTTAGCAGCAAAGACCAGGACAACTCAAACGGCAGCACAACTTCCATGAACATTGCCGTGGCTAACAACAGCCACTCTAGGTAAAGCAACAGACGAAATGATGGGTAAGTCAAGCGAATCATAGAACTGTTCCAACTCAATGGCCTTTGTAACAAAACCATAGGTATTTTCACAATTTTAGGATGAATCTCTTCTTCCTATATAACGAATCTGTCTCTACTATCGATAGAGCCGTTCCGACTGATTAATTATTCCTCAATTAGGAAAAAAGTCACAATAGCTTGAGTACTTTTTTCCTAGTCAGGTTAGGAATTCTAGTTCATGCACAAATCTATCCTAACTTTTAAGATTAGCTGGTATGAGTCAAGCAGTAACTTTTCAAACATCTTTCAGACAAACATCCTCTAAATTGAGCCAAAACAATCGTATTACCTACAACAAAAGCAGAAAAGTAAATGATTAAAAAACAGATAATTTTACCAACTCTTTTATTTGCAACTATCCTGATTGGAGGAATGACAGGTTGCACCAGTTCTAAGTCTCCCGATGTATCTCAAGGTGACAATGGTGGAACAAAGGTATCTGATACCAACACTTCTGCGCCAAACACTCCTGGAGCGAATACGCCAGAACGCGCAAAGAAGCGCGAAGCAGTTCGCCAGCAAGTTGAGGCAGTTCTGACCCCAGATCAAGTCAAGGAATTGTCAGCGAAATTGCAACAAGGTGAAAAGATGCGTAAAGCAGTATTCAGCCTGAATCTGACGGCTGAACAAAAAACTAAGATTCAGGATATTTTTAAGACTGCCTATCCCCGCCGTAAAGGGTAATTCGTAATTATTGTTAGGTAAGGGTTTTAGACATTTCAATTTGGTCATGTTATTGGGATGTAAATTTTGTTTGGTGTTGCGTTTTAAAACAGTGGGGATTGAAATTTGCCACTGATTATATTCTGTATTGTTCTTTAAGAGTTAAATTATGTTCAAACAAAAATTTATCCTCAAGATAGAAATTGCTATTATTACAGCAATCTTGACAGGAACTAGCTTCTACTCTTACAAAGCTCTAGGTATCACCCAAACTACCCCTCAAAAGCTGGTGGATGAGGTATGGCAAATCCTCGATAAAAATTATGTTGATGTCAGCTTTAACCATCAAGATTGGAAAGCAATTAGACAGCAATATCTTAGCCGCTCCTATAGTTCTAAGAAAGAGGCTTATGGAGCGATTCAAGAAATGGTAGGTAAATTAGGCGATCGCTACACAGAGTTTTTCGACCCCCAGGAATTTAAAGCCTTAAATAGCGATATTTCTGGCAACCTAAGTGGTGTAGGGCTGGAACTGGCAGAGAATGAAAAAACTAAAGCCCTAACTGTTGTTGCCCCAATTGAAGGAACGCCTGCTTTTAAAGCGGGTATTTTGCCGGGTGATTTAATTGTGCAGATTAACGGTGACATAACTCAGGGAATGAAAATCGAAGATGCCGTTAAGCGAATTATCGGCCCTGCGGGAACTAAGGTAGTACTGACGATTCAACGGGGTAGCCAATCGCAAACTTTCAAACTTACCCGCGCAAATATTGCCATTCATCCTGTAACTTATAATACTCAAACCACACCAGCAGGTAAGATTGGTTATATTCGTTTACCAGAGTTTACCGAAACTGCACCCGCCCAGATGCATCAGGCAATTGAAGCATTAGAAAAACAGCAGGTGCAGGGCTACGTTTTGGATTTGCGTTCCGATCCGGGTGGACTGCTAGATGCGAGTTTGCAAATTGCCAGTATGTGGTTGAAGCAAGGAGCGATCGTGTCTTTGGTAAATCGAGATCAAGTTAAAGATAGCTACAATGCGTCGGGACATCCTCTCACCAACAAACCCTTAGTGATACTGGTCGATAAGGGATCTGCCAGCGCCAGCGAAATTTTGTCAGGAGCGCTCCAAGATGATAATCGCGCCAGGTTAGTAGGGACTCGCACCTTCGGGAAAGGTTTAGTTCAAGCCGTAGAACCACTGGACGATGGTTCGGGGCTGAAACTAACGATCGCTAAATACTACACACCAAAAGGTCGAGATATCAATCATGTGGGTATTGCACCAGATATTACTGTGGAGTTAACCGAGGCACAACAGAAAGCATTAGTACAAAACCGAACCTTGGGGACATTAGCCGATCCTCAGTATGCTAGCGCTGTTGCTGACTTGAGCAAATTGATTCAATCGGGGGCTAATCATGTGAGTTTGCAGGGTGGGAAATAAGTATACCGATACTTTTGACAATATCTACTATCGTCACTTTCAATCATGTCAACCCGCAAAGCCCAACGACTTCAAATGTGTGAACCAGTCCCAGGTCTGCAAATCCTGGTTAAACTCAGTAACACTCCTTTGGTGCGGACAGTCATAACTACTGTTACTCGCCATCAGCTAGCGATCGTCGGAGTTGTATTTTTTACCACCCTACTTTTTGCTATGCGGGAAAACGCGCCCTGGCTGACAGTGCCTAAACAGGTGGCGATTGAATTTTTTTCTGCTGTATCCCAATCCCTAGCTGCTTTATTGGGGGTATTAATTGTTTTCCTCACCTTTACTAGTCAGTTAATCGCTCAAAGACGGCATGAAGACTACTATACGCTTCAGATTCAGATTGACCAACTCATTCGTCTAACTCAGTCTCTTCCTGCCGAACTCAGTAATTTTAATCAAACTCTAATAGCGCTGATTAACTATTTAGTTCCCTTGCATTTAAAAGATTTCCCAATCTGGGCAAATAGCTCCCAGATGCTACCTTTGGACAAACTTCTAGATAATTTCAAGAATGAATATGAATTGGCACAAGTGCAGCCGGAATGCTCATTAGCTACCCATTTGCACCGACAACAAATTTTACTTGTCATCAATAACATGGAAGAAATCCTGGAGGGATTTTCCAGACTTTACAATCGCATCATAGAGATCAGCCGTTTTATTCTCGCGATCGTTAAGTTGTCATTTCTTCTGGGAGTTTCGCTCCTATTTTTGCTGTTATTTGGCATTATCGATTTGCAAAGAAAGTTTCCCGATCTCAGTCTACCTGTAATTGTTTCTCTAGCAATTTGGGTATTGATTGCCCTTTTGGAGTTAGTACTTGATACCTGGTTTTTTTATAAAAACTTGTATGGTTCTTCGAGTCACTATCTGCGGTTTTTTCCTAATTCAAAATACCCTAATTAATAGGCATAAACTAACTTATTATGAGTAACTTAACATTCTCAGATACTAAAGCTAGTAACACAAACAAAGCTACAACTGATACAGTCCGTGCTTATCTTAAAGAAATTGGAAGAATACCTCTATTAACCCAGGAGCAAGAAATTATTTTTGCCCAAGAAGTTCAGGAGATGATGACAATACTTGCTGAATCTGAAAAGTTGGCTGTTGAATTAAAGCGTAAACCCACGTTTTCAGAATGGGCTAACCGGATGCAGTTAAGCGAACAGGAATTACTTCAGCAGTTAAATCAAGGGAAAAAAGCTAAACAGAAAATGCTCGCGGCTAATCTCCGCCTTGTAGTATCAATTGCCAAGCAATATCAGAGACGTAACTTAGAGTTGATGGACTTAGTTCAAGAAGGTACATTAGGTTTAGAAAGAGGGGTTGAAAAATTCAATCCGGCTCTAGGATATAGGTTTTCAACCTACGCTTACTGGTGGATTCGTCAAGGAATTACCAGAGCGATCGCTCAACAAGGACGCGCGATTCGATTACCCATTCACATCAATGAAAAATTAAACAAAATTAAGCGTGTTCAGCGAGAATTATCTCAACAACTGGGTCGTATCCCCACCAGTACGGAAATTGCTGATGCACTTTCTTTAAAACCTAGTCAGATTCGAGAATTTCTGCTTTTGGCTCGTCAAACTATCTCTCTAGATATTCGAGTTGGGGCAGATAAAGAAATACAATTACAAGATTTAATAGAAGATAATAGATATTCTTCCAATGGCTCAACTACTGATGAATATCTCAATCAAGAGGTTGAAAATTTATTATCAAACCTGTCTCGCCAACAACAAGAAATATTAAATTTGCACTTTGGATTGAAAGATGGCAATGAACTTTCTCTACAAGAGATTGGTCAGCGTCTGGGTATTAGTCGGGAACGAGTCCGGCAGATAGAAAAACAAGCTCTCAAACTTTTACAGCAGCAGTTAAGTCAGTCTTGAAAAAGAATTCAGAATTAATTTAATACGGAATAACGAACCGCAGAGGCGCGGAGGACACGGAGAAATAAGAGTTTAGAGAGATATTTTGCTTAAGTCCTATCATTCTGAATTCTGTTTTTAATAAACTAAAATCCTCTGGAGGTTTTGATGAACAATGAAATTGTTAATGAGCGTTTGACTGAGAATATTGTGAAACCGAAGTTACCGCGATCGCCAAGAAAGATTATTTTGGTAAGTTTGGGTTTGTTGTTGCTGGCTGGGCTGGGTATTTTTGGTATCCATACGGTTGCAGCTAAGTCAGACAAAACTGAAAAATCTGGGCGCAATAAACAGCAAGTGACACCTGTAACCGTGGCGATGGTGACACAAAAAACGGTTCCGGTGCAATTGCAGGCGATCGGCAATGTGCAATCGGGTTCTACGGTATCGATTACGCCCGAAGCTAGCGGACGGATTATTGGAGTTTATTTCAAGAAAGGTCAAGATGTGAAAAAGGGACAACTTTTATTTACTCTGGATGACCGATCGCAAGCTGCTGCAATCCAGCAAGCTGAGGGAACTGTTGCCAAAGACCAAGCTTCGGTACAACAGGCTAGAGATGGATTGACTAGAGATTTGGGTCAAATAGAGCAAGCTAGGGCGACTTTAATTAAAGACCAAGCGCTGGTACGACAAGCCCAGGCGACTTTGGCGAAAGATCAAGCCCAAGCAGAATTTGCCAAGGGACAGAGCGATCGCTATGGTGCATTGTATAAAAAGGGTGCGATTAGTTTAGATCAAGCCCAACAATACCTTTCTAATAGTAAATCGGCCACAGCAACCCTCCAAGCCGATCGAGAAGCGATCGCTAATGCGGAAGCAGTTTTGCAAAGCGATCGAGTGGCGCTAAGTAATGCTCAAGCTGTTGTTAAGGGCGATCAAGCTGCGATCGCTAATGCTCAAGCTGTTGTCCGTTCCGATCAGGGAGCATTAGACAATACCAAAGTGCAATTATCTTACTCCAAAATTTATGCGCCAATTGATGGTCGCGCTGGCAATATTCTGGTGACTCAGGGGAATGTGGTGCAGGCTAACAGCACAACTCCACTTGTGACTCTAACCCAAGTTCGCCCGATTCAAGTTGCTTTTTCTATTCCTGAAACAAATCTACCCCAGGTACAAAAGTATATGCAGAATGGCAAGCTGAAGGTAGATGTAACCTTTCCCAACGATCAAACTCGTTCTGTTCCAGGTACTTTGACGTTTGTCAATAATACGGTGGATAACACTACAGGGACAATTCAACTAATTGGCGATTTTGATAACACTCAGGGACATTTGTTTCCCGGTCAATTTGTGAATGCAACGCTAACATTGACCGAACAACCCAATGCAACGGTTGTACCCTCCCAAGCCGTGCAGAATGGCCCGGATGGTCAGTTTGTTTTTGTAGTTAAGCCAGATATGACGGTGGAAAATTTGCCAGTTACAGTTAGCAGCACTATTAATGGACTAGATGTGATTGAGAAAGGGCCGCAACCAGGCGATAAAATTGTCACCGATGGTCAAGCGAATCTGGTTTCGGGGAGCAAAATCCGCGTCAAAACAGCCGGTAATAATAACTCAAATGCAGATGGAAATTCCTCGAAGTCAGGAAGAGGGAGCAGAAGGGAACAGGGGGGAGAACCTTCTAAGTCAGGCGGGGGTGATTCATGAACCTTTCAGAACCATTTATCCGCCGCCCGATCATGACAACTTTGGTGATGACGGCGATTTTGATTTTCGGTTTCATGAGTTATCGCTTGCTGCCAATCAGCGATTTACCCAGCGTAGATTATCCCACAATTCAGGTCAGCGCCTCCCGACCGGGAGCTAGCCCCGAAACGATGGCAGCATCGGTTGCTCGTCCTTTAGAGAAGCAATTTTCTAGCATTGCTGGACTCGATTCGCTCAATTCAACTAGTACTTTGGGACAGACTCAAATTACACTACAATTCAACTTGAGTCGTAATATTGATGATGCAGCCCAAGATGTAGAAGCAGCGATATCAGGAGCATCGGGGCAAATTGCGACGGATTTACCCAATCCTCCCACCTACAGCAAAGTTAACCCCGCAGATCAGCCGATTCTTTACCTTTATCTAGATTCTCCCACTCTCCCCCTTTCCCAGGTAGACAATTATGCCGAGACTTATTTGGCGCAAAAGCTATCTACAATTAATGGGGTAGCACAGGTAGCCGTCTACGGTTCCCAAAAGTATGCGGCTCGAATTCAACTCGATCCCCAGCAATTGGCTACGCGGCAAATTGGGTTAGATCAGGTGGCGACGGCGATTCAACAGGGTAACGTGAATTTACCTACCGGCAGTCTTTCGGGAAATCATAAGAATTTTACAGTCCAGACTAACGGGCAACTTGAAGATGCGGCTGCTTATCGCCAGTTGATTGTGTCTTATAAAGATGGAATGCCTATCTATCTCAATCAACTCGGTAGGATTATTGACAGTGTAGAAAATGACAAAGTAGCAAGCTGGTACAACAATACTCGCGCCATTATTCTTACCATTCAAAGACAGCCTGGAACCAATACGGTACAAGTCGTAGACACAATTAAGAATTTGCTGCCGAAGTTACGAGAGCAAATTCCAGCATCCGTGGAAATTGGAGTTCTCTATGATGCATCTCAATCGATTCGAGATTCAGTAGATGATGTCAGATTTACGTTGATTTTGACGATCGCTCTCGTTATCTTAGTAATTTTCATATTTTTACGGAACCTCTCGGCGACGGTAATTCCCAGTTTGGCATTACCTGTTTCGCTGATTGGTACTTTTGCGGTGATGTATTTGCTGCACTACTCACTAGATAACCTATCACTGATGGCGTTGACCCTTTCAGTGGGTTTCGTCGTGGATGATGCGATCGTCATGCTGGAAAATATCGTCCGGCACATGGAAATGGGGGAAAGTCCGTTAGAAGCGGCGTTGAATGGGTCGAGAGAAATTGGTTTTACAATTCTGTCGATGACCCTTTCCTTAGTTGCAGTCTTCATTCCCATGTTGTTCATGAGTGAAGTGCTGGGACGATTATTTCATGAATTTGCTGTGACGATCGCAGTTGCAATTCTCGTCTCTGGTTTTGTATCTTTGAGTCTGACTCCCATGTTGTGCAGCCGTTTTCTGCGTCCTGTGGATCATGCTAATCAAAGTCGCTTATATCAAGCTTCCGAATATGTATTCGATCGCTTCCTCGGTTTGTACGATTGGAGTCTGAAAAAAGTCTTAAAATATCACCTCACCACGATGATTTTATCCGCCTTTCTCTTGGCGGTGACAGTTGGGCTGTTGGTGATAGTTCCCAAAGGCTTTATTCCTAGCGAAGATACCGGACAAATTACAGGTATTACCCAAGCAGCCGAAGATGCATCCTTTGATAATCTTGTCCAGCATCAGCAGACAGTTGCTAACCTGATTCGCCAAAACCCAAATGTCGATGCAGTCAACTCCAATATTGGCGCGGGATCTAGTGCTAGTGGCGGTGGGGCAGCAGTTGCAGCCAATTCCGGCAGTTTGTTCATTCGGTTAAAAGAGCGATCGCAGCGCCAGCTAAGTGCCGATGAAATCATTCAAGAGTTGCGAACCCAACTCGCTACTGTTCCCGGCATCCAAGTATTCTTACAAAATCCCCCAGCAATTCCCATTGGCGCTCAACAAAGTACGGGACTTTATCAAGTTGCACTTCAGAGTTCGGATGTCAAGCCATTACAAGAATATGTTCCTCAACTTGTTCTCAAGATGAAGGAGATGTCAGAACTCCAGGATGTCAACAGCAATTTACAATTTGCTTCCAAAATTCAAATTGACATTGACCGTGATAAAGCCTCAACTTACGGGATTACCGCCCAGACAATTGAAAATACTTTGAGAAGTGCTTACGGCTCTTACCAAGTGTCAACTATCTATGCAGCGACCAATGAGTATCAGGTAATTTTGGAATTAGCACCCCAGTATCAGCAGGATATTAATGCTCTGTTGACATTGTATGTTAACTCCAGCACTGGAGTAGCAGTTCCTCTCAAGACATTCGCCAAACTGTCTCAGGGAGTCAGCCCGTTAATGGTCAATCATAACGGTCGGATGAACGCCGCCACCATTTCCTTTAACCTCGCCCCTGGTGTATCCTTGGGAAATGCCAACGAAGACATCCAAAAACTGATTGATCAGGTGATTCCTGCCAGCATTAGCACCAGCTTTCAGGGTGCAAGCCAGGTATTTCAAAGTTCACTGCCGAGTTTGGGTTTATTATTAGCGATCGCCATCCTCGTAATTTATCTAATCCTGGGTGTTCTCTACGAAGATTTCATTCACCCAATTACAATTCTTTCCGGTTTGCCATCAGCAGGTTTTGGGGCATTGTTAACGCTGATGATATTCCACGTTGAACTCAACGTTTATTCCTTCATCGGCATAATTTTGTTGGTGGGTATCGTCAAGAAAAACGGCATCATGATGGTAGACTTTGCGATCGTTGCCCAGCGAGAAGAATTGAAAAAGCCCTCCGAGGCAATTTATCAAGCCTGTTTAGTGCGCTTCCGCCCGATTATGATGACCACAATGGCAGCATTAATGGGAACCTTACCCATAGCGATCGGATTTGGAGCTGGTTCCGAATCTCGCCGTCCTCTAGGGATTGCAGTTGTGGGCGGACTGGTATTTTCTCAGATATTGACCCTGTATTTAACGCCTGTGTTCTATATATATATGGAATCATGGCGGAAAAAGTTGAGTCAAGTTAAGTTCCGGGGGGTATTTTCATTTACAGGGGGGCGATCGTGATTTTGAACAAGCAATATAGCCTTACGAATTACGAATTAGAAAATAGCAGCACACTAAAATCTAGATACTAGCGTTTTTGGAAAAATTACAACTATGACTTTAGCACTAGAACAAGAAATTCCTCCCCTAAGTGAAGATGCAACAGGTGCAATTCGAGTAGGTAATACAAGGATTTTGCTAGAACTGGTGATTCGTAGCTTTCAAGATGGTGCATCGCCTGAATCTATTGTTCAGCGTTATTTATCCTTGTCATTATCCGATGTATACCTGACTATTGGCTACTACCTTCGACATCGAGATGCTGTGGAAGCATACCTCGATCGACGCGAACAGTTAGCTGAATCTGTTCATCAACGTCTTGCAAATGTTCAACCTGATTTGAGCCTGATTCGTTCTCGTTTATTAACCCAGCAATAATCTTAAAAAATGTCAATGCTGAAGTTATTGAGCGACGAAAATTTCAACGGCGATATTGTGCGAGGACTATTTCTGCGTCAACCGAATCTTGATTTACTTCGCGTTCAGGATGTTGGTTTGCAGGAAGTAGATGACCCAGTAATCTTAAATTGGGCAGCAGTGAGCGATCGCATAATCCTCACTCAGACCGTGCAACAATGCCAGATTTCGCTTACGAGCGATTGTTAAAGGGAGAGCAAATGTTAGGTTTATTCGTAGTAAATGATCGGATGCCTATTAGACAAGCAATTGACGAATTGCTGCTGCTGATTAATTACAGCGATAAATCTGAGTGGAAGGGGATTGTCCTATATTTGCCCTTATGAAATATAAACTCAAAACAATACAGACTGAGCAATTTCATTGCACGTACTCATCACATTTCTGGGATAACAAAACCCATGAACCTTTCAGAACCCTTCATCCGTCGTCCAGTCATGACCACCTTGGTGATGATTGGTATCCTCATCTTCGGTCTGATGAGTTATTTCCTATTACCCATCAGCGCCCTACCCAACGTTGAATATCCTTTTATTTCTGTCTCCGCTAGTCTCCCAGGTGCCACCCCCGAAACAATGGCATCTTCCGTCGCCGCACCCCTAGAAAGACAGTTTACCGAAATTGCCGGACTCAATTCCTTCAATTCCACCAGTTCAACCGGCAGCACCAACATCTCCCTCCAATTTGACTTCAGCCGCAGAGTCGAAGATGCCGCCAAAGATGTGCAAGCAGCCATCTCCGCCGCCGCCGGACAACTACCCGCCGGAATGCCTCATCCGCCCACCTACCGCAAAGTTAACCCCTCTGTCTCACCAGTTCTCTTCCTCTATATGTATTCTGAGACACAGCCAATCTCAACAGTAGATGAATACGCAGAGGTAACAGTTGGTCAACCCATCTCGATGATTGATGGTGTTGCTCAGGTACAGGTTTTTGGTCAACAGCAATATGCAGTCCGCGTCCAGGTTGATCCACGAGAGTTGGCATCGAGAGGAATTGGTCTAAATCAGGTAAAAACTGCAATTCAACAGGCAAATGTCAACTTACCAACAGGTAGTCTCTCTGGCACTTACAAAAGTTATACAATTCAAGCCAACGGTCAACTTACCGATGCTGCCGGCTATCGCCAGTTGATTGTAACTTACAAAAATGGCGCACCCGTGCGGCTTCAAGATTTGGGGCAGGTGATTGACAGCGAACAAAACGTCAAAGTCTCAAATTTGTATAGCGATCGCAAAGTAACAAACCGCCATTCTGTTGTTCTCGCTGTACAGCCGCAGCCGGGAGCTAATACTGTAAATATTGTTGATGCTATCCAGAAACTTTTACCGACACTCCGCGAACAAGTTCCCAAATCCATTGAGATGGGGATTATGTACGATCGCTCGCAAACTATCCGCGCCTCTGTCAACGATGTAAAATTTACCTTAGTTTTGTCAGTTTGTCTAGTTGTCTTAGTTATTTTCTTATTCTTGCGTGACACAACTGCAACGCTGATTCCTAGTTTGGCGTTACCTGTAGCCATCATTGGCACTTTCGCTGTGATGTATCTATCGGGCTTCTCCTTAGACAACCTCTCACTAATGGCGTTGACCCTTTCTGTGGGCTTTGTCGTAGATGATGCGATCGTGGTATTGGAAAATATCGTCCGTTATCGAGAAATGGGCGAATCTCCCCTAAACGCGGCATTGAAGGGATCGAGGGAAATCAGCTTTACCATTTTGTCAATGACTCTCTCCCTAGTAGCGGTGTTCATCCCCATCATGTTTATGAGTGGAATAATTGGTAAATTATTTCATGAATTTGCCGTGACGATCGCAGTGGCAATTTTGGTTTCCGGTTTTGTTTCCCTCAGTCTCACCCCAATGTTGTGCAGTCGCTTTTTGCGTTCATCCCATCAGCAAAAGCCAAATCTGGTGTATCGCGTTTCAGAACGAGCATTTGATTTACTACTGCAAGGATATGATTGGACGCTCAAACCGATTTTAAAATACCGTCTGATGACACTCATCGGTTCTGGTATTTTGCTAATAATGACTGTCTATTTGTTCGTCATCGTTCCCAAAGGCTTTATTCCCACCGAAGACACCGGACAACTGATGGGAAACACAAAAGCAGCGCAAGATATTTCTTTTGATGATATGCGTCGTCACCAGCAAAAGGTTGTTGATATCATTCGTAAAGACCCCAACATAGAAGCAGTTGACTCCATTGTGGGTGCAAGTGGCCCGAACGCCTCGGTCAACTCTGGGCGAATTACAATTATGCTCAAGCCACGTTCTAAACGGAAACTCAGCGCTGACGAAATCATTCAAGAGTTAACCCCCAAGTTAAGGCGGGTAACTGGGATTAAGACATTCCTCCGCTCTCCGCCAGCTATTCCCATCGGTGGACAACAAACTAATTCTAGTTATCAGTTCACGTTGCAGAGTTTAAATCTGCAAGACTTGCGCCAATACGTACCGAAACTTGTAGATAAAGTCAAAACTCTACCAGGACTCCGGGACGTTGACAGCGATTTACAACTTAGCACTCCCCAAATCCAAGTCCAAGTTGACCACAATAAAGCTGCAACCGTTGGCATTACCGCCGAACTGGTTCAACAAACCCTCAGCGCCGCTTATGGTTCTAGCCAGGTTTCCACTATCTATACTCCAAATGACCAATTTTATGTAATCTTAGAAGTTAAACCGGAGTTTCAACGAGATCCCAGCGCTCTATCGATGCTCTATGTGCAATCAAGTACAGGCAAACTTATTCCCCTGAGTGCGATCGCAAATATCACCCAAAATGTCGGCCCCCTCACTGTTGCTCACGTTGCTCAACTCCCTTCTTCGACGATCTCTTTTGACACCCTCCCCGGAACGTCTCTAAGTCAAGCTACAGATGCCATCAAGCAAGCAGCCAGTGAGGTGCTACCATCAACAATTACCACCAGCTTTCAGGGTTCAGCCCAAACCTTTCAACAGTCTTTTAACGATTTAGGTGTGCTGTTGTTGGTGTCTATTTTAGTAATCTATCTGATTCTCGGTATCCTCTATGAGGATTTTATTCACCCGATTACCATTCTTTCCGGTTTACCTTCGGCGGGTTTTGGTGCATTACTGACGCTGCTGATTTTCCAGGTTGATTTAAACCTTTACTCTTTCATCGGCATTATCCTGCTAGTAGGCATCGTTAAGAAAAACGGGATTATGCTGGTGGATTTTGCCATTGAAACACAACGCAAGGAAGGTAAAAATTCCTTTGATGCCATCTATGCGGCTTGCTTAATTCGCTTCCGGCCAATTATGATGACGACGATGGCAGCTTTAATTGGCACACTCCCTATTGCTTTGGGTACAGGAGTCGGTTCAGAAGCGCGTCGGCCTTTAGGGATTGCGATCGTTGGTGGATTGCTGTTCTCTCAGATATTGACTCTCTATCTGACTCCAGTGTTTTACATTTACATGGAGGCATTGCGGAAAAAGCTTGGACAACCTAAGTCTTACCGCTTTTTCTTCAAAACTTAGTTACTAGTAATTATGCACTATACAAAATAATCATATCGTGTATCAACGTAAATACGTCGGTTCAGATTTCTATATGACTCAATTGCAAACTGCTAATATCATTAAATTAGTAATGAGTAATGAGTAAATACCCATTACTTATTAGACATCTCCAGAAAAGATTTTGTTACCTTAAATTTACATAAAAATATCACGGGAATTAAGCCTCTCCCCGAAGCGGAGAGAGGTTTGGAGAGGGGTCTTAATTGATTTCTGGAGATGTCTATTACTCATTACTTCAAAATTAAAGACAGTTGGAGTCGGGGATTTAAACCCCAACTCAACTGAGCGCAAAGTGGGTGCGTCACGGTTTCCGTGCGCCCAACTTTGTAAGAATACTACGTATAGACGTAGGGGTCTTAAACCCTTGATTTAGTGATAAAGGATTTGTATCATAAATTACAGCAAGTATTTAATCTGAATGCTAGCTCTGAACCCATGAGTGCTAACCAAATATCTCTTAGACCTGCCCAAGAAACAGATGGCTGGGTAATGAGTGCAATTCATATTGCCGCTATCAAAGCTCTACCTGCAACTTTCTACACCGAAAAAGAACTTTTAGTTTGGCGTAATTACCAGAATAAACCTGATGGTTTAAATATCTTGAAGAGTATGAAAGTAGAGACTTGCTGGGTTGCGATCGAAAAAGATGTTGTTATAGGTTTTGCTAGTTTTACTCTTGATGAACTGATCGGGCTGTATGTCAATCCTAAATCTCAAGGTAAAGGGATTGGACGTGCTTTAGTTCAACATTTTTGCGATGAAGCAACTGAGCAAGGTATAGATAAAGTAATTACAACTGCTAGTCTTTATGCTGAAGAGTTTTATTTACGACTGGGATTTACTGCCATACAAAGATCACCTCATTATTTAAGAAGTGGGGTAGTTGTCCCAGTTACTAAAATGAGTAAAATATTAGCTACTGCACCGAAAGCAATTTAAGCGGATACAATATTTATCGCTAACTTTAAAATTGCTGGCATCAAGATTATTTTTCACATAACCTATGATGTAAGTAAGTAGGCGAGAATAAATCAAATTAGAATAAGCATTATAGATAATAACAAACTTGTAAACCCACGGGTGTGTGAATAATCACAGATTCCACGCCAAATACTTGGGCGATCGCATGAGGTGTCAAAACTTCTTCAGGTTTACCAACTTCCCAAAGATGACCTTGTTTTAATAAAGCAATGCGAGAGCTGTATCGTGCCGCTAAGTTTAGTTCGTGTAGAACTGTAACAATAGTTAATTCCTGTTTTTGATTCAGATTTTTCAGTAGTTCTAATAGTTGTAATTGATAGTTGATATCTAAGAAAGTTGTAGGTTCATCTAATAGTAAAACTTTTGGTTCTTGCGCCAGTGCTAAAGCTAAAAAAGCGCGTTGCCTTTCACCACCGGAGAGTTCTTCAACTAAGCGATCGCTCAATTTTTCTAGTTGCGTGTTTTCAATTGCAGCTTCCACTTTAACCCAATCTTGGGCGTTTAATTCCCATTGCCACCAAGATTGATGTGGCGTGCGTCCTAAACTTACTAATTGTCGCACTGTTAAGCCCACGGGAACTGTTTGTTGTTGAGGCAATAAAGCCAGTTTCTGTGCAACCAAATTTGGTGGTTGCGAATGAATTGCTTTACCATCAAGTAGCACTGTTCCCTGCTGTGGGGAGAGAATACGACTCAGCAATTTAAGTAAAGTAGATTTACCTGAGCCATTAGCACCAACAAAACTCAACCATTCTCCTGTTTGCAGAGTGAGGTTAATGTCTTGAACAATTGGGACTGTGGTATAACCGCCTGTGAGGTTTTGCAGTTCGAGTGGCATTTGCTGAAATTTAACAAGAAGAAACTTAATTTTATATTGATGGGCAAGAAAGTTCGTAGTAAGCACAAAGCGTCCTTATTTTCTAAGCACTAAAGTGCTTACTACAAACTTTTCATTAATAGCTTGACAAACTACTACTTTAATGCTAACACGCCACATTTTTTCCTGAAGGGGAATTCTACTTATTGCCGCACAATAAGCCAAACCGAATTAACCCACGTTGATAACCGCGACGCATTAATCCCAGCGATAATGCCCCTTGGATGGTAGTCCAACCAGCATTTAGTAAGCCCCAAAGTGCTTGGGGAGTGAATGCAGAATCAATCACCACATTCCAAAAGGGTGCGACAGCTGTTGACCAATCAGCAGTGCGGATATTATGTAATGGTAGTTGATGTGCGATCGCTTCATACTCTGGCAAAGAAATCACATAAGGTAAACAATACACCCGATAAATATCCTGCAAGTGCTTTTCCTCATCTGCCGTTAGTGGAGACTCATCAGTTGGTCGATGACACCAAGTCACCATAATTAACTTACCACCAGGCTTTAATACTCGATAGCATTCCTGGAGAAACTTGGTTTTATCTGGCATGTGTTCACCGCTTTCCAGCGACCAAACTAAGTCAAAAGAATCGTCAGCAAAGGGCATTGCTTGAGCATTTGCGACTTGGAATTGTGTTCTCAGACTCAAATTAGCTTCCAAGGCGCGTTCCGTTGCTCTCGCTGCTTGTACAGGACTCAATGTAATCCCTGTAGCCTTAGCATTAAACTTCTGTGAAAGGTATAAAGAACTACCGCCGATGCCGCAACCCACATCTAGGATATTTTCTGCTGCTTCTACCCCTGCCCAATTGAGCAATTGTTCGATTAAATCAATTTGAGCCTGACGACGGTCTTTTTTCTGAGTCCCATCGGCACCATAATAGCCGTGGTGCATGTGTTCGCCCCATATCTGTTCCCATAGACCAGATGAAGCATCGTAAAATTGCTGAATTTGCTCGTAAAGTGTTGCACTCATGAAAAAAGCAGTGTTAAGACAAAGCCGAATTTAAAAAAACATACAGATAGGCTACCATGTATATTTTTAATTAAATCAGGGTATTTTTGCTTCTAGAGAAAGTCAGAAGATTTTCGTGAAATTTTATTATTAATTGAAAGTTATGAGTTAGGAGTTATTAACTATCAAGGAAAATAAAAGCACCAGTATTGAGAATTTATGCTGAATTCTCAACACTGGCGGATGACTTCTTCGTTTATTTGTAACTCGGAGTTTTTTATTGTCCAGGACTTGTTGAGCTAGACTGTGGTTTAACTGAGATAGGGACATTAACGGGGTTTGCTGGAGTTTCTGATTGATTTAGCGTTTGTGGCTCAGGTGTTGGTATTCCTACATTACTTGTGTTGTCTGGAATCTGAGAAGGAGTAGCTGTTTGACTGGCTTGAGGCTGTTGTTGCTGAATTTTCTGGGCAATTTGTTGCATTAGTTGTTCTATTTTCTCAGCTTGCTCAATGTTCCCTTGCTCACGATACTCCTTACGGGCGCGTTTCAATACTCCACCAGCTTTCTTGATCTCTCCCTGATTATATAAAGTAACTCCCAAGTTATAGTAAGCTGAGGCGTTTTTAGGATTTAGGAGAATAGCTTGCCGATAAACAGAAATAGCCTCAGAAGCTTGACCTTGAGTTGCTAACAAATTTGCCATATTGTTGTAGGCTGTGGCATTTTTAGGATCTAGCTGCAATACTTGGCGATAAGTGGCGATCGCTTGCTCTGTTTGACCTTGTTGTTGCAAGGCGATCGCTAAGTTAAAATAAGCGTTGGCATTGCTACTATCTAGATTAATTGCTTGCTGGTATGCTGCGATCGCTTCCTGTATATGTCCTTGTTCATACAGCGCTAAACCCAAATTATACAGCGCTGCTACCCTTGTGGGATCTATCACAAGACTCTGCCGATAAGCTGTAATCGCTGTATCTTTTTCACCTTGTCGGTACAACACTAACCCTAAGTTGTAATAAGCTTCGCTAAAATTGGGATTAACTTTAATCGCCTTTACATAAGCTTGTAAAGCTATATCCAGGCGATTTTGCTCCATGAATATATTACCCAGATAATTTAGCGCAGCCCCAAAACTAGGATCTCGCTGCAAGGCTTGACGAAAGGCAGATTCTGCACCCTGTAAGTCTTTGCGGTTATAGCGCGTCACTCCCTGTTGGAAAAAGCTAGCTGCTTCGAGATCCTGAGAAACTGCGGTTTCTGCTAGCAGTTTACTTCCTAAAGAATTAGTAATTGCCGGCGAAGCTAAGACCAAAAATGCAGAACAGCTACAGAGTGTCACCCGGCAAAATAAATGTAACGACTGAGAAAATAGGAATTTTTCAGACATGAATCACAGACCTATACTTATTTTTCACTCCTCATAAGTCAGAGTACCCACCACGAAAGCAAAAATTCCAAATTTCCAAATCTTGTACAGACGCGATGAATCGCGTCTCTCCTAATTCCTAACTTCCATAGCTTCTGGCAAAATTAGCATGGCATCGCCGAATGAATAAAAGCGATATGCAGAAGCGATCGCTTCGTTGTATATATTTAATAACCGTTGTCTGCCAATTAGCGCACTTACCAACATCAGCAAACTAGAACGTGGAAGGTGAAAATTGGTAATTAAACCATCCACCACCCGCCATTGGTAGCCGGGATAAATAAACAGGTCTGTTTTACCGCAAAATGGTTGTAAATTCCCAGATTCAGCCGCCCCTTCTAAAGCCCGTACTACCGTTGTTCCTACAGCGATAATTCGACCGCCATCTGCTTTAGTGGCGCGGATTTGCTCTACTGTGGCGGCGGGAACTTCAATCCATTCTTCGTGCATCAGATGGGTAGTTACATCCTCCACTTCCACAGGGCGAAAAGTCCCGACACCAACGTGTAGAGTTACAAAAGCTTGATTGATTTGGCGATCGCGCAACTTTTGTAATAATTCTGGAGTAAAATGTAATCCTGCCGTTGGAGCTGCGATCGCTCCTGGTTGTTTTGCATAAACTGTCTGATACTGCTCATCAGCAGCTGACGAGGTAGTAATGTACGGTGGTAGTGGTACTTCACCAAATATCTCTAACAGTTGCACTAAAGACTTTCCCTCTGGCATATCAAATTGCAACAAACGCCCCCCAGTTGATGCATCTGTTTCCAAAACCGTAGCCGTGAGTTGGGGAATGGGTATTAGGGACTGGGGACTAGGGACTAGGGAAGATTCTTCCAAATCCCTAATCCTTGCTTCAAAAATAATCTTCGTTCCCTGTTTAAAGCTTTTTCCTGGCTTAACTAAAGCTAACCAACAGTTATACTGTCGTTCTTCCAACAGCAAAATCTGGATTTTAGCACCAGTGGATTTATGACCATAAAGCCGCGCTGGGATAACTCTTGTATTGTTCATCACCAATAAATCACCAGGGCGTAGCAGTCCAGGCAAATCGTGGAAAATATGGTGCAGAGGTGCTGTTTTGTTACCTGTAGTGGGAGAATTAACCACCAGTAGCCGGGAACTATCTCTAGGAACGGCTGGGTTTTGGGCAATGAGTTCTGGAGGTAGGTTGTAGTCATAGCCAGCTACCGAGCAATCTAATTTCAAATCTTTTTCTTGTGTGCCAGAGATATCTTTCAACTTTGCTTATACTAGTTTTTACTTCATTTAGTATTTATACTCTCTTAAAAAAGCTGCTTTGAGCTTTTCTTCTAAAGGAACTTTAAGGCATCTTTGCTTAATTTTCTCGCAAGGCTATAAGATTGTTACTATTAAGTAACACGGAAAACTTAATATAAAAATTGGGTAAACCTCCCCATCTAAAAACGGGGGCTTTTACCCTACCGGGAAGAGGCACTTATTGACGAATATAGATATGTAGGATTGGCTTTGATCCCAAGCACCAACAAACATGGAATATTTGTATTATCTGGCAAATGCCAGTCTAACCCTGAGGGTCGTTCAACACCTGCATGCTAGACCCCAGACACCAGTTTCGTTCGTCACCGTAATTCATCAAATTGATGGCTGGGTGGTTAGGATCAAACTCAAAGGTCAAGTCTCGCCCCAAGAAGATGGCGACTTTCGCGCATTTCTAAATGAATTAGGAATTAGCTACGAACCGCCAATGAGGGTGCAAATGGCACTTTGGAGTTTGGAAGCGGGACAATGCCCTGTAGAAGTGATGCGTCGCTATCAAGTAGCGATCGTCTCTCATGGTAGTCCAGAGAGAGACGAAATCGAAGCTTTCCGGCAACAATTTGTTCGGGGCTTAGGTTACTGTCCAGAAACTTTAGCATGATGGCATTTGGTTACAATGCCATTACAAAATTATTGGTAATTTAAGATATCTTATCTATTACCAATTAACCATTCTCAATTGAAGAGTCGAAAGCTGCCAGAATGTATTCTTGCAGCTTAAACTTATATCCGGCTGCCGATGAAGTAGCTAGAGCTTCCTGAGTTGCTACAACCGCAGTCTGATTTTTTGATATCCTTTGACAGTAGACAATAGCAACATCAAATCGGCAAGAATAATCTGCCTTCTCAGGGTACTGAGCTAAGAATATTCCAGCCGTCCGCGAGATTTTTGCTTGCTTTTGTAGACTGATTGCACTTCTCCCCCCTGCATCCCAACTCCCTGAACTGCGGGTTTTGACTTCAACAAATGCCAATATTGAGTCTTGAGTCCTGAGTTCTCTGACTGCGCCTCTGCTCCCACGCTCCTCTGCTCCCCCGATTCCATCATATTGGGCGATAATATCGATTTCTCCCCAACGGCTAGAAAAGCGACGATGCAGAATTATCCAACCTGTCGATTGCAACCATTGGGCAACTAGGTCTTCTCCTAAATGACCAAAATTCGGATAATGAGATGGAGGAAGGTTAGCCATTGACTAAAAATATGATGAATTCTATGAATTCTAGGTTAAGCGATGCCTGCGACGGGCTACGCCTACGCACAGCAGGTTCTACACTCGACTCATCCCGAACAAAATTCGGGTTGAGGCATAAAAGAGACTATCACTTTTGGGCAAATATACTCAGCTTATTTCTGTGGGCAATAGTTGGCATCACCGCAACCGTGGGTTTTGCTCCAACAGCTTTGGCACTCGAATATAATAAGGAAATTTTGGTCGAGGCTGATTTTTCAGGGCGTGATTTAACAGACTCCAGCTTTACCAAGGCTAATCTTCGTCAGAGTAACTTCAGCCACGCAAATTTGAACGGTGTCAGTTTTTTTGCAGCAAATTTAGAATCTGCGAATTTGGAGAGTGCTGATTTGAGAAATGCCACTTTAGATTCGGCTCGTTTAGTGAGAGCAAATTTGACAAATGCGCTGTTAGAGGGTGCGTTTGCCGCTAACGCCAGATTTGATGGTGCAATCATTGACGGGGCAGATTTTACCGATACGCTGCTGCGTTCGGATGAGCAAAAAAAATTGTGCAAACTTGCCAAAGGGACTAATCCAATCACCGGACGAGATACACGTGACACACTGTTTTGTCCATAGTATTGTTTAGATAGGCATTGGGTATTGGGCATGGGGCATGGGGCATTGGGCAGGAGAGAAATAATAACTCCTAACTCCTAACTGCCCACTCTGCTACCAACCAATAGCCCCAATCTTTTGACAAACAATTTTCATTCCTTTACCTGGTGAAGAATTTGCGACAAAAGGTATTTCTCCTTTCTCCTTATCTTCTTCAAGTAACTGTCCCTCTGAACCGTAAATGGCGATGCGATTCCGAAAAAGCCGCGATTCTGTACATGATGCATCGAAGGTAGTCTCGAAGATGCCATCTCCGTACATTCCGTAAAGTTTGTATGTTGTACCCTTAATAGTTTTTGTGTCCAGAGCGACACTGTTTCCTAATTTATCATGCCCCACAGTGATATATCTTTGTGCATCTTGGGCGATCGCTATGCCAACACCTTCAGCGATGGCTGCGCCAACACCTCCGGTGAACGCACTACCACTGCTCAATAAAATAGCGATCGCTCCCACCATACCGCCGATTTTAAAATACATACGCTTTCAAAATATAAGATTTCATATATTTTTACTCGCAATCAAAGCTCTTCTGGCATGGTATAAGCACTGAAATCAAAATATGTCAAGGTGTTATACTACTTCGTAATACCTTATAGGAAGCGTAAGGCACTAGATAAATAGCTGCAATACTTTTCAAAGTATGAGTGAAACACTTGCTGATATTGCCATACCACCCCAGTTTCCCGATCACACTCAATTACCAGAGTCTGATGGTACTTTTGTGAAAAATTTTCAAGAGCATCCCCAAACCATCATTATCACAGACTCAATTGCTCAAATTTTGCAAAACTTACATCCAGATGGACAGTATTGCATTGGTCAAGATTGTGGTATTTACTGGCGAGAAACCGATCCACCAGAAAAAGGAGCAGCAGCACCGGACTGGTTTTATGTCCCTAATGTACCACCAAGGCTAGATGGCAAAAACCGTCGCTCCTACGTTCTGTGGCGGGAATACATACCCCCATTGATTGCCATAGAACTAGCTAGTGGTAATGGCGATGAAGAACGAGATGCCACTCCTTTATCTCTAGCTGGTAGTCGGGAAGGCGCAAAACCAGGTAAATTTTGGGTATATGAGCGAGTAATCCGAATTCCCTACTATGCGATTTATGAAATTAGTAATGAGAAACTGGAGGTTTATCACCTGGTAGATTTTTCTTACCACAAAATGCATCCTAATGAGCGAGGCCACTACCCAATTCCTCCTTTAGGTGTGGAATTAGGGTTATGGCAGGGAAATTACTTGAATAATCCTGAGCAATTTTGGTTGCGCTGGTGGGATTTAGAGGGAAATCTGTTGCTGATTGGTAAAGAAGAAGCCGATTTGCAAAGGCAAAGGGCAGAGCAAGCAGAACAAAAAGCTGGACAATTAGCAGAACGGCTCAGGGCAATGGGTATCGATCCAGATGTAGAGTAATACTTATTAAGTTATGGCAAGCCGAAAAACTTAGTAATCAAGGGCAAAAGCTTACCACAGACTTCAACTAGCTTTTGAGTGTTTGGCAAATCAGCGATGTCTACGACGGGCTACGCCAACGCACCTTTCAATAACTTGACGGCTGTTTTTGCTATCTTCTGCATGGCTCGATCTTTTGGGTTTGGCAGTGGGGCGATCGCATCTGTGTTCAAATCGAAACCATAAGAAAATAAGCTAATCCTTCAACTTCTGTAGCGATCACCTCAAAGCGGCAGATAGAAGTTCTATAGATAGTAAAACCTTGAGCCTTGTTCTGATTTGTATAAGGATAAACAACACTTCCGCGAGGTTCGCGCAAACCTTCTGCTTGTTTTTCGTTTTTTACGGCATGTTCAGCACAGATATAAGGGCAAGTGAAATCTTGCTCTGACAATACTTCACCACCATCATTTAAATAGAAGTCATACAGAATAACTTCAAGTTCAGCAGCACGATTGCAACCTGGCACGCAGCATTCATACATATTTTTGTACAAATTATTACTTTTTTATATTTCCCATTTGTTTCTACAAAATTTGCATGACACGCTAAATCCTTAATGCCCAATGCACTCCTCTAGGTCGTCTCCATGCCAATTACCAGCAAATTTGAGCAAGTCTTGACCTGTAGAACCTCGTCGGATCACAGATTGAGAACGATCGCCACGTTGTTTTATTTCAGCGATCTTAGCAGCAAAATCTTCAGGTGGTTCTGCTAGAGTCTCATCCTCCAGAGGAGAATCGGGCGGAGTGTGTGCTTGCTCTAAAGATGCCAGAATCGAAGCTCCAGTGGAAGGTGATTTGGTCACTTCTGATTGAGATGGAACTGTTTTCTGAAAAACAAGAAATGCTATATATTGCTCAACCTGAGTCAGCTGGTCATCTGGAAGTTGAGCAATCTGTTGTTGAAGTTGAAGGCGGCACTCAAGGATAGTCAACGGACACCTCGCAGGAACAACTGAACTTTCATTTTACTCGATTGATACAGTAGGAATGGTTTTGACGATCGCACTATAAAAGTCAAAAAGCTTGAACAAAGACCGATCGCAACATTGAGCAGGAACTAGCTAAAAAATAGCGGTCGCACTCCAGCAAGGTTAGAGAGCAATGCTTGGTTCTATAAAACAGCGATCGCCTCAAAGCAGCAAATGCTAATATTTATGATTTTACAGCAGATATAACCGCTACTCCATATTTTCCAAAGATAGTATCGGAAGTAATTATAACCCTCTTTTCTAACATCGCTTGTGCTATTAAAAGTTTATCAAAAGGGTCTTTATGATATTCAGGTAGCGATGCTGCTTTAACAGCGTGGTGTTCTGTCATTGATAAAAAAATAAACTTAGTATCAATAATCGCTTGTATTAAATTTTCCGGCGTTTTAAGCTGCCCTTTTTTCCTTTTTATTTCTATTTCCCAAACACTAACAGCGCTAACAAACACTTTATTTGAAGAATCTGAAATTTGCTGACGAGCTTCAGGTAAAAGATAAGGGTTATCTTCAAGTGACCATATTAAAGCACAGGTGTCAAGCAACAATTCCATTATCCTTCTATACCAAATTCAGAAAGAATATCACTTGATGTTTTATAAAAATCTTCTGATATTTCTACTTGCCCTTTCCAAATACCTAAAGGTCTAGGAGATTTTTGAGTAGAACTAATTTCTTTTATTTCACCACCAATGTTAAAACTGAAGATAGGTGAACTAACTACAGTCGATTCATTTCCACATAAGGGTTGAGAAATAGTTTTTTTCTCTTTCAAACTATTTAATGGATGTAAAGTCAAAACATTCGTATCAGTAATAGAATTCAGAAATTCGATAGAATTATTATACATTCGTTCATTTATATCTTCTTTAATATTGTCTACATTTTTCGTACTAATAATATAATCAAGTTCTTCTTTTAACGATTGTAAGTCTGAAAGAGTTAAAGAAGATAGTATGGATGATATTAAACGCGCCTTATCGCTAATAGACATAATATTATTAGGTGTAAAATAAACTACAGTCAACAGCTAAAGATGAAATTTTTATTTCACTACTATTTTAATCTACCTGGTTAGACTCTATATCTTGTAAAGCGTGTATTAATGGTTGTTATTATCACAAACATTGAGCAAGAATTAGCTAAAAAAGAGCGTTGGTGCTAGCCTTATCATCAGACATCGCACTCCACCAAATACAACACTGGTTTTACCTGCAAATTTATTTAACACTCCTAAACCACTCAGTAATTCCCTGAGCGATCGCATCAGCCATTTTCTTCTGTTCTTCTGGGTTCACCACCTGCTCAAATTCATTGGGATTGCTCATAAAACCCAATTCCAGTAAGACTGATGGTGCAGCTGTCGGGCGTGTCAGCGCCAGATTATCCCAAAACACACCATAAGAAGGTTTGCCAAGTTTTTTGACTACATAGTTATGTAAAAACATTGCCAGGTTGTGGGCTTGGGGTTGATACCAAAAAGCGCCGAATCCCTTAATTTTTTCGGCATCGCCATCATCGGGTAGAGAATTGTGATGGATGGAAAGAGCGATCGCAGGTTCTTCTTGACTGATAATTGCCTGACGTTCTGCTAGAGAAACTTCGCGATCGTCCTCCCGCGTCATCACTACCGTTGCTCCTCTTTTCACCAAATCGTCGCGCAGCAACTTAGATACCACCAAATTCACATCTTTTTCTAAATATCCAGTTGGGCCACTGGCACCAGTTTCTTTACCGCCATGCCCTGGATCGAGTACAATCTTGAAATTAGCTAAAGGCTTGCGTCTTGTGTTCCCGATTTTAGGCGGATGACGCAAAGCCAAAACCAGGGTTGTACCGTCATATCTCAGCTTATATCCCCACTGTTGAGCTTTTTTGAGGTTAAAGGTGTATTTTACTCGTTCTGGAGCTTCCTGTTGCCAATCTAGGCGAGAAATTAGGGGGTCATTATCCAGGCGAATAATGTCCGTTTGGGCAGTGGTATTGTAGAGAGTAAGAGCGATCGCTTGCTCACTTTGTTGCACGCTCACAGGTACGGGAACTTGTAAGGGGAAAACTATCTCTGTCACACCAGGGAGTTGACGGTATCCGACACTGCGAATTATTGTCTGTGGCGGAATTGCACCAGGTAGAATGCGGGTTTCTTGACTATTAATCCAAGCACCATAGTCTAGGCGTAACCATTCACCTTCTCTACCTGTTACTGTAGCGCGTGTGCCTTTGGGCAGTGGTGTGAGTCGAGAATAATCGGTGCTTGGGCCGGTACGAGCAACGCCTGACTCTACTGTAACCTCAGAAACTGGCAATTCTGCTCTTGAGAGGATTTGAATTTTACCAGTCCCTGGTTGAGTTATCGTCTTGCCATTCAGCGTTAGTTGAAATTGAGGTTTTCCCAGATCGGCAGCTGTTGCCACTGTGGTACAACCTTGATAATCGCCTACGCTAGACTGGGCATGAGGCTGATTTTGCCCTGTTAAAGCTGCCAAATTACTTGGTAGTTGTGCCTGTTGAGGTTGGGGTGAAAGAGCAATGGTTTGATTAGCCAGAGTTACAGAGACATTGGCGTTAGGGGGTGCGATCGCGCTAAAACAAATTAGTTCTCCCGGTAATCTGGCAATTTCAACTGCGGGAGTCAAAGAATCTTTCGCAAAGGCTACCCCCTGTGGTAGTTCCCGGCTAGTGTTCAGCCGAATCACCTTAATCTTAAGTTCTTGATTTTGGCGACGCACAGTAAAAAGATTCTCCCCCAACTGCAAAGGGAAACTAGGGGAAAAATGACCGGCTTTGCTGCGAGTAATTGGCTTACTATTGATCAAAACCTGACCATCTGGTGGTGCAGTTCCCAAAAAAAAGATTTTTTCGGAACTAGTCTGGTAGTTTGTTTCGGGAAAAATGACTATAAGAGATGGCTCTGCCAATGCTATGGAGGATGCGAAAATGCAGCCTAATATTACTAATCCTAAAAGTTTTTTCACGACAAAATCACAGAAGATTACACCACAACAACTGTGGCACAATGACGGGATGTATTTTTAGAAGTTGTGAGAAATTTAAACTACTATGACTAAGTTTATCTTCGTAACTGGAGGCGTTGTTTCCAGTATTGGTAAGGGCATTGTAGCAGCAAGTCTAGGGCGTTTGCTCAAGTCCCGCGAATATTCGGTGTCGATTCTCAAACTTGACCCTTATATCAATATCGATCCTGGTACGATGAGTCCCTTTCAGCATGGGGAAGTATTCGTTACCCAGGATGGTGCAGAGACAGATTTGGACTTGGGGCATTACGAACGCTTTACTGATACCTCAATGTCGCGCTTGAATTGTGTGACTACTGGCTCGATTTACCAAGCAGTCATTAATAGAGAGCGGCGTGGAGACTACAATGGCGGCACTGTACAGGTTATTCCTCATATTACCAATGAAATAAAAGAGCGGATTCTGCGAGTTGCTAAAAGTACAAATCCGTCTGTAGTAATTACAGAAATTGGCGGGACGGTGGGAGATATTGAATCACTGCCGTTTTTGGAAGCAATTCGCCAGTTTCGCAAAGAGGTGGGACGGCAGAATGTGCTGTATATGCATGTAACGTTGGTACCGTGGATTGCTTCTGCGGGTGAAATGAAAACTAAGCCAACACAGCATTCAGTTAAGGAACTGAGATCCATTGGTATTCAACCAGATATTTTAGTTTGTCGGAGCGATCGCCCCTTACCCAAGGGATTAAAGCAGAAATTATCAGGATTTTGCGATGTCCCCGAAGAATGCGTCATTACTTCCCAAGATGCCAAAAGTATCTATGAAGTACCCCTGAATTTAGAACGGGAAGGAATGGCAGAACAAGTCTTGAAGTTGCTGCAAATGGAACAGCGCAAACCAAATTTGACGCAGTGGCAAACCTTGGTACAACGGTTACATACTCCCAAGCACGATCTAGAAATTGCCATCGTTGGGAAATATGTGCAGTTAAGTGATGCCTATTTATCTGTAGTGGAAGCACTAAACCATGCTGCAATCTCCACTTATGGCAAACTGCGCCTGCGTTGGGTGAACTCAGAAGATTTGGAAAATGAATCAGCCGAAACTCATCTTGGGGGTGTCGATGGCATAGTTGTGCCAGGAGGTTTTGGTGTTCGGGGGGTGGATGGCAAAATTGCCGCCATTAAATACGCACGCGATCGCCAAATTCCCTTTTTGGGTTTATGCCTGGGTATGCAATGTTCTGTAATTGAATGGGCTAGGCACGTAGGGGGATTAACAGATGCTAATAGTGCCGAATTTGACCCCCATACAACTAATCCCGTAATTAATTTATTGCCAGGACAGCAGGAAGTTGTCGATTTAGGGGGTACAATGCGCTTGGGGCTATATCCTTGTCGTGTTCTCCCTGATACCTTAGCTTTCAAGCTTTATCAAGAAGATGTAATTTATGAACGACATCGACATCGCTATGAGTTCAACAATACTTACCGCGATTTGTTATTAAAGTCTGGCTATGTAATCAGTGGTACTTCTCCTGATGGACAGTTAGTTGAAATTGTGGAATTACCCAAGCATCCATTCTTTCTTGCTTGCCAGTTTCATCCAGAGTTTCAATCGCGCCCTAGTAGCCCTCATCCCTTATTTAAAGGGTTTATTCAAGCAGCGATCGCTCTTTCTTTATCAATTCCAGGTACACCAAAACCATTGGAGGTGTCATAACAATTAAAAATTAATTTTTAATTTGTACAGAGCAACATTAACTTAAGGCTTCAGTAGATTTAGACATATAGGGTGCATCATTCGTAAATTTTTGACTTGAGGAGATGTTGTGGCGTACTGGGTGAAAATCCTTTACGAGAGGAGAGAATATGTAGTGAACTTTGAATGTGTCCATGCTTTTTGTTATGAAGTAAATGGCAGAGTTACTTTTTGGCTACCCGATAGTGCCATTCCAATAGTAATTAACCCTCAAAATAACCTGGAAGACTATCAAAAAATTCTCGATTATTTAGAATGTGTGACGAGCTTAGAATTAGATCATGCCCACTGGGTAAAAATCTTTTACGAAAAAAATGAATATGTAATTAATCTCAACTGCATCAGTTCCTTTTGTCATGAACCGAACGGCAGGATAACTTTCTGGTTGCCAGATGGTACTATTCCCATTATCATCAACCCTGCGAGCAATCCTGAATCTTATGAAAAAGTTGTGAAATACGTTTACAAGGCAACAGGATATTCTTTGTCCTAGTATTACAAATTACTTTAGCGTAGTGGTAGCGAATCCGCGTACCCCTCAAAGGAAGCTACGCGCAGCATATCGTAGAGAGACAGCATCATTACGAATTACGAATTACGAATTACGTAAAGACTGATGTCTCTTGCTGGGATTGTTTGAACCATAATCTAAAACCCTGAATAGCATTGCCATGCCAACTTAGCTGCACCCACTATCCCAGCAAAATTTCCTAATTCGGCTGGCAAAATCTGTAAACCCGCTCGTGATAAAGGCTGAACTCGCTTCTCAATTTCTGCCTTCGCTGCTGGTAAGAAAAACTCAAAACTGCCACTTATACCACCACCAATGACGATCGCTTGCGGTGTGAGTACATAAATCAAACTCGTCAAACCAATCCCCAAATTCTTACCATATTCTTGCCAAAAAGTCAATGCTGCTGCATCTCCTTGTTGAGCAAGAATACCCAATTCGATGGGTTCCTTGAGAGTGCGGCGGCGAATGGCAGTAGCAGAGGCATGTTGTTCTAAAGAGCCTTGATTGCCACTATTACAAATTGGCCCATCAGGATCTAATGAAATTAAACCTAATTCTCCGGCGGCTCCTTGATGTCCAACAAATAGTTTGCCATCGAGGATAATTGCGCCACCAACCCCAGTTCCTAAAGTTAGCAGAATCAGATTTTGCAAATGGCGACCGGCTCCTAGCCAAGCTTCTCCCAAAAGAGCGCAGTTGGCATCGTTAGCGATCGCAGTAGGTTTGTCAGTTTTCGCTTCTAACCAGTCTGCTAAAGGCACATCGAGCCATCCAGGTAAGTTAATGGCGATTTTGGCGATGCGTCCTGCTGCATCGGAAGGGCCAGGAGTCCCAACGCCAATAGCAACAGCTTGATTATCTGGATCAATTTGTGCGATCGCATCTAGCAGCACCGCCAACACCGCCTCCGGC
This sequence comes from Nostoc sp., assembly GCF_036917465.1. Taxonomy (GTDB): domain Bacteria; phylum Cyanobacteriota; class Cyanobacteriia; order Cyanobacteriales; family Nostocaceae; genus Nostoc. Next base: position 34,617 of record NZ_JBALDL010000087.1, read on the forward strand.
GTTGTCGGTTGAGGAGCCGCCACAGTCAAAGATTGCAGACAAGTACCATCGGCTGTAAACCGCCCCAGCTTAATTGCTGTTCCCCCGACATCAATGCCAATTACTTGAGAACTCACCACTTTGTCATTTGTCATTTGTCATTTGTCATTGGTGAACAGCTATTCCCTATTCCCTATTCCCCAGTTCATTTTTTTATCCCCGATCTGTTTGCGTAGCGTCTTCCCGTGGAAGAAGACGCGAAGCTTTCAACTCCGATTTCTGTAAATTAGCAAAATTCGTGGTGCGGAAACTCGATTGCTCCTGCCAACCTGTAATCGGCGCACCTCTTAAAATGCCAGCAAGGGCAACAGAAAGGATAAATCCGCCAGTGGCGGCGGCAATTAATGTCAGGTTATCTTTCACACAAATCTCTCCAGTTATCAATTACTAGTTATCAATGATTAGTCCGTTGACTAATAAGTGTCCACTATTTATTAACTAACGCGATGTGCAACTTATTATTGGAACCCCTCTCTAAACTTCTCCCCGTTGGCGTCAGCCTGCCGTTAGGCAAGCGGAGAGAGGCTTTGATCTTGCTCCCCTTCCCTTGTAGGGAAGGGGTTGGGGGTTAGGTTCGAGAGAAAGTTGCACACGGCGTTAACTATTTTCGGGTTCCATTTTCTCTCCGTAATCGGGGATTGACAAATTCGTTTAACCCTTCACCAAGTAGTGATAACCCTACCACCATGAATGTCATGGTTAAACCAGGGAAAAGTGTAGTCCACCAAATGCCAGTAGGTAGAGCTTCTAAGGCTTGTTTTAAATCATGTCCCCATTCTGGCACTTCTTCAGGAAGTCCTAGCCCCAAAAAGCCCAAACCGCCCAACACCAAAATGGCATCGGCGGCGTTGAGTGTGAAGAGGACGGGTACGCTTTGAATGACGTTGAAAAATAGATAACGAGAAAGCACAACCCAAGTGGAAGCGCCCATTGCTTGAGCCGCTTCAATGAAGACTTCAGTTTTGACGCTAACGGTGTGGTTGCGAACAACGCGGTAATATTGGGGAATGTAGGCAATGCTAATAGCGATCGCTGCATTTAATATCCCCCGCCCCACTACAAAGGCTAGTGTTACAGACAGCAGTAGCCCCGGAAGAGTGTAGATGCTATCCATCATAAACAGCAACACTTTATCCAATTTCCCGCCGAGATAACCACTCAGCATCCCCAGAGGTACACCGATAATCATACTCAGCGCCGTTGCCAAAATCACCACCTGCAAGGCAGCTTGAGCGCCGAACAATGTCCGAGAGAAGACATCATAACCCAAGCGACTAGTGCCAAACCAATGTTTAGCTGAGGGTGGCTCGTGAATTGGATTAGAGAGAAAATCTTTCGGGTTTAGCAGCCATCCCCAAGCCTGGAATAAAGGAGCGAAGAATGCCAGGAAGATGAAAAATAGGGTGATGGCTAACCCAATGAGCATGAGTCTTTGGGAAAGATTGGAACTTTTGCCAAACTGTAAAAATGTCGGTAGTCGCCGTTTTGTAATGGCCATAAAGCGATCGCCTGGAGCAAAGCTTGATACGCTGACCATTTTACATATTAGGGAGTAGGGATTGGGGATTGGGGACTGGGGATTGGGGAAAAATTTCCCATAAAATTGAGGGACTTTAGATTAAGATGATATGCCAGATAGGGGTTTTGAGTCTTTAGACTTCTATCAAGATAGCCTTAAGTTGCTAAAAGCGCCTTATAGACTAGCAGATAGTTTGCCTAATTGTGAGCGTTACAATTTGAGCGATCAATTACGAAGAGCAGCTTGTAGTGTTTTACTGAATATAGCTGAGGGATATGGGCGTTATCACTACTTAGATAGATTGCGTTTTATGTACATTGCTCGTGGCTCATTAACTGAAACCAAAAGTGCCTTCATTATTGCTGAGAGCTTGGGCTACTGTAACACGGAACAATTAAACTGGGTCAGTCAGCTTAAAGACTGGATTGAAAAAGGTCTTAACGGTTATTGTCGTTTCATTCGTTTCCAACAACAGGGTAAAGAAGAGTACGGAACTCGATTAGGTGATTCGTAGATTGGGGATTGGTGATTGGCGATTGGATAGTTTGAGGTTCTGAGGTGGATGAACGGAGTTCTCAGAGAGATCAAAAAGTCTTTAATTTTGTTTGTCCCCAGTCCCCAGTCCCCAGTCCCCAGTCCCCCTAGTCCCCAGTCCCCAGTCCCCAGTCCCCAGTCCCCAGTCCCTAAAGATTACTTTCAATTAACTGGCGGTATTCGCTCTTTTGCTTCACACCTTTAACTTCCTTCACCAGTTCCTTGTTTTTGAACAATTGAACTGTTGGCGTTCCTGTCACACCAGCATTTTCAGCAATATCTCGGTCTTTGTCGATGTCAATTTCTATAAAGTGAATTTTGCTGTCAAATTCATCCACCACTTTATTTAAAATTGGCTTCAGGGTATGACAAGGGCCACAACCAGGAGAGACGTATTTAACCAGGAGTAAGCGATCGCTTTCATGGAACAATTTCCGTAAAGCATAACCTCCCGCATGGCGCGTTCCATCCAAATTAAATCCAGCTTCTTCCTCAGCTTCAGTCTTTTTGGCTGGCTGATGTTCTAATTCATTGTCTGCTGATTCTGTTTGTTGATGGAATTCTTGAATTAACCCACTGGATGACAACCAGCGTTCTGCCAACATCGCCGCCATACAACCAGTACCCGCAGCCGTAATTGCTTGCCGAAACTCATGATCTTGCACGTCACCAGCTGCAAAAACGCCTTCTACACTGGTTTCTACAGTACCGTGTTTGGTGACAACGTAACCCACTTCATCTAGTTCTAATTGTCCCTTGAATAAAGAGGTATTGGGACTGTGACCAACAGCGTAGAATAAACCCTTAGCGTGCAGTTTTCTTTCTTCACCAGTTTTAGTATTGCGGATTTTCACCCCTTCCATGCGACCATTACCAAAAATATCCACAGCTTCTGTATTCCAATGCACTTGGATTTTTGGGTTCCTCAAAACCCTGTCTTGCATGGCTTTAGAAGCCCGCATTTTATCGGTGCGTACCAACATATTTACCTTAGAACCGTATTTGGTGAGGTAAATAGACTCTTCCGCCGCCGAGTCGCCAGCACCGATCACAGCCAATTCCGCGCCGTGAAAAATTGGTGTCGCACCATCACAAATCGCACAAGCAGAGATACCCCGACTCCAAAATTCATGTTCGCTAGGTAAACCCAAACGCTTTGCTGTCGCACCCGTAGCAATAACGATGCTGTTGGTTTTAATTTCCCTTTCTTGCGATCGCACTGTAAATGGACGCTGACTCAAGTCAACTGATATAACATCTTCAGTATATAGTTCAGCTCCCCAGCGCTCCGCCTGTGCCTTCATCTGATCCATCAGTTCCGGCCCGGTAATCCCTTGGGGAAACCCTGGAAAGTTCTCGACTTCCGTCGTTGTCATTAATTGCCCACCAGGTAAACCCCCGGCTTGGAAACCTTCAAATACAACAGGTTTCAGGTTAGCGCGTCCGGCATAAATGGCGGCTGTGTACCCTGCTGGGCCAGAACCGATAATTACTAAGTTTTCTACTGTGGGGTTAGTCATAACTCTATACAAACTCATAACGACTACGCTTAATATAGCACAATAAATTATGATTGGCTACGCCAGATGGTAAGCGATGTCTCCGACGGGCTATGCCTAGGCAAAATGCCTACAATACTATGCGCTCAACACTTGGCAAACATCCTCTTAACCGCTAAAACTGTTCTTGCAGATATTTCCTGATAACTTCAATATCTATTTCTAGCAATTCTGCTATTTCTTGAATGCTCATACCTTTATCACTAAGTTTTGGGGCTAATTTCAATCTACTCTTTTCCAAGAGGCTCTTGTACAATCGAGTATTTACGAATTCATCTAAATCGAGCATGGCTTCAATTTCCTCTAAAGAAAGATTAGGAAACTTATAAAATACAATGGCTTGGAAAAAAGAAACCTGCGATCGCCTGATGTGTCTTTTGTTCGCGCCGATCGATGTTTGAATAAAGCACTCTCACAAACGAAATTAAGAATCTAGGCATTGGTGAACACCAGGGGCTTAGTTATATCTGTGTTAATTGAGATACAAGGATTTTGGATTATGTAACCGGATAGCCCCAAACTTTTTTTCTCAAGGTGATAGGAAAGCGATCGCAGTTGGGTAAGTTATATCTAGAACACCCAAGCACTTCCTACCCCCAGGAAAACACTTATGAAAACCGAACTAAAAGCAAAATTTCTCCAACACATCCTCAACAAAAAGAACGAAAATGAGGGTTTTACACTCATTGAATTACTAGTAGTAATTATTATCATCGGTATTTTGTCTGCGATCGCACTACCTTCTTTCTTGAACCAAGCTAACAAAGCCAAGCAGTCAGAAGCTAAAACTTACACAGGTTCTATGAACCGCGCTCAACAAGCTTATTACTTAGAAAATACTACATTTTCAACTTCAATTGGTAGTTTAGGTCTTGGTATTGCAACACAAACCATAAATTACGCATATTCAGCTCTTACGCCAGACGCTAGTTCAGTACTCAACCAAGCAAAAGTAATAAGTGGAGGGGGCCAAGCACCTCTCAAAGCCTATATTGGTAATGTCGCGATAACAACCCAAGCAGCTACTAGTGAAGCTACTACCATAGCTGTTTTGTGTGAATCTAACAACGCTATGGTTAACGGTGGTGTAAATGCAAATACCATTACAACAACTACTTATGCTTCAGGACAGCCTAGTTGTGCTTCCAGCTACGTCTCTTTGGCTAAGTAAGCAACCAAGGACAAACAGTATATAAATTATCTCTAAGCTAGATATTTTCCAAAGTGGGTAGATGCTTCTATCCACTTTATTTCTATTATGTGAGTCGTTCACAAGTATATTCCTCATAAAATTTTCTCAGAAAACTACAATGATTACTGATATATATAATTGGCGAAATCAAGCTGAACAATACTTAATTCAAGGGAGATATTCACAAGCAGCACAGTTATATGAACAAGCAATTGCAATAGAGCCAAATGCTAGTTCTTATTATTGGCATTTAGGTTTACTATTCCTATTACAAGGGCAAGAAGCAGAAGCTCAAATGACTTGGATGCTGCCAATGACAGAGGCAGATGAAGAACAGTTACAAATATGGACAAACGAATTATTTCAGGTTTTGCAAATAGAAGCTGTAAGGCGTGAAACACTGGACGAATATTCTCTAGCTTGGTTAATTCGCCAGCATATACGAGAAATTAATCCTAGTAATATAAATAATTTGCTTCAAATTCTTCTCCTTTCTATCAGATTAGAAAAGTTTGAACAAATTGATGACTTGAAGGAGTGGGGATTAATTGAAAGTTTAAATGCCAAAGAAAATATAGAAATTAATGCCGAATTATTAATCCAAGTTTTAAAAGAATTTTTAAATGCTGTTCCCTTACATTCAATTAATCTAAATTTAATAGAGGCTAGTCTGCCTTATTTCTCTGATACTCATCAATGCTTCTGTATACTACTTCCTGCTGCTATCCAACTTGGTCATACTTTGCGGCAGCCTTTACTAGCAGCATCTCTACTAGAATTGCATTTACGATTAGAACCAGATAATGTAGAAATTTTGCGACACTTAGCGACTTTTTATCAAGATGCTCGTAATTATTCTCAAGGTATAGAGACAGCTAGGTTATGTTATTCCCTATCAGCAGGTTTGGCTGATAAAATTTTTGCACTCCATTTGCTGTTAAGGGGTCTAATGTCAGCAGGAGGATATTGGCAAGAGATATGTACAACTTGTCAAGAATTGGAAACTGTATTTCAACAGTTTATTAAAGCTCAACGAATTCCTTTAGAAGAAGGAAGAATATTACGGTTACTTACGCCAGCTTTTGCGATTCCTCACATTAAAGATGCTCCTGCTGATTTTCGAGATATTCATAATAAGGTAGCTGATATTTTTACTAATTATGTTCAAGCTTTTGCTCAATCTGAAGGAAAAAATTATGCTCGTCAAATTAATCAATCTTTAACAACCCATCCCAAGAAACTAAAAGTTGGTTATATATCTTACGCTTTAAGGAATCATTCTGTTGGTTGGTTAGCTCGCTGGTTATTTCATCATCACGATCGAGATAAATTTGATATTCATACCTATTTCGTGAACTATAAATTAGTAGATGATTTCCTACGGGATTGGTATGTACAAAATGCAGGTAATGTTCATAAATTAGGCATGGATGGTCTAGAAATTGCTGACCAGATATATCAGGATAAAATTGATATTTTAATTGATCTTGATAGCATAACTTTAGATATTACAAGTGAAGTAATGGCACTCAAGCCAGCCCCAATTCAAGTTACTTGGCTGGGGTGGGATGCATCGGGTATACCTGCAATTGATTACTTTATTGCAGACCCTTATGTACTTCCAGATGATGCACAAAATTACTATACAGAGAAAATTTGGCGATTACCTCAAACTTACATAGCAGTAGATGGTTTTGAAGTTGGTGTTCCAACACTTCGCCGTGATGACTTGGATATCCCTATGGATGCCGTTGTCTATCTCAGCGCCCAAAGAGGATATAAACGCCATCCAGAAACAACAAAATGGCAAATGCAAATTATCAAACAAGTACCTAACAGCTACTTTTTGATTAAGGGGCTTTCTGAAGAGGAAACAATTAAACGCTTCTTTTACCAAATTGCTGAAGAAGAAGGTGTAGATTTTTCTCGGTTACGATTTTTACCAATAGTTCATTCAGAGTCAGTTCATCGTGCTAATTTAGGCATTGCTGATATTGTATTAGATACATTTCCCTACAACGGAGCGACAACAACCTTAGAAACATTATGGATGGGTATCCCCTTGGTGACGCGAGTCGGCGAACAATTTGCAGCGCGTAACAGCTACACCATGATGATAAATGCAGGAATTACAGAAGGCATCGCTTGGACAGATGAAGAGTATATCGAGTGGGGTATCCGCTTGGGGAAAGATGAGACTTTACGCCAGCAGGTAGCTTTAAAATTGAAAGCATCTCGACAAACAGCACCCCTGTGGAATGGGAAGCAGTTTACCCGTGAAATGGAGAAAGCTTACCAACAGATGTGGGAGAATTATAGCGGTTCTCAATTGTATGGAATAAAGCAAGGTTTTTAACCCGATTGGGCGGGTTTTACCACTAAGGAACGTGGATTAAATAAAATGTAAAACTTTATCCTGTCTCTAGCTTCCCTCTCCTTTATAAGGCTACGGTGTACACACATCTCTGTACAAACCCCAAATCGTTGGAGATCCCCCTAAATCCCCCGATAAATTGGGGGACTCTAAGAGACTTTTGCCCCCCAATTTATCGGGGGGTTGGGGGGATCAAAAGGCTCTGGGGCAACTCTAGAAGACTTGTACACCGTAGCCAATACATACGGGGAGGGTTAGGGTGGGGTAAAACCTGTCTTCTTGAGCTATTTTCAGACTTATGTGTACACCGTAGCCTTTATAAGGAGAGGGATTGAGGGTGAGGTAAGCCAGAAACATAAACTGTATGTTATTTAATTCTTATTCCTAAGTAAGTCGGTGAGAAAAATTCAATGTATATGAAAAAATATAAATTTGAAGTAGGGTGTGTTATGCCGTAGGCTAACGCACCTTGAATCGTTAAAACAAGTTAGACCATAGTATAAAATTTCCTCCGCGCCATTCTGAGGTAAGTTACGAGAGAGAAGATTGTGTGCATTAGAAATTTAAGCACTTTAGTGCTTACTACAAACTTAAGTTGTCTACATCGCAGAATGGAAGAGTTTCGGCTTTCGCCTGTGCGATCGCAGATTGATTATCTGTTGCTAAAGCAATTCGAGTATTAATTTTAGGCAAAAGAGTTTGCCATTGTGTATCACTTATCTTACCTAGCAGAGAAATTTCTGGCCCCTCAGTTATATCTACATCATCTTCCATAAGCAAATTCATGGTCAAAGATGATAAAAGCATATCGGCTTCTTCCTCAGAAATATTTTGAGTATCTATCAGAAGAGTTATATGACTTTTATGTGGGTGAGTAGTGAGAATAGAAATAACATTTGCTAAATCTTGATATAGCAAGTCTTCTGGCTGTGACCAGTCTGGGAAAATAATTAGGTTAATATCTCCTAAGCGGAAATTTTGACTCAGAGTATCTGCAAGATATTTACTAAATAGTTCTTGGAAAAGTTCGCCTATTTTAGCTGAGTAAGAGCGGCTATCTAAAAAACTAGGATTACCTTGCATTTTTTCTTTGATTTGGGCGCTCTTTTGTTGGCGTAATTCAGGATCAATTCCAAGTGCAACTGCTAACTGTATATAAGACTCTTCGCTATCCGCAACTAAGTCAGGGACATCTAATGCTTGAATCATTGCGGCTCCCATTGCAGAACGAAAGCTATTTCCCCGTCTAGCGATTACTGGTAAATTAACCTGTAATGGTTCTACTAGAGAAGTTGTTCCCGCAAATGGATAAGAATCTAAATACACATCGGCAATACTGAAATATGCTTTAACCTCTTGTCGATTTGGTACTGGCTGAGGATCTAAGACTATCAATCGATCTGCTGGTATTCCATGCTTGGAAAATACTTTATTCAAGTGATTTACAAAAGCTTTTTTCGGATAAGCATTTGACCAATTTGGGCCAAATGGCAAAAGTACTAAAACGGATTTGGGAACGGCAAAAATAATTTTTGCCCATGTATCAATTAGTTCAGGGATAATTTTGAAGTAGTTAGCACCAGAAATAAAAATAACTGTTTCTTCAGAAATACCCAAACTTTCCTGATCAACTTTTACAGTTGTATTTTCTTGTTCATTCCCATAACTAAAGCAATGAGCAGTTCCTTCTAGTTTTACCAACTTTTCTTGATATTGATCTTCTGCCATTGCTGATGAATCGGTTAGCGTACCAGAGATGTAATAATCAATATGTCGCATTCCGGTAGTAACAACCGATCCGCCACTTGTGACTTGTATTCTAGCCAACCGATGCATTGACAAGAGGCAGATTTGATTCATCACCGCCGTCACATTAGTAGCGATGAATAATATATCGAGATCGTCAGCCCGAATAATATTTACCTGTTCTGCTAAATTTTGTGGTAATAGCTTAAAGGAGTTTGCACAGCTTTGGCAATATTGCTCTAGTTGATGACCCGTTTGATTAAGAGAGTACAAAATTACTTCAAAATCTCTACTGATATACTCATAAATAGGAAGGTAAGCAAATGTTTCAGAGCCAGGTAAAAAATATGCAGCCAGGACACCCAACCGTATTTTTTTTCTGGTTGTAGGTCTATCAGCAAACTCGTAATCTACCTCATAACCCTTAAGCTTCAGCAAAAACTCTATAATCTCTCCCCGTTTAGTATAGATATCTTTAAGATTATGCTCATTAAAATATAGGGGAATAAAATTAGCAATAGGAGCAAAATTATTAATTATTTCATCCCATAAAGGAGAATCAGAATTTTTGAGTATCGATGTGTGTAAATAATCAATCCAACCCTGGATATAGTAATAGTAATTATCTGCATCACCCAGTTCTTGAAAGTTGACTGGGGATGAAAATAGGAATTGCAGATAGTCATTAAGTAACCAATGAGGTATGCCAGAGAGGTCATGCTGTAATGGTAACTGGTCAGCGCGCTGATACAGCATACCTGCTAGTAAATACTGAATTGCTTTTGGCTGCTCAAAACCTTGAGATATATTTTTAACAATATGATTAGCGAAAATTTCTTCTTCATCAGTTAGACTTTCATATTTGATGCTACTATTCAGTAACATCTGATGTGTTTTACCTAGCAGACTCACGTACCTATCTTTTATCTCTTCATCTAAAATATTTAGCCATTCTTCTGCTATTTGTTTTCGCAACTGACATAATTCAGTATTCTGTTCACTCAAAGCTGCGTATCTATAAAGAGCCTGTTGTCTCGTTGCTTGAGGATACCGTGTATCATTGTAAATTGTCTGAAACAGCTTTTGGTAATCTAATAAAATAGCATCCTTTAAAGCAACGTTTCGACGAGTTTGTTGTTGTGAATGTATCCTAAAGTGAGATAAAACTTTGTCAACAAAACCAACTTTGTATTGACTCATAATTCTGAGCCACATCTCCAAATCTACAAGCTGGCAAAACTCAGAATTAAATAATCCTACTTTTTCAAATACATCTTTTCTAATAAGGACTGTACTTGGTTCTCCAATTTTATTAATTGGATTATCAAGTATATTTGGATCTAACAAAAGTTCCTGTCCTGATTGAATCAGTTTTAATGTTGACCAAGCCTTGTGTACATCCTTGGCTTCGTGATGCATTAATAAATTTGAATCATAGTTAGTATCACCAGTATTACTAAAAATTGTTCTAGATGAAAAAACTAAACCTATTTCTTCATCTTGTTCAGCCAAATTGACCATTTCTTCAATAGCATTTGGCTCTAATATATCATCTTGAAATAAAAACTTTATATATTTACCTTTAACTTGAGAAATGCAAAAATTCCAATTAGGAGCTAGTCCATATTGGCTATGTTCAACTATTGAAAAATTAAAGGATAATTTTTGCTTAAATGATTTAGCAATCTCAACTGTTCTGTCAGTAGAGTTATCATCAGATAAAATAATTTCTATATTTGGATAGGTTTGACCTAACACACTATTAATAGCTTCTGCAATAAATACTTCACCATTGTAAGTAGGAATACAAATACTAACTAAAGGCTGCCCTTGTAAAAAATTAGTTTTATTGTAAGCAGTTTGTTGCTGTAATTTATCTAATTCATTCTTATTTGCTAATTGAGCTTCACATATAAGCAATGAATCTGCTCTAGTTTCACGATTTCTTAGTTCAGGTATATCACTTAATCCCCATACAACATCCTTGATATTTGTATAACCTGTTTCAAAAAGTCTACGATTTAACTCTTCTCTGTCGTAAAGCCACTGATGACCCCACCAACGAAAAGAAATATTTAGCATTTCAGCACGAGTTTTAATAAACTTGAATTCTGGCCAATTCAACCATTCTTGATTTTGCCATTCTTCAGAATTGTATTTTTGTACAACATACTCTAAAGAAGGCATAGCTATACGTAAGATTCCTCCTGGCTGTAAAACGCGGTAACACTCGCTGAGAAAAAACATAGCTTCTTGAAGTGTCAAATGCTCTAGAAAATGCTCATTATATATCAATGCACAGGAATCATCATCAAAAGGAAGTTTTTGTGCAGCGTTACAAACTAAATCAACAGCCTTTTTATCTTTATCTATATCTATATTTATCCAATTATCAAATTTGATATGTCCGCACCCGATATTCAATTTATAAGGCTTCTCAAAACTAGATAAAATTAAATGTTTAGCACTAAAGTTTTCCCAGATAAAAGCGGGAAGTTTTTCTAATCCAGATGAATAAATTGCTTGTTTATCTTCTCCACTCAAAATTATTTTTCCTGTAAGAAGAGGTATGAGATTTCGCCATTTAATTTGACTTAGATTCCCTGTAAAAGAAATTTGTAATTCCTCACTTACTTCTATTTCTTCCTCTATATAAAGATTCATAACGATAGTAGATATATACAAACTTGCATTTTCTTCAGTGATGTTATTAGTACATATCAGTAAAGTTATTTCATTTTTATTAATATGACTATTTAATCCTTTAATAAGATTGGCTAAAATTTTACATAATAATTCATGCGACTGATTCCAATCTGGAAAAATAATTAAGTTTGTATTTCTTAAATGTAAATATTCTTTTAAATCAACTGATGAAGAATTAATTATTTCTTCATTCTTCAAAAGACTAGCTAGTTGTTGAGAATAGAAATTTATTGATGTATTTATAATTGCTTGATATTGAGAACTAAAATTATGTTTTATAGTGTCAAGCATTCTAATCGTTTCTTTTATTTGCCATTCTCGGCTTTTACCAGACCATACTCCTTTTGCATGAACTCTATATGCTGACATTACTTCATCAATATATCCGATTTTTCCATGCTGTGCATTTAAAATATGGAAAGTCCAATCTCCCATACTTTGTTCATAAAACCAATCGGGAAACTCTTGTACCAAACCAGCACGATACATTACTGAAGGAGTGGAAATAAAATTGTTTATTAACAAATTTTCTATGGTAGACGTTTTTTGCTGATTGTGTAGGAAAATCGCAGGTGAGTAACTGTTATTTTGCCAAAATACTAGTACATTATGAAAACATATAGCAAAGTCTAGGTTTTTATCTAAAAAATCTACTTGTTTTTGTAATTTTTCGCTAGAAGTCCAGTAGTCATCACCTTCTAACATTGCTATATACTGACCTTGGCAAGCTTGCAACGTATTGATAAAGTTTTTGTGCATACCAAGATTTTTATCAGGCAATAACAACCGCAGTTTTTCGGGATAGTTCTTTTGGTAATCACTAATAATTTGGCGCGTATTATCTGTAGAACAGTCTTCTCCTATAACAACTTCATATTCAAAATTAACTTGCTGCATTAAAATACTTTCGATTGCCTGGGCAATATAATTTTCATGATTATAGGTAATCATTAAAATACTTACTTTCATGCTTTTAACTCTAAGATATAAATTTTAGATGTGTGAATAAAATTTGACTTTGGAAAGTTCGCAACTATTTGCAGCAACTAACTTGATAATTTGACAAATTTTGCTAATATCTTCTGGTTTTAGTGCTGTGCCTGTTGGTAGACAGAGTACTCGATTGACAAGTTTTTCAGTTTCAGGTAGCAATAGCTTATTATAAGGAAAATAAGAACGGTAAGGTTCCATATTATGGCAACCTGGATAGAAATACCTTCGAGCAATAACATTTTCAGCCTGTAATATTTCAACTAAATAATTTCGGCTTATACCAAAATCATTTTCATCAATTTCTAAAACAATATATTGATAATTACATTTTTCTGTTTTGTCATAATTAATAAGTCTTAGCCCCGCAATACTCTGCAATTCTTGTTTATATTGTTGGTAATTACGATAATTAATAGCAACAAACTCTTCTAAACTTTCAAGTCCTGTCAAACCCATTGCCGCTGATGTTTCATGCATTTTACCGTTTGTACCAATATAGATAACGTTATCGATACCAGCAAAACCAAAGTTAGTCATCAGGCGAATTTTTGCAGCTAATTCATCATTATTAGTCACAATTGCTCCGCCCTCAAATGTGTTCAAAAATTTAGTAGCGTGGAAGCTAAAAACTTCGGCATCTCCAAAGCTACCAATCATACGTCCTTGATGTGAACAGCCAAAAGCATGAGCCGCATCAAAGATTAATTTTAAATTATAAGTATGAGCAATTTCACTTAAAACTTCCACATTGCAAGGACGACCCCACAAATGAACACCAAGAATACCAGTAGTGTGAGGGGTGATGCTTTGAAATATTTTGTTTGGGTCTATATTATGGGTTTGAGGATCAATATCACAAAAAACAGGTGTAATTTCTTGCCATTGTAGAGCGTGTGCGGTTGCAATGAAGGTAAAAGAAGGAACAATAACTTCACCTTTTAATCCGGCGGCGCGAATGGCTATTTCTAATGCCACTGTTGCATTACAAGTAGCAATACAATGCTTTACTCCGATAAAATCAGCAATGCGTTGCTCAAATTCCTGGACATAGATTCCATTATTAGTTAACCATCTTCTGTCGAGTATGTCATTGATACGATACAGTAAGCGTTCGCGGTTTCCAATGTTAGGACAACCAACATGTAATTTATTAGTAAATATTGGTGTACCATCAAAAATAGCTAAATCGCCAAAGGGCTTATTTATCATTATATTTAATATATTGATTTAATTTATATGAGTTCTATTTTCTAATAAAAATTTGTTGTAGTTTTCAATAACTCCTGATTTATCCCGATCACCGATTTTGCGATTTCCAACATATATTCCCCACGGTTCTAAGTTTTTTGTGACAACTGAGCCTGCGCCAACTGTAGCCCCTTCGCCAACAGTAACACCTGGTAAAATGACGCTATTTGCGCCAATAACACAAAATTTGCCTATGTGTATCGATGCCCTTTTAGTATTTCTATACTTTTCGTCAATCGTAGGATTTCCAAATCCCCATTCTTGAAAATCTTCCGAGCCAGTGAAAATTCTTACCCCAGACGATAACCCTGAAAAATCCTCCATTATAAAACACTCACCTCCCGTTATTGAAGTGAAAGATGCAATATGTACATTGCTACCTATCTTTATAGGTTTTTTAGCATATATAAACACAAAATCATCGATTACGATATCCGTACCAAATTCTATATTTTCTAAACCTATTATCTTAGTGTACTCAAAGGTGCTAACACCTGGTATTCCATATTTATCAACAGGCAGTTGCATATTTTTCTCCTCACATCTTGAATTATCTCTAAATATCAATTCAATAAATAATCATTTTTCTTACTTAACTATTACCTTAGCAATCAAGAAAATAAGCTTGTTTATTTACTTGGCCTATCGCTATTACCCTGTTGCTTCTTAATCTGCTCTAATACAACTTTGTAATCTTGCCTTTGGGGGTGCAACTTCACCAGTTTCTCTAAAGGTTCCATCGCCCCCTTAGCATCCTTCAATTGCAACCGCACTACAGACAGTTTCTCTAAAGCAAGTTGGTTTTCTGGTTCCCGCCGTAAAACCAACTCGTAACCCCGCGCCTGTTGCTGTAATACTGACTCAGCAGAAGCAGAGGTAGTTACAGGCTTAGGTTGATTAGCCTGTTGGATTGCTGGAATGACTGCAAATACCGTAGAACCAAAAAATGAGAACATCGATACTATCGTTAAAATCTTTTGTCGCCGCTCAATCTGCTTTTTGCGGGCGATTAGGTATTCTGCGTCCGATCCGGCCATGTATCAATTATTGCTGCGTTAAATAGTTAGGTGTCAGCAACCCTCCTCGTTTTGAGGATACCCATCTGCTGAACAGAAACTAACATCTTGGCTAAAAATTTTTTACATAAACTTTAAAAGCTGACTCTGAAGACGGAGGAACTTTATGGTAAGCCTGTGCTGTAGCGAGAATTTTGCCATGCGTAGTTTACCGCCGTAGGCATCGCTCTTACCCTTTAAAATAAAACCTTCTCCTACCCCTGCACAGAGCTAAACCTCTAGGTCTAATTCATTGGAGAGAACATCAAGATTATATAAAGATTTGCGATTATTCTACCTAATGCCAGATGTTTGCGATATCCTAAATCACGTTCAAGTAAATAGAAACAGTGGATATTTCTACCCAATTGCAAATTTCCCTGTTAGTCAAAAACTTACAAATTAGCCTGTGTCATCTGGGTTTTTCAACAAGCAAACATATTTTTCAACGATCCAAAGAAATAGAATTTTCGCAGTTGTCCTCAGTTACACTACATAGTGCAACTTCCTAAAGGAGTAATTGTTTTGCTCAGTGTTCACAATTTGGACTAACTTCTGCAAAAAGTTTATGCACTGCTTGGTGAAATTAGAGTTTTGTGGTGGTAATTACCGTACAAAACCGAATTTACCAGTAATTTAGTAGAGTTTGTTATGGTATAGTTAAAAAGTTAAGACTAGCTTTACCAAAATTACACCACTCTACGACCCGGCAACAATTGCAGAATGGGAAGCAGTTTTAATCAAGTATTTACCAACAAACAAAATCTGAATTCAATCGAGGTTATGACTCAGCAAGTGATTCACCCGATGGTGAAATTGCAGCGCAACGTGCAATCACTCATAGAATCTAATATTATCAAGCCAAGCGATAGCATCTGGAAAATCGCTTTGCTCTATGGTAATGAATGGCAGCACTGGAAACAGGAACTGCTTGACTTTGGCTTTAGTATGCAAGACCCAGTTAGTGAATTGCTAGCTGTAGAAACTTGGGATGAAGAATTAGGGGATAGGGCATAGTGCATAGGGCATTGGACTCTCCGCCATTACCTATTGCCTGTTCCCTTTATTGGCAAGCAGCTAAGGCTGTGGCTAATTCCTTGGAAGTTTGGTAGCGATCGCGTGGCAATGGTTCTGTAACGCGATCAATCGCATCTCTCAATTGGGGACTAATGGTGGGAACTTTTGCCACATCAAACCTGAAGTTTCGCCCTCGTTGGCGGTAATACTTGAAAGGGTTTTCGCCTGTGAGCAAAAAAATCAGCGTTGGCCCAATTGCATACAAGTCAGATTGAGTCAAAGGTTGTCCCCGTTCTTGTTCAGGAGCGCAATAACCTTCCGCACCAATTCGAGTACCGGGCGCAGTGCCAATTTCCTTAACTGCGCCAAAATCCAGCACTACTATGCGATTTAGTGAACTTCGCACCATTAGGTTAGCGGGTTTAATGTCGCGGTGGATCAGTGGAGGCTCTTGGCTATGAAGATATTCTAAAATATCGCAGGTTTGGATCATCCAAGCGATCGCTTGGCTTGGTGTAACTGGCCCAGTGGTATAAACACGTTTCTCTAAATCTTGTCCCTGAATTAGTTCCATTGCCAAGTATTTTTTTCCGTCTTCTACAAAGAAGTCGTAATACTTGGGAATTCCTGGATGGTTAAGGGATTTGAGAGTATACGCCTCCCGCTCAAATAATTCTTGAGCTTTGGCAATTTTTACCATATCAGCATTCATTTGCTTTAACACCAGCAGTCGTGGGCTACTCCCAATCTGACTAGCTCCATCCCAAGCGAGATAAGTGGTACCCATACCTCCTTGTCCGAGAGTTCGCAACACCTGATAATGGCGAATTTTATGTTGTACAGAGAGAGGTTGACCGCAGTGGATGCAAAACAGATTGTTTGAGGAGTTACCTTCGTGCGTACAAGTGTATTTGCCTTGGGCTGAATAGACAGTTGCAACAGCGTTTTCTTCTCTCTCTTGCATTTGTGGCGATCGCAAACCAGTTTCCAATACTGTTACTTCCTGAATTTGGAATTGCAGTATTGGGCCTCCCTGTGCCAGTTGCAAAAGGGAATTATCTGGTAACGGACTCTGAATCACAAGAATACCGTTGAGAAAAGTCCCATTAGTACCCTGACTAATCAGCCGCCAACCACCACTATTGTCGGCAGAATCGACGTGTCTCAGTTCTAGATGATGCCGTGAAACTAAACTATCAGTTAAAACAACGTGATTATCTGCCGCTCGACCAATCCGAATTATGGAAGAGTTCTCAAAGCACCACTGTTGAAGGGGCGTTTTTTGTTTCGGTTCTAGCAGAGTCAGACTAACCACAATACAACCTATAAGGTAAAGGGATTAGGAAATGGGGCATTGGGCATTGGGCATTGGGCATTGGGCATTGGGTACTTGTACTGAGCGAAGTCGGAAGTCGAAGTATTGGGCATTGGGCATTCAACTATACGTAAATTAGATTTTGAATCCTGATTTATAAGGCTTAAAGGTTAAATTTTAAATATCTATATTGGGAATTGATGATTCTATTTATTACCCATGCCCTATGCCCCATGCCCCATGCCCAATTTCTTTTTAACTTTCCAAATTTGGACGTACTTTTGCCCGAATTAGTATACCAGTAATGTTGTCGTGACCATTATATTGGTTTCCCAAATCAATTAAGTTTGTAACACCCTGTTCTAAGTTAGCGCCTGAACTAAGTAAAGGTTCTAAATGAGTCTGGCAATGGGTTTCTAGTAAATCATTATCTGATAGACCGTCTGATGCTAACAGCAGAAGAGTATCTTCATTAATCTCGAAAAAGCCGACATCAGGATTAATTGAATTTTCATCACGAGGCCCCAAGGCTTGGGTGAGTTGGTAGGCATCAGGGCGGGCATAAGCTATGCTTGCTTCTACTCCTCGGCTAATTTCCCGTTGTCCAACTTCGTGATCTACTGTGACTTGTTCTAGTCCCCGTTTGCGTGTCAAGCGATAGAGACGGCTATCTCCTACGTGGGCAACTGCTGCTTGAGTATCTTCAATTAATAGCATTACCAGAGTTGTACCCATACGCCCTACTCCAGAACGGGCATCTTTTTGATTTAGCTTATAAATCGCCTCATTAGCTAAATACACTGCCTCACGAATACTATCTTCTGTTGGCAGTTGGTTAGTAATCCAATGTTCTTGAAAGTATTGCCGTAGGGTGTTGACTGCTAACTCACTGGCTATCTCGCCGCCAGCGTGTCCGCCCATACCATCGCAGAGAATATACAAACCATGCCCTTCTAGAACTCGACTTTTAGGGAACTCCAACTTCTGAATTTTGGTTTCAATGCCAAAGTAGTCTTCGTTATGATGACGTTGACGACCTACATCTGTACATCCTGCATCTTCCAAACTACTTAACTGCATCGCCAGCACAACAGTCGGCATCTCATCACTTTTGCTAATGATGTCTTCTGGTTCGGCTGATTGCGGCATAGTGGGCACAGTAGTATTGTTTTCCTTTATTGGGGGCAAAGTTGCGGTTCCTAGTGCTTCCAATTCAATAGAGATTTCTTCTAAACGCGATCGCAATTGGGCGATCGTCTGAATCTTACCTACATCTAAATCCCCTAACATCTGGACTACAGAACCAAATTGAGTGCGTTGAGACTGCCTAAATAGTGCTTGCCAAACCCGCCCTAAAGCTTGAATGGTTAACGGCTCCTCTGGACTCACAGATGTTTGAGCTTCGGCATTTTCTGACAATTCTGTGGCAAGCAAAGGACTTGATGATTCGAGATACAACCTTTGCAACGCTAGCGTTTGGTCTTCATCCAATCGCAAATTCGCCAAATCTAAAAGGCTTTGACGACAATTTACTGGTTCCAACAATGCCCAAAGTTGGGCCATTTGATAACACCAGTGCAAAATTTTTAACGAACTTGTTGTCTCTTCTTGCCACAAGTCTACTAAAGGCTGCCAATTTGAGCGGTCTTCAATTATTACTACCTGTATATCTCCCTGCTGCCATGCATCATGAATCAGTGGTATCTCGCGCTGACCTTGGGACTGTAAGGCAATATAAAGTTTAGCAAGGTGAGGAATTCCATTCCCTTCTATTGATGGCGTTAGCAAATCTGATTGCTGACTTGCTAGCATTGCCTCAATGTATGATATTTCATAAGGCTGGCAGTCTAGAACTCTCACACCTACATCAGTAATGGCGCTACTTTCCGTTTGGACAGGTAACGGATCTAACAATTGATAACGCTCTTGAAAGTCTAAATAGGAGCGTAATGCAATGTGGGAAGTAGGGGATAGCGGAGATGAAGAGGATATTGTTTCCTCATCTCCCGCTACTCCCACATCTTCCAGCTCTCTCTCTACTCCCAAAGCTTCCGCCGGCGTTTTTTTAGCAATAATTGCCCAAAACACTGTTCCACATTCCGCGCCACAGTTATGACAACGTAGTGCGTTGACAGGTACATCTTCGGCACTACATTCAGGACAAACTTTGTGGGTTAGGGATGTGCCACAGCTTTGACAGAATTTGTTGCTTTTGGGGTTTTCAAATTTACACTGAGGGCAAATCAGCATAGTGGAAGTTCCTTTAATTCCCGCTCCAAGGTGCTTCTAGCCACTAAGATCCAAGGTGCCACAATTGGCTGTCCCTGACTAAAGTAGACCTACAAGAGATTGTAGTTTATCAATTAATTTTGGTGGCAGTATTAATTGTGACGCATATTAGATAAATATTTAATATTTTGGGAATTGGGAATGGGGAATGGGGAATTGGGTATTAGACAAATGACCAAATGTTAAAAGTCTGGCAATTGTGGGGGTTCAGCATTAAACCATTTTTGATAAATTTGCTTGTAAGTACCATTGGATAACAAAGTCCCTATAGCTTTGTTAATTGTATCCAGATGGGGGGAGTCTTTCGGTGTGGCAATCCCGTAGTATTCTTCGGTAAGCAAATCGGCAACAACTCTGATGCCTTTGAGGTTGCCGTTTTTTATCGCATACAGAGTTGCAAAAGCATCACTAATTACAGCATCAACATTGCCATTGAGCAAATCTTGGAAAAATTCTGGGCCAGAATTAAAAGTGCTAATTTTGGCGTTAGGGATAGTTTTGGCAAAATCTGCGCCAGTAGAACCAATTTGGACAGCGATTTTTTTACCTCTGAGACTATTGAAGTCTTGAATATTTTGGTTGTCTTCGCGGACAGCAATCGTTAATCCGGCTTTAAAATAAGGTCGTGAAAAAGCAATTGTTTTCAGGCGTTCGGCGGTAATGGTGATTCCACTAATTGCTGCATCGACTCTTTTGGCTTGCAAGGTCGAGATCGTGCCATCAAAGGGCAGACTTTCAAACTGGACTGCAAAACCTGCTATTTTAGCAATCGCATTCATCAAATCAATATCAAAGCCTTCCAATTCCCCGCTAGCTTTTTGGATTTCAAAGGGGACAAAGGTGGGATCTGTCGCCACCCTAAGAGTTATGGCATCTCGGTTATTGGTGGGATAGAAACTTTTACAGGCAATAATCAGTAGCAAACAGCCTAAGCTGAGAATTAGCTGCTGCCACTTGAGGTTAATTAATTTCACTGTAGTAATTGCGTTCTATCGGTCAATATTCACGATACTTGTCATGATGTTATAAGAAAGAATACATCTGTTAGCAGTAACAATTTACTATGAATTCTGGGCGACTAACGAAAGTTTAAGACCCCCCTCTTGTGAAAAGTTTAGACCAGAGGAAGCTTCTAATCTGACTTTTCGTTAATTACTTACTTGTGTTTTCTGTATTTTGACTTCCAATTTTTAACTACTTATGGTTTCTACAACCCCTGCTTACCGAATTACTGATTTGTTCGCTGAACGAGCAAAAAACCTCGCACCACCTACTTACGGTACAGAGTTAAGCAAAGTTGTCACTGTCAGCTTTGCATACGGTTTAGCCGACCCAATTCTTTTTCCTCATGCTGACTTGGCTGCTGCAAGTGCCGTTGTGCTGGCAGAAGAGGCTCCGAACGCTCTCAATTACGGCCCACCTTCTGCTCAACTGTATGAGCAAATTATCCTCCGCTTGCAGGCTAAAGGAATCGCTGCCGATCGCGATCGCCTGATCGTTGGCTACGGTTCTGGTCAGATTCTCGGCTTGCTACCAGATGTGTTTGTGGAACCTGGTGATGTAGTAATTGTGGAAGGGCCAACTTTTTTAGGAGTAGTTGCCAGATTTGTCCACGCTGGCGCACGTATAATTACTATTCCTGTAGATGAGTTGGGGATGGATGTAGATACCCTAGAAGTGACATTGAAGGATTTAAAGAAAAAGGGCATCCGACCCCGATTTATTTATACTATTCCTACCTTTCATAATCCTACGGGCGCTACTATGCCTTTATTTCGTCGCCAAAAGCTGGTAGCATTAGCGGCTGAGTATGGCGTTCTCGTAGTGGAAGACGATGCTTATAGCGATTTGCGCTTCCGTGGAGAAACTATGCCCCCCCTGGCAAGTCTTGACCAAGAGGGGTGGGTATTATATGTAAGTACCTTCTCGAAAATTATTGCGCCTGGTATCCGGCTGGGATGGGCTTGTGGCGATCCAGCAATTATTGAGCGGTTGGCGATGTTCAAAAGTGAGGGGCCTGTGGGGCCATTTGTCAGCCATGTTGTTGCTCGTTATTGTGCCACAGGGAAACTAGAGAATCATACTCAGCAGCTAATCGCCTGCTACAAGCATAAGTGCAATTTGTTGTTAGAAGCGATCGCTCAAGAGTTCCCCAGTGATGTAGTTGCCTTGCGTCCCGATGGCGGCTTTTTTGTTTGGTGTAAATTGCCACCAGATATCAGCGCTAAAGCACTCCTTTTGGCTGCCAATGAACACGGCATCAGTTTTCTGCCAGGGACTCGCTGTTACGCCAATGGACAAGGGGATGATGCCATCAGGTTAGCTTTTAGCTTTCAGCCAACACAGAAGATTGTTGAGGGAATCGCTACATTAGGAGCGGTGTTACGCGGATTGAGGTAATTCGTAATTCGGAATTCACCTCGTTTTCAGTCTCAGACGGAAAATGCTTTTTAGGAGACTAACTAACGCCTCCCGATAACTCTTGTAGGGTGGGCATCTTGCCCGCCCTTTATATGCAAATTAAATGTGGTACAACTTATCTAGAAAGGATATATCAGCAGATTTTAAATTTTTTAAATATTTACAAAATTTGTTCTAAGCGTTGGAAATCGCGTTGGACTTCATACCAAAGACTTTTATTATGGGGGTCTGTTTTCAAAGCTTTTTTAAGATAAATTCTGGCTTTGAGCAGTTGGTTTTCAGAAATTAATGCCCGTCCCCAAATTTGATAAGCGATCGCTTGCCATTGGCGAACTTCTGCATCTGTTGACAAACGATCTGCTAAAGCTTCTACCAGTGCGATCGCTTGCGGAAAGCGCCTTTCTTGCAAAAATCTCTGCAATTGCTCATAAGTCTTCCACTTCAGCCGTTCTTCTATTTCCAACAGATTAGGCGGCTTTGGTTTTCCTGGTTGTTGGTTTACCACCGTTGTGAC
The DNA here is from genome assembly GCF_036917465.1 of Nostoc sp. Classification (GTDB taxonomy): domain Bacteria; phylum Cyanobacteriota; class Cyanobacteriia; order Cyanobacteriales; family Nostocaceae; genus Nostoc. The sequence continues at coordinate 57,138 of NZ_JBALDL010000087.1, forward strand.
TGGTGTTTTCTGTCGCTGCGTTGCCTTCGCGTCATCACACCCAGTTGACACCTGACTTGAATATGCAATACTTTCCTCTGGCAGTACTACCGTCAGCAGGAGTTTGTAAGCCTCTGTCAAGGCAATAAACTTATCTTTGGCTTTGTTGTCATCTGGGTTGATATCGGGATGATATTGCTGCGCTAATCGTCGGTAAGACGCTTTGATGTCAGCAAAAGAAGCTCCCGATCTTAAACCTAGCAAGCGGTAGCAATCTCCAAGATCCATCTTGAGCTATGAGCTATCGAATATTTAGCTATTGGCTATTATCAGCTTCCAGCCTGGAATATTAATGATAAAGGCTAATGTTCTATTTTAAAGTTCAATGTTGACAATTTTTTTATAAAAGAGCATTGGGCATTGGGCATTGGGCAATTAATTATTCTTCCCCTGCCCCCTGCTCCTCTGCCCCCTGCTTCTTCTACTCTGCTACTATAGAGGTTCTTTCTTCAATTACACGGTCAATTAAACCGTATTCTTTCGCCTCTTCAGCAGACATGAAAAAGTCACGATCCATATCTTTTTCAATTTTTGCTATGGTCTGACCTGTTTTATCGGCATAAATGCCATTAAGCTGGTGACGAATCCGCAGAATCTCTCTAGCTTCAATTTCGATATCGCTTGCTTGTCCACGGGTGCCACCTGAAGGCTGGTGAATCATAATCCGGGAATGAGGCAATGCTAGCCGTTTGCCTTTGGTGCCAGCTGCCAATAGGAAAGACCCCATTGAAGCCGCTAAACCGACGCAAATAGTCACTACATCTGATTTGATATGTTGCATGGTGTCAAAAATAGCCATGCCAGAGGTGACCATCCCACCAGGGGAATTGATGTATATATAAATATCTTTACCTGGATCATCTGAGTCCAGATACAGCATTACAGCGATAATTTGATTGGCAATTTCATCATCAATATCTCGCCCCAAGAAAATAATCCGTTCCCGGTAAAGGCGATCGTAGATGCTAATCCAATCTGTATATTGTCCTCCGGGCATCCGGTAAGGAACTTTAGGAACGCCTATAGGCATAATTTACTCCGTTTTTAATAATTTGGGCGCGGTAGGAGAGTTAGAAATAACTCATAACTCATGTACAGACAAAGATTTTTCGCGTCTCTCAGCACTCACTAAAGGACACTGGCTGGGAGTGGGGGATTTGCGAGTTCTTCTTTCTCAAAAACTCGGTCAATTAGCCCGTATTCCTTCGCTTCGTAGGGTGTTAGATATAACAGCCGATCCATATCTTTAATAATCTTTTCTGGGGGCTGTCCTGTGGTGCGGTGTAAGATATCAACTAATGCCCCTTTATTTACCAAAACTTCCCTTGCCCGAATTTGAATATCCGTTGCTTGACCTTGGGCGTAGCTCTTGGGCTGATGCAGGATAATCGAAGAGTGAGGCAAACTAGCGCGGCAACCTTTTGTACCAGCACTGAGAAGCATGGCTGCCATACCCATCGCAGAACCGACGCAGATGGTGTGGATAGGAGGCTTGATATATTTCATGGTGTCAAAGATGGCGAAGGCTTCGGTTTCAAAGCCAATGGGTTCGCCACTGTAACCAGATGTGCCGGTGGAGTTGATATAGATTTTAATGGGCTTTTCTGGGTCATCGGACTGCAAAAACAGCAACTCAGCCACGATTAGTTCCGTGACAGCAGGCACCAGTGGCATCCCAATATAAACTATTCGCTCCTTCAATAAGAGGGAAGGTAAATCTGGCGGTGGTGTCCGGTAAGAGCTATCGCCGTAATATGGGGCTTGAACAGCTTTGATTGGGGAAATGTCCATAGCAACTGATCGCCTGAAACTATGCCGTTAACTGTAATACATCCTAGCGCGATGCTTGCCATCCTCAAGGTGCGGATTTCTCCCTAATGCTTCAGGTAGCTTCGCATCTGCCAATGCTTGGCTTGTAAGATATTCTGATTATTATATTGGATAAGTTTTCCGTAGAGCTAAAGTAGTGTTTTGAAGTTATTTAATAATATGTATATCCTGAATAGGGACTTTGAGTTATGAAGGTTAGTTTGCAGCCTGCCTTGAATGATGGTAATTTGGACGCGAATCAACTGAATAGTCAACGTCAGTTGGGAATTTCGATTTCGGCGATCGCAGAGACTCAAGACCGCAATGTGCCACTTAATCTATGCTTGATTCTGGATCATAGTGGTTCCATGAATGGGCGATCGCTAGAAACGGTGAAAAAAGCAGCGAATCGTCTAGTAGATAGACTCAATCCTAGCGATCGCCTCAGTGTTGTAGTTTTCGATCACCGCGCCAAAGTCTTAGTACCTAGTCAAAGTGTCGAAGATCCAGAAAAAATCAAGAATCAAATTAACCGCCTAGCAGCCGATGGTGGAACTGCCATTGATGAAGGATTGCGCTTGGGGATTGAGGAGTTGGCGAAGGGAAAAAAAGATACTGTTTCTCAAGCCTTCTTATTAACCGATGGGGAAAATGAACATGGTGATAACAATCGCTGTTTAAAATTCGCCCAATTAGCTGCTAGCTATAACTTGACTTTGAACACTCTGGGATTTGGTGACAACTGGAACCAAGATGTTTTAGAAAAAATTGCTGATGCTGGTTTGGGTACTTTATCTTACATTCAAAAACCGGAAGAGGCTGTGGATGAGTTTAATCGCCTGTTCAGCCGCATTCAAACAGTGGGATTAACTAATGCTTATCTGTTATTCTCCCTAATGCCGAATGTCAGATTAGCAGAACTTAAACCCGTTGCCCAAGTTTCCCCAGACACAATTGAATTACCCCTGCAACAAGAAGCTGATGGACGCTTCGCTGTGCGGTTGGGAGATTTAATGAAAGATGCGGAACGAGTTATTTTAGCTAATATTTATTTGGGACAATTGCCAGCAGGTGAACAAGCGATCGCTAATGTGCAAGTCCGCTACGACGATCCAGCCGCCAATAAGGTAGGTTTAGTTACACCAAATATCCCCGTTTATGCCCATGTGGTGAGAAACTACCAAGCAGATCCAAATCCCCAGGTGCAGCAGTCTATTTTGGCATTAGCTAAGTATCGCCAAACCCAGCTAGCCGAAACGAAATTGCAACAGGGCGATCGCTCTGGTGCTGCGACAATGTTACAAACGGCTGCTAAAACTGCGCTGCAAATGGGAGATACGGGGGCGGCGACGGTGTTGCAAACTTCTGCCACCCAGCTACAATCTGGTGGAGATTTATCGGAAAGCGATCGCAAGAAAACTAGAATGGTCTCCAAAACAGTTTTGCAAGATACCCCTCCTCAGTAAACTTACGTTTAGATGAAAGTTAAATTGCTCTCGGCGTTAAATGACAATAATGTTGATGTGGCTCAAACAAGTAGCCAACGTCAACTAGCAATAACGATTTTTGCTATCGCTGGTGAGTTTGACCAAAATCTACCCCTTAACCTCTGCCTGATTCTAGATAGAAGCGGTTCTATGCATGGACAACCGATTAAAACGGTGATTCAGGCAGTGGAAGGATTAATAGACCGGTTAAAAGTTGGCGATCGCATCTCAGTTGTGGCTTTTTCCGGTTCTGCGGAAGTCATTATCCCCAACCAAGTCATCGAAGACCCTGAAAGCATCAAATCTCAAATAAAAAGCAAACTCAGTGCTAGCGGCGGTACAGCGATCGCTGAGGGTTTGGAACTGGGAATTACAGAACTGATGAAGGGGACAAGAGGCGCTGTTTCCCAGGCGTTTTTGCTGACAGATGGGCATGGTGAAAACGGTTTGCGGATTTGGAAGTGGGATATTGGGCGAGATGATAATAAGCGCTGTCTCAAACTGGCGCAAAAAGCTGCCAAGCTGAACCTAACTATCAACACTTTCGGATTTGGCAATAGCTGGAATCAGGATTTGCTGGAAAAAATTGCTGATGTCGGTGGTGGTACTTTAGCTCATATTGAACATCCCGAACAAGCTTTAGAGCAGTTTAGCCGACTCTTTGGACGGATTCAGTCTATTGGGCTAACTAATGCCTACTTGCTGTTATCTCTAGTGCCTAATGTCCGATTAGCAGAATTGAAACCCATTGCCCAAGTTGCCCCAGATACAATCGAGTTACCAGTGGAATCGGAAGCTGATGGTAGCTTTGCTGTGCGTTTGGGAGATTTGATGCAGGACGTAGAACGGGTAGCTTTGGCGAACATTTATCTGGGACAATTGCCAGAGGGGAAACAAGCGATCGGGCATTTGCAAATTCGTTATGATGACCCGTTGGTTAACGAAGAAGGCTTACTTTCGCCTTTGGTTCCAGTGTATGCAGATGTGGTGCGGGCATATCAACCAGCGTCTAATTCCCAGGTGCAACAGTCTATTTTAGCATTAGCAAAGTATCGCCAAACCCAGTTAGCCGAGGCAAAATTGCAACAAGGCGATCGCACTGGTGCAGCCACGATGCTGCAAACAGCCGCCAAAACTGCTTTACAAATCGGAGATCAAGGTGCAGCGACAGTGTTGCAAACTTCCGCCACCCGCTTGCAAGCTGGCGAAGAACTTTCCGAAGCAGACCTCAAGAAAACTAGGATTGTATCAAAGACCGTTTTACAAGAATAATTAATTTAGATTTAAAACCCCTAATTTTGTAGGTTATTGTGTTATCTGCTATTCATCCAGGCGATCGCACACATATTAGACTGCCGATTGGGATATATAGTAATTTTATTTGATTTCTGAAAATTCCAAGAATCAGATCCCCGACTTCTTAGAGAAGTCGGGGATCTGATTGTTCACGGCTGTCATTTAAACGAGAATTTTATGCTTCCAGAATTTTAGAGATTTTTTAAAACCCAGTTATATACAAATCTTCTCAAGTAAGTTATTATTCTTCTGATGATTTGATAGTAATTATAACTAATAAGGTTATCCATGCTTTTTCCCTTCTTGATCATGTTCAGAGAGGGCGTTGAAGCTGCACTTGTCGTGGGCATCATTGCCAGTTACCTCAAGCAAACTGGGCGTACCCATTTGATGAAGTCAGTGTGGGTTGGCATCGCACTAGCGACTTTTGTTTGTCTAGTTACTGCAATTATCTTGCAAATAACTAGCCAAGATTTTCCCCAACAAGAACAAGAATTATTTGCAGCAGTAATTTCCATCGTCGCAGTTGTGGTTCTCACCTGGATGGTTTTTTGGATGCGTCGTGCTGCTCGTTCTATGAAAGGCGAGTTGCAGTCTCAAATTGAAACAGCCATTCAGTCAGGGGATAAATGGGGTACAGCACTGGTGGGGATGGCATTTTTTGCTGTGCTGCGAGAAGGTTTGGAAACAGTAGTGTTTCTGCTGGCAACATTCCAGCAAAATTTAGGACTTCAAGCCCCAATGGGAGCATTATTTGGATATGCAGCCGCAGTCGCCGTCGGTGTAGGCATTTATCAAGGTGGTATTCGCATCAATCTGAAGCGATTTTTTAAATGGACAGGAGCCTTTATTATCCTAGTTGCTGCTGGACTTTTAGCAAGTGGGGTGAGAGCTTTCCATGAAGCTGGAGTGTGGAATTTACTGCAAACAGTGGTATTCGATGCTAGTGGGGTAATTCCCAATAATGGATTTATAGGTTCACTTTTGGCGGGATTTTTTGGATATAACGATGCCCCGACTGTGAGCGAGGCGATCGCCTATTGTGGCTATCTAATTCCTACCATGTTGCTGTTCTTCTTGGGGGATAACGCTGGACAGAAGCCTAGAGCAAGGCATTCGTAATTCGTAACGGTTTTAGATATTTCAACTAGTGGCTTATTTTGGCCTTGCTGTAGTAGCTAGTTCAATAATTTTTAGGAAGATATAACAATGAAAAAATTTTTAAAGCGCTCAACAATTATCTGTTTGATTGCCTTGACAGTAGCTGCGTGTGAATCGAATAAATCAAATGATCCTTTGGGAAGTAATTCTCCAGAAGCGAAAGTAGCTAGTGATACTTCTACTAGCAATTCTGCCGAAACTGCTTTGACTGTAACAGATAAAGGTTGCGAACCTAATCAGCTGACACTGACATCTGGACAAAACAGCTTTGTAATTACGAACAAAAGCAGTCAACCTTTGGAGTGGGAAATTTTGTCTGGGGTAAAAGTCATTGAGGAACGGGAAAATATTGCTCCTGGTTTCGTTCAAAGACTCAAGACTAATCTAGAAGCAGGTGAGTATGACATGGCTTGCGGTTTACGCAGCAATCCCAAAGGAAAACTTACAGTGAAAGCAGGAGTTGGAGATTCTCAAGCCAAAGGAACTGTAGATCAAAGTAAATTAGTCGGTGCGATCGCAGAATACAAAGTCTACGTCACTAAAGAAACTGACCATCTTGTGGCAGATAACAAGACTTTCACAGATGCCGTGATTGCTGGCAACCTTGCTAAAGCTCAGAAACTTTATGCCTCTACCCATGTTCACTGGGAACGTGCAGAACCAATAGCTGAATTGTTCTCCGACCTCGATAAAACGATGGATTCCCGTGCTGATGACTTTGCAAAAAAAGAGGCCGATCCAGCATTCACTGGATACCATCGCCTAGAGAAAGCTTTATTCCAGGACAAAACTACAAAAGGGATGAAACCTTTTGCCGAAAAACTACAGAAAGATGGACTGGAACTACAAAAGCGTATTGCTACCTTGACCATTGAACCGAAAAATATGGTTGGCGGTGCTGCTGGCTTGATTGAAGAAGTGGCTGCTACCAAAATTTCTGGGGAAGAAGACCGTTACAGCCATACTGACCTATGGGACTTCAGCGCTAACGTCGAGGGTTCTCAAAAGATTGTGGAGTTATTGCGTCCCGTCATCCAAAAAGCTAACCCAGATTTACTAGCGCGGGTGGATGCTAACTTTACCAAAGTTAATCAAGGACTTGCTAAATATAAAACCCCTGATGGTGGTTTTGCTACCTACGACAAAGTGAGTGACGCAGACAAAAAAGACATGAAAACAGCGATCGCTGCTCTTTCTGAAGATTTGTCTCAACTGCGCGGCACTTTGGGCGTTAATTAAATTTTTGCATAATTCCCAGAAAAGTAAATTATGTCTAGTTCGGAACCACCAAGTTTACGGATTACTCCCCGAATCAGCCGTCGTGACTTGCTCATTGGCATGGCAGCAGCCGGTGGAATAGCAGCATTGACCAGTTTGGGTTATCGCACTCTTTCGGAAAGTGCTGAAGACTCATCGGAAGAGACTGTGCCATTTTTTGGTATTCACCAAGCAGGTATTATTACCCCTGTGCCGGCTTCTGCCCTGATGGTTGCATTTGACACAACAGCTAAAACCAAAGCGGATTTGGTGCGGTTGTTTCAAACCTTGAGCGATCGCATTCAGTTTCTCATGGCAGGGGGAACACCCAAGCTCCGCGACCCCAAATTTCCACCCAATGATTCGGGAATTCTTGGGTCTGTAGTGGTTCCCGATAATCTCACCATCACCCTAGCAGTGGGTGAGTCGCTTTTCGATAACCGTTTTGGACTTGGCAACTTGAAACCCAAACGGTTAAACACCATGCCAGGTTTTCCCAATGACCAACTCGACCCGGATTTGTGTCATGGGGATATGCTGCTACAATTTTGTGCCAACACAGAAGAAGCGAACATCCATGCTTTGCGGGATATTATCAAGAATTTGCCTGACTTGCTAACTCTGCGTTGGCAAATAGAGGGTTTTCTACCACCCAATACTCATAAAAAGCTTGGCAAAACCACAGTGCGAAATCTACTTGGTTTTAAAGATGGCACAGCAAATTTAGATGCTAGCGATGATAAATTGATGAACCGGATTGTTTGGGTAAAGCCAAACAACGGCGAACCAGCTTGGACAGCAGGGGGAAGCTATCAAGTGGTGCGGGTAATTCGTAACTTAGTCGAACGCTGGGATCGGACACCACTACAGGAGCAACAGACGATTATTGGACGCAGCAAGGATTCTGGCGCACCCTTGGGGATGAATCACGAGAAAGATATTCCCGATTATGCTCAAGATCCCAAAGGTAAACAAATTCCTTTAGATGCCCATATCCGCCTTGCTAATCCCCGAAAATCAGAATTGGGTTTGATTCTGCGGCGTGGTTTCAACTATTCACGCGGGTTTGACAAATCTGGACATTTAGATATGGGTTTGTTGTTTGTCTGTTTTCAGGCTGATTTAGAAAAGGGCTTTGTGACGGTGCAAAATCGCTTAAGTGGGGAACCTTTGGAGGAGTATATTCGCCCTATTGGTGGTGGATATTTCTTCGCTTTACCTGGTGTCAAAGCTGAAAGAGGTTATCTCGGTCAGTCATTACTAGAAGCTTAATTTTTAATTTTTTGACGGTGGTTAGCAGCTTGCAATAACAGAGATTCGGCAAAAGCGATCGCATCACTTGCAGATTTACCACCAGCTAACTGCGCTAATTCTTCCCGGCGTGTGGTTAAATTATCCAAGGTAGTAACTCTCACAACGGTACGCTGTTCAGCATTTTCATTGTTAGCTTTTTTACCTTTACCTTGATTAATAGTCTGCTTATCCACGCGGAAATGGCGATCGGCCATTGCTGCAACTAAAGGCTGGTGGGTAACACACAATACTTGGTTGCGTTGACTTAGCTGGTGTAATTTTTCCGCGATCGCTTGGGCGACTCTTCCCGAAACCCCGACATCAATTTCATCAAATACCATCGTCCCAGCCACATCAACCTGAGAAAAACAAGCTTTCAGCGCCAGTAAAAAGCGGCTCATTTCCCCACCAGAAGCAACTTCCGTTAAAGGTTGCAGTGGTTCTCCAGGGTTGGAACTAAATGTAAAGGTAATTTTATCTGCTCCCATAGCAGTGGGGAAAGCAGGTACTATCTCAACCAGAAACTTCACCTTTTCCATCGCTAGGGGCTTGAGTTCAGCTATCAAACGAGATTCTAAATTAGCAGCCGCCTTACTCCGCAGTTGAGTTAACTGATTAGTTGCTTGGGTGAGTTTTTCAAAACACGCCTTTTCTTGCTGTTCTAGCTTTTCAATCGATTGTTCGCTATCGTTAAGTTCGGCTAATTCCCCTAGGATGCGTTGGTAATAAGCGATCGCTTCGGTAAGTGTCGGCCCATACTTACGGCAAATTTGCTTTAATTCCTGAACCCGTTCTTCCACCTCTTCCAATCGCTGTGGATCGGCTTCCAAAGCATCCCCATAAGCATTAATTTGTCTTCCCACTTCCATTACCGCAGCTTGCGCGTCCCTAACCAACTCCAACAGGTGTTGTAGTTGGGTATCATACTCCACCATGTCATTTAATGTCGCTTCACTGTCTCCCAGTAAATCTGTGGCGGCTGGCGTTTCACGATCGTTTTGATACAAAGCCTGATAAACCTTGTAACTCATTTGTTGCAAATCAACGACATGATTCAAGCGTTCCCGTTCTTGTCCCAACTGTTCCAATTCATTAACTTCGCACAGATTGGCTGCTCCCAATTCCTGGACTTGATAAGTGAGCAAGTCGAGTTGTTGCAACCGTTCACGTTCCGATGTCCGGCGTTTTTCTAGCGCTAAATGCGCCTGTTGGTAAGTAGTGAAATTCGTGGCGACTTTATGGCGCTGCTGCATTAGAGAGTCGCCACCATATAAATCCAGCCAGTCGCGGACTTGGGCAGATTGTCCTACTTGTACAGTTTGACCTTGGGCTGTAATTTCCACCAAGCGATCGCGCATTCCTCCCATAATCTGCCGATTTACCAACACACCATTTACCCGCGATCGACTGCGGATATTACTAGTACTGGCTGTGATTTCTCGGCTAATGACTACGGAATGTTCATCAAGCAAATCTATTTCTTGTTCGGTCAACCAAGCAGCTAGGGGAGCATTTGAGGTGAAAGTAGCTTCTACCATCGCCCGACTTGTCCCCGTGCGAATGACTCGACTAGAGACTTTACCGCCCAAAGCGGCATCAATAGCATCCAAAATAATCGATTTTCCAGCGCCGGTTTCACCTGTGAGCACATTTAATCCCGCGCCAAATTCCAATTCCAGTTGGTCAATTAAGGCAAAGTTTTCAATTCGCAGGCAAAGCAACATCAAGCCAAATTCTCCATAAGGGCAGATGCCGAATACTTCTAATTTACAGGACAATAAGTATAATTTTTCAGCAACTAGCAATACCTAATACTATTGAACTAGTATGCCCGTTTAAGTGTAGCAAACCTTTGGCGAATGGGGAATGGGGAATGGGGAATGGGGACTGGGGACTGGGGACTGGGGACTGGGGACTGAAGAATGAGGAACATGGGTAAGAGTTCTATTGATTATCGCTCAATGCCCAATGCCCAATTCCCAATTCCCAATGCCCAATGCCCAATGCCCAATGCCCAATTCCCAATTCCCAATTCCCAATTCCCAATTCCCAATTCGTAAAGATATTGTTACAATACTTAATGTGATCGTTCTGACTGGTGGCCTTCTTCATGATTGTTAAGACACTTCCCCCTAGTTCCCGACCGATTCAGGAGGACAGTCGCAACGGCACTAATAGCCGAGGCGAACTGGACGTTATAGATATAGTGCCAGAAGAAAATGGTACATCAAGCTTAGTTGTACGTTCGCCAAGACTCTTAGCTGCCCAAAAGGTGAGGACAGATGCTCAACCTGAGACGCTTTACGATCCTGTGAGCATAGCGGCGCACTACCAAAATAGACCCCTGCAAGTTTTAGGACGGATTTTCGCCGTGTTGGGGCCGACTTTCTCCTTTGTTTTTGGGTTGTGGTCGGATAATAAACGGGGAATTGTCGTCAAAAATGATCGCCGCAGAGCCACTCAACTACGAGAATTGCTGACCAAACTGGGGCCTGCTTACATCAAAATTGGCCAAGCTTTGTCCACCAGACCAGATTTAGTTCCTACCGTATTCTTAGAAGAATTAACTAAGCTACAAGACCAATTACCACCTTTTCCCAACGAACTTGCTTACCAGTTTATCCAGGAAGAACTAGGCGCACCTCCAGAAGAGGTTTACGCCGAACTCTCCGCCCAGCCAATTGCTGCGGCTTCCTTGGGACAAGTATATAAAGGTAAGCTAAAAACAGGTGAAGAAGTCGCAGTAAAAGTTCAACGCCCTGACTTAAGAGAGCGGATCGCTATTGATTTGTATATATTGCGTAACATCGCCGCTTGGGTACAGAAAAAAGTCAAACGGGTAAGAAGTGACTTAGTTGGGATTCTCGATGAATTAGGCGATCGCATCTTTGAAGAGATGGACTATATTCATGAGGGGGAAAACGCCGAAAGATTTTTTGAATTATACGGTCACATAAAAGACATTTACGTACCGAAAATTTATTGGGAATATACCAATCGTCGCGTGTTGACGATGGAATGGATTGATGGTATTAAATTAACCCAGACAGCAGAAATTAGCGCCCAAGGCATAGATGCTCGTTATCTAATTGAAGTGGGTGTCCAATGTTCTTTGCGCCAGTTGCTAGAACATGGATTTTTCCACGCCGATCCCCACCCTGGTAATCTATTAGCAACACCAGATGGCAAATTAGCTTATCTTGACTTCGGAATGATGAGCGAGATTAAGCCACTACAGCGTTATGGTTTAATTGAAGCGATCGTCCATGTCGTCAACCGCGACTTTGAAGGGTTAGCAAAAGACTACGTTAAATTAGACTTTTTATCACCAGAAACCGATTTAACACCGATTATCCCAGCTTTTGCCAGAGTCTTTGCTGATGCCCAAGGAGCCAGCGTTGCCGACCTTAACATTAAAAGCATCACCGATGAACTATCGGCTTTGATGTATGAGTATCCTTTCCGCGTACCGCCTTACTACGCCTTAATTATTCGTTCTCTCGTTACCCTCGAAGGGATTGCAATATTTATAGATCCCAACTTTAAAGTCCTCAACGAAGCTTATCCTTACGTTTCCAAACGCCTGTTAACAGACCCAGCACCGCAATTAAGAGCATCATTGCAAGATTTGCTATTTAAAGATGGAAGATTTCGCTGGAATCGCTTAGAGAATTTGTTACGTAATGCGCGTAATAGTCAAGACTACGATTTCAATTTAGTGCTAAATCAGGGGATAGAATTTCTGTCATCTGAACGCGGTGCTTTTATTCGTGACAAGCTAGTAGATGAATCTGTTAATGGAATTGATGCTTTAAGTAAAAATGTTTTGCATAACTTCACCTCGTTGTTACGCGAACGTGTTGGATTGACAGCAGTTAATGAAACTCCAGCAGCGACAGTTGAGCAACAACAAACTTTAGAGCATATCAAACATATCTTAGGTATTCTACAAGAAACACAAGGCTTTGATCCAATACAATTTGCGCCCCGAGTTGCCCAATTATTGGTCAATTCAGATGTACAACGCTTAGGTCAACAAATTGCCAGCCGCTTCACGCAAAAAGCTGTAGCTAGGTTAATTCGGCAATTATTGGCATCTTAGTAAGAGTTATGAGTTAAAAACTTTCTTTAACTCATAACTCATTAACATTAGAAACTATGTAACCCAACTCTTCCAGCTTTTCTAAAACCTTAGTTGCACTTTGGACAACGCTTTCTTGGTTAGTCTTACATTCGACTTCAGGACGGAGTGGTATTTCATAAGGTGCGTCAATACCAGTGAAGTGCTTAATCTCCCCCGCTCTGGCTTTTTTATATAACCCTTTAACGTCTCGCTGTTCACAAACTTCTAATGATGCATTGACATAAACTTCAATAAAACATGGAATATTTTGGCGCAATTCTTGCCGAATTTCGCGGTAAGGTGAAATGACCGAAACCAATACAATGACATTATTTCTGGCAAGAAGATGAGCGACAAATCCAATGCGGCGAATATTTTCTTCTCGATCTTCTTTACTGAAACCCAACCCTTTGCATAGATTCTGACGTACCGCATCACCATCCAGAACTTCAACTTTGTATCCCTGTTTCCGTAGTTCCTTTTCCACGAATTGACAGATAGTAGTTTTCCCTGCACCACTTAGACCGGTGAACCACACTGTCACACCACGCTGTTGTTGTCTCATGCTACCTCCGTAGTACACTTCAAATCGCACACCGCAAAAAAGCTTTTTTGAGATAATTTTAGATAAAGTAGTAATTCTATAGGACTTACGCACTGTACAAATTAATCATCGGATGAATTTACCAAAATAGGTCGTTTCAGACTTTGATTAATCGTTCTTTGATACCCGCACTGTAGGGGTTTAGCAATGCTAAACCCCTACGATAAATGTGGTTTTTTCTATCATCCATATTTGGTATTTTCTGTCAATGGGTAAGTCCTATTTCAATACCTTTGCCAAAAATAAAGGTAGTCTAACTTTTGCCAAATAACCTAACACAAGAGCTTGCAATACTTCTTAAGCAAAACGTACTTTTAACTTTCCTCTTGGGGATAATCGTTTCTCTCGCGTTTGAGGCTTTCTTCTAAGGCTTGAATTTGTTCACGACGAGCTTCCAATTCTAAAGAACGTCGCGCTAAGTCTTGATTTTGTAACGTCAGGGATTGTCGCCAATGTTCTGCTCGCTCGGCTTCGTCCTGCAAAAATTCGGGGGTAATGCCAATGGTGAGGTAGTTTTCTACTAGATGGAGTACCCAGTTGGTAGCGTCTTCTATTCTTTCAATGTCGCCAGTAGGAGAAAGTTCTACTAAAACAAGCAAGTTCTCACTAATAATTTTTCCCTTTCCTAATAGAATGAAAGCCTCTTCTGGAATTATCGCCCACAAGTTATCAGCTTCTTGACGCGCTAATAAGCGTAACTGGTGCTGGTTTAAAAAATCGTTTTTACGCACCTGGGCTAGATATAGCATGAGGGTCGCTTCGCTCCAATTCAAAATTCAAAATTCAAAATTCAAAATTCAAAATTCAAAATTCAAAATTAATAAAAAAAATAACTGCCAGCATTTATATTTGGATTTTGTTAATTGGTAATGGGTAATTGGGAATTATTGATACTCCATTACCCATTACAGTTATCCTAAGCTACGCTGGCGATCGCTACAACAACGCCTTAAGGCGATCGCGCAAAATTTCCGCTTGTTTCTGTGCTTCTGTTAAGGAGTCCCGCGCTGCTTGCACTACATCAGCAGGTGCTTGTTCAACAAACTTAGCATTGCTTAATCTAGCATGTAGCCCGCTAATTTCTGCTTCTACCTTGTTCAGGCGTTTTTGTAGTTTGGCACTAACTGCTTCGACATCTACCACACCTGCAAGAGGAATTAGGACTTGGACTGTACCAATCACACCAGCGATCGCATTTTCTGGTTCTTGTGGTTGTTCTAATTCTCTCTGTGGGAAAAACCGTCCCCATAACTTTTGTCTCGCTTCAGCAGTGAGCAAATTTTGGCTAACAAACCAAGCTGTGTAACCAAAACCAACCATTTCAAAGAAAGTTCCGATGATGGGAATATCATCAATGGCATTTCCCACAGCCAACCCCAATCTACCAAAGACAATGGCGACGATAATTAAGCCGATTGTCTTCAAACCGCTCTGAGGTTTTTTAGCAGCAACAGTTTGGCTTTTTTCCTTGTCAGTAATGGTTAAAGTCTCAACCTTAGCCAAATCTTTAATATAAGACTGTCCAGCAGTGAGAATTTCTCGCTCCTTCTGGCTTTCAGTTTGCAAATTCGCTGTTACTTTCACCCCTGGTTTAATATCCGCTTCCGCCCGTAAATTCCGAATTGTGCGGATAGTAGCAATCAGCAATTCAAACTGTTCTTCTAAAGCTAGATCAATTAAGTTTGCATCTATCTGGGGATATAGTTGCAATGGTAAAGTTTGCAGTGAATCTGGCGGTTGTTGAGTGAGAGTTTGCCAAATTTCCTCGGTAATATGAGGCATGAAAGGGTGAAGCAGTTTCATAATCCCTTCCAATATGTAGCCGAGGGTTTGCTGTGCTACCCGCCGCGATACTGGATCGGCATCTGCTTGCAGTCTGGATTTTGCTAGTTCAATATACTGATCGCAGAAATCACCCCAGAAGAATTCGTAGAGTCCTTTTGCTGCTTCCCCTAAACCATAATTATCGATGTAATTGGTGGTTTGTTTGACAACTTGATGATAGCGCGAGATGATCCAGCGATCGCTCAATTCGGTAGCGACTGGGTTCCCCAATTGTTGCGGTGTTTGTCCATCCAAATTCATCATCACAAATCGGGCAGCATTCCACAACTTATTAGCAAAGTTGCGGGATGCCTCTACAGATGCCGATTCATCCTTTTTGCGATCGTATTCCAAGCGGATATCTTGTCCCGCACCAGCCACTTCCCTAATTAGGGTATACCGCAGGGCATCAGTGCCATATTTGTCAATTAATAACAAAGGGTCAATGCCATTACCTTTGGTCTTAGACATCTTCTGACCTTTTTCATCCAGCACCAGCCCGTGGATGTAAACCGTTTGGAAAGGCATTTGTCCTGTAAGATGCCCAGCCATCATTGTCATTCTAGCTACCCAAAAAAAGATGATGTCAAAGCCTGTTACCAAAGTAGTAGTCGGGTAGTAAGTTGTTAAATCTTGAGTTTGTTCCGGCCAGCCCAAAGTCGAAAACGGCCATAGTCCAGAAGAAAACCAAGTATCTAGTACATCTGGGTCTTGTTCAAGCTGGACATTTTCACCAAATTGTGATTTGGCTTTCTCCCAAGCTTCGGTTTCCGATTTTGCCACCACAAAGGGCGTGTTATCGGTAATTTGTCCACCCGTTTCACTGATGGCGTACCAAGCCGGAATTTGGTGTCCCCACCATAATTGGCGAGAGATACACCAATCTTTGAGTTTTACTAGCCAATCACGATAGACCTTAGTCCAACGTTGGGGGACAAACTCTGGGGAAGTTTGTTGGTCGAGGAATTCGAGAGTGTTGTCAGCTAGAGGGCGAATTTTGACGAACCATTGAGTTGAGAGGAGGGGTTCAATAGGTACTTTACCGCGATCGCTGTAGGGAACGGTATGTTTATAATCTTCTATCTTCACCAAAAAGCCATCTGCTTCTAGGCGAGAAACCACATTCTTTCTAGCAACAAAGCGGTCTTGTCCTTGAAACTCCCCGGCGTTGGCGTTGAGAGTGCCGTCTTTGTTCATAATATTAATTAACGGCAGATTGTGACGCTTACCCATGTCAAAATCGTTGGGGTCATGGGCGGGAGTCACCTTCACGCAACCTGTGCCGAAAGTGGGGTCAACAAATTCATCGCCAATGATCGGAATTTCTCGTTGTAAAATAGGCAGAGTTAGAGTTTTGCCAATGAGATGTTTGTAGCGATCGTCATTGGGATTAACTGCTACAGCCGTATCACCCAGCATCGTTTCTGGTCGAGTTGTCGCCACCTCTACAAAACCGGAACCATCGGTGAGAGGATAGCGGAAATGCCAGAGATTGCCATTAACTTCTTGATTTTCCACTTCCACATCAGACACAGCCGATTGGGAAGCTGGACACCAGTTAACTAAATATTCACCACGATAAATTAAGCCTTCCTCGAAGAGGCGAGTAAATGCCTCCACAACAGCTTTGGATAAACCCTCATCCAGGGTAAATCTTTCCCGTGACCAGTCTACCGAGACACCCAAGCGTCGTAGCTGATTCAGAATCGTTCCCTCAGACTCCGCTTTCCATTGCCAAGCGCGTTCTAGGAACTTCTCGCGCCCCAATTCGTAGCGAGTCTTACCCTCTTTTTTGAGTTGCTTTTCCAGCATACTATGCACAGCAATACTGGCGTGGTCAGTTCCGGGTAGCCATAGGGTATTGCGGCCTTGCATCCGGTGGTAGCGCACGAGGGTATCAATTAAGGCACTTTCAAAGGCGTGACCCATGTGTAAGCTGCCGGTGACGTTGGGCGGCGGGATGACGATGCAGTAGGGTTCACCGCCTTTGGTGGGGTCAGCTTTGTAAACTTGGTTGTCTTCCCAGAATTTTTGCCACTTGGCTTCGGTGGAAAAGGGGTCGTAGAGACTGGGGAGATTGGGAATGGTTGCGGTCATGCTGGGCAAACTAAGGAAGGACTTTTATAAATTTTGCCATAGGGTTGGGGAGGGATTGATGGAAACGAACCGCAGAGGCGCAGAGAACGCGGAGGGAAGAGAGGTGGGAGAGGAAATGAATCGGCTTACGGGTGAGGTGATTGGGGCGGCGATTGAGGTGCATCGGGTGTTGGGGCCAGGGTTTTTGGAGGCGCTAATTATAGAATTTTTTAGGTGCGGGATACCTCATCTGGTTGAGAAGTCGGTAACAGTCAATTACAAAGGACATGAAGTAGGTAAGGGTAGATTAGATTTTCTGGTTGCTAATTGTCTAATTGTGGAATTAAAAGCTGTCCAAAATTTAGCCCCAATTCACGAAGCCCAAGTCCTCTCATACCTATAAAATGACTAATTACCCCCTAGCCATCCTTATCAACTTTAACGTCCCCCTCCTCAAAGACGGCATCAAACGCATCATCCTCTCTTAATCCCTCTCTGCGCCCTCTGCGCCTCTGCGGTTCGTTCCCCCAACCTATGAAACACCAAACAACCTCCCCCTGGAAATTCATCCCCACCCTATATTTCACCTCCGGCATACCTTACATCATCATCAACACAGTTTCCGTAATCTTCTACAAAAAACTCGGAATCGATAACGCCCAAATTGCTCTTTGGACAAGCTTCCTCTATCTACCTTGGGTCATCAAAATGTTTTGGGCCCCAATCATTGATATTTACTCTACCAAACGCAAATGGATACTCTATACCCAATTTGCCATGTTCTGCTGCTTAAGTTTAATAGCCTTCTCTTTACAACTGCCAAATTTCTTTTTCATCTCCCTCGCAGTATTAACAATAGGAGCATTTATTTCTGCAACTTATGACATTGCCACAGATGGCTTTTACCTCCTCGCTTTATCTCCAGAACAACAAGCGTTTTTTGTCGGCATTCGTTCACTTTGTTATAGACTTGCTGTAATCTTTGGCTCTGGGATATTAGTAGTTTTAGCAGGACATCTTGAAGTATCTCTCAATAATATTCCTTTAAGCTGGACTATTGCTATTGGCTTCTCAGCTTTAATTTTAGCAATCCTGTTTATTTTTCACCGCCTAATTTTACCATTATCTGAATCAGATAACCGACAACAAATACAAGCTATAGAAAATATACCATTTTGGTCAATCATTAGCTCATATTTTGCTCAGGATAAAATTATCAGTATTTTAGCATTTATCTTGCTTTACAGACTTGGTGAAGCAATGCTTGTCAAAATAGCCTCTTTATTTTTATTGGATAAACCAGAAGTAGGAGGCTTAGGGCTATCAACGTCAGATGTTGGCTTAGTCTACGGAACTTTTGGGGTGATATCCCTGATTTGTGGAGGGATTTTAGGAGGCTTATTAATTTCTAAATATGGATTAAAAAAGTCTCTATTCCCTATGGCTTTGGCGTTAAATTTGCCTGATATATTTTATGTATATATGGCTTATGCTAAACCTTCATTAACATTAATATATCCCTTGGTTTCCTTGGAGCAATTTGGCTATGGTTTTGGATTTACAGCTTTTAGTGTTTATTTAATGTATATTTGTCAAGGCGAATATAAAACTTCTCATTTTGCTATCTCTACTGGCATTATGGCTTTAGGAATGATGCTACCGGGTTTAATTAGCGGTTATCTGCAAAAAGCACTAGGTTATCCATTATTTTTTGTCTTGGTCTGCTTGCTTACAATTCCTGGAATGATTGCTATCTTTTTTATTCCTTTAAAAGAAGAACTAAAGCGTCAAAATAATTAATATTATTACAGATAATGGTCTATATCTTAGGAATAGATGGCGGCGGCAGTAAGACTGTTTGTGTCTTGATGGATGATTCGCATCAAGTGTTAGGTCGTGGTGAAGCTGGGCCATCTAATTATCAGAGTATAGGAATAGAAGCAACTTTACAATCTATTCAATCAGCAATTCACGATGCTATTGAGGCAGCAATAATTAGAAATAGTGTGAAGATTGACGCGATATGTTTAGGTTTAGCGGGTGTAGATCGTGCAGCAGATATCGAATTAGTAAAAGATTTAGTTAAAGAATTACAGAATAGCAAATTGCCTATTGTCTGGGCATTGCAACCAGCGAATATCGTAATTTGTAATGATGCTTTAATTGCTTTAGTTGGTGGAATTGGTCAACCTGTAGGAATTGTGGTTGCAGCCGGTACTGGTTCGATAGTTTTCGGACGAAATCATCAGGGGTATACTAAGCGAGTCGGCGGCTGGGGCTATATTTTAGGAGATGAAGGTAGCGCTTATAAAATTGCGATCGCAGCCATGAACGCAGCATTAAAATCTTATGATGGACGGGAAATATCAACGATTTTGCTAGAGGGTTTTAAACAGCACCTTGATTTGGAGAGTATAGAAGATTTAATAGAAGTAATATATCGGCGAGGATGGGGAGTTAAACAGATAGCTGCTTTAGCACCAATTGTAGATTTTGCAGCAGCATCAGGTGATATAGTAGCGAATATCATAATTGACGATGCTGTAAAAGAGTTAGTAAAAGCTACATCTACAGTAATTGATGCTATTTTTAATGCTGACTCAGTTTTAGAAGTAGTCACAACGGGAAGTGTATGGCAAGGTAGATGCAACATCCATGAAAGATTTGCAGCATCTATTGTTAAGAAGTTTCCTAATGTAAACGTGATTTTTCCGAGGTATGAACCTGCTTATGGTGCTGGTTTGTTGGCGTTGCAGACAACTCAAATTTGACGGGCTACTAAATAATAGGAGTTTTCAGTCTGCAAATATGCGCCCCAAGAAAGTTACTATTTCAGACCAAGCTGCGGTGGTAGCGCTAGAATCATAACGATAACCGTCATCGCGCATGAATGTATGTTCTGCTTCATACAAGAAAACTTGGTGAGGTATGTTAGCATTCTCGATTGATCTTATTATGGTTTTGCGATCGCTCTCTGGTATATGAGGATCAAGTGTACCAAACACCATTAGCATCTCACCTTTTATTTCACTTACCCTCTGGATTGTATCAGCTACCTCTTTACCGAGTTTGCCACTAGGAATGCCAGTAGGATAACAGCAGACACAAGCCCGAATTTCGTTTTGAAATGCTGCACGGAATGCTAAATGTCCACCAATACAAAAGCCGAGAGTGCCTATTTGATTTGGAGAAACCGCACTCTCTGTTTTCAGAAATTCAATCACAGCAAGGCAATCGGCATCATAATTAGCTACTGCGGTTCGACGCGCATCGTCATTTCCCCGCATCCTTCCAATATCGTCTGGCTCAATTACTGAACCAATTGGCTCGATTCGGTGAAAAATTTCTGGGGCTGCTACTACATAGCCGTATCCTGCTAAGTAGTTAGCTAGACGAATCATTGCATCACCTAACTGATAAATATCGCTGTAGAACAGAATACCGGGGTATTTTCCTGCTGCTTTAGGAGCCGCAACGTAAACACGCATTAAGCTGCCATCTACTCTTAACTCAACGTTGCGCTTAGTGATTTGCACTTTTTTGTCTCCGTGTTCTGCTTGCTGTCATTAGCTTCTACACTGTAGCGCCGCAGCATCCGGTTACTTTAAACCCACAATTTGGCGTTTTTCTGCCATGATTGATTGCGATCGCCTTAATAGTTAATAAATAAGTATTAAATGTTATAAAGTAATGAATTTTGCTATTTAGATCATCTGTGATATGAATCAAAAAAATATTCTTACTTGGGGTGATGTAGCTTACGCTTCACGAATTGCGACTGGAGGATCAAAGCATGAATGGGAAGCTTTAGAACTGATTTGGCAAGCATGGGAAATAATAATCTACACCGGACTTGCAACTTATTCTAATAAACGTGAGCTTTTGCTAGTAGTTATAAGATTTTTTGCTATTGTAAGTTTTTACCTGGAATTTCTTAATGATTATTATTGGGAATACTATATTAATAATTACAGTAGAGAGTGGCTTAAAGGTATTCACATAACTCATGAGTATAATGAATACATAATCGACTGTGTAGATGGTTTACGCTGCCCTATACTACCGAAATCCGAGCCAAATAATCTACTTTTGTACTTTGTCGATAATGCTTTACAGCAAGTAATGCAAGTACTGATGGATAGCCTAGACAGTGACTCAATGCTATTTAAATCTGTATGGGAAATTAACCACCAGCAGTTTCAAGTAGATGCAGATATATATGAGTTGCAGAGAATGGAAGCTGAACTAATTAGTGAGAGTATATTTTTGGATAAGATCGTCAACTTAGCCGAAATACATGAAATCTATAATCAAAATAATGGATTTATTAGAGATGAAACTGTAATCATAGAAATGTTTTTTTACGAAGATAATACAGACTTCTTTTACGAAGATGATACAGACTTTTTTTACAAAGATAATACAGACGCACAATGGATGAAATGCACAAATAATAAAGATTTTCAGCAATCTCAAGAAGTTATAGATGCTACTAATAAATTTGTGGCTTTTTTTTCCTGTTATCAAATAAACCCTAACTTTTCTATCAAGCAATGCTCTGAAATAATTGGGTTTGATGAAACAGATTTAAAACGGTGGATACGTACAATTAATCGCAAAAAACAGGTAATTTTAAGCGGTTCGCCTGGAACAGGCAAAACCTTCATAGCTGAAAAACTTGCAAAACACTTAATCGGCGGTAGTGATGGTTTTTCGGAACTGGTGCAATTTCATCCAGCATACTCTTATGAAGATTTCATTCAAGGTATCCGTCCTCAAAGCCAAGATGGACAATTAACATACCCTTTGCTTCCTGGCAGTTTTCTAAAATTCTCCAAAGAAGCAGAGTATCATCAAGGAACTTGCGTTTTAATTATTGATGAAATAAACCGCGCTAATCTCGCACAAGTTTTTGGCGAACTAATGTACTTACTTGAGTACCGAGATAGAGAAATTCTATTAGCTGGCGGTAATATGTTTCGCATCCCGAAAAATGTCCGCATTCTTGGCACAATGAACACAGCAGATAGGTCTATCGCCAATATAGATCATGCACTTCGTCGCCGCTTTGCATTTATTGAACTTCGTCCAAATTATGAAGTGCTGAAACGGTATCACCTAAAAACAGGTTTTGGAGTAGAGGGATTAATTGATATTTTAGAGCAATTAAATCAGGCGATCGCAGATAAAAACTACGAAATTGGTATTTCATTCTTTTTAACAGACAACCTACGTGAAGATATAGAAGATATATGGTGTATGGAAATTGAGCCATATTTAGAAGAATACTTTTTCAATCAGCTAGAAAAAGTAAATGAATTTCGCTGGAAGACAATCAAAAATAAACTATGGATATAAACCTAGCACAACTAAAAATTATTGAAATTACAGAATACGAAAATAACTTATTTCTGCGTGATGAAATACCCCATTCAGACGGGGTCGAATTATATGAAAAATACAAAACACAAGTAGATATAGAATTCCCTAGCTATACAACGAGAGAACATTGGAAACTGAAAGCTAAAGGATGGGTAGGTTACATTCCTATAACTCCGGAATTTCATCTAAAAATAAATCCGAAAGTGCCTATCCAAAACCTCTTCGGAATGCTGGAATATGCCTACAAGTTAAAAGGTTTTCGCTTTCTCGAAGGGCTGATGGATTGTGAATCTCTAAAAGATTTTTATAATAATCTAGCTCAGATATTAGCGCATAAAGTTTTAGAGCGATGCCGCAAAGGATTATATCGTACTTACTTGCCTAAAACACAGCAGCTTTCTTATGTGCGGGGAAGGCTAGATGTGCAACAGGTAATTCAAAAGCCGTGGAATGTTAAACTTAAATGCGATTACGAAAAACATACGGCTGATGTTAAAGAAAACCAAATACTGGCATGGACACTTTATATCATTGGTCGTAGCAATTTATGCTCAGAAAGAGTATCACCAACAATACGAAAAGCTTATCATGCTCTACAAGGATTAATAACGCTGCAACCTTGTAGTGCAAAAGATTGTATTAGAAGACAGTACAATCGCCTCAATGAAGACTATCGACTATTACATATTTTATGCCGATTCTTTTTAGAAAATAGTAGTCCCATTCATGAGATGGGAAATTATAAAACCCTACCCTTTCTCGTCGATATGGCATATTTATATGAACTTTTTGTTGCAGAATTGCTTCAGAAAAACGCGCCACAAGGCTATTTTTTCAAACAGCAACATTCAATAAAAATTAGTCAAAATCGACACTTTAGTATAGATATATTACTGTGTGATGCTGCTACTGGCAAAACAATAGCAGTTTTAGATACAAAGTATAAAGTCCCTGAACAGGCAGAAAATATAGATATTCATCAAATGATCAGCTACGCTAACACAACAAAATGCACGCAAGCCTATTTGATATACCCCAAAAATCTGACACAGCCACTAGATATTCAAAGTGATAAAATTCGAGTCCGCAGCCTCACCTTTTGCCTAGATGATAATCTCGATCGCGCAGGTCAAACCTTCTTAAAAAACCTTTTTCTCCTAATCTCTCAGAACTCACACCAATAATTAGTAAAGGGGATAGATGACATTCGCTTGCGGCGAAGCACCCATCCCCGAATAGCTGCCCAGATTGTGAACCTGGTAATCTATAGTCCGGTATCTAATCACCCCAGTATCGTCCGAGATATGTAGATTGTCACTGGGATAGATACTGATTTATAAAATATCTACGAAAAGATAGTTACACAATTACTCCTGTTTAGCCCTTCCATCGCCAACAGCGCCGTCCCGTAAGCCGCTTCTGTATACACTGACGCTACTACAGGAATCTGCAAATAACGCGCTCTAATTGCAGTCCAAGTGTCATTTGCAGCACCACCACCAGCAGTATAAACACGACTTAACTTGTCTGCGCCCTTATGCTGCAACAATTCATACCCTCGCGCTTCTATGCGGGCAATACTTTCTAACAACCCGTGCAGAAATTCTACTGGGTTATTTGGGCGTGGTTCCAATCGTGGGGGGAGATTGGGATCATTAATGGGGAAGCGATCGCCAACCTTCAATAATGGATAATAATCTAACTCGCTGGCAATTGAAGGATCAATCTCACTGCTAAGGCTTTCTAACTCAGCCTTTGTGAAAAATTGCTTCAGTACTGCACCCCCAGTATTAGAAGCACCACCAGTCAGCCACAAATCCCCCAAACGATGGCTGTAAATTCCATATCTGGCATCTTCGACACGGGTGCAACTTAACAACTTTAGTACCAATGTTGAACCAAGGGAAGTTACGGCTTCACCGGGTAATTTTGCACCACTGGCGAGAAAAGCCGCAATACTATCAGTTGTACCTACACACACTAGACAATCACGGCGGAAACCGAATTTATCCGCAATTTCAGGGCGCAATTCGGCAATAGGAGTACCAGGAGTTAAAACTTTGGGTAGCTGAATCGGTATTTGCAACTTTTCTAACCATTCTGGGTATTTCAACTCTTCTACGTCATAACCCAGCTTTAAAGCATTATGGTAATCGCTAATCCCCAACTGTCCATCTAGGAGAAACGCCAGCCAATCTGCTTGATGCAGGAAATATCTAGCTTCACTAAAAGAGGGTAATTGTCTCATCCACAAAAGTTTAGCTAGGCTAGATGTGGCACTTAATACGGTATGATTAGGGGGTGCTATACTCTTCAAATGCTCTAGCACCAATGATCCCCGCGCATCGTTATATAGCAATGGTGCATCTGTTGGGTTGCCAGCAGCATCGACCAGCAAGACGGTGGAAGAAGTCCCATTAATTGCGATCGCTTTAATTTCTCGCCGTAATTGGTCAGGTATTTGTTCCACCAGCACAAACAAAGCCTCTTGCCAGATTTTGGGCGTAACGGCGGCTGATGAGTCTTGGAAGGGATATCGCACCTCAGCCTGAATAGAAGAGGCTTCCTCGTCAATCACTACGCCGCGTGCGCCAGATGTGCCGAAGTCGATACCCAAATACAAATTCATAATTTTTATAAATTTTTTTAATGCAGAATAAATAAAGACTACTGACTAATAACTGCTTTTGTTGCATCTTGTAACAAGATATTCCCCAATCCTGGCAAAACAAGGAAAAGTAGTAAACGAACTGTTCAAAATCTATTCAGGTTAGGAGGTTTTCAGCCATGCCTATCTTAGATACTCTGTACATCGCTCAGATATCTTCCATCTCGGATACTCAAGTCTACATCGCTCTCGTTGTGGCGCTGATTCCAGGAGTTCTAGCTTGGCGATTAGCCACAGAACTTTACAAATAACGCTTCGATGTGACACAGTTGAAAAGCTAATAATCCTGGCAGTACGGGGTGCAATTTCCTTTCTTCTTGTGGCTTTCTGCCATAAGTAACTAGGAAACTGGCACTTACGTAAGCCAGGTTATTTTTTAACTGGTGCAACACTTGTAGCGATTTCAAAAAAATGAAGTAATATGACAGCTAAATCAAGCAGTAATTAGCGCCAGAGCGCTTTTACAGTGCTTCCCTTCACTCAGCGAGGTTATTTTTTAGCATTATGAACGCGATTCAACCCTCCAGACCACCGTTACAACCTATACAAAAACGCCGAGTCATTCCTCGACCAAAGCGGCATCTTCGTCAACGTTCTTACCAGGTGATGGCACTAGAAAGCACAGCCAAGATAGCGGTTAATCTTGTTGTTACAGCCGTTGCAGCATCTGCTTTGGCACAACTTTTGCCTTATCATTCGTTACAGCAAGAAAAGTTGCGAGAAATTAGTACTGAAGTCAAGTTGATGGAAGCACACGTCAATGGTTTGCAAACGGAATTTAGCCGTAACTTCGATCCTCAGCAAACTAGAAGCATTATGCAACAACAAGGATACCGATTCGATCCTAGCCAGCGTCGGGTTGTGGTGATGAATAAGGATCGCCAAGAAGATGCACAGACACAATCATCACCTTAAGCTCAATGGCGAATTTGGGATTAATTTAGGTTTCTTGTGATTTTAGGTACGTAAAAACCGGGTGTTAATTTATATTATTGCTAATAAATAATGGTTAATAGCTAATTTTTGAATAGCTATGTAGTTATCATCTATTAGTAAAATCTAATTCAAAATTTAATCAATTATTTTGAATTTTGAATCCCCTAGTATAACTCATCTACCAAATAGGATGCTCAGGAGATAACAAATCGTTTAGCCAATTTTCGATTTGTAAACGCAAACGAGAACCAGTAACGTCCTTTGTTGTTTTGAGAGAGGGCAGTTGAGTGAGGGCGCGACGGTAATCAGCGATCGCACAATTCCAGTCGCCCCAAAGATGGTAAGTTCTGCCGCGTTCAGCCCAGATATGACCTTCTAGTTGACCGAAAAGCAGTGCTACCTCAAAATTCTCAATTGCCTCTTCATATTGCCCTAAGTCACGCCAGGTAATGCCTCTGTTAATCCACGCCCGGACATGGCAAGGATTAAAATCAATTGCTCGATCGTAGTCGGTAAGTGCTGCTGCTAATTCTCCACTAGCCGCGTAGTAATTTGCCCGGTTATTATAAGCACTAGCCAAATAGGGATTAAGCTTGAGGGCGGTGTTATAATCGGAAAACGCTTTTGGTCTTTCACCACTTTGGAAATAAATTAGCCCCCGATTGTTGTAATCAACGGCATTGTGCGGATGGCGGTAAATTAGTTGGCTTAAAAGTGCGATCGCTTCAGTATAATCTCCTTGTTGAGCCGACTTAAAAGCAAAAGAGCGTAAATCGTTATTCCCTAAAGTAGATGTGCTGCGATCGTTTTTCCTCTGCTCTTGGACTTTATTTGTATTATTTAAAACATATTGATATTGCTTGCTTTGCTGGTCATCGTCAGCTAAAAATGAGTTAATATTCATCTTTCCCTGCCTGAAATCGCTGCTTTGTGAAATTAAATTCTAGTTTTTGATGGGTAGTGGTTTTACCACTGTGTCTATTCTTAAGGTATTTAGGGTTACAAAAAAGCCATCTAAAGAGAGAACTTAACCTAGCCGCACAAGAGAAATCTACGCCTTAAATAAACAATTGCTCCTCAAACCTAATCATGGATACTTGATCCCACAGGTGAATTCCAGAAATAGCAGATGTCAATCTCAAAGACTGGTCAAGTAGTGAGAGCGACAAATTGGTAGAATGCCAACAAGCCGTTCTTTTAAAGATGAGAAAGAAGGTAGAGAGGAGATGAGGTAACAGGGGAAGCAGGGGAAGCAGGGGAAGCAGGGGAAGCAGGGGAAGCAGGGGGAGAAAGAATAAAGAACTAATGCCCCATGCCCAATCCCCAATCCCCAATGCCCAATGCCCAATCCCAATGCCCCAGTATCTAGATTTAATTTTTAAGTTTTGAGAAATTTTCTGATGACAACCGCAATTTCCTATCCCAACGCCCCCGATTTAGCAACCGATGACTACATTGTTATCGGCTTGGCAACCTGCTTCGTCAAAGAAGATGGAGAAGTTTATCAAATTGAAGTTATAGAACCGATTCCTTCTGCGGCTTTAGAAGCGCTTTTAAAGGGCATTCCTACCTCCTATAAGCTGGCTCATGCAACAACTTTGGGATCTGTGTTAGATGGCGATTCACAACTCCTACCAGATGGCTTTCCAGAGTCGGCTCAGTTTGGAGAAGAATTTGTGCCACGAGCATTTGCAGTAGCTCGTACCTACAAGCGTCGTGAATCTGCAAAATCCATGATTCCATTAGGTACAAATTACACTGAATTTAAGTATTCCATTGAGCGCAAACGGGTGCTAAATGCCGCTAGAGTTGTAACGAAAGAAGATAACGTTAAACAGCATTCTCACACTCACAAAGTTCTTTAAGTAATTATGCTCAAACTTTACGGAGGCGCTCGTAGTCGAGCGTCAATTGTTCAATGGTATTTAGAGGAAATCCAAGTTCCTTACGAATTCGTCAAACTCGATATGCAAGCGGGTGAACACCTCAAGCCTGAATATTTGGCGATTAACCCAGTTGGTAAAGTTCCAGCAATTGTTGATGGGGATTTTCAGCTTTGGGAATCTGGAGCAATTTTGCTGTATCTTGCCGAGAAGTACAGTAAAAGTCCACTTTCACTAGAAGAACGTGCTGTATTTTCCCAGTGGGTGTTGTTTGGCAATTCTACCCTAGCTACAGGGATTTTTGTAGAAGCAAATCGGGAGCGAGAAATGCCCCGCTTGTTGAATGTGTTAAATGAAATTTTCAGTAAGCAGCCTTTTTTGCTGGGTAATGAGTTCACTGTTGCTGATGTGGGAGTGGGTTCTATTCTGAGTTATATTCCCATAATGCTGAAGCTAGACCTCAGCGCTTACCCAGAGGTGTTGAACTATATCAAGCAGTTATCTGAGCGTCCGGCATTTCAAAAAAGTATTGGCGGAGGGGCTTAAAATAATTCGTAATTCGTAATTCGTAATTGAAATTTTAACTACGAATTACGAATTTTTTAGCGATAATTTGTAAATTGCAAAGCTACCGGGTAGTCTTCTTGTTTTAGTCGCTGCATAACTTCTTGTAAGTCATCTTTAGATTTGGCAGAAACCCGCACAGCATCACCTTGGATTGAGGCTTGTACTTTTTTGAATTCATCCCGAATCAATTTGGAAATTTGTTTGGCGATTTCTTGACTGATGCCTTTTTTGAGTTTGATTTCTTGACGCACGCGATTACCGCTAGCTGATTCAACTTTGCCAAATTCAAAGATTTTCTGGGAAAGGTTACGCTTGGCGGCTTTTTCTCGCAGGACGGTGTGTACAGAATCTAAGGTAAATTCGCTGTCAGTACTAACGTTAATGCTTTCTTCGACCAACTCAACAGTAGTTTCAGTATCTTTGAGGTCGTAACGACCTTTGATGTCTCGGATAACTTGATCGACAGCATTAACTAACTCTTGTCGGTCAAAGTCGCTCACAATGTCAAAGGAAAATGTAGAAGCCATAAAACATTTTAGATTTTAGATTTTAGATTTTGGATTGGACATTGGTTAGAAAATATTTTCCTAGTCCCCATTCCCCAGTCCCCAGTCCCCATTCCCCAGTCCCCATCCCCCACTTAATTAGTAGCTTGGATGATGCTCAAGAAGATAAGAGTGATAGAGCTAACTATGCCAGTAGCAAACATGAGCGATCGCAAAAGGGGTATATTCAAAATATAAAAAACTGAGTATAGCAAACGAGCTACCACAAAGGCGATCGCAGCTATTTGTGCTGTAGTAGAATTTACACCAGTTACATAAGCCATTAATGCTGCTGCGGCAAATACCATAAAGGCTTCAAAGGTGTTCTGATGTGCCCAAGTCGCTCGTTGGGCATAAGGCGGCAATTTATCAACCATCGCGCGAGGAGTAGCAAGCATTTCCTTGCCAATCCGCACACGGGCATAAGCTACTACCAAAAAAGGCAGGTAAATCAGAACGACAGCAGCAGCGATCGAGTACAAAAAAATTATCATTACTTATTGTTGTTGGTTATTAGTCATGAGTCATCGGTCATTAGTCATCAGTCAAATACAAATGACAAAAGACAAATGACAAATGACTAATCAAAGTAGAAAAGCGTCACCACTTTTCTTTGTTCTTCTGCATCTTGACAAGTTTGCAACAAGGTGCGGCTGTCGTGAAACGCAAAACAGATTAGTTGCTGGCAACGGGAGACAATTTCCTTGTTGCACAGGTAACTAGCTTCCGCAAGAGACAGATTATCATTACTGGGATTTTCCACTAAATGCATTACCTGTTCTAGTTGCTGGCGCGATTCCAAAGGCTGGCGTTCCAGGCTTTGGGGTAGAATCACCGTCAACAAATTTGCATCAGCCCGCGTTGCTCCCTTAATGGCGGCTGAATTTGTACCTGTAGCACCAGAAGTAATGATGCGATTACCCGATAGAACTAGGGCATAAGTCATCATTTCAATCAGATTCTGATGCGTAATTGGAACGTGACGAGAACCCAACAAGGCGATTTTTTTGGAACCCGTTTGTTGGATTGTCGCCAGTTCTTGTGCTAATGTATCGAGTTTAATAAGGTCTGTTGATTGGCTCAAAGATAGACATAATCCGATTAAACGACCCAGACATTTTACCAAACAGCGTGTAGGTGCGAGAAAAACTTGAGTTAGACATTGCTACAATTTTTCGATTGTTTGGTTGAATAACTCGATTACGGTGCGGAGGGAGACGGTACGCGATCGCCTCTGAGGTGACAGCGTGCCGACTTTATCTTCGCCAGGAATACAGGCTCCTACCTGATAATTGAGCATAGATGCTCTTAATTGTTGAGCTTGATGAATCTAAGACAATGCTGCTGCTGGAGTTAAACCCAGTTTAGATAACAGGCGTTCAATGTCAAAATGCTCAGACATTAACTGGCGAATGCAGTGAACCTTAATCGGTTCGTGGAGGCGGACTTGTCCGAAAGTGCGGTTAACAATTTCGACAGTGGTGAGGGTGTCTAAGTCAACAGATAAAATGGGGATTTCTAGTTCTTCAGCACGGCTGAGAATGAACGGCGGCGGCGGTAGTTGCCCGGTGAGAATTAAACATTGGGTAGATGTTTCCAAAGCGGCTTGCTGAATTTCGACGCGATCGCCTCCGGTTACAACTGCCATATTTCGGCGTTTGCGGAAATACTTGACAGCAGAGTTGACATTCATTGCTCCAATTGCCAAACTTTCTACCAGCAAATCCATGCGATCGTTGCGACAGAGAACATCAGCCTTTAACTGTTTCACCAGTTCGCCAACACTTATACTACGGAGCAAATCGCTATTCGGCAGCATTGCTAGCACGGGAATACCCTGCTGTTCCAAAAATGGACGCAAGAGAGTGTCAACCGCTTCTAGTTGGGTGACAGGGATATCATTGATCACAACTCCCATCAAGCGATCGCCCACACGCCCTTTAGCAGCCAATAGCGCCTCGACCGAAACCAACGATTTATAGCGGCTTACCAACAGCACACCAGCATCCAATACTTCAGCCATTTGCAGCAAAGACAAGTCAAACAAATTGCCTTCAGAAAAATCACCAGGCCCCTCCAGTAACACCAAATCTCCTTGAGATTTATGCAAATATTGCTGTACTAGAGACTGCTGATAATCGGTTTTGTCTTCCCCTCGTAAGCGCTTCTGCACATTTAGTTCATCCAAAGCCAGCATTGTAGGTGCGACACGGTTTTCCGGCAAATTGAGGCTAAGAGCGATGAATTGGACATCTTCCTCAATTACGGTTCCACTAGACGAATTTAGACACGTACCAAGCGGTTTACCGTAGGTAATATCCAGTCCTTTTTGCTGTAGCTGATGAGACAAACCCAGAACAGTTGCAGATTTACCGCTATAAGTCTCCGTTGAGCCAATCAGCAAATATTTAGGGGATTTTGGCACACATGCACTCCTAATTTCAAAATTCAGAAGAACCCAGCTAGGTGTTTCCTAATTCTAGTTCCTTCTGGCAAAAGCCTCCCGCTCTCACAAATTAAGGTTTCCCAGAATTCGCTTCTGAATAAACAGGCGAGGCTCTTATGGGTAGGTTTTTCAGATTAGACCAATTTTTGGGGTTTTAGAAGCAAAAAGATTGCTTGAAACCTTAAAACTACGTTAAATATCTTCTAGGTTTCTATAGGAATCCGGTTTGATTTCTGAAAATATACGTAGGATGTGAGCGCAGAGAGTACGGCATCAAACCCTTGATAATAGTGCGTTACGAACTCCGTTCTAACACACTCTACAATTTTCTTTGCTAAGTAAGATTTAGTTTAAAAAAAGCATTGACATGAACACCAACTTAGAAGAATTTTCATATCTATGGAAGAATGGCTTGGACTCTGATTGGGCACTCTTAAAATTCAATACTTCACCTTCAGAAAAAGAACCAAGATATTTAATTGTAAATACGAAAACTAAACAGGGTTTGCTAGTTCATGATGATGCTATCTATCAGCATCTAAAAGAAACTATGTGTGAAAAAGGGGTTCGTATTATTTCAAGTTTATGATTATGTATATTTTTCCAATAAATACTTCTAAGTGTAGATGACTAAGTGATAAAGAAAGGGATAATGCTGAAGGAGTAGATTTTCTCTGACTCACTAGGAGACTATTTGATGAAAACCAGAAAGCTAGGGAAACTTGGGTTAGAAGTTTCAGCCATCGGACTTGGTTGCATGGGAATGTCCGAGTTTTATAGTGGTCGTGATGAAATTGAGGCGATCGCAACAATTCATCGAGCATTGGAACTTGGAGTTAATTTTCTTGATACTGCTGATATGTATGGGCCTTTTACTAATGAGCAATTAGTAGGCAAAGCCATTAAGGATCGCCGAGATCGAGTAGTATTAGCAACCAAATTTGGTAATGTCCGCACAGAAGATGGTGGTTGGAAAGGGATTAGTGGCAAACCCGAATATGTCCATCAAGCTTGCGATGCCTCGCTAAAACGTCTGGGAGTGGAAGTGATTGACCTCTATTATCAACATCGGGTAGATACAACCGTACCCATTGAAGATACCGTAGGAGCAATGGCAGAGTTAGTAAAGCTGGGAAAAGTGCGTTATTTAGGGCTTTCAGAGGCTGCTCCGGCGACGATTCGGCGGGCTGTGGCAGTTCACCCGATTGCGGCACTGCAAACAGAATACTCGCTTTGGAGTCGAGAGCCAGAGGATGAAATTTTACCTACTGTGCGGGAATTAGGAATTGGGTTTGTTGCCTATAGCCCATTAGGAAGAGGATTTCTATCAGGTGCGATCGCTAGCCCTGACGATCTAGCTTCTGATGACTATCGCAGAAATGCTCCTCGCTTTCAAGGCGAGAATTTTTATAAGAACCTACAATTAGTCGAGCAAGTGAAGGCAATTGCCACCGAAAAAGGAGTAACTGCTAGTCAACTTGCACTAGCATGGCTATTGGCTCAAGGAGAAGATATTGTGCCAATTCCTGGGACAAAACGCCGTACCTACTTAGAAGAGAATGTTGCAGCTACCGAAATTACTCTGACTGAACAAGAGTTGAATCGACTGGAAGCAGTTGCGCCAAAAGGTGTAGCAGCAGGTGAACGCTATCCTGACATGAGTACTGTTAACCGTTGATCTATTAACCAAGTGTAACCAGATTTGTGTTGATAATTCCTAATAGTGCGATGTCTACGATGGCCTTGTGGTACTACTTCGTGGAAGCAAGCTGACTGTTGTATTCATCAAATTGCTTAAACATAGTTGAAGTTTCTCTAGTGGCGTATTTCGGTAGGGTTAGAATAACAGAAACAAGACAACAAAGTGGCGTAAAGCTTTAACGAAATTGGGTGGCGTTGGAACATCTGGTAAATTTGATCGGGTGATGCAGTTTCCACGTCTGGATTGTGCTGTGAAAGTCGCTGGATCAATTGAGTATGGCGGATCAGCAAATCTGTGGGTTTGAGCATTGGAACTGTTGATGCAATGAAGCCGTCGGCATCGGGTGTATGCGATAATTCCGTTGTGGCAGTTGG
Source organism: Nostoc sp. (assembly GCF_036917465.1). Lineage (GTDB taxonomy): Bacteria > Cyanobacteriota > Cyanobacteriia > Cyanobacteriales > Nostocaceae > Nostoc. Next base: position 90,610 of record NZ_JBALDL010000087.1, read on the forward strand.
CAAGGCAAACGTATAATTCTCTTCTTCAGCAGCGTCCGCCACTGCACAATTTAAAGGAATCTGAATCCAGAATTCTGTGCCTTCACCTGGTTGAGAACGACACTTGAGCATTCCTCCATGTTTGTCTACAATAATTTGGTAACTGATTGCCATGCCTAAGCCGGTTCCCTTACCAATATCTTTCGTGGTGAAAAAGGGATCGTAAATGCGGCGGATGACTTCCTCCTTCATGCCTGGGCCATTGTCGGCAATGCGAATCACAACCCACTGCCCATCAAGGACTTTGGTACGAATAGTGATGGTCGGAAGTATCCTTTCTCCTTTGTCATTTGTTACTTGTGATTCGTTTGATGCCAATGACCAATGACTAATGACTAATGACTCTTCGAGCGCATCAATGGCATTTGCCAGGATGTTCATAAACACCTGATTTAACTGTCCGGGATAGCATTGAATTAAGGGAAGCTTGGTATAATCTTTAAGGATTTCAATTGCTGGACGGCGAACATCTGCTTTTAAGCGATGGTGAAGAATCATTAATGTTCCGTCGATGCCATCATGGATGTTCACGGCTTTCATTTTGGCTTCATCATGGCGGGAAAAGTTTTTCAGGGATTGGACAATTTCTACGATGCGATCGGTGCCCAGTTTCATCGAATCTAGCAGTTTGGGGAGATCCTGCATGATAAATTCCAGGTCTATATTGTCTAACTCTGATTCCAACTCTGGAGGAATAACAGGTAGGAAGTTCTGATACTTTTCCAATACGTGTAACAAGTCTTGGGAATATTCGGCAACATATTTTAAATTGCCGCAAATAAAGTTAATCGGGTTGTTGATTTCGTGGGCAACTCCGGCAATGAGTTGTCCGAGACTGGACATTTTTTCGCTTTGGATTAACTGAGTTTGAGCCAATTGCAGATCGTGGAGAGCTTGCTGAAGCTTCTGTGTCTGGGCTTTTGCCTGGACTGCTGCTTGAGTGCTTTGCTCGTAAAGTAAAGCTTTGTCAATAGCGATCGCACTTTGAGAGGCAAAGATACTCACAAGTTTCAGGTGTTCGGCTTTGTATGATTCAGTTTGGGATGTGCCAATAGCGATCGCTCCAAGTACCCGCTCCTTGGCTCGTAACGGTACGCAAATCATGGCACTAAGGTTTGTTTCCCCCTCTAATCGAGGATCGGCTTGCACATCATTGATCAGTTCAGCCCGGTTGGATTGGATAATGTTGCCAATAATTCCCTTACCTGGTTCCGGCTGACTGTCGTCAAAAAACACTCCAAATTCGGCGATGATTTCAAATGGAGTTCCATCTGAACTCAGGAGCAAAATTATCCCCCCAGACGATTCAATCAATTGACTCAATTCTTGAAGCACAAGTTGGGCAATCTGTCGCGGATCTAAACTTGTGGTGAGTTTAGTTGAGATATCCTCAAACAAATCAATTTCCTGGTATCGCTCCAGCAATTCTATGGCGAGTACTTTCTTCTCAGCTTCCTGCTTGGCCAGAAACGAGAGCAAAGTTGCCAGTAGAGTTGCCTGTTCTTCCCCAACAACCCAACCGATGATTTCTCCTGGCACCTCGATTGGATACCGGTTTTCGGTAGTTTGCTTTCCAATACTAATTAGTTTTGTGCCATCTACCAGTTCAACATCAATTGCAATGTTGAATTGGTAAACTAAGTTATGAAGGAGAGATGGCAACTCTTTTTTATTGAGAATCTTTCTGAGGTTAACTGCTGACATAAAATACCTCATCTAAATTGACTGCATTCAAGCCAACCAGGTTATTAATTTTATCTACCACCTCTGCCGCTAATTTTTTCAAGACGGATATTTTCTCTCTTTCTACCAGTTGCGATCGCGCAGCCTCTCGGATAGGAAAGAAGCCTACACTATATTGCAACCTTCTGCCTCCTGCCGACGATCGCGGACTCGCTACTGCTGCACTATGCTGTCTCCTACCTTCTTCACCGTAACTATCCGTACCCTTTCCCTGTGGGACGCTCTGCAAACGGATAAACAGGCTATGCCGAGCATCTCCGAAAAAGAGATGAATTCTCATAAAAATCTAGGGATATAGTAATTTACTAATTAAGACTAGTTTTCCCAAAAATATTGGCGATGTAACAGCGAAGTTGAGTGGTAGCAAATACCCTGAAACTCCTTAACAGGGTATGCTTCCGTTTGTGTAACTGGCTCATTCTTTGATGACACGCCCTAGAAAAACCATAAGTAAAGCTTTAATAAATTAGATAAAGGCATAGATTTAATTCTATGGTCGATTGATATCTCTTGTTGCTAGCGCATTTCTGAGACTGTAAAATATAAATAGCGGACAAAAAGAGGCTGCGATCGCAGCCTCTTTTGGTACTTTTAAAAAGTATTGAGATCAGCGTTAGCTTCAGTTAGATGCGAGAGTAGCGAAAACGAATTCTGAGTAACCGAAGCCAGCGTAACCACATTTGTGCAGGTTGTTCAAAGAAGGTGAAAATATCACCGAAACCTAAATTAGTTTTGTGATGATGTAACCAGTGTCCCTCAGGAGTAGTAACAAATAGAATTTGGCATAAAATATTTATCGGCCTTGGAGTTTGCCAACCCAGTACACTTATGTGTCTCCACCATACATGAAACTGACCAAGCAGTAATCCCGAAATAACGCCAATGGGAGAGAAAGACCACAAAAGTACTGCCATGAGTACATAAGGCAAAGCTCCCAATATCCCATCTAAAAGAACCTGGGGATTAAAAGTCAAAATAGCGTAGTGGCGGAAGTCCTTTTTCCAGGAGTGGTGCGTTTTTAAATGAAGGCTACCAAAAACGTGCTCGGGTACGTGGTAAATGAATGTAGATAGAAAATCCCCAAAAAACAGTAATAACCAAGCAACAGCGATAGCCTCAAGCATTTTTACTCCTCAAGAATAGTTAAGAAAACTCCACAGAAAATATGCAAATGTCATGCTGTAGGCGTAGACACATGGTTTCCTCTATACAAGTAGGATCTGTACGTCTTCTGAGTCTACGCTCCAGTGAATTTGTCTCAAAGGATGTGTAATTGGATCAGTTGCAGTTTCATAAATCTCCAGTCCTTAATGCAGTAAACAGCAACTCGCAAGAACCTCCAATTTGACTTCTAGCTCTAGGTTAATGGTAATAATACATCTAAAATCCGATAGTAATACTGTATTTTCCTCTAGTTACTACACAATCTTCTTACTAGGGGATACAGCATAGGCAAAGATTTAGTTAAAATTAGTACAAATTTAGGTTAAGGTTTTTGTCACATTGTTAATTTTAAATTGATTGCAATTAACAATGCTTAAAAAATGTTTGAAACTTATGCTATTGATATATGAAATAATTTTATATCCTTCTAAGTATCCTTTAAAAAAGGAGAATTAGATTTCGGTTTTACCTTTTTTAAGGGTAAAGACTAAGTAAGTTTGCATAATAAAACCGAACTATGTAAAGAAAGATAAACTAGACTAAAATCCTCTCCCCTCCAGCCTCCTGGTTTATCCCAACGACAAATTTTTACGCCAATCTACTTACGATATTCTTACAGAGGGAGGGATTATATCGGAGAAAAGAAGTTTCTTCAAGTGGAGCAAGTGGCATGGTTTAGGGAGATAAATAAGTGCCTCAAATCTCCTCTGAATTAGAGAAAAACCTTGGTTTGGGATAAATCCTAATTTTAGGCATTTATTGCCAAATAAATACAATAGCATTATTATTACTGTTTCTTAGCAGAGTTAATTATTTTATTTGCAAATATTTTTGTCGAGTTAACTAATAGTAATGAGAGTTAGACTGATCGGACAATATTCGTCTAATTAGTCGAATACAAAAATTCTAGCTTGTATTGGAACTTTCACAAACACACCATCAATTTCCTCAACCTTGTATTTGATAGTTGCTACAAAGCACTCCAAAACCAACATCAAACATTTACTATTTAATCCAGCCTTCTGTTTCTTACGTTTACTTGTGGATACCCCATCGATCATGTTCTTGACTTGATGATGTACGTTTTATCAGAAGTTTTTCAGATTTATCAAGGATGCTGAAGTATTTTAACTGTCATACTTGATTCATTCACGAATTCATCCTATTTTTAGATAAAATAAAACCCTGGACAAAGTTTTACCCTCTTGTACAAGGTTGTCTATTCTTTTATATACTTAAGACAGGCTCTTTTAGACTTGGGCTGTATAGACTTGGCATGAAAAGTCAGGTCAAGGTAGAGCTTGAATGAGTTCCCGAATCACATCTATTGCGGATCTACCTGTCTGTTCACAATACTTTTCAAGGTTTTGAGCTTCATCTGATGTCAAGCTTAAGGTAATTCGCTTAAGCGCCCTTTTTTTACTGGAGGTTGCCAAACGGGAAGATTTAAGTGCAGTAGTTTTATTCATTGATTGATAGTCTAGATATATACAAGCTTTCTTTATCAAGATTGCCAATTCCGAACTGTCTTTACCAGTGAAAATCGGGATTTTTAGATTGAACTTAAGCTTTCTGCCCAAATATCTTACTGAAAAGCTAAGGTAGCAAATAAATAATATATACGTAATGAATCTGCCGTTACCTGTGGTACTAGAAACTTTTAGCTAAAGAGTTTATGTCACTAATGTCCTATAAAGTAGATTGTCTGTTGAGCAAGTGGTATTGAATTACCGAGACTAGTAGATTGCAAAAGATGGTTTTATCAGTAAAGATTCTTGTTAATATATTATGTTTTAAATCCTCTGCAATATGAGGTTATTTATTTGTGATAGCTATCACCTCATATTTATAGCAACCTAGTAGATAATTCCTTTTAGTCAAAGGTGATTACACCAATAGTGAGTTAATACATGACTTTACAGAATTGGAGACGCAAGCGTGGCGTTGCACTTACTACCAAGGGGTTACAAAAAATTAAGGAAGCAAAGCATCAATCAGAAGCAAAAGAGAATTTTGGAAACAGGTATACTCTTGAAGAAATGAGTGTCCGCTCTGGGTTATATTCTGCTACCATCTCGAAAGTATTTAATCGAGAAGGAGGAGTTGATAAACAGACTATTGAAAAGCTTTTTTCAGTTTTCCACTTAAAAATAGATAAAAGTGACTATTCAAGCTCAACTAATCGTGTAGATTGGGGAGAAGCTATCTTTAACTCGGTTTTTTATGGACGTATTGAAGAACTGACTACGCTGGAGCGATGGATTCTGAATGAACACTGCCAATTAGTTGCACTATTAGGAATAGGAGGGATTGGGAAAACTACTCTATCTGTAAAACTTGCTCAACAAATTCAGGACAACTTTGAGTATGTGATCTGGCGATCGCTACGAGAAGCCCCACCTGTTACAATTATTCTCAGTAACCTGATTCAATTTCTATCTGACGAACAAGAAACAGAAGGTAACTTACCAGAAAGCTTTAGCGATCGCGTATCACGACTCCTCTATTATTTGCAAAATCATCGCTGTTTAGTGATTCTTGATAATGCAGAGTCAATTCTCCGCAGTGGTAGCCGCGCGGGACTTTATCGAGAAGGACATGAAGAATATGGTGAGCTTTTAAGACGGATAGGAGAAGCAACTCACCAAAGCTGTTTAGTGCTGACTAGTCGGGAAAAACCGAAAGAAGTGGCATTACTGGAAGGAGAAGCATTATCTGTTCGCTCCATACCACTGAGTGGCTTGAAGGTGGCAGAAGGGCAAGAAATCTTAAAACTTAAAGGGCTATGTGCGGTAGAGGATGAATGGAAAGTAATGATTGAGCGCTACGCAGGCAATCCACTGGCCCTAAAGATAGTTGCTACAACCATTCAAGATATTTTTGGTGGTAATATCACTGAATTTTTGCAGCAAGACACGGCTGTTTTTGGCGACATTCGTGATGTTTTAGAGCAGCAGTTTGAGCGCTTGTCAGATTTAGAAAAGGATATTATGTACTGGCTAGCGATTAATCGTGAGTCGGCTACACTCTCAGAATTGCGAGATGATATTACCTCACCAGTTGCACAATCAAAATTACTAGAGGCGATAGAATCGCTGGGAAGGCGATCGCTAATCGAGAAAGCTACGCCTACGCTGATTGGAAAAACTGGATTAGTTTTTACCCTCCAACCTGTGGTCATGGAGTATGTAACTACTAAGTTGATAGAACATGTATGTGAAGAGATTCTAACTCAGAATATTTATTTATTTAGGAGTAAAGCTCTAACAAAAGCAACAGCAAAAGAATATGTTAGGGATACTCAAATTCGCTTTATCATCAAACCAGTTATAGATTGGCTGCTTACTGCCTTTAGAAGTAAAAAAAACTTAGAAAATCACTTAGCTCAAATTTTAGCAACGCTACGAGAGATATCCCCTCTAGAACAAAGTTATACAGCAGGAAATATCTTTAACTTGCTTTGTCATTTAGAAACTGATCTCAGTAGTTATGATTTTTCTCATCTAACTATTTGGCAAGCCGATTTGCAGCATATAAAGTTGCATAATGTAAATTTTGCTCATGCTCATCTAGCTAAATGTGTTTTTATTGAAACCTTTGGTGGTATTTTTTCAGTAGCCTTTAGCCCGAATGGTAAACTTCTAGCTACTGGTGATACCAATGGAGAAATTCGCTTGTACGAAGTTGCCAACAGTCAGCAACTTATGGCTTGTAAGGGGCATACTGGTTGGGTTTGGTCAGTTACTTTTAGTCCCGACGGTCAAGTTCTTGCTAGTGGCAGTAATGACCAAACAATAAAGCTGTGGGATACCAGTACTGGTCAGTGCTTAAAAACTTTTGAGGGTCATAGTGGTGGGGTTCGTTCAGTCACTTTTAGTCCTGACAATCACGTTCTTGCTAGTGGCAGTGATGACCAAACAGTGAAACTGTGGAATATCAGTACAGGCAAATGTTTCAAAACATTACAGGAAAATGGTTGTAGTGTATGGTCTGTTGCCTTTAGTCCCAAAGGTGATGTGTTGGCAAGTGGAAATGATGACTATAAGGTAAGGCTGTGGGATATTAACAGCAATTCATGTATTCACACTTTAGACGGTCATACTCAGTGGGTATACTCAGTTACTTTCAGCCCTGACGGTAATACACTAGCTAGTGCTAGCCATGACCAAACAGTTAAACTTTGGGACACAAATACTGGTAAATGTATTAAAACTTTGCAGGGGCATACAGACTTGGTACATTCAGTTACCTTTAGCGTCGATGGTAGCACTCTTGTTAGTTGCGGTGAAGACCAAACAGTTAAGGTATGGGATTTCGTGACTGGCCAATGCCTTAAAACTCTACAAGGACATAAAAGTAGGGTATGGTCGTTAGCAATATGTATAAATCAAAATATCTGTGCTAGTAGCAGTGATGACCAAACGGTAAAGTTATGGAATATCAGTACTGGTCGATGCATTAAGACCTTCCAGGGTTACAACAATGGGATATGGTCAGTTGCTGTTAGCCCAAACGATAATTTCCTTGCCAGTGGTAGTAATGACCAAACAGTGACAGTGTGGGATGCTATTACTGGTAAGTGTCTCAAAATTTTCCGGGGACATGATAGGAGAGTTACATCAGTTGTTTTTAGCCCTGATTCTCACTTGATTGCTAGTGGTAGCGAAGACCAAACATTAAGGTTATGGGATATAAATAATAGTAAATGTCTTAAAATATTGAAAGGACATAGTAATCGAGTTACATCAGTTACTTTTAGTGCTGACAGCTATTTTTTGGCAAGTGGTAGCGATGACCAAACAATAAGAATATGGAATGTCAGCACTGGTGAATGCCTCAATATTTTACGAGAACATAGTGGTAGAACATGGTCAGTCACTTTCAGTTCTGACAGTCATGTATTAGCTAGTGGTAGTCATGACGGAACAGTAAAACTCTGGGATATTCGCATTAGCAAATGCCTTTATACTTTACAAGCTCATACCGAATGGGTTTGGGCAGTTGGTTTCAGTTCAGATGGTGGTATGCTAGCTAGCGGTAGCGGAGACCAAACGATTAAAATCTGGGATGTCACTACTGGTCAGTGTATTAGAACTTTGCAAGGCCATACAAATACTATATATTCAGTTGCTTTCAGTTCTGATGGTCGCATACTGGCGAGTGGCAGTGGAGACCAAACAGTTAAGCTTTGGGATGTTAGCACAGGTAGCTGTTTAATAACTCTATTAGGACATACTAGATGGGTTTGGTCAGTTACCTTTAGTTCTGATGGTCAGACTGTGGTCAGTTGTAGCGAAGATGAGACAATTAAAATTTGGGATGTACAAACAGGTGAATGTTTAAAAACTTTGAAAAGTAAAAATCCTTATGAGGGAATGAATATCACTAGCATAAGTGGCTTAACTGAGTCTCAGAAGGATACTTTAAAAGCTCTAGGAGCAGTTGAGTATTAAAGGGGACTTAATATTAGAGTCATAATACAAAGTTAAGCCAGCTTAGGAACAAGTGCTAATTCAATTAGTTATTTTGCGTTTCAATAGCGAAACTGCACCTAAAATGCTATATGCTAACATTCCTAATCCAGCAGATGCTTCGGGTACTGGTACTGGCTGAAGCGCTGAGAATGCTAATTCTCCAATTAGCTTATGAGCAGTAGTTGTAGGATGCACTCCGTCCCAAAACAAAAATTCTTTAGGGTTACAGGAAACTTGTTGTGTGGGAATATCTATAGGCACTACTGATAAGTCTTCGCTAATACAAGAGTTAGTAACGTTTGTAAAACCGAATTCCTCTGGAGCGGCAATGATCCGATCAAATAGAGAATTAACATTCAGTTCTATAATATTGACATCGGCACTTAATTGTTGGCTCAAAACTTGGAGTTCTGTATTCAAGCTAGAGTTATGTTCGCTGCTAAATGTGCTAAATAAGTTGGAACGTTGATTGGTGAAATTTGCAAAAGGCGATTTTCCCAAATCTGGTAAGTTGACGACCATGATATCTTTAGCGCCATCAGCAACAAGTGATGTCAACGCTGTTGATAAATTTGCCACTGTATTGCTAGGATTTGGCTCACCATCGAAAAAGTAACTTAGGTAGTCATTAGTTCCAGCCCAAATAATATATAGAGCATTAGGATCGGCAGTTTCTGCTGCTACAAAGTTATTTATCTGTTGCTGCAATCCTGGTAAGGTAGCTAAACCAATATTCTCAGTTCCTGTAGTCGCACCACCAAAAGCAAAGTTATTTTTCAGGTTTAATGTTAATCCTAGATCGGAGGCAAGATAATCAACCCAAATTGGGCCATTAGAGAAATGCCCATTATAGTAGGTTGGACTTGGGGGGATAATTCCATTAGTGGCATTAAATACATTCCCGGTATCAGACAAACTGTCTCCAAAGACGTAAATATTGTCATAATCCTTTGCTAATACTTTGAGTGGAAATATCAAAGATAACAGCAAAAATCCTGTTGTTATAATTCGTCTTTGCACGCTTAACTCCTTTATTGATAAAGATGCCAGTAAGAAATTCCGCTCCTTTTTAGAGAGATTTTTCGGCTAATTTAGAGCTTTCAAGAGGATGAGGGGCTAACGCCACATTACCCCAGCGCATTACACTTGCAGAGGCAACACCTGCTGCACCAGAACCATAAATGAGAACTAAGTCATTTTCGTGAATCTTACCCAAATGTGCAGCATGGTACAGATTTGCCACAGTCAGTACTGGCCCTATATTTGCATATAGAGGGTAGAGATCGATCGTGCGCTCTGGGTTAATACCTAGTAGCCGCGTGCAGAAGCGTGTCATCCAAGCAGTAGGGGTATTGAAAAGAAAAAAGTCTATTTGCTCTAACGTTACACCAGCAGATGCGATCGCACCCTCACAACATATAGAAAGAAACTCCGCAGCCGTTTCGCGTAGAGCCTTTGCATCCTTACCAGTCTGTATGCGAAGTCGTGAATTTCCTTGTTCATCCTTTGTCAGATCAGTAGATACCACTTCACACAGCGCCCCTGTATGAACTGTCTTAGTGCCAAGGATACCCTGATTTACTTTGAGTGAACTGACTACAAAGGCTCCAGCCCCATCACCAAGAAACCAAGACACAGTATCTTGCTCGTCACAAACGCGAGAGTACGAACACGAAATAACTACGAGTACATTGCGATACTCTCCCGCTCGTACCAAAGCAGAGGCAGTTTGAAGTACAACTGGTGTACTCCCACAGGTTGCATCAAGATTCCATGCAGCACCCACAAGACCGAGTTTACGGGCAAGAAAGGCGGCATTGCCAAATCCAATTTGTTCCGGCCAAACTGAGGCCACAATCATCAAATCAATATCATTAACTGAAAGTTTAGCTGCATTCAAGGCATCTGTTGCCGCGCGATACTCCAAGGTTAACGAAGACTCCTCATGACTAAGCAGCCAGCGCTCAACAGTACCTCGAAAGGGATCTGAAAGATAAGGCAACATCTCCAGATCAAACTCGTTAAGTGGAGTGCTTCCAGTCAGCGAAAACAGCCTTGCCAGTCCTTTTTGTTCAGTCTGAGCTATTAGCTCAGGGTACTTTTCTATGTAATAGTTATTGGTACGTCTAATAGTTGGAAAACTTAGTGCAACTGAGCTAATACCTACTGGGAAATGCACCATATAAAAAATTCTCTGTTATCTTATCTTAATAGTTGGTAGCGCCCTGTAAAATCAGGCTTAGATTACGACTTTGAGTGGGTGCTATTTGGGTGGGATCTATGATTACATCAACCACAAATGGGCCGTTCGCCGCGATCGCTTTTTCTAGTGCTACTTGAACGTCAGTTTCTTTTTCAACCCGAATACCTTCTGCTCCCATTCCCTGAGCAATCTTGACGAAATCTGCCTGTGGAATTGTTGCATCTACATTATTGAATCCTAGATATGCTATCCCCTGTTCGCAGATGTTATAGTGCCCATCATTGAGTACAATCCAGACGGCAGGAACTTGATATTTTACAGCCGTGTTTACCTCGCTGTTCATCAGCATGGCACCATCTCCGACAATGGCAACAGCCTTGCCATTCCGTGCCAAAGCAGCACCTACTACACCTGTGACAAAATGCCCCATAGAACCAAATCCGTTGCTGATCCGGTAACGATTTGCTGTGGTAAATCGTAGCAGATGAATTACCCAAGCAAAAGAGTTACCTGACTCTGCCATTACCACTGCATCGCTTCTATCAACAATCACTTGTTGAATCACATCCATGAGCAGTTCTGGTCGCACTAGACCAACCGCGCCTGGCTTGATGACATCGCCTTTGAATTGAGGCAGCACTATTGTTTGTGAGCGGCCAGTATTTTCTGGGAAGTTCTTCAACAGACTCTTCAGGAAGATTCTCACATCAGACTGGATGGCGAAAGTCTCAGTAGATGGATATGCAGTTCCCGGTATTTCCGGGTCGATGTCAACATGCAGGAAGCCTTGCCAAGGAATCATCACAGGGTTCCACAATGAGGTAAATTCACCAAGGCGTGTTCCTAGTACTAGGATGTGTCTTGGACGTTGCTCTTTCATGTACCTCAAAACCGACTCATGTCCCCCAAAGCCGGTAACACCTAGAAACTGAGGATGATCTTCAGGAAAAATACCCTTAGCTCGTGGTGAACACATTACGGCAGCCCCTGTTCTTTCAGCAAGCTGGCGAATCTCTTTTGCAGCACCCCGTGCCCCGAAGCCCACCCAGATTGCAAACGGCTCCTCAGAGAGTAAGTGAACACATTTCGCTATTGTCTCCTCACTTACGCTTGCCACAGCCTGAGACAAAGTTACTCGTGGCAAAGATGTATTTACAGAACTTGTCTGGATGTTTACCGGAATGCTGATATGAGCTACAAATCCTCCTGGTTGTCCTATACCAAGAGCAATCCTTCGAGCAACCTCTGGAAGTTCATCGCTGGATTCGAGGGTTGTCGCATAATGGAATATTGTCCCCGAAGTAAAAATACCTGCACTAGGCATAGTGTAGGTGCTAGTTTCTTGACAAGCCCAGCGTCCGCGCTGTGGTGAAGAGGTCGAAGCTGATACGAAAATTACCTTAGCTCCTTCCCAACGGGCAGCTAACAGCCCTGTCAAAGCGTTGGTGATCCCCGGCCCTGTAGTAGTGAATACCACAACTGGGCGATCGCTAGCAAAGTAAGCTTCAATCGCTGCGAAAGCTGCTCCAGCCTCGTGGCGAAAGTGCAGTACCTGCATGGAACTTTGGTGTAATGCAGCCCATATTGGCGCGATCGCGCCTCCCGAAACACCAAAGGCATACTCTACTCCCATCTCTTTTAGCATTTTAACCACTGCCTCTGCTACAGAAGAAGGTCTAGATGGGTGGTTATGAGATTCCTGCTCAGTAGAGTTTAATTTTTCAGTGGTATTTGCTTGTGTATCCTGAAATTTAAGATGCATACAAACTATACTTATTAGGAATAATTTCCCCTGTGAGGTAACATTATCACACACGCTAAACTCAGCAATATTACTTTTTTTTGATAAGTACCATATAAATTTTTTTAGCACTGCTTTACAAAAGCAGTTAGTTAGTAATCTTAAAACGACCCTCACACTTTGCCTTGCCAATCTTTTAGCAGTTGAAAATCTGATATAAAAAATGTCTAGAGACTTTAACAATATGATCTAGCGATGCCTGCGGCGGGCTGCGCCAACGCATCTGGGTTCACCTGTCTTCTAGTTTATGAGAACTGAACACTATAGAATCAAGCCATGAGTATAAAAAGGTGATTAACTTCAATCAGTATAAAACTTTAACTTTTGATTGTTACGGAACCTTGATTGATTGGGAGAACGGCATTTTAGCAGCGCTCAAGCCACTTCTGCTAGCACACAACACTAATTTGGATAACGATCAAATTCTGGAACTTTTTGCTGATTTTGAAGCAGAACTTGAAAAAGGGAATTATATCAAATATCGGGAAGTTTTGAAGAGAGTAGTCGAGAAATTTGGTGAACGACTTGGCTTTGAACCAACTGTCGAGGAACTAAATTCGCTTCCTGATTCGATTCAGCATTGGCTGCCTTTCCCCGATACAGTTGAGGCACTTAAAACCCTCAAGCAAAAGTTTCAGTTGGTAATTATTTCAAATGTCGATGACGATCTCTTTGCTTTCTCGGTAAAGCAGTTGGAGGTGGAATTTGACCAGATAATCACAGCAGAACAGGCAAAAAGTTACAAACCTTCCTTAAACAACTTCAGACTGGCTATTGAGAGAATTGATTTGCCGCTAGAGCAGATATTACATGTTGCTGCTAGTATATATCACGATATCGTTCCAGCCAAATCTCTAGGACTATCGACAGTCTGGGTAAACCGTCGAGCAGAGAAAAAAGGATCTGAAATGACAGAATCAACATTAAGTCAACCTGACTTAGAAGTACCTGATTTAAAGACTCTTGCTGGTTTAAGTTCACCGAAACAATACTGAGCAATCAATGCTAACTGACCAGCACTATTTTGACAAGGATCTGTTGTTACAAAACGAAACAGGGATTGCAACATAGATTGATTCTGCCTTACTCTGGAAAAACTACTATGCCAGTTTGACAGCACGTTCGCCCTTATTTTGAGGGCGACAGGCAAGGGACGGGTGATGCTCGTACCAACGCTTTTCTTCTGGCTCTCCAGGATTCAGCGTTCTGCCGATAAACTTGTTCAATAAAACACTTTGATAGCCTAAAACGATGAAAGCATCTGCTAATTTCGACTTTGAAGACGAGAAATTCAATGCACCGCCTTCTCAAGTCATCCCCTGGTGTCAGATGATTAATCCTCGGTATGGCACAGATGGTATGCAATCCCACGGTTTGGCGATTAAACTAGATAATGCTAATGCTGTCGGCTTTGTGCCAGATGATAATTGGCAGCAGGTAGAGCATGAATTTAGCTCTGGAGTCGAAACAGTCTTTATTACCACTACTCCAAACTTGGTTTTAGTGCGTCGAGGCCCATTGTCTGTCAAAGACCGGGAAAGTGGTCTAAAACTAGGTACGCTCAAAGAGAATTATGATGCTTTTTTAGCAGACAAACTTAAATTTAAAACCTTTACTCGCTATCTAATTTTTATAGTGGGTGAGAATAAAAAGTTTTTACATGAATCACCATTACAACTAACTCTTAATGGTGCTGCTGGAGCAAGTTTCAGCAAAACCTACTGCGAATATCAACAAGGCAAAGTAGTTAGTGGATTCGTTGCTGAACTAGAAAAAGCTTATGCTGTTTACCGCAAGCAACCTTTAACACCAAAAGGCCCTCTATTTCATGCTCATGGGATTTTTTGCCCCATAATTGAGTGTGAAGAAAGAGGTATTGAACCAAATACTGTTCTGGTGGCTTCAACTGTAGACTACAAACATCCGACAGTAGGCACTTTAACCCAATATTTAATTGCTTCGGATTCTCTTGAGTCTGCAATGATTTGCAAGACTTTTGAAGAATACAAAGATTTTGGGAAGGAACCTGTAAAATCAGAAACGCCTAAATTAGCAATGGCAGGAGTTTCTAACTCTTACGTTTATGCGGATGAAGATGATTTTGCTTATCCGCCGTATTAGGTGGGATTGGGGATTGGGGGCTGGGGATTGGGGACTGGGGACTGGGGACTGGGGGGAGATGAATCAATGCCCAATGCCCAATGCCCAATGCCTAATCTTTGAGCAGCAAATAATATAGTGAACCATTACCGCCTGTGATGCCAGCGCGATCGCCTGCTAGTTTACCAGAACCCATAAAATAATCCACCCGTCCCGGGCCTTTGATGGCGCTTCCTGTATCCTGGTCAAGCACATAGCGGCTGACAGTACGCCTCTCTAGTTTGCCACGGCCAGCAGAATAGGGAAATGAATTGTAAATTAGAGCTAGCGCTCCCGGAGGCATGAGAGACTTATCTGTGGCAATAGAACGTTCTGCTGTCACTGGCACATGAATACTACCAGTCGCCGATCTACCGTTTGTTTCTTGGAAGAAAATAAATCGTTCCCAGCGCGGCAGATAATTACTCAACTCATAGGGTTTTTGCCGGAAATAAGCAATCATCCGTGGTAGCGTCAATCCATTTAGTGGCAGTTTGCCATCTTTGGCTAGTTCTTTGCCGATGCTAGTCCAAGGGTAATCAGTTCCACCTGCATAGCCAATTGATGTTGTCTGGCCATTAGTTAATTTAATTTGGGCAGAACCTTGGATATGTACCATGTATGCGTCTAAGCGATCGCGGAACCAAAGCAGTTCTAAACCGCGCAATTTGCTTTTATTCCCTTTTAAACCATCCTTCCCTTCCAAATCAATTCGTTTTGGGTGGGGTTTCGGCCATTGGCTGAAATCAGGTGGTAGCCGATAAAGGGGATATTTATATATTGCAGTCCTGACACGGCTAGCAGTGTAAACAGGTTCATAGTAAGCAGTGAATTTAACAGTACCCTTGCCATCGTTGCCTATAGACTGGTAAAAGACAAACTCACGGCGGACAGAAGCTTGTAGTTGCGCTGCTGACTTAGAACTGACAACTAGTTGGCGGAAACGTAACAAACTCTGGCGGACGCGATCGAGAGTAATTTCCTTGACTGGATAATTTTGATATGCTGCGATCGCATCTTTCTTTGTTAGGTAGATCAAACTGTTGTCAATGGAAGCCAACAACGCATTGCGATCGCCTCCGGTGGACGAAGCACCTCTTTGACCCCAAATTTGATCGTCCCAACCCAAGCAATTCTGCCGGAGCGTACAATCGCTTCCTATGGCGATCGGTTTTAGCGGCGGCGCGATCTCAGGAGTGATTGGTATTGGCACAGGTGAGAGATCGGGAGCAGTCGGTACTGGCAAGGGCAGGAAGTTGGGAACTTGAGCAACAGATGACCAGAGAGGGTTTACAAGGACAACTCCCAAACTCAAGGAAAGGAAAGCAAGGGTTTTTCTCATCATTTAGTTGAATCTTTCAACACTGGAACTAAAAACGGGTTCTACCCGGATTGCCACAATCCGAGAAGGGCGGATTACCATATATTCCCCTTGAATATTTTTGATCGGCACACTAATAAAGTCATTAGAAGCAGATTTTGGCACAAGTTCGCCGCTATACCACTTCTGAAACTCTTGAATAGTAGGAAAACGTACTTCTTCCCGGTGGCCGCTTTCCAGTAGGAGGTAGACGGAATATTCATTTGGAGTTCTAGCCATAAGATTGAATCACTTGAAAAACATTCAACCTATTGTTAACCACATAACCCCCGAATGAAAAGGGTAAGCATACGGGAGCGAGAACAAGGGGAATAAATAACTCCTAACACCTAAGTCTTCACTCTAGACGGCTAATCCTTTAACCAGTTCCTTAAAAAGTGTAAGTTTACATTATTTTGCATAACTCTCCAACCAAACTCTGATAAGTCCTTGATATTGTTGAACAACACTATTCACGAGGCGAAAATAACTCTAGAATTTAATGATATTTATATCTTGGTAGTTAATTAAATTGTATCTGGGTCGATATTTAACTCTCGCAATTTTGCTGCCAAACGTTCTGCTTTTTCAGCTTCCTGTTGTGCCCGTTGTTCTGCCTGTTCTATGCGTTGTTCTGACTCTTGAGCCGTTTCTTCAGGTGTTGGGACTAATTGACCATCTGGTGTAAAAAACCGCAATACTCCCTGATAAATTCCCAGA
Organism: Nostoc sp.; assembly: GCF_036917465.1. Lineage (GTDB taxonomy): Bacteria > Cyanobacteriota > Cyanobacteriia > Cyanobacteriales > Nostocaceae > Nostoc. The sequence goes on from NZ_JBALDL010000087.1 coordinate 107,253, forward strand.
TATAAACCTAGCTGCTTACTCCACAAATGTCCTTGTTCGGAAGCTTGTAGAGGTTGATACTCTCCATCTACTAAATGAAATCCGGCAAATTCTAATGTATATGGGTCAAACCAAAAATAATCGGGTGTGCGGAAAGTATTTTGATAAATTTCTTTTTTTAAACCTTTGTCAGTATTAGCTGTGGAGTTAGATAAAATTTCGAGAATTACATTAGGATATTTGCCATCTTCTTCCCACACTACCCAACTTTTACGGGTTTTGCGTTCAGTTCCCAGTACTACAAAAAAGTCTGGGCCCCGAAACTTTTCTGATTTGCGTTGGCGTGGACTGTAGTAGATAGTCAGATTTCCCGCCGAGTAGAAATCATTTCTATCTCGCCATAGCCATTCCAGACATTGCAAAAGTAGGATTATTTGTCGCAGATGCAGTTCACTTTCCAAGGGAGGCTCGTCACTAAATAAATCACCAGGAGGAAATATAACATCTTCGCAGATGCCTGTTTCGGAATCTAATTCTTGGGCGATTGTCATAGAATTGATAGGGCATCAAATAGTTAATACTAATGTACCACAGGGATGCAGGGCGCGGCGAAGGAGCGATCGCAGTATTAATTCCTCTAACAATTTTTTCTCTGCTTCCTGAACTGACTCACAAAATTCAAAATTTATCTCATCCAAATTATTTAAAAAGTTTGGTAATTCTAAAATACAAACCTTGCCAAAGCTGGCAGTTGTGCCAAGATTAATTTTAGGACTTAAGGCAAGTGACACCATGTTAGGACAATTATTAGACGGACGTTACCAAGTCCTCCAGGTCTTAGGTGGAGGTGGATTTGGTCAAACTTATATAGCCCAAGATACCCATCGGCCAGGTTTCCCGAAATGCGTTGTCAAACATCTTAAGCCCGTCACTCGTAGCCCTGAATTTCTCGAAACTGCTAGACGGCTATTTACTAATGAGGCAGAAACACTAGAGCAACTAGGCAACCATGACCAAATCCCTCGGCTTTTAGCCTATTTTGAAGACAACCAAGAGTTCTTCTTGGTGCAAGAGTTCATTGAGGGGCATACCCTGAAAGCGGAACTCTTACCCAATCAACTTTGGACAGAAGACCAAGTAATTCAGCTTCTCCAACAGATGTTGGGTATTCTGCAATTTATTCACAGCCACAACGTTATCCATCGAGATATCAAACCAGACAATATAATTAGGCGGCAGCAAGACGGCAAGTTAGTGCTAATTGATTTTGGCGCAGTTAAACAAGTGCAAACTCAACTGCTTACAGTTTCAGGGCGTACGGGAGCTACTATTATCATCGGTACTCCAGGATATATGTCTACAGAACAAGGGCAAGGTAAGCCGCGTCCCAACAGTGATATTTATTCTTTGGGTATTATTTGCATTCAATCGCTGACAGGGTTACATCCTATAAATTTTGAGGAAGATATAGATAGTGGTGAGATTTCTTGGGAACATCAGGCTAAAGTTAGTTCTGAGTTGGCATCTGTGTTATCTAAGATGGTGTTACACCACTTTAAACAGCGCTATCAGTCTGCGGCTGAAGTTCTACAAGTGCTTAAGCTTCTGGATACAAGAGTAAAAGCGCAATCATTTCAATCACCATCTTTTACACAACCGCTTCAAGCTTCACTTTCTCCACAAAACTCAATTGGGCATTCGCCTGCTGTTATGCTGTCTGCGGAAAATTACAGCCGCTTAGAAACAATTCTTTTGGAATTTATTGGCCCTGTTGCTTCAAGGTTACTACAGCAAGTTACGGCATCAGCGCCCAATTTGGAAGAATTAATTAGTCGATTAGCCCTTCATCTTCGAGAAAATCAACAAATTGATTTTCAGAAAAAAACAATATTTCTACTAGAGAAACCTACTCAACTACAAGAAATTACTGTTAAATCTGAAGTTAAGTCTAATAATCTAGCAAGCGAAAAATCTCAAGTAATCACCGAGCGCTTTCTGCATCAGTGTGAGCGCGAATTGGCTGATTTAATTGGCCCAATAGCTAAGTTTCTAGTCCAAAAAGCTGTTAAATCTTCTGGACAAATTTCCCGTGCAGAATTTGTGAAAATTCTAGCATCACAAATCCCCGAACCTCAAAAAGGTTTGCAATTTCAGCAACGCCTACTTTCTTGATTTATTAAATATTGCGTTTTTGTTTCCAAAAATTACGAATTATCAGTTTTGGTTATTCAACATCTCCATAGCTATTTTCAAGCTGGCTTTCATCCGATTAAATGCTTCTGCTAGCCCGCCAATTTCATCATTAGAGCTTTCTTCAAAATCAGCGCTCATATCACCAATGCTAACTTTTTGGGCTATCTTCTCTATTTTCCTGATGCGCTGAATCACATATTTTTTGATTAAAAAGTTAATTAAGAAAACTACGATTGCAAAAATAGTAATTAAAAGTCCCATAATTAAAATCCAAGTCCGTTTGGCATTGGCAAAAATCTCTTGGGAAGGAACAGAGATGATTTGAGCAGAAACAATCTGATTGAGTTGCCAGCCAAAACCATTTTCTGAGCCATAAGTTACCAACTGACTCTTAGGAGCCTGATCTGGTGTAGAATGACATCGCAGACATTTCTGTTGTGTAATCTTTAGTGGTCGCGCTATGTAAAATACTTCGCCTTCTGACAAGTTGCGAAAGCCTGTAATTTCTTCAGTTTTGGAGTCGTTGCGAAAACGTTCTACAAGTTGAGTTTCAAAACTATCAGCTTTATCTGCTAAATTTGTTGGATTAAGTGTTGCATCTTTATGAAAAAAGTTTTTAAATTCAGGTTTTTTACGAAAATTCTCAAACACTTCTTTAGAAGAAAAAGTTGGTACAACTTCAGGCATGAATGTTGGATTAGTGTCTAATCTAGGTTCTAATAGAGGAACTATACGATTTTGTGTATAATCTCTAACTGCGTTCACCATTTGGATGAGAATCTGCGCTTGAGAAGTTACTTCATTTTGCGCTCTCCCCTGAAGTACACTGGATAAGGCAACGCCACTTCCCACAATACTGACTATGAAAACTAATATTAAAAGCAAGTTAAATTTAGCACCTATTTTTAAGTTTTTTAACGTAATGTTGTTTAACATAACCTAAGCAAGGAAGGTAGTATCTGAGTTTGTCTAATATTTATTTATACCTGTTAGAAAGCATCTCAACAATATTTAAATAAATATTAATTTTTGTTGCAATATAACCTATTTAGGCAGCAGTCAAACTTATCTCGATTAGTCCTGAAAACTAAGTTATTTACTTAAGCATAATTACGATGTCTTTGCGATTTTCCCGGCGTTTATTTCTGTTTCATCTGCTAGGTTTTACATTTGCTGCCTGCAAACCAAAAAATGACTTTGAGGGTGCGTTAACTGTTGGCGTTATCAACTATGGTGGAGGCGAACAGATAATTAATCAATATGCTAAATTTAATAATTATTTGGGCGAAAAAACTAACTCATATATTCAGCTAGAGCCTGTTTTTAATGAAAATAGAGCGGTTGAGCGCCTTGACGCTCGTGCTTGGTCATTGGTATTTGCTCCACCGGGTTTAGCGGCTATTGCGATCGCACGTCACCAATATTCTCCCCTGTTTCCTTTAATAGGTATCAGTAATTTGCGCTCAATCTTCGTTGTTCGCAAAGACAGTCCAATCACTCAATTGAAAGAACTTCAAGGTAAAACACTGGCTTTAGGCCAGTTAGGCTCTGCAACAGGATATTATTTCCCTCTTTATAATCTTTATGGTACAACGCTAGCTGAGATCCTATTTGCACCCACACCCAAAGCCGCGCTAGACTTTGTGGCTCAAGGAAAAGCGATCGCCTGTGCTGTCTCAGAGGCAGAATTGTCTCTCTACGCTTCACAGTTAGCCCCTACCGAATTCCGCATACTATTTAAAGACCCTCATTATGTACCATTAGGCGTGGTTTTGATTGGGCCGAATATAGAACGTAACCGTCAAGAGTTTATCCGTAAAGTCATGAGTGATGCGCCTTCAGGTTTAGCTCAAGAAGTTGGGTATGTAGCCAATGGACAAGTACCAGATTACAAATACATGATTTCTGTGGTCGATCGGGTAAGCTCGATTACTTCTAAGCTGCAAAAGAAACCTGTCCAACTATTTTGATTTACATCAGCGACAAGGTAAAAGGGAAAAAGAATTTATCTACGATTATTAACTTTTTACTGTTTACTGATTGCTCAATAAAACAATTTAAATCGGGCTAGCTGGTTCTGAATTGTTCCTGTGAGGATTTTATTTAGTTCTGTGGTGTCTTGAAATTGCAAAATTTGCTGTGTGGGTAAGTCGAAGGGAAATTGCCCTTCAATGTCTGGACGTTGCATTTGCGCTAGTACAATCTGTTCAGATCGCTTACTTTGGATGGCATAGCCAATCTCAATACAGACATTGGGACTGGGAATTAGTTGGGGGGTTTCTTTACCGTCAATACTAGCGATAGGTGTGGTGTCAGCGATAAACAACAAACTCCTACGGATTTTTCGCATAATCGTGCGGTTAATGCGGACGGCCGCACCACTGGGACGAGAGGATTCTACTAATGTTAGAGGAAGGCGCGATCGCAAGTTTAAACTTTCCAAACTTTTTCGTAGTTCTTCTCTTAAAGCATTCGTCGCTGCCACATACTCAGTTTGATAGGATAAAAAAATCGTTGGTTCTAACTGAGCCAACAATGCTTGTTTGGTAAAATAAATTTCGTGACTAATTAAGTCAATGTTGGCGACGCAATAGCCACCACTACCTTCAATATAAAATTCAATATTTTCCCCTTCTAGATAGCGCCCAAACCAAGTTGATTTCTTAACTTCGTCGCTTTCTTCCAAAAAGTCTGCTCGCAATGCCGATCTCAACAGGCTTTTTTTGCTTAAGCGAATGTCTGGCGGACGTTTTTCCAGTTCTGGAATCGGCTCGTAATCTTGTAGATACCACGCTCTGAGCGCAATAATTGACATAAGGCGCTATTTAAACTATTTTTCACTATTTAACTTAGTATAATCTAACACCAATATAAGCCTATATCTTAGATTTCTCTTTAAACACAACAACACCCAAACCTCTAGTCGCTGAACTATCTTCTCTCGTTGTTTATCAGATACAGGGATGTACTAACTTTCATTACTTGTGTAAACAAGTTATGAAAACTAGTTACAGCGCCCCCTAGTCTTCCACATTTGAGGAAATAGCAGTTTTCGTGTTGGGTGTTGCTGTGTTTTGACGAGACAGATGTAAGTTAAACAGCGTCTTTTACCTCTTACTATGATTCCAAATGCAGCTGTTATATCTGCCAGGTAAGCTTGTTTCTTAGCTTCAATTTTTAGATTATCACTTCTAAATGGGAGGTATTTTTTTTGCAACGAAACTTTACTTTTAAAGTATTTGTAATTACAGTAACGGGATAATTTCTAAATCTTTTGTGTAGTCTATTTTAAATAAAATATCATCACCCTTTTGGATGAATAAAATAATTACTAATTGAGATTTTAAGTTTTGAAACTAACATTCTGAAAATAAGGTAGAAAATTGTTCCTTCTACTTTTAGCGATCTATTTTAGCTGGAGGTTTGACAGGAATTTCAATCCAGAACTCTGTACCTTTGCCAGGTTCTGAAATGCATTCCATTATTCCACCATGTTTTTCGACAATAATCTGATAGCTGATTGCTAATCCGAGTCCTGTACCCTTACCCACAGATTTGGTAGTAAAAAACGGGTCAAAAATTCGCTTTTTCACTTCTAGAGTCATTCCAGGGCCATTGTCACTAATCCGAATCAATAAACGAGAGTTATCTGTTGAGATTCTAGTGGAAATGTGGATAGTAGGCATTGAGTATGGCTTATCCTTTTTATCTTCCTTGTTCTCATTCACTATTCCCCAGTTACCAGCCCCCATTCCCCATTCCCCATTCCCCATTTCTAAAGCATCGATGGCATTGCTGAAAATATTCATGAATACCTGATTCATTTGACCAGCATAGCATTCTACCATTGGGATATTGCCATAATCTTTGATTACCTGAATGCCTGGAAATGCGCCCTTTGATGTCAGTTGATATTGCAAAATTAATAAGGTGTTGTCAATACCTTCATGCAAGTCAACGCGCTTGTTTTCAGCCTCATCCAAGCGAGAAAAATTGCGTAACGATAGCACTATTGAACGGATGCGATCGCTTCCTACTTGCATTGAGGTAATGATTCTTGGGAGGTCTTCTATTAAAAATTCAAAATCAATTGAAGCGATCGCATCGCTAATTTCACTATGAGGATCGGGATAGTGTAGCTGGTAGAGGCGTAAAATTTCTAGTAATTGTTCGATGTAGTCACTGGTGTGGCAGAGATTACCGTAGATAAAGTTAACAGGATTGTTGATTTCGTGGGCGATACCGGCCACTAACTGTCCTAAGCCAAACATTTTTTCGGTTTGAACCAATCTTGTCTGTGTTTCTTGCAATTTATGTAGAGTGTGCTCTAACTGTGCAGCTTGATTTCTGGCTTCAGTTTCGGCATTATAGGTTTGTTCGTAGAGTTGTGCTTGTTGAATAGCGATCGCAGCCTGATCTCCTAACTGTTGCAATAAATCAATTTCTGCATCCTGCCAAGTTCTGGGAGCGCTACATTCATGGACAATTAGTAAGCCCCATACTTCTATACCTATATTAATCGGAACTGTTAAGCTTGCTTGAATTTGCAGATTTTGTAAAAACTCTCGATGACAATCACTTAAAGAATCGGTTGAAACGTTGTTCAGTGACCGTATCCTACCCTTAGAGTATAAATGTTTATAGTCATTAGGAAAGCATTCCAGTGGTGCATTCAGTCCCAAAACTGACTGCCAACTGCCATTAATCTCTTCCACAATGACCGATTTACTGCTCAGTTGGAAAATCACCACGCGGTCTGAATTTAGCAGTGGGCGAACTTCCCGGACAATAGTTTGCAGGGTTGTCTGCAAGTCTAACGTGCGGCGAATCTGCTCTGTGATTTGCTTGATTACCTTGGTGATTAGTAATGATTTTTCGAGTTCAGCAGTTTTTTCTTGCACCCGCAGTTCTAAGTTGCCATTCAGGACTTGTACCTCTTTATACATTTGCTGCTGCTGAATTGCCATTGAAAAATGATCGTACAAGGCTTGGGCCAATGCCATATCTTCCGGCTTCCACTCAGGCGCTTGCCCCTTTTTTTGTTCTCGCCAAACTTCAAAGGAAAGCTGGGGTAACAGTTGTCGCCGATTCGCGTCACATCGTCCCGCCCACAATATCTCGGTTTCAAATTCAGCGCGAAAAATGCTTAATACACCGATAAATTTTTCTCGGTAATGTAGGGGAATGACCATCAGTCCGCGAATTTGAGTAGAACGGAATGCTAAAGCCAAAACTCGCAAATGCGGTTCTTTATAGAGGTCAGAACTTGCCCAAATATTACCTGGTTTACACTCAAGCATCCACTTTTGCCATGTAGGATGCTGTTCAATAATGCTGTTATCTAATTCGTAGGGTAGTGTGGGTTGATCGCCCCAGGTGTATAGTTCCCGACTCTGTTCAATATAAAGCCTGCCACCTACTCCACTAAATGCGCTAATAACTTCTTCTATAGCTGCCTGCAATTCAACTGTTGGTAGTTTATGCAATAGTGTGGTGACTCTGTTAACAATTGCTTCTCGCTTTTGCTGGTTAAGGGCTTCGGTGAGTAGATTACTTTGAGCGATCGCGATCGCAACCTGATCGGCAACTTGCTGCAATACTTTTATTTCCCGCTTCAAAATCTTTCGCGGTTCGGTGTGGTGAGATACCAACAATCCCCACAATTTAGGCTTTGCCAATTGTTCTTGTGGATCGCAATCTAAAATTGGCACTACTAAGGAAGATTGCACCCCCATTGCCTTCAAGTATTGAATATGACATGGATCTACTTGCCGATAGTGGATATTAGTTTGTAGGCGTTTGCCAGTTTCTGTTGATTGTATAGGTGATAGCCCGATTTTCTCGTTTGCGACATCGACAATCGAACGTTGCCCCACTAACAAAAACATCTCTCTGACCGCTTTGGGGATATCATGAACTGGGAAGCGCAACCCCAACAAGGATGGCAAACGCTGGTCATGAATAGATTCAGCGATGACTTCACCACTACCATCAGTATCAAACCGATATACTTTAACTCGATCTGCACGTAAAAATAACCGTACTTCTGTAACCGTAGTTGTTAATATTTCTGGAAGATTGAGCGATCGCCTAATCTGTTTGATCATCCGATGCAGCAAGCTTTCTTGGTCTGAGTTTTGCTGTAACGGGTTTGATTTCTCGATAGATGTCATTGCTTATATACAGTATGACTGAAGTATAGTTTTTTTATAAGTTGTCCCTAATGATAAATTTCAACTGCCAATGCCTTGATTTTCATTCCATTTTCAATAAATTCTTGCTATAAATGTTTTGCCATAAGCATACATTTATTGCAAATATTTTTAGAAAGAGATCAGAGGATATTTGAAAACTATTAGATATTTTGTTTGATATCCCTAGTACAGCACGGCGTAAATAAACTACCCATTCCAAATCAATAGAACGCTCACCCTGTATTCATTTTGAATTTTGAATTTTGAATTCCGCCTTGCGCTACTAGTCCTTAAAAAGTTGATTTAGGAAGATATCAAACCGCTTGCTAGATCAGTCGTCACTTTTCCAACATCCTCTCAAGTAGACAATAAAGAAAAATTTAATCATTGACACCTTATTGATTTTATATTCTCACTCAGTAAATTATTTCAGTATTATTACTTAAATAGTGCCTTCGTCATCGCCTAAAACTAAAAATATTTTTTACAATTTTTGCCCTGGAAGATTCCCCAAAAATCCACTAGTTTAGTTTTCCTTAAAAGCTATATATTAGCCGGATATTTTTTAAGATTTGCAATAGCGATCGCGATCGCAAATTGCGAAGCCTTAAATCTACATCGTCTATTCTCAATCTTGTGAATTTTATCGATAGAATAATGGCTAATTTATGAAAATAGCCAGTTTTTAAAGCATTTAAAATCTTACTAAATAATGGTTTTGATTATCATATAAATAATAACTATAAGGCTATTTTTTCTTTATAGATATGGTTAATTAGGTTGAATTTTGAACCGAATTATATTGAATTAGTGACGAATTTTCAATAATTTTAAGTGTAAATTGTCCTATTCTCCGTTTAATTGCTGATTTTATGTTGAATGTAACTATTTTGATGAAATTATTCGTGAATTCCCGTTAAAGATAGTAAATTACGGATTTCTTCACGTACACTCATGAGAGTTTTACCAAGATAGTTTTGACCGGCTTTATTAGCACCACAGCCCCAAAAAGAATCGGTTGGGGAGTTTTCGACCAAAAGCTCATCACCTGTCTTCAGTAGAACTTCTCTAATATCAGCATGAGTAAGAAACTTTTTAAGTACAGCTTCTCGCATAATTTGCGTTTTGACTAAATCCCAGTCTTTACGAAGTTGGCGAGTGCTACATCTTCCCAAAGCGGCAGCCTCTTCTGGGGTGGCGACGGCATGGATAAGGCGTATAATTGCCGCATCTTTGCTGCCAACAAACTTTTGCGCTTGATAATAATGCTCAACCGTTGCCCAGTAAGTACCCTGGATGTGGATTTCGTGAGCAGAAAAGTTAGAAAAACAGCCATAAGGCTGCCAAACCTTATAAAAGTAAATAGTCATTTGAAAATTGCTCTTTCATATATAGCAATCCTATTTGATTTGTGAGAATTACAACCCAAAACCGAACTTATCTAAATTCTGTCACTTCGTTGAGATGGGCGTGGACGAAGAAAGGGTGGCGGTGGTTCTGTCTGCGGGGATGGTGAGAAAGGTATCAACTTAAGACGCTCAAGTAGCAGACGATTCACCTCAACGTCGGCAGATAGGGAGTTTGATTGATAAACTATGTTCCCGTTTGCATCAATCACCAGTAGGGCAATGGGGGTTTTTGTATTGGTTCCGAAGGCATCAGATAATGAGTCTTCGTAAAATTTCCATCGTGAGGGTTGGTTTTGTTTGCGTAGAAGTTCAGAAAGTTCCTCCAGTCGTGGCAAGTTTGGAGTTGCCCCCATCAAGTGATTTAACAGTTCTGCATCAAGACGGCTGATTTTAGCATTGTAAATTTGAAACCAGGAGACTGCACCAAACCCTACTAATGTGGTTCCAGCTAGAGCCGCAGACAATAGGGCAATTCGCAGCCGAAAGGAAGGGAACTTTATCATAATTACTAATTCGTAATTCGTAATTCGTAATTAAATTAAGGATTGATATCAAATCTGTTTGTATTGGAATTATTCCTCAGCGTCTCTGCGGTTTTGTAATCATTCAAATGCTACTGGATTTTATATGATACTCCCATTTATATAAACGGCTTGTATGTTTGTCGAGGTTTAAATCCTCCTCACAAAACACAATTACGAATTACGAATTGTTTAAGAGCTAGACTCTGGTTTGCGAAACCGATATCCAACCCCTCGAATGCTTTCAATTCAGACTGCTTCATTAATGGGGTCAATTTTTTTACGAATTCGCTGGATACAAACATCTACGACGTTGGTGTTGGGGTTAAAGTCATAGCCCCGAACATGCTCCAGAATTTGGGTGCGAGTGAAAACCCGTCCGGGAGAGCGCATGAGATACTCCAAAAGATTAAACTCGCGGGAGGTGAGTTCTATCGCCTGGCGATCGCAAGTGACTTCTCTGGTGATGCGATCGTTGATTGGTACATTCGGTTTTGTTACACCCAATCAGGCTTATGCTGCTAATCCATCCAATCGGAATGCCCAGATTTCTCAACAGCCTCAAAGACCAGAAATATCTGATAAAAAGCCACAGGTTAGACATTCTAAACCCCGTCTAAATCAGAAAAAACATCCTCACCAACATCCCCAAAATCATAATCAGGACGCGGTTCAAAATCGTGTAGAACGCAATAACCGTTAATTGCAGCCCCCTTTCTTCTTTAAAATTACAAAATTATAATTTACAACCAGGGTAAACTGTAATTTGGGTTCGGTTGAATCAGAAATGTAAACGATCTATCTTTAGGAAAACGAGCATGAATATTCGTAAAATACTAGTTGCAACAGCAATTCCAGTTCTGGTTGGCACATTTGGTTTTATTTCACTCAATCAGGCTTATGCCGCTAATCAATTCCCTCAAATTGCACAGGCGCAACAACCGCCTAACCAACCACCAGAGGGAGAACAGCGCCCACCTCGTCCTGATTTTGCGGCGGCTGCGGCGAAATTAGGAGTTACTGAGCAACAGTTAAAGAATGCCTTGGGAGTCCCTGCTAATCCTCCAAGCGGCGATCGCAATCAGCAGCGCCCACCCCGTCCTAACTTTGCAGCAGCTGCGACAAAGTTAGGAGTTACTGAACAACAGTTAAAGAATGCCTTGGGAGTCCCTGCTAATTCTCCAACAGGCGATCGCAATCAGCGTCTACCCCGTCCTGATTTTGCAGCAGCTGCGACAAAGTTAGGAGTTACTGAACAACAGTTAAAGAATGCCTTGGGAGTCCCTGCTAATCCTCCAACAGGCGATCGCAATCAGCGTCCACCTCGTCCTGATTTTGCAGCAGCTGCGGCAAAGTTAGGAGTTACTGAACAACAGTTAAAGAATGCCTTGGGAGTCCCTGCTAATCCTCCAAAAGGCGATCGTCCTAACCCAGTAAAATAGCTGAAAATTAATATCCAACTATTTATTGTAGGATGGGTGTCTCGCCACCCCGCAAGCGGGGTGGGGTTCTTTGGGTTTAATAAGTAATCAAGCGGACATGATATGTGTCGTGCATTTAATTTCCACAACTAGCGATCGCCTCAATAGTTTTGAGCAAGCAGCTTATACAACAATACATGACACACTTCTTAACGTGCTTTGGAGTGATAGTAATGGAGCTAAGCGGATTCGAACCGCTGACCCCCTCAATGCCATTGAGGTGCGCTACCAACTGCGCTATAACCCCTTGAAATCCATTATATACAATGGCTTAATTGTTAGTATTTTGTCAAGCTTTTATGGAAACTAAATTTTAAATATCTCCTCTACAACTCAGGCATTACAACGAGACTTGCAACAAATAGGTCATACAATGCCCCATTAAAAAGTAAACTACTAACATAGCAGCAGCAGCCAGAGCAACCAATGTACCAGCCAACATTAGAGAAAATTCTTTACTCTCGTAGGCTTTTTCCATTAAGTGCAGCGACCACGCTACCAGAGCTACATCAAAAAGTAAAATAGGAAGCAACATATTTTTAATATTTGTTAATACTTGTAAAATAATATTAACACCCTTTTTGAGAAGTGCGTCTAACTTCAGATAGATGCCATTCGCTAGAAAATTGTGGATCAAAATAACGTTCTTACTGGCACATTGCGATCGCGCAAATAATTTTTGATTTCTGCTACGGTTAATTGTCCGTAATGTAATAGAGATGCCAGTAATGCTGCTTCAGCCTTGCCTTCGGTTAGAGCGGTGTAGATATGTTCACAATTACCTGCACCACCAGAAGCAATAACTGGAATTTCTACAGCGTTTGCAATAGCCCGTGTGATCTCGATGTCATACCCGGCTTGGGTTCCATCAGCATCCATACTTGTTACTAGAAGTTCTCCAGCCCCGCGCTTTTCAACTTCCTGTGCCCACAATAGGGCATCTAAGCCTGTATTTTCTCTGCCACCCCGCACATACACATCCCACCCTGGATTTTCCGGGTTATTTCTGCGTCTGGCATCAATAGCAACAACTATGCACTGATTACCAAAGCGATCGCTAGCTCGATTAATTAAGTCTGGATCACGCACCGCCGCAGAATTAATACTAACCTTATCTGCGCCGGCTCGTAACAAAGCTTTAACATTTTCTAAGGATTGAATGCCACCCCCCACAGTCAATGGAATAAAGACCTGTTCAGCAGTCCGGTAGACGACATCCAAAATAGTAGCTCGATCTTCATGAGTAGCTGTAATATCCAGAAATACTAACTCATCAGCACCGGCTTCGTTGTAAACCTTGGCCAACTCCACTGGATCGCCCGCATCTTGGAGATTGACAAAGTTAACTCCTTTTACAACCCGTCCCGCGTTCACATCTAAGCACGGTAAGATTCTTTTAGATAACATAATAACTTTTGTACTTCTGGATAATTGACCGGAATTTAAATTTTAAATTGGCGTGGGTATTTCCAAACGAAAATTTTTACGGGAATTGGGCATTGGGCATTGGGCATTGGTTATTCTCCTCTGCCCCTTTGCCCCTCTGCTTCCCCACTCCCTACTCCCCATTCCCTACTCCCCATTCCCTACTCCCTAGTCCCTTAAAAGTAGATAGCTGAATTATGGCGATAATCTCCTCGAAAAAACAGCCTCCAGAATCCAACGGAGAACCAAAGCAGCGTCGAGAGTCGGCGAAAGCACCATCCACAGAAAATATTTTGAAGCCTGAAGCTGCTATTGATGAGCAAGAACAGCAGGAAGAAGGGATTCGACCACACCGATTTGCCGATTACATTGGGCAAAAAGATTTAAAGGATGTGCTAGATATTGCCATTAAAGCAGCTAAGTCTCGTGGTGAGGTACTGGATCACTTACTGCTGTATGGGCCGCCGGGATTGGGCAAAACCACAATGGCAATGATTTTAGCATCGGAGATGGGGGTAAATTACAAAATTACCAGTGCGCCAGCGCTAGAACGGCCACGGGATATTGTCGGGCTACTGGTGAACATGAAACCAGGGGATATTTTATTTGTGGATGAAATTCATCGCCTCTCGCGGATGACGGAGGAAATTCTCTATCCCGCAATGGAAGATTATCGCTTAGATATTACTATTGGTAAGGGTTCCAGCGCTCGAATCAGAAGTCTGCCACTGTCAAAATTTACCCTTGTGGGAGCTACAACCCGTGTGGGTGCTTTAACTTCACCACTGCGCGATCGCTTCGGCTTAATTCAAAAACTCCGATTTTATGAAGTTGACGAACTGACTAAGATTGTACTGCGAACCGCTCAATTACTCAAAACCCCTGTTACAGAAGATGGTGCTACAGAAATTGCCCGTCGTTCACGCGGAACTCCACGGATTGCGAATAGATTACTTAAAAGAGTCCGGGATTATGCGGAAGTAAAAGTATCTGGTGAGATTAATGAAAGCATTGCATCTGAAGCATTGCAACTATTCCAAGTAGATCCCTGCGGTTTAGATTGGACAGACCGCCAGATGCTAAGTGTGATAATTGAACAATTTAACGGTGGGCCAGTGGGGTTAGAAACAATGGCAGCCGCGACGGGTGAAGATACTCAGACAATTGAAGAGGTATATGAACCTTACCTGATGCAGATTGGGTATTTAACTCGGACTCATCGCGGGAGAATGGCGACAAAGGCAGCATATAAGCATTTGGGATTCACGCCGCCTAATGAACAGTTGTCATTATTGTAATTATGGATATTGGGCATTGGGCATAGGTTATTAATTCTTCTCCTCTGCTTCCTCTGTCTCCTGCTCCCTGCCCTTTGCTCCCCATCTTCAAAATAGATACAGGTAAACCTAGATGATTAAGTTGATTGGTATTTTTCTCAGTCTGTTAATCGTGCTTGGCTGGGGTACTCCAGTCATGGCGCAATCTCATATTACTCAAGAACAGTTAAAACAAGGCGATGAGTGGGCAAATCAAGCGTTTGCAGCGACAAATCAAGGTGATTTTGCTAGGGCTGAAACTTACTGGACAAAGATTATTGAGCAATTTCCGACGAATGCGGGGGCGTGGAGTAATCGGGGAAATTCGCGGGTGAGTCAGAATAAGTTACAAGCGGCATTGGCAGATTATAACAAAGCCATAGAACTAGCACCAAATGTCACCGATCCATATTTGAATCGGGGGGCGGCGTTGGAAGGGTTAGGAAAATGGGACGATGCGATCGCAGATTATAATCATGTCTTAGAACTAGATCCTAATGATGCGATGGCGTATAACAATCGCGGAAATGCCAAAACAGGTTTAGGAAAGTGGGAAGATGCGATCGCAGATTACAAAAAATCTAACGAGATAGCCCCAAATTTTGCCTTCGCCCGTGCTAACTACGCCCTCGCTCTTTATGAAACTGGTCAAAAAGAGCAAGCAATCCGCGAGATGCGAAATATTGTCCGTAAATATCCCAGGTTTGCTGATGTGCGTGCCGCCCTCACAGCTGCATATTGGGTAAATGGAGAACAAGGTGAAGCCGAGAGTAACTGGGTAGCAGCTTATGGACTAGATAGCCGTTACAAGGATATTAACTGGGTAACAAATATCCGCCGTTGGCCACCCAGCATGGTATTAGCTTTAGATAAGTTCTTAAAAATCAAATAATAGAGGCATTGATTATGACTCATTTTGGCATCATTTGTCCTGGCGCAGCAACTGGCCCCCTCAACACTATGCTTCCCTTGGGGCAGGAACTTCAACGGCGTGGGCATCGCGTCACCCTCTTTGGAAGCCTCGATACTCAATCTAAAGCACTCGCAGCCGGAATAGAATTCCAAGCAATTGGTGAAAAAGATTTTGTTGCTGGTTCAACAGCAGAAACCTTTGGCAAGTTAGGTCAACTGCGGGGATTGGCTGCGTTTCGATACACTATTGATTTGCTGAAGCGTGTTTCATCTGTGACACTCCAGGATGCCCCAGCATTAATTAAAGCAGCAGGTGTAGAAGCGTTGCTAATAAACCAAAGTTCTATAGAGGGAGGGACAATTGCAGAGTTTCTCAAAATTCCTTTCATCACTGTGTGCAGCGCTGTGGTACTGAATCGAGAACCTAGCATTCCTCCTTTTTTCACAACTTGGAACTATAGCCCATCTGTGTGGGCACGCTTACGTAACCAGATGGGTTACACCTTACTTAATAGCGTCGTCAAACCACTTGAAGATTTGCTAAATGAATATCGTCGAGAGTGGAAATTACCCCTGTACTCTAGTCTTGCAGATAGCTACTCTCCACTGGCTCAAATCAGTAATGCACCTGCTGAGTTTGAATTTCCCAGAGAAGAATTAGCTCCTTGGTTTCATTTCACCGGAAGTTTCCATACTTCAGCTAGTCGAGTGCCTGTTTCTTTCCCTTATGAAAAATTGACGGGTAAACCGTTAATTTATGCTTCGATGGGGACATTGCAAAATCGTCTGATTTGGGTGTTTCAGACTATTGCTTCAGCTTGTGAAGATTTGGATGCTCAGTTAGTGATTTCTCTGGGAGGTTCTGCTAAACCCGAATCACTGCCAGACTTGGCAGGAAATCCTTTAGTAGTTGAGTATGCGCCTCAAATAGAAGTGCTGGAAAAAGCCACCCTCATGATTACTCATGCGGGAATGAATACAACAATGGAATGTGTGAAAAAAGGCGTGCCAATGGTGGCAATTCCAGTTGCCAATGACCAGCCAGGAGTAGCAGCGCGTATTGCTTGGACAGGGGCGGGTGAGCTTGTCACCCTGAAGAAACTGAATGTTCCCAGGTTGCAAAATGCCATTAGGCGAGTGTTGACAGAAGAATCTTATAAACAGAATGCACTCAGATTACAAGCAGCTACTCACGCTGCTGGAGGTGTAAGTCGAGCTGCTGATATTATTGAGCAGGCCGTATCTACAGGTAAGCCTGTCTTGGCTTAAACAAAGTAATAACGATATTTCTCAGCTTTTATAGTGACTGTAGAATTTGGCGCTAAATAGTAGTTAGTAATACCTTAGAGAATGTAATGGAAAAATTGAAATATACCACTAAAAGCGAAACAGATAGGGTATTTAGCGTATTTGACACTTTCAAACAAGATGCTGAAGATACTAAAGACTCTTGTACAAATGATGTCATAAGTGCTACAGAGCCAGTTCTAACAATGTCCTCTCTTGGACAGTTTGGGCGATTCGGTAATCAGCTATTCCAGTATGCTTTTCTGAGAATCTGTGCAAAAAAAAATGGAGCAAGAGTAGAGTCTCCTCCTTGGATTGGACAAACTCTGTTTGGACATAAGGATGCCCCCATTTCCAAGCGCTTACCTCCTGCAATTGAGTACTGCAATTTTAGAGAAAGTTTATTTGAGATTATTCCAGAATTTATCCCTTATCTTGAAAAACTTGCTGATGCGAAAAGTTCCTATGTGGGTTCAGAAGCTCTAGAAGAGGGTCTTGCTAACGTTGATATCTGGGGTTTCTTCCAATTACCAACCCATTTACTAGCGCCATACAAGGAATACTTTCGTTCGCTTTTCCAGCCCGTTCAGGAGCTAAAAATTCCGTTGGTCAATACTCTAAATATTCTCCGTTCTAAAGGTAAAACAATCATTGGAATTCACTTACGCCGAGGTGATTATATTGCAGAGGTTAGGGCTAGTTTTACGTTAGTATTTCCTGCAAAATGGTATTGTGAATGGCTAGATGAGATATGGGAAAATTTAGAAGATCCGGTTCTCTTTCTTTGCAGCGATGATATCGACAGTATTCTTCCAGAATTTGAAAAATTTTCTCCTGTGATTTCGAGAGATTTGGATGTAAATTTGCCAGAAGAAATGAAAAAGTTAAATATAGAGTTCTACATAGACTTTTTCATGTTGAGCAACTGTGACATCGTATGTATTAGCAATAGCGTCTTTAGCTTTGCCGCTTGTATGCTTAACGAGGGTGGAGAAACTTTTATCCGTCCCCATTGGGATTTTTCCACAAAGTTCATAGCTTTTGATCCTTGGAATAGTGAACCACTGTTACGGTTAGGGGGTAAAGAACCTAAATTCTTCAAAACTTGGGTTGAAATTGCGTATGTTACATATGTCACCCAAGGGATATGGATAATGCTCAAATCCATATTTATCTATGTTCCTAAGAGCCGGATCAAAGGGTTACAACTTCGAGCATACTTGGGTTACCAAATCCAAGGTATTTTAGGTATAGTTAAGAGCTTATTGTATACATTAGGTTGGGATTCTTTATGGAAAAAACCGGGTTCACTTAACTCTAAATAGTATAATTTTTTGCTCATCTTTGAGAATTAATTAAGCTGCATTAAAAAACGCTTATATGGATCGCAGCAAGGTATGTGAGGCAAGTCGAGCCATTGATATTATTGAACAGCTCGTTACTATATAGGCAAACCTGTTGATCTAGTCAAAGATAAAATGCTATGTGCGATCGTTCGCAGCCTATCTCATATCATTTCAGATTTTCTACACTACATTACGGCTTATGTGAGTTGGAGTCTGGAAAGGCTTAAATACGTTAACATGGCTAAATCACAGCCTGAAACCCAAGCTATAGCTTGGGCGTTTTTAATTCACATAAGACGTACATGAGTCTCAAGTAGTTGCTGATTTTGCACCCGCTTCCCCTTTACCACCATCTGCACACCACCTGCTGGACTAAATAGCAAACCCTTACGCACTGGCTTCACAGGTTTATTATCAGCCAGTTCCATTTGCCAGCCAGACAGTAGCGTTGCCAACACCAACTTCATCTCAAATAAGGCAAATGCCATACCAATACAGCGACGGTTCCCGCCACCAAAGGGTAAATACTCAGATTGAGAAAATTGTCTTTCCAGAAAACGCTCTGGCTTAAATTGCTTCGACTCAGGATATAAATCTTCTCGATGATGGGTCAAATAAATAGAGGGAATTAGTATAGTCCCAGGCTCAAAGTTGTACCCCCCAATTTGTAGCGGTGATTTGACTAATCGACTGAGTGCCGAGGTTGCTACTGGGTAAAGACGTAGTGTTTCAGAACAGACAGCATTCAAATAAGGCAATCGGAAAATCGCATTTGCATCTGGTTTTTCACCCAAATTATCTAGTTCTTGCAGCAGTTTTTCCCGCACCTCCGGCCGATGATGAATCCAGTACAGCGCCCATGATAAGGAAGTTGCAGTAGTTTCATGACCCGCCACTAATAGGGTCATCAGTTCATCACGTAATTCCAAGTCTGTCATCGGCTCTCCCGCTTCATCACGAGCAGCCATCATCAAAGATAGAATATCAGTCCCAGATAGATTGGGTTGTGCTTTGCGTTCTTGAATTTGGGCGTAGATGAGTTGATCGATTTGCTGCCGTAAACGCAAGTATTTCCCCCAGGGACTCCACGCTCCTAAATCCTGTCGCAGTGATGGAAAAATAAGCAGAACTGTTCTTAGTAGAGGGATTTTGGGATTCAGGATTGCAATTAGAAGTTCGTTGAGTTTCTTGTAACGTGGCCCATCTTCTAGACCAAATACAGCCTTCAAAATCACTTGGAAAGAGATTTCTTGCATAGACGGTAGGACTGTAAAGGTTTCTCCAACCTGCCACTGGCTACTCGCTTGCTCTGTGATTTCACGGATTAACTCACCATAAGCCAGCATCCGTTCCCCGTGGAAAGGGGGTGTCAACAACTTTCGTTGTCGCTGATGAGGCTTACCTTCTAGAGATAGTAATGATTGCTGTCCTAATAAAGGCGCTTTAATCCCTGCTGGTTCACCAGAGTCTAACTGTTTTGGATCTGTAGTAAAAATCTGCTGAATTGCCTGGGGATTGCTAATGAAGACTTGAGGAGCAAAATTTGATCCAAGCTGGAGGGTGAAGATATCACCATAACGTTTAGTACACGTTTCTATATATTCTAAGGGATTAGTAAGCCAGTGATACATCTGTACCCAAGGATGAGTTTTAGGGCCGTTAGGTAGTTTTAGTGCAGACATTGTTATTAATCTCCCAATGATGAAAGCAAGATTGTTATCAGCAAGTTATTCATGCACCCCTAGCTTGATTAATCTTAGAACATAGATCGGGGAGATGAACTCACCAATTCTTGAATCTGCTTTGGAGTCAATTCTTGCACGTTACGCAAAACTACTGCTGCTCCTGCTGCTATTAGTGTCTCACCATAAGCATCACTACGCGCAGCTGTTTCCTGGACATGGGGCGGTAAAACTCCTACACCAATCCAAGGGCGAGAAGAATCTATATCTCGTGCCTTGTTGACGGTATACATATCTGCTACTGTATCTCCCACATAGACGATCGCTAATTTTTGCTCAATTCCATTATCTAATTCACGAACTGTAGCGAAAAGTCCCGTGGGGTCTGGTTTCCCTGGTGCATCTTCCATCGCAATCAACACCGGAGATTGCAAACCGAGCCGTTTTTCCAATACATAGTTAGCAGAAGCACGAGTTGCACCGCTAAAAAATCCCCAAGCAATCCCCGCTTCGGTAAGTTGTTCTAAATAGCTAGGTTGTAATAATAAGGGTTCATTACAAATATATCCAGTAAAATTATTCGGGTCTGTCCCTCGGTAGCGGGATTGAAAAAAAGCCACGATCGCACTGTAATCTAATTGCAGTTGCTCACGGCTTTGTTTTTGGGTTTCAAAGTAGCGATAAATTAATTCTTGTGATGCTTCCCAATCGTTATTCCACACACCTTCAGACTTCAGTTGGTCAATATCTAGTGGGGTTGGGCGATATGCTTGGGTAGTAAAATGTTCTACAGTATCTGCGATCGCTCGGCGATAGGAACCGCTAACATCGCGGACAACGCCATCAATATCGAAAATAGCGATCGCTTTTGCAAAAGTTTTTTCAGTCATGGGGGAGGAAGCAAAATAGTTTTATATCTGATTCTATTCATCTTGCTCTATAAATATCTCCAAAAATTAATTATGCGTTACCTGAAACCGTTGTAGACACGTTACAAATAACGTCTCTACATTCATTATCGGAGATGTCTTCTGTATGGCTAAAATCAAATGGCACTAAGAAAAGCTGAAACACTTATGGGTTAAGCGCTTTGCAAAAGATTTCGTAATTCATGCCGGGGTTTGTTCATTAAGGGGTAGGAGATTTCTCGGACATAATAGCCTTAATATTATGAGCGATCGCAGATCCTTGTTGATAGGCAACCTGAGCAATAACAGGCTGGGGATTCGATGGATCGATGGCACAATCTCGCGCCGCAAATACCTCTGGAAATTCTGGCAGTTGCAGAGTGGGTTTTACCAGCAGACGATTGTGTTTATCCCGGTTTTGAGCCGCAATCGGGAGATAGTCAATCACTGGATGATTTGCGTTCCCAGTTGTCCATATTACTGTAGCTGCTGCTAATCTTTCTAACTGTCCATTGCGTTCAAACTCTATGGCTCCCGGATGAACCGCTTTTACATCAGACCTTAACAACACCTCGACGGAGGCAGTTCGCCCTTTCAATGCAGACTGTGCAGTTCACGGAGGCGATCGCTTGGTGGCTGGCTTGCTTTCACTGATTATTCATAAAAACGAAGCTAACCACTGATTTTTCTTTTTAAAATTCAGGTAAAAAATCGGAGTCGAGGGCTTGCTCTGGCGTGAAGTTAGATTTTTCTGGGAAGATAGCGATCGCTAATCCAGTTTTAATTACAGCCAGTCGTCTAGCGGTTTGGTAGCTTTCATCGAAAACCTGATCAAAGTGAGGCTTTAAACTGGGACTTTCTTTAAGTGCCTTTTGGACTCGTCTGCGGTGTTCCAAAATTGTGTACTGCCAACTTTTTGAGCGCCTTTCAGTTTGAATTTGGTATTTAAGCAGATGCATCAGCAAAACTTCCAGATTGCTCTCCAATGCCCGTTTTTCACTTCTGCCCATCGTTTCAATTTCTTCAATTAAATTCTCTAAATCCAGTTCTGTAAGCCGACCTTGTTTGAGCAATTCTGCTGTGGTTTGAATCCACAGGTAAAAGTCTTGGTCATACAAACCTGAACTAGATGTTATTTGAGATTGGGGCAGTTGGGCAGTCACGTCGCTTCGCTCCGAATTAAAAATTAAAAATTAACACTAAACAGTACTGAGTAAAATTTCCTACTCCCCACTCCCTACTCCCGAATGTTTGGTCATTTGATAGGGTATTGCGTTAAAATAAGCGATCGCTATCCTAGTTAAGTAATGCCCGGAAATTCCCGGAGGTGTGATTGACCAAGTTTATTTTGAAAATTCTGTGGTTAGACGAAAACGTTGCTCTAGCAGTCGATCAAATTGTCGGCAAAGGCACCAGTCCCTTGACTAAGTACTTTTTTTGGCCCAGAAATGATGCCTGGGAAGAGTTAAAAAAGGAATTAGAGTCCAAACATTGGATTACTGACGTGGATCGTGTTGAGTTGCTTAACAAAGCAACAGAAGTGATTAACTACTGGCAAGAGGAAGGCAGAAACCGTCCAATGGCAGAAGCTCAGTTGAAATTTCCAGAAGTTGCGTTCACAGGTAGCGCCTGATATGACAATATTAGCTCCCATGCTATTCTACAAGCTGCCACAGTTTGATAGTCTTGTCCCGGCTGCCACTTGCAATTAATTGTCTAACTTGGCTCATAGCAACAGCAGATACTGAGTCTACATGACCAGAGAGAGTCACAATCTCTTCTGCTGTGCTTACCCTCCAAAGTTTAACTGTTTTGTCGCAACTTGCACTTAGGAGCGTTTCGCCATCGGCAGTAAAAGCCACAGCCACCACAGACCAAGAATGGCCTACAAGTGTGCAAATTAGCTGACCAGTGTTTACATCCCACAATTTAATAGTGTTATCATCACTACCCGTCGCCAAAATTTGACCATTAGGACTAAAAGCGACTGTCAAAACCGCCCATGCATGACCCGAAAGGGTGCTTAACAAGCTATAGCATGGGCGGTTTTGAATTTCTGTTTGAAAACTTTCTAATGCAGGTATGTGCCAGAGGCGAATTGTTCTGTCATAACTAGCGCTGGCTAAAATCTGTCCTTGGGGACTAAATGCTACTGAATTTACCTGTAATTGGTGTCCGGTTATGGTGCAAATTTCTCTACCAGTATTTATATCCCAGAGTTTGATTGTCTTATCCCAGCTACCACTAGCGAGAATCTGCCCATCTGGACTAAAAGCAACTGATTTGACAGCGTGTGAGTGTCCCAATAAGGTGGAGATTTCCTTTAATGTCTCAACCTGCCACAATTTAATAGTTTTATCGTCACTAGCAGTTGCCAGAATTTGACCATCAGGACTGAAAGCAACTGATTTTACAGCGTGTGAGTGTCCTGATAAGGTAGCTAGGACTTTTTGGGTATTTAAATCCCACAATTTGATGTTTTTGCGATCGCTCCCACTGGCCAAAGTATGATCGTCAGGACTGATAGCAAGGGCATTTACACTACTCAATGTTCCAGAATTATCAGTTAGGGTATGCAAGCATCGCCAAGGAGGATTTGGTAATTTAAAATTTTGAGTCTTATATTCCATACCCATTGCTTGCATAACTTCATCGGCTGATTGAAAACGGTGGTTAACAGCATTTTGTAGCAGCTTGTCGAGAATTTGTACTAAGCGTAGACTCTTTGAGTCTTGTCGCCAGATATCGCTCACCTTGGTAGTAAGATATTGTTGCCAAACCCAACAATCGTTAGCAATATCAAATAAATCAAAGGGAGGAATCTGGGTAAGTAAGTAAATACAAGTTACGCCCAAGCTATATAAATCACTAGCAAAAACTGCTTTTCCTTTAGCTTGTTCTGGTGCAGCGTATTCTGGACTGCCCATACTGGTTTCAGATGTTAGCCGATCAATTTCTGTGAAGATTTTCGCGGTGGTAAAATCGACTATGACAAAATCCCCTTTTTTGGTAATTGCGGATCTACGGATGATATTCTGGGGTTTAATGTCGCGGTGGATGATGTGGCGATCGCTCATAAATTGAAAAACTGGCAACACATCTTCTAAAAGTTGCCAAATCTGAGTTTCATTAAAAGCGCCTTCTTCTTCAACCACCTGAGCTAAATTAGTGCCTGCAATAAACTCTTGCACTAAATAAAAATGCCCATTCTGCTCAAAATAAGCCAACAAAGCCGGAATTTGCGGATGTTTACCTAATTCTTCTAACTTTTGCGCCTTTTGCTCAAAAGTTATAGAAGTTTCCGATTCCAGTGATAATTCTTGAACAACGCAAGGAACCGGCGGAAACTCACCCTCATCTACACCGAGGAAGGTTTTACAGAATCCCCCTTTACCAATCTGCTTAATTAAACGATAGCGTTCTTGTAACAACAAAATTTCTTTGCTTACAGGGTATCCACAATAAAATATATAGCAATCCTAAATGACTTATGAACAAAAAGATCCCCGACTTCTTAAAGAAGTCGGGGATCTGTGCCTCTAGTTATAAATGGTCTTTTTAAGGTTAATGGGACTTATCTGGAAAATTGACAACTATCGGTGGAAGACCATTTTCTGTGGTTGGTTGTCCTTTGGTAACTACTGGTTGTGGATGAAAAGGTGTTGGTGTCAATTCACCCTTACCAGTTTGATTCCATAAAATCATGGATAGTAACCCATCCACCAAGCCGTTATTACTACCGTTACCGCTAACTAAGACATCTGGTATTAAGCGGACATTGCGATCGCCTATAATCTGCATTAGTTGCATTGCGGTATAACCATTTGAACCCAAGGCTTCCACACCAGCTTGATATGTCTCAGCTTTAGCGTTACCTGTAGCCCGAATGCCTTCCGCCTCCGCCATTGCTCGGAGTTTTGTCCCCTCCGCTTCACCATTTGCCTGTTTGATTTGGGCTTGAGCTTTCAGGTTAGCAATTTCCACACTCTGCTCTGATTGCACCATTTCTTCTTGAATATTAGCCAGTGCTGTCTCCCGAACAAGTTGCTGACGTTGGGTTTGCGCCATTTGCTGAACTTCGTAAGTTTTGCGTTTTTCTTCAGCAATTTTACGATCTGTCAGTGTGTGCATTAATTCGTCTGGTGGGGTAATCAAACCAATCAACGAATCCACCGCTTGCACATCATAAGCACGCAAGGCAGATTTAACATATTCAGAGGCTTCAACTTGCCGCTCGCTTCGTGCAGTCAAGAAATCCAAGATAGTATACTCTTGAGCCGAGTTACGGAAATAATTTCCCACAATTGGACGCAAAACTTGATCGATGACGTTTTGCATCGAACCTAAGCGGGAAATGACCTTCGGCGCATCGGAAGCACCAATATGGATAATTTGGAATATTTCTAAATCAAAGCTAAAACCGTCAAAGGATAGCAGTTTCAACGCCTGCAAGTTTGTATCATAGCCGTGTTTACCGGTAATCCTTTCAGTAAAGTTTAAGACAATATTTGTTGTTGGGACTAGCTCAATTTTCATCACCTTAGTGTTGAGCGGGTGTTTTCCAGGATACAACGGCTCAACCCAAACGCCTTTATGTCCTTGGTTTACCAAATTTCCGTGGGTGAAAGATGCTCCGCTCACATCTTCGTGTTCTTTACCTACGAAAGAAATTACCACGCCCACATAACCGATAGGGATTTCAGTCATTGGGACTTGTTCAATATTTACCAACCAAGGGTTTAGGTTCCACGAACCAGATAATAATACCTGTTCTTGTAAACCCCGTTGTCCCCCAGCGTCGATAAATTTTTGACCATTTTGGAAATTATCATGCCCGATGATGATGTGTCCAGCGATTTCACCTGCTGCAATCGATGAACCATCTAAAGTAGTAACAATACCAACCTTCTCTGCTGCTATTTCATAAATATGCAGTTGTTGCGGAGTCATACCATGAGTGGTAGCATTGGCAGCTGTAATCACTTTAAACAGCGCAGTGTTGATGCGGTAAGTCCCGGCGGTGAGAAAACTCATTTGTCGCCCTTTTTCCCCACCTTGGGTAAGGAATTTTCGGGCATCTTGGAAGTTTTCACAATTGACAATCTTACCCAAAATCCGCTCTGGTGGGTTGGATGCACCATCTGCTGCCACAATTAAAGCGATTTCCCCTTGAGGAACGACAATTACCGATTCTTTCTTTACAGAATATTGCCAAGGCCAATAGCCCCAATGCCAACCAGGAGCTAAAGTATCTGCTTGCAAGCCAGCTTCTCCATTGAGAGCAATTAAACTGCCGGCGGGGAGTCCACGCCCGGAAAGGGTAAATTTCCTTACGACAATGCCGACTTCTCGTTCACCAATAACTACAAGTCCGCCAAAGAATAGGGGGACGAATATGACAAAACCGCCGACAAGTAAGATGGGAACCAGTACAAAACCATCAATTCCAGCACTTTGATATTGAGTCTTGCTAGTTTGTAACTGGGCAATATTTGGTGTAGTCTGATTTAGCTGGGCTGATGCCGAAGTTATTTCTTTTGCAGTAGTTGTTTTTACAGGAGTAGCATTAATGCTACCAGGGTTCGTCAAAGACGTTAGCGAAGCGATCGCTAACGTTGCTACGATAGAGGCTGCAAAACGAGCTACCTTATTTTGTTTACGAGTACCAAGCAAAGATGAAAAGCTTTTCATAATCTTTGCCCATTTGGGCAATTAATTAGCTAAGTTAACACTTCAGCAGCGCTTGACTCGATTTCTTAAACTTGACGTAATTTTCTTAAAATTTAATAAATAAGGAGTCAGGATTCAGAATACTCCATGCCTTTGCAGATAGAGTTTTAGCATCAGTACAGAATTTATACTGAATTCTGACTCCTGAGTTCTTCTTCATAAATAATTTGTAGGTTGGACATTGCCCAACCTACAAAGTTGAAATAGAAAGTAAAATTAGACCAAACCACCAGCCGCTTGAAACCGAGCGCGGGCGCGTTTGAAGGCTTGATTTGCCTTAATTTGGGCTTGGCGATCGTCTCCTGGAACTTGATTCAGTCCTGCTTCTGCTTGGTTGTAAGCAGCACGAGCTTCATCAAGGTTAATTTTGTCGCCACGTTCAGCGCCGTTAACCAGAATTGTCACTTCATTTTCTTCGACTTCGGCAAAGCCACCCAAAAGGGCGATCGCTTGCCAATTCTGATTTTTTGCGGCACGGACTCGCATGACACCAGTATCTAGAGCAGTCAAAAGTGGTGCATGTCCAGTTAAAATACCTAGTTGACCAGTGGTGCTAGGCAAAACTACTTCTTCAGCTGGAGCATCCCAGACTGTTTTATCTGGGGAAATTACCCGAACGGTTAATGTCATTTGTCCTTTGTCCTTTGTCCTTTGTCTGTTGTCTTTTGTCATTAGCCATTAGCTTTTCGCACTAATGACTAATGACCAATTGACTAATGACTAACCTTTCATTTTTTCAGCTTTGGCGATCGCTTCGTTGATATCGCCAACCAAGTAGAAAGCCTGTTCTGGCAAAGCATCCAATTCACCAGACAGAATCTTTTGGAAGCCTTTAATGGTGTCTTCCAACTTTACATACTTACCAGGAGAACCGGTAAATACTTCTGCGACAAAGAACGGCTGAGACAAGAAGCGCTCAACTTTCCGCGCCCGCGCCACGATTAGACGGTCTTCTTCAGACAATTCATCTAAACCGAGAATGGCGATAATATCTTGGAGTTCTTTGTAACGTTGCAGAGTGGATTGCACCGCCCGCGCAGTATTGTAGTGTTCTTCACCGACAATATTTGGTTGGAGCATGGTGGAAGTTGAACCCAAGGGGTCAACTGCAGGATAAATTCCCTTGGATGCCAAACCGCGAGACAGTACTGTGGTTCCGTCCAAGTGAGCGAAGGTAGTAGCAGGTGCGGGGTCTGTGAGGTCATCCGCAGGGACGTACACTGCCTGAATGGAGGTAATGGAACCCTCTGTAGTCGAGGTAATCCGCTCTTGCAGTTCACCTACGTCAGTTCCCAAGGTGGGCTGATATCCTACCGCAGAAGGCATCCGACCTAATAGCGCGGATACTTCCGAACCTGCTTGAACAAACCGGAAGATATTATCAATAAACAGCAGCACATCCTGCTTGTTCACATCCCGGAAGTACTCTGCTACTGTCAATCCCGAAAGACCAACCCGCATTCTTGCTCCGGGTGGTTCGTTCATTTGACCGTAAACTAAAGCAATTTTTGATTCGTTGAGGTTGTCTTTGTTGATAACCCCAGATTCCATCATTTCGTTGTAGAGGTCATTGCCTTCACGGGTGCGTTCACCCACGCCAGCAAATACGGATACTCCACCATGCTGAGTAGCGATGTTGTTGATCAATTCCATCATGATCACGGTTTTACCAACACCAGCACCGCCGAATAGACCAATCTTACCGCCGCGTCGATAGGGAGTCAGAAGGTCAACAACTTTAATCCCAGTTTCAAACACCGAGGGTTTGGTTTCCAGATCAGTAAATTTGGGAGCCGAGCGATGGATGGGTAGAGTTGCTTCAGCATTTACTGGGCCTCTGTTGTCCACGGGTTCGCCAAGGACGTTGAAAATTCGACCCAAGGTGGCTTTACCAACCGGCACGCTGATCGGAGCGCCTGTATCGGTAACTTCAAAACCACGCACCAAGCCTTCGGTAGAACTCATCGCAACAGTCCGCACCTGATTGTCGCCCAGCAGTTGCTGTACTTCAATGGTGATGTTGATTTCCTGCCCAGCTTCATTGGTGCCTTTGATTTTCAAAGCGTTGTAGATTTGTGGCAATTTCCCGCCGGGAAATTTAACGTCTACAACTGGGCCAATGATTTGGGTAATGTAGCCAATGTTTGTTTTTTCTGCGGTTGTGACCATGCTGCGCCTAATGAGTGAAGCTATATTTCAGATAAGGTCGGAGAAGACATAAAATTAAGCAATGTCACCTTTCAGATTAGCACTGAACGCCCCCACCTTCGCCTTAAATTGATCTTTAAGACTGGGGCTTGGGGATCAAAATCTAGGGTAAGTCTTAGCATGGGGACTTGGTAAGACTCAAAATCAAAACTGCTGTGTGAGGCGATCGCTTTTTTAACGAATCTCTCTAGGCTCAGAGAACACAGAGGAAGACGGGGGGCGATCGCAGAGATTTTTCAGGCGATCCTCTTTTTAACGAACCACAGAGGCGCAGAGTACACAGAGAAAGAAGACGAGCGATGCCTTCGGCGGGCTTCGCCTACGCACTATAGAGATTTTGCAGGCGATCGCTTTTTTGTTTCGCGCAAAGTCGCAGCGAAGCGATCGCCACTTAAAATCTTCTATACTTCTACTATGTAAAAGTAATCAAATTCTCTATGATTACAAACATTAATACCCAAATGAAAACCAATCAATACCCATTTGCGGAAGAATTAATCACAGATACTCAAGGTAATATTCGTAAAGTAATTATAGATTTTCAAGACTATTTACGCTTATTAGAAGTGATTGAAGATGAAGGCTTGATATTAGCAATCAAGGAAGTACAACAAGAAATACCATTAAATATTAATCAAGCATTAGCCGAATTAGAAAGAGAGTGAATACCCAGTATTTATCCAGTTTTATTAAATATTTAAAAGCACTCAAAAGTACATCTTACTACGAGGTAATTAAAATACTTGCTTTTGAAGAAATACCACAAATAGCTAATTTTGAAGAAATTACTAATATCAAAAAGCTGCAAGGATATGATGATATTTATCGTATTCGTATAGGTGATTATCTGATCGGAATTATATTTGACGGGGAAACACTAATATTTCAGCGTGTACTAACTACATCGTAAAGATATTTATCCATATTTTCCAAAGTAAGTAACATTAGTTATCTTGTAGAATTTAGCGATGCCTGCGGCGGGCTTTGCCTACGCACTGTGGAGATTTTTCAGGCGATCGCTTTTTTTAATGAACCTTTCTAGGTGCAGACAACACAGAGGAAGAGGAGGAGCGATCGCACCGTGTAGATTTTGTAGGCGATCGCTCTTTTTAGAGAACTTGGCGTGTGTGATCGCTTTTCAATCTACTTATTTTAGATTAGTATTGAATATTACTGTGGAGATAATCAACATGAGCGAATCACAAGCAACTTGGAGTGCTGATGGAAGCCATATTCCTGATATAAATCCTCATACAAAAGCCAAGCATCAAATTATTGAAACATATCTTGAAAATCTTATTTACACACTTTATGGCCAAGGTAGATATGGAGAAACAACGTTTACTTTTGTTGATGGATTTTGTGGAGGTGGTATGTATTATGACCACGATAATAAAACAGAATGGCAAGGCTCACCTATTAGAATTATAGAAGCTATTCGCGCAGGCTATAAAAAATCAAAACGCCAGTATGATTTAAATGTTAAATTTATTTTTATAGATAATAAGCCAGAACATTTAGCTTGTCTTAAAAATTATTCTATGCCAAAAGCTGGTCTAGGCGAGTTAGTTAACGGACAACGACATGAATTTAAAGGCGAAGTTGGAAAGTTAGTAGAAGAATGTGAATTTATATGTGGCGAATTTGAGAACTTGGTAAATGAAATTATATTCAAAATCGATATTCGCAAAGGACACTCGTTCTTTTTTCTAGATCCCTTTGGATGGACTGATGTTTCTATGCAAAGTATTAGGAAAATTAATGATTTAAGAGGATCGGAAATACTATACACATATATGATTGATTTTATCAAAAGATTTGTTATTGGTAAGTCTGGAAAAGAAAAAGATACATTTAACAGAATTCTAGAGGCAGAAGAATACTATAATTTTGATAATTTCAATAGTTTTGAGACAACAGGAGGTAAGTGTTATCTTAGAAATGAATCCATGAGGTTATTTAGAAACAAAGGCAGGTCTAAATATGTATTTACTTTTTCAATGATTCCTAGAGGTAATGTTAGCGTTTTATATTATCTAATGCATCTTTCTCAAAACATTAGGGCTTTAGAAGTAATAAAAGAAAGTTTTTGGCAAGAAAATAACTTAGATTATCAATATTATTTTGAATTATATGGACATGGGTTTAGAACAGCAGATTTTTATGAAGATAACCAACTAAAATTAAAATTTGATATTACCAAAAATAGCTCAGACTTCTGCTTAGAAAAATTGGATACTCATTTGGGAAATGTTATACGTAATAATCAAGACGGAATTATTTTTCGTGAGCTTTGTCATCAAACTATGGAACTTAACCCAGCGAGTAAAGAGCATTATACAACTTATATAAATCGCCTTAGAAATGATGAAAAAGAAATAGAAATTTGGAGAAAAGGTGAAATAGTAAAAGAGCGTAAAGTTGATTTACGAAAAAGTGATATAATCAAATTAACTAAATATAAACAGCTTTCATTTGTTTTAAAATAAAATCTTTTTTCTTATATCTTAATAGCCAAACTAAGGATGTGAGGATTGTAATACTAATAATAAACTATATAAAAAAAGTGTGCGTTATGTCTATTGTTAAAGGCGTTGAAAAAATTGTTAATCCTCTGCAACAGAGCGCTCTTAACAAAAAAGGACTATGTGACTATGTGGTTAATGTAGCGTCAGGATGTTTGCATGGATGTACATTCTGTTATGTGCCTTCAACACCTGCAATTAGGACAAAGCAAGCACAATTGCGTTCAAAAGGAGTAAGCAATCCTCAAATGGATTGGGGACAGTATTTATTTGTTCGAGAAGAGATACCTGAGCAACTAGAAAAAATCCTTAGTCGTAAGAGGTCTTGGCGTGAAACACCGGCAGGAAAAGGTGTAGTATTAGTCTGCTCTGGTACTGATCCTTATCAAACTAAACAGACTGCAAATGTTACCCGGGGTGTTGTTGAGGCTTTATCAAAATACAACAAAAAAGTCCGAATTCTTACTCGTGGTCTGTTATGGGTAAATGATATTGATATTCTTAATCATACCAACGTGATCGTTGGCATGAGTTTACCATACCTAAATGATGAACTCAGTCGCCAGATTGAACCTCAAGCTCCTCCTCCTTCAGAACGTTATAAAGCAATGCTGGCAGGTCATAAAGCTGGGTGTAGGATGTATGTTGCAGTTGCTCCTACTCCTCCGAATATGACTTTAGATGATTTTAAAAGACATTTGGAAAAAATAATGTGTATTAATCCAGAAGTTATATTTTGGGAGCCTATTAATGCTCGCGGAAGTAATGGAAAACGTATGATAGCGGCAGGTTTGGAGTTTACAGATTCCATAAGGCATAAAAAGTCATGGGCGGAATACTTTAAAAGGCAATGGAATGACATTGAAACAGCCGCAAGAGAGGTTGGATGTGAGGATCGGCTTCACATTTGGCCTGATCCTGAACTCAGAGGACTTGTTGATGATGTAAAGCTGGATTCTTGGTTATATAAGCCAACAGTGGAAAAGTGGGATAGCTTGACATACTTAAAAAAATAGAGACGCGAAATTTCACGTCTCTATTTTTTGCGCTCTCTGCGCCTTTGCAGTTCCTTAAAGTTGCTTCACTTCCGAAACCAACTTCGCCACCATATCCTTAGCGCTTCCAAAAAGCATCGTCGTTTTCTCCTTGTAGAACAACTCATTATCTACACCGGCAAAACCCGTACTCATCCCGCGCTTAATCACAATCGTCTGCTTTGCCCGATCTACTTCCAAAATCGGCATACCATAAATTGGGCTATTTACATCACTCCGCGCCGCCGGATTTACCACATCATTTGCCCCAATTACTAAAGCCACATCCGCTTGCTCAAACTGGGGATTAATATCATCCATATCGTACAACTGGGTATAAGGCACATTTGCCTCTGCCAGCAACACATTCATGTGTCCCGGCATTCTCCCCGCAACGGGGTGAATGGCATACTTGACATCAACGCCCATTTTTTCTAACTGATCTGATAATTCCCGGACGCTATGTTGAGCTTGGGCAACTGCCATACCATAACCAGGCACAATTACCACAGAACGGGCATAACCCAACATCATCGCCCCTTCTTCAGGATCGATGCTGCGGACGGTTTGATCTGTTGCACCACCACTAGCAGCACCACCACCAGAACTAGAACCTGTACCAAAAGCGCTGAACAGCACACTAAATAAGGAGCGGTTCATCGCCTTACACATAATTTCGGTGAGGATTAATCCAGATGCTCCTACCAAAGCACCAGCGATGATTAACATATTGTTCATCACCACGAATCCAGCTGCCGCCGCCGCCACACCTGACAACGAGTTCAACAGCGAGATTACCACTGGCATATCGCCGCCACCAATGGGGATGACGAACATCACGCCTAGCAGCAATGAAACGCCAACCACTCCCAAGAATATGGGTAAGCTATCTGGTGTGATGATTAAGTACGCACTACCTACTATATAAGCACCCAGAAGCAAGAGGTTAAATGGTTGCTGGAAGGGAAATGTAATCGGGGAACCGCTAATTAAACCTTGCAATTTGGCAAAGGCTAAAAAACTACCTGTGAACGTAACACCACCAATTAACACGTCCAATAGTATGGAAATGTTCACATCTAGGGGTATCGGCTGAGAACTATCTAATAACCGCCAGAATTCGGCAACAGCTACTAATGCTGAAGCCGCACCGCCCAAACCGTTGAGTAAACCCACCATTTGGGGCATTTCGGTCATTTGGACTTTGTAGGCAACGATCGCACCAATTCCCGATCCAATCGCCAAGCCCAACAATATCATCTCGTAGTTCAACACATGTTGATCTAACATTGTCGCTGCGATCGCCAGCAGCATCCCCACAGCCGCGACGAGATTCCCATTCCTCGCTGTAGCAGGTGAACCCAGCTTTTTCAAGCCCAGAATGAATAACGATGCAGCGACTAAGTACGTCAGCTGAATGCCAGTTGGTAAAAAGTCGCTCACGCCTTAATCTCCTTCTTCTTGAACATTTGCAACATTCTGTCTGTTACTAAAAAACCACCCACAACGTTGACTGTTGCCAATACCACAGCAATCAAACCAAGAATTACTGACACACTGGTGTCTCTCGCACCAGCAGCAACTATTGCTCCCAGTACTGCAATCCCAGAAATTGCGTTTGAGCCTGACATTAAGGGTGTGTGTAGCGTCGGTGGTATTTTGTTGATGACTTCAAAGCCGATAAAAGACGCTAAAACAAATACAAACAAAGCAGCAAGTAATGCCTCTGTCATGAAAATCAAAACTCCTTGTATAAATAGGCATGGGGCATTGGGAAAACTCTTCCCCAGTCCCTAATCCCCAGTCCCTAATCCCCAGTCCCTAATCCCCAGTCCCTAATTAACCGCCGGTTGTTGAGTATTCAGCGCTTGTAGCGCATCCCGCACTCGTTGATTGCGAATTTCACCAGCGTGGGTAACGCAAGCTGCATCAACGATGTCGTCGCTAAAGTCTATCTGCAACGCTTTGTCTTTAATTAGCAATTGCATCAACGATGTTACGTTCTTGGCATACAATTGACTGGCGTGAATTGGCATTGATGATGGGAGATTGATGGGGCCGATAATTGTCACGCCGTTCCACACAATATCTTTACCGGGTTCTGTACAGGCGCAGTTACCACCCTGATCAGCAGCCAAGTCCACAATTACTGAACCTGGTTTCATTTGTGCCACCATTTCTTCTGTAACTAGCCGTGGTGCTTGTCTTCCAGGAACTTGGGCGGTGGTAATTACCACATCAGAATTTTTGACGTGTTCGGCCACAACTTCTTGGGTACGTTGTTTACTAGCCTCAGAAATTTCTTTGGCGTAACCACCTGCGGCGACGGTTTCTTCGTCTAATTTGACTTCAACAAATTTTGCCCCTAAGCTTTGCACTTCTTCTTTGACGGCGGGACGGATATCAAAGGCTTCTACTACTGCACCCAAACGTCTAGCGGTAGCGATCGCTTGCAATCCGGCTACACCAGCGCCCATAATAAATACTTTCGCTGGAGCGATCGTACCTGCGGCTGTGGTTAACATGGGGAAATATTTCGGTAATGCAGCTGCTGCAATCAATACTGCTTTGTAACCTGCTAATGAAGCTTGCGATGACAAAGCATCCATACTTTGCGCCCTGGTGGTACGGGGAATCATTTCCATACTCAAGGCTGTGACTTTGCGATTTGCCAGTTGTTCTGCCACAACAGGATTTCCCAAAGGATTGAGGAAACTTATTAATACAGCCCCTTCCTTTAACAAATCAATTTCTGAGCGTCCATCTTCTCGTTCTTGTGGTGGGCTGACTTTCAGTAGAATATCTGTTTCGCTCCATAATTTGGCAGTATCGCTGATTATTGTAGCTCCTGCGGCTTCATAGTCAGGATCGCTGAAAAAAGATCGCTCTCCTGCATCTCTTTCTACCCAGACTTCCAAACCTTGCTTTACCAATCGAGCAACGGTGTCAGGAATTAATGCCACGCGACGTTCACAAACTTCAATTTCTTTAGCAACTGCTATTCTCATGAAATCTCCTGAAGATAAATACCTAATCTCTGCCAAGTAAGCGATTGTCTAGATTAGGACTTACGCAAAATTGTCTCAAAAAACTGATTTGTCGTAGCGGTAATTCATGAATTACCGCTACTTCAGAACTTTTTTGCGTAAGTCCTGTAGATAAGGGATAACCCGCACTTATAGTACTTAGGCAGCAACATCAGCCATGACTTTTACTTGTAGATTGAACCTTGAAACTTTCCTCTCCCACTCTTTAGCTATCCAGGCAAAGCCTGACTTTGCCGCTCGCAGATGTCATATTTTCAGATAGTTGCAAACAGGGTTATGTATTGCCCATCCTAAATTGATTCCCAAATTTTGCATCTTTATCTTCAGCTTATTTTCGGGATTAAGAAATTTTGGTATTCCTTTCTTATAGAGTAATATTGACCCAATTTTGAAAGCTTGATAATTTCCCAATCAAATTTTAATGATTACGAATTTCATTCCAACTTATCTTAATCAATTTATCGCAAGTTAACTGGCGATCGCTGATGGCATCCCTCAATTTTTATAACAAAACTCTCAAATTTAGATACACTTATACATATTTAGAAACACAATCAAATCCCAACTGTATTTCTATTTAGTTCAAAATTTGACTAACCTAGTCATCAAATCAGCATTCTATAAGGGTAATAAAGCAAATTGATTATATGTAAAATTTATTACTAAGCAATTTTACTGTCGTTCAAACATTAGGGAAGATGGCACTTTTTTTTGTTACTGAACGTCAATTGTCAGGAAGTGAGTAGTAAACTTTAGTAACGAATACTAACACACAGTTATTTTAGATAACAGATTTATTTTTTGGTGGAGGAAGCTCAACTATGCGACGTTTACTTTCCGCTTTAGCAGTGACTAGCTGTTTAGTGACTGGATTTCCAGTCCTGACTTGGGCACAAAGTTTACCTGGATTTACGCTGTTTAGCGGCGTTAAAGCCGAAAATCAACTACCCTTCCGGTTAGATTTTGGTGGACAAGCTAATGGTTGGGATCGATATATATTAAGAATTCCAGCGAAAAGAATGAAATTGGCTGTTGGTCAATTTGCCATTAACTACCCAGATTATTATAAAGGAACTTTTGACCAGAAAAAAATTGAAGTTAGAGTCAAAGGTAAAGCAGTTCCACTTTCTGAGGTGAAGTGGGACAAAGAAGGCAGGCTGATTAATATTTTTCCTCAAGAGCCAGTGCCAGCAGGTAGCGCAGTTGAGGTAGTGTTATCTAATGTGAAAAACCCATCCTTCGGCGGAGTTTACTACTTTAACTGTCAAGTGCTTTCCCCTGGTGATGTGCCACTATTGCGCTACATGGGAACATGGATTTTGAGCATCAATTAAATTTGGGGAGTGGGGAGTGGGGAAATGTGATGTAACCAATGCCCAATCACCAATTCCCAAAAAAGTGATACAATTAGAGATTGTGAGTTTTTATAAAAATCACCTAAGAGGAGAACAGTATGAAAAGAACACTAGGCGGTACTAGCCGTAAGAGAAAAAGAACCTCTGGTTTTCGCGCCAGAATGCGGACACCAGATGGCAGAAACGTCATTAGAGCTAGGAGAAAAAAGGGTCGTCACCGTTTGAGCGTTTAGGGCATATTTAAGCTAAAAGAGTATCTGTGGCTTTGCCTAAAGCAAATCGGCTAAAATCCCGCAAGGATTTCCAGGCAGTTTTTCGGGAAGGAATTCGGCGAAATGGCTCTTATTTAACCTTAAGAGCCTTAAAACCTTTATATTCAAGAAAACCTTCTTTGGACACTGCCACCCAGACTACACAATCAATTGACTTAAGAACTCTTGCCAGTACGCGGATTGGTATTTCCATAAGTACAAAAGTTAGTAAAAGGGCAGTGGTTCGTAACCGAATCAAGCGGCAAATTACTTCTGCTTTATATAATTTACTGCCCAAATTATCACCAGGATGGCGGTTAGTGTTCATTGTCAAACCCACAGCAGCAGAATCTAAGTGCGTAAGCCCACAATTTCTGCAAGAATTAGAGCAGTTGTTGGCACAAGCTGAGGTGTTCGATGGGAATTCGTGAAGATGTTTATTATGAAGGTGGCCCCCATCGTGGGGATTTAATTGTCAACCTGCTAATTGGGCTAACCATTGTCGGGATACCATTGACAGTTGGGGCAATTGTTAGAGCATTGTGGCTGCGTTTCCGCATCACCGATCGCCGAGTTACCGTGATTGGAGGTTGGCAGGGGCGCGATCGCACTGACATAATTTACTCAGAAATTGTTAAAGTCGTCACAATCCCCCGTGGCATTGGCTTGTGGGGAGATATGGTACTAACCCTAAAAAACGGCAGTCGTCTCGAATTGCGTGCAATTCCCAAATTCCGGGAAGTATATGACTACATTAACGAAAGAATTGCTGCGAAAAATCCCGAATATAGCGTCACTGCTAACAAGTGATGAGCAGGGGAAGCAGAGGGGCAGGAGGCAGGGAGCAGGGGAAGAAAAACGATTGGTTGATTGGTTATTTCCCAATGCCCAATGCCCATTTAAAATGTGCGGCTATCCGTAGCGAAGGGTAGTCGCGCATAATTTATGATTTAGATAAATTAGATTCAGTTTACAGTACCTCAGGTTGAATTCAGAATAATGGATTTTGGTATCGGCTTTCTCTCGAACAACGTGATGTTGCCAATCATAGATTTCTTCTATGGTATATTTCCGAGCTACGGATTGGCGATCGTTGCTTTGACATTGATAGTCCGCTTCGCGCTCTATCCCCTGAGTGCTGGCTCAATTCGCAACATGCGGAAGATGCGAATTGTACAACCTCTGATGCAGAAGCGGATGGCAGAAATTAAAGAGCGCTACAAGGATGAACCGCAAAAGCAGCAAGAGGAAATGGTCAATGTTCAAAAAGAATTTGGCAACCCCTTAGCAGGCTGTTTTCCATTATTAGTACAAATGCCGGTCTTATTAGCGCTGTTTGCCACTTTGCGGGGTTCGCCTTTTGCAAGTGCAAACTACAGCGTTAACTTGCAAATCCTTCCCGCAGAACAAATCGAGCAAATTCAACCCCAAGCTTTTGCTACTGCTCCCCAAAATATTTATGTTGCTGATGGCGAACACGTTAAAGTAGCTGCAATCCTCCCCAGTGGTAGCAAACTGGCCGTTGGAGAACACACTAAAATTCAATATCAGACTGTTGAGGGCAAACCTTTTCAGGTACTTATAGCAGAACACCCAGAAAATAAGCTAGTTCCTGATTGGAAAATCACCAAAGGGGAAGAACGGATAAAAATTGATGCTGATGGCAATGTAGAAGCCTTGCAACCGGGAGAAGTTAGCATTCAAGGAACAATCCCCGGACTAGCAGCAGAAAAAGGCTTTTTATTCATTGATGCTTTGGGCAGGGTTGGCGCACAAGATCCAGATGGTACAATCCACTGGGATATTGTCGCCATGATCGTCTTCTTTGGAATCAGCCTTTATGTTAGCCAAATGCTATCGGGGCAAAATTCCAGTGGTGGCAATCCGCAGCAGGATACAGTTAACAAAATCACTCCAGTCATCTTTTCTGGAATGTTTTTGTTCTTCCCCCTACCAGCCGGGGTACTGATGTATATGGTGATTGGTAATATTTTTCAAACTGCACAAACTTATCTTCTTTCCCGCGAACCTCTACCAGAAGAACTACAAAAAATAGTAGAAACCCAGGAGAAAGAAGCAGTAGTCACCGAGCAAAAAGCATTGCCATTTGAACCGAAAAGTTCCAAGAAAAAGGCCACAGGCGGATCATGAGCAATATTTCGATGCAGCGAGGTCAGCAGTGGTTAAAAACCCTGCTGGAACTCACTGGAGTACCTGCTGAGATTCAGGGTCATTTAGAAACTACCCAATCTCAAGACAGCGATTCCCCAGAACCAGATAATTACTGGTTGACAATCGATCAAACTAATCTGACGACAGAACAAATCCAGGTATTAATTGGTACTGATGGTTCTGTGCTAGATGCGATTCAGTATCTAACTAATTCGGTTTTAAACCTGAGCCAACCCCCAGAGGAACAAGCTTCTTACACTATTGAATTGAATGGCTACCGGGTCAAAAGAGAAGCCGAAATTCGCGCATTAGCAGAAGCAGCAGCCGATGAAGTGCGCTTTTCTGGTAGAGAAGTGGAAATCAAATCGCTTAGTTCTGCTGAAAGGCGACAAATCCATACTTTCTTGAAGGAATTTGGAGATTTGGAAACCTTCAGTCGTGGCAAAGAGCCACATCGTCATCTGGTTGTGCAGCCAGTTTCTTTGGAAGAAGTTAGGGGTGAGGAGAGACGCGATTAATCGCGTCTGTACAAGGGTTAATTGAAAGCTCAATATAATTTCAAAATTTCTCTTGTTCCTAAAAGCTAAAATAAAGATGTAGTATCAGTATTATTGCTGATAATGACGATTAATTTTCGTGAGGATGTCTCACAAATCCTATGGACGCAATTTATATTCCGCAGCTAACCAAAGCCCCGGAGCGGACAGAGGAAGTTCAAGTTGAGGAATTTCTGCCTGGTCTGGAAACGTTAACACCAGTTCGCGGTCATGTGCGCGTGCAGCATCATGGCAGTTACCTGGAAGTATCCGCTCAGGCAGAAACAATTATTACTTGTACCTGCAACCGATGCTTACAGCAATACAATCGCCGCTTAGGGCTTGATACGAAAGAAATCATCTGGTTAGACGAAACTGCAAATCAAGTAAATGACTTGCCCCTCGAAAGGGAAGTAGTTATGGAAGAGTTGCTTGAAACCCTTCCACCGGATGGTTATTTTTCTCCCAACGAATGGCTGTATGAGCAGATGTGTTTAGCAGTACCTCAGCGTCAATTGTGCGCCCGCAATTGTCCAGGTATTCCTGTAAGTAGTACTGCTGAGAGTTCCGATACTTCTGAAACTCCAGTCGATAACCGTTGGGCTTCTCTGGAAGCTTTGAAAAAGCAACTTCCGGGGAAATAATTTGGTAATTCCGTCAGACTCAAGTCTGCGGCTATACGAACTAAGCCTGTCTACACAGGCTTATTGTTTTATATAGCAATCCTATTTATTTGAGTTGTGAGAATTGCAACCCATAGATCCCCTACTTCTCAAAGAAGTAGGGGATCTAGTTTCTGCGCGTTTAATCCAGGATTGCTATATTTTATTTAATAGTTATAATCCGATCCAATAGTAATATCTATAGGACTAATGTTTAATTTTTGAAAAAACTCTGTAAGAGGTTGTTTGAAAAGTCCTCTTGTCGGTATCAAAAAGTTCTAGATCCCCCTAAATCCACGCCACGTGCTTCAAGTCGGCAGAGCCGCCCAACGCAGTGGCTCCCCTTAAGAAGGGGGACTTTGATTCCGTTTCCCCCCTTTTTAAGGGGGGTTAGGGGGGATCGCTAAGTGCCTAAAATCACAGCGAAATACTTGTTCATTCAACCTCTAAAACTCGATAAAGCTGATTTCCTAATCCCTAACCTCTACTCCCTATCTAGACAAATGAGTTCATAAATCAAAGCAGATTTCTATATATTTGAAAAGATCAAAAACTGCTGTATTTGAGCAAACCTTAAAATATAAGTAAATCCGTAGCTCACTTCCTGATTTCCGGTAATTTGCTGAGGACAGCGTTTTTGGGCAGAGGTTAGGTTGAATAAGAGCAATAGTTGGTATCGAAATATGACTGAGCGCTAAAAGCGATCGCACCGATAACCCTATAAACTTGCAGAGCCTAGAATTATTGTTATTAGTTTTTAGTTGTTAGAAGCGATACAAACCTGAACAATGAGAGAAGAACTAATAACCACAGCAAAATATGAACTTCCGTGAAGAGTTTAAACTGCTGCTACGCGCCCGCTACCCGTTGATTTATATTCCCACTTATGAAGAGGAGCGGGTAGAAGCAGCTATCCGAGAAGAAGCAACCAATCAGGGTAATCGCCCAGTATATACTTGGGATTTTGTCGATGGCTACCAAGGAAACCCCAATGATGTGGGGTTTGGGCGACGTAACCCCCTACAAGCTTTAGAATTTATCGAAAAATTACCAGCTTCCGCGCCAGCTGTATTGATTCTCCGAGATTATCATCGCTTTTTAGATGATGTAGCGATCGCTCGCAAACTCCGCAATCTCTCCCGACTTCTAAAGTCGCAACCAAAAAATATTGTCCTACTATCACCACGCATCGCCATCCCGGACGATTTAACCGAAGTTTTGACAGTCGTCGAGTTTCCCTTACCCGCCGCCCCAGAAATTAAAACTGAGGTGGAACGCTTACTACAAAGTACTAGTAACTCCCTTTCTGGCAAAGTTTTAGATGATTTGGTGCGCTCTTGTCAAGGGCTTTCGATGGAACGGATTCGCCGGGTTTTAGCAAAGGCGATCGCAACCCACGGTGAATTGCAGCCAGAAGACGTGGATCTCGTTTTGGAAGAAAAGCGCCAAACTATCCGCCAAACCCAAATCTTGGACTTCTGCCCCGCCACTGAGCAAATTTCTGATATCGGCGGACTAGATAACTTAAAAGACTGGCTAATCCGTCGGGGAGGTTCGTTTACAGACAAGGCGCGACAGTACGGATTACCGCACCCCCGTGGTTTAATGTTGGTGGGTATTCAAGGAACTGGTAAATCGTTAACTGCAAAAGCGATCGCTCATCACTGGCATTTACCCTTGCTACGTCTGGATGTGGGCAGGTTATTTGGTGGTTTGGTGGGTGAATCAGAATCTCGGACTCGGCAAATGATCCAAGTAGCCGAAGCCCTCGCTCCCTGTATTTTGTGGATTGATGAAATAGATAAAGCCTTTGCCGGAATTGGTAGCAAAGGTGATGCGGGAACAGCCAGCCGGGTGTTTGGTACTTTTATTAACTGGCTAGCCGAAAAAAGCTCACCCGTGTTTGTCGTCGCTACCGCCAACGATATCCAAGCTTTACCGCCAGAAATGCTCCGCAAAGGGCGATTTGATGAAATTTTCTTTGTGGGATTGCCTACCCAAGAAGAGAGAAAAGCAATTTATGATGTGCATTTATCCCGATTGCGCCCCCATAACCTGAAAAGTTACGACATCGAAAGGTTAGCTTATGAAACGCCCGATTTTTCGGGAGCAGAGATTGAGCAAACTTTAATTGAAGCGATGCATATTGGATTTAGCCAAAACCGCGACTTCGCTACCGAAGATATTTTAGAAGCCGCGAGTCAGATTATCCCCTTAGCGCGAACTGCTGTAGAGCAAATTCAGCAACTCCAAGAATGGGCGGCGGCTGGGAGAGCGCGTTTAGCATCGAAACACAATCCTTTAAGCGATCGCCTCCGGCGCACTACGTGAACGCTTCAACAGTAGCTACAATAATCAGTTAGTTAATAATTGCTAGTTAATAGCCAATAGTTAATCATGAATTACTATTGACTATTGACTATTTACCACTGGCGATCGGGTTTTAACTATGTTGTCTGGCTTAACAAAATTTATACTTGGATTTTTCTTAGCGATCGCTGTGCTAATAGGTGGCGGCGCTGCAATTGGACTCTATTTTATGAATCGCACCGGCATACCCCCTGCCAAACCTGTTTATTCTAACGATAGTCCCTCGGTGAAAGCCCAAGCTCCAAAAGGAACTCAGCTTGGAGCAGCTAAACCTAGCCTTACACCTGGGACATCTACTAAATCTCCAACCCCCACTCCTACAGAATCGCCAAAGGCTACCCCATCACCAAAACCATTGCCATCGGGAGCTTACCGAGGACGTGTTAATTGGGCTGAAGGTTTGAGTTTGCGAT
This sequence comes from Nostoc sp., assembly GCF_036917465.1. Classification (GTDB taxonomy): domain Bacteria; phylum Cyanobacteriota; class Cyanobacteriia; order Cyanobacteriales; family Nostocaceae; genus Nostoc. Next base: position 150,209 of record NZ_JBALDL010000087.1, read on the forward strand.
CGCAACCAAATCAAGAAGCTGAAAAAATTGGTGGGGTTACTTTTAATCAGAAAATTATTATTTTGGAACAAAGCGAGGATAAGGCTTGGCAAAAGATCCGTTTGGAAGGTAGCGAAAAAGAAGGTTGGGTGAAAGCAGGTAATACTGAAAAAGTTGATGAACAACAGCCTGAAAAACCAAAAGATCCAGAAAAAATAGAGCAATAACAATTCCATAAATAAATTTTGTTGCTCTGAAACCGGGATGGCTCTTTTAATTGTTTCTCCTTTCAAAGAGCAGATCCCCTCCCACCTGCATCTTCTGGAAAATTACTTATAAAGAATCATACAAAAATCAAATATGACACAGAGAAACTAGTATAATCTTGTATGGTCATAACTTGAAAAAAAGCAAGTGAAAACAGGGGTAGATAGCTATTTAACCAAGCTGGCCTCAGTCTTTGAGGCATCTAAAAGCATCAAGGTTGTTCCTACCGTAGCTAATTTCAAATTTTTGAATTGGAAAAAGTTATCTAGCGGTGCAGCGATACGTCTTGTGTCTGCGACAATAATTACGGGGCTTCTGAGTATTGCTGGGCAAGCTTTAGCACTTCAAAAAATAGGAAGCAATGGGCCGGAAGTTACCAGTAACCAGAGGTGTTTAAAAAAGTTAGGCTACTTTAACGGCCCCGCAAGTGGGAAGTTTGCTAGTTTGACTCAAAATGCTGTAATCAAATTTCAGCAAGCTAATAGAATACCTGCTGATGGAGTTGTAGGTATTAATACGCAACAAACATTACAACGAGCATGTCAAAGTAGAACTACTGCTAGGAATACTAGAAGTGCATCGCGGCTAAGTAATCAATATGCTGTTCTTTCTCAAGGCAAAACTGGTGCAGCCGTGACAAGATTACAACAGCGTCTGCGACAGTTAGGCTACTTGAATACTAATCCAAATGGGAACTTTGGCCCAAAGACTAGAGAGGCTGTGATCAAATTCCAGCGAAATTATCGCATAACTGCTAACGGGATTGTAAATCAACAAACTTGGAATGCATTACTGGGTTCCTCTCCAAATCAAGCTAGATTCTCTAGATCGTCGAGTCTTTCTACTCAACAAGTGAGAGAACTACAAGTGCGTTTGCGGCAGTTAGGTTATTTTAATACAAATCCTACCGGGACTATTGGCCCAATAACTAAAAATGCTGTGATCAAATTCCAGCAAAATTATCGCCTACCTGCTGATGGCATTGCCGATGCTCAAGTTTTAGAGGCAGTACGTAGAGTCTCTACAGGCGGAACTGTTACTCAACAACCGAGCAGGGATTATCTAACTGTAGGCGATCGCGGAGATAATGTCGCATTAGTTCAAGAGCGTTTATTGCAGTTGAATTTCTCTAATACTAATCCTGATGGATTTTTCAGCAATTACACCAGAGAATCTGTAATTGCATTCCAGCAATCTTCTCGAATTAATGCTACTGGAAATGTAGATTGGCCAACTTGGCAAGCATTAGGGTTGAATAGCGTTGCTGGGGGTAATCCTGTTGAGGGTAATAATATATCACCTGAAACTCCCTATCTAGTACCTGTTAATACAGGCTATGCTACACCTGAGAATAATCGCTATGTATTACCTCCTGCCAATGGCTATGCCGTACCTGGAACTAATGGCAACACATTAGTTGCTAGTAATCCTTATAGAGTAATAATACCAATTTCCAGTAATGATACTCTGAGTAAAGTACAACAATATATACCCGATGCGGTAACAGAGCAATCCCATCTAGGGGATTATGTGAATGCTGGAGCATTTAGCGATCGCGCCCAAGCCGAAACCCTAACGAAAAAGCTCCGCTCATTAGGTCTGGATGCACGGGTAAAATACAATTAAATTGACAAACTCAACTGCGAACCTTCTTGAGTTTTATTCACCTCAATCCTGGCTTGGAAAGCTTCTTTGAGGTGGGGCATGTGGGTAACAGTCAGAATGCAAGCGAAATCGGAGGATATCGCATTAATCGCTGCAATCAAGCGATCGCACCCTTCGGCATCTTGTGTACCAAAACCTTCATCCACAATCAACAATTGCAACGCCGCCCCCGCCCGTTGTGCTAATAATTTTGCCAGTGCCAAACGGATGGCAAAGTTAATTCTAAAGGCTTCTCCACCAGAATAAGTTTCATAAGATCGTGTTCCTCTAGAATCGGCGATTAAAATATCTAGGGTGTCTATCAACTTGGCATTTTTCTTGGTTGATTTAGCACTGCGCCCAGCTTTTTGAGTAATAAATTGGACATGAAACTGATTTCCACTCAGCCGCGAAAGTAGTTGATTTGTCTCGGCTTCCAATTGTGGTAACACATTCTCAATCATCAGTGCTTGGATACCATTTTTACCAAAAGCTTGCGCTAATTCCTGATAAACACGATATTCCTGCTTGCAAGATTGGAGTTGCTGCTGCTGTTGTTCATACTGAATTTGCAGTGTTTCCAGTTGATGCGCCAACTGTTCTAAACGCCCCAACTTGGCTATCTGCTCATCGAGTTGCCGTCTGCGGATTGCTAACTGCTGTTCTAAAGTTTGAATTTGGGCAGATGGGTTAGCTGTTGCTTGTAATTGCTGGATAATACTTTCAATTTGTCCACCAAGTTTTTGCCGTTCCGTGACTCTAGCGCTTCTGGATTCTTCTAACTCTTGCAATCTCGTCTGGAGTTGGGGATACTGTTGCTGGGCTGATAGCAGTTGTTGATAGCGCAAATGCCAAGATTGAGCTTTCTTTACAGCTAGACGTAGATGATTGTGCTGCTCGGAACTGTAGCCGATTTCGGTAATGTGCCGCTCAAGAGCCGCGATTTGTTTAGCGCATTCAGAATCAGTCTGTTCCTGCTGGATTCTAAGTTGTAATTGAGCAATTTGGGATTGTAATTCTGGTTTTCGGACTAATAGTTGCGCTTGTCGCTTAGTTGCATCTTTAATCTGCCCTTGTTTGATTTCTGCCCATCGCCACCGCTCAACTTCACTCCGAGCGAGGGCGTGATCTTGTTCATTATAATTAGCTTGTTGCAGATATTGGTCTAGTTGCCGGAGTTCGGCTTGTTTATCGGCAGCATAATCACCTGCTTGGAGCGATCGCTCTAAGTGTTGTTTTTCAGCAGCAATTTGTTGTAACTGTTGTTGAACATCAGTTGTAGCTTCTAACTGGGCTGCCAACTGTCCTCGCTGTTCGCGTAAACCATCATAAATCGCCAATTGTTGGGAAATTTCTCGATATTCCTGCCTAAGTACCTGAATTTCTCTGTCAGACACAGCCATTTGTTCTCGCACTACCCAAAACTGTCCTTGAGTATCCTCTAACTCAGCCTGGGTTTTTTCGACTACTCGGCTCCAGTGATGTTGATCTAAAGGACATTCGCACAATGGACAAAGTGCTTCAGGATTTTGGAGCATTTGTAATTTTTGCTCTAATTCCCCGATTAGCTTTTCATAATCGCGTTGATGAGCTTGCAGACGTTCGATAAAGTGCCGCCTTTCATGCCCTTTTTCCTGCACTCGTTGCAGATAAACCCGCTTTTTCTCTAGTTCCTCAATCTGGATTGCTACATCCATCACCGCTTGTTGCAGTTGCGGTTGGCGGCGATGCTGGCGTTGCAATTGGTTCTCAGTACTTTGCAGTTGTTCCAGTCGCGCCACTAAGCCAGCATGAGTGCGATCGAGTTGGCTTTGTAAAGTTGCTCGTTGTTGCAACAACGGAGTCACTTGCATTTGCAACTGATCTAAACGAGCAACATGGTGACGGGCTGCGGTTAGTTGTGACAAAGCAGCTTCTACTTCACCTGATTTAGTTAGAGTTTGCTGAATATCTCGCTCTTGTTGCTGTAAAGCTTCGATTTGGGCTTGAGCTTGTTGCAGTTGCCGTTCAATTTCGTGAATTTGTTTGGTAAGCTGTTGTTGCTTTTGTTGGCGAGTCTGCCCAGCGCGGGTGTATTCTTCAAATTTGACAGCAAAGGCTTCTTCTTGAGATTGGAGACTTTGATATTGGGCGTATCCAGCTTTAATTTCAGCTTCTTGATGTAATATTTTTTCTAAATCTGAGAGTTGAAAGCCAATAGCTGATTGTTCTTGTTGGAGGCGATCGCAATCTTGGGTAAGATTTTGGTATTGCTGCTTTATAAAAGTGAGTTGTTGTTCCCAATTTTGGCGCTGGTGTTGAACAACTTGCAAACTTTGTAATTGAATATTATCAAAAGCTTGCACCTGTTGCAGTTGATTGAGTTCGGCTTCTAACTCGACTCTTTGCGCTTGGGTTGTCTCGCGTTGTTGCAACTGAATTTTAATCGACTCCAAAGAACGCTCTAACTCTAACGCCTGAGCTTTGAACTGACGAGAAGATTCCTTTGCCCGTTCTTCCAAATCATCATACTGATTGAGTTTCAACAACTCCGCCAAAATTTCTTTGCGTTCCGTGGGGCGTTTGAGCATGAACTCATCTGCACGGCCTTGACGTAAGTAAGCAGAATTAATAAAAGTATCATAATCGAGCTTGATGTGTTCTAAAATCAAATCTTGAGTAGCTCTTACCCCTTTGCCAGTGAGTGAGCGAAACCCAGATGGTATTTCTATTTGAAATTCGAGGACACTAGTACCTGCCCGAATTCGGGTACGAATCACCCGATATTTTTGCTGGTTACTTTGAAAAGTAAAATCAACCCGAACTTCTTTTGCACCAGAATAGATGACATCATCTTCAGCAGTGGCGCGGCTTTCACCCCAAATTGCCCAAGTGATTGCTTCCAAAAGTGAAGATTTACCCGCACCATTGGAACCACAAATACAAGCCGTATGCAAACCACGAAAATCTAAGGTTGCATCACGGTAACTAAGAAAGTTTTTGAGAACAAGTTGTACTGGGATCATTCAGGCTATAGCGCCACATCTACTTTTAATAATTAACAGTACAGATGCACTGTTTGTTAGTTTAGCTATCTAGTTATCAGGTTTCTAGTCTTGAAGACATCAATTTTACAAAAATTAACAATAGAATAAGCAAATTTCTCTTGTTGCATGAAAAATTTTTGCTGTCTTTGGAGAAAAATGAAACATCTCAAATTCTCACGAATGATTTAGGACTACTATATAAGCAACAGATACCTCGAAGTCATGTTGAAGTACTTAAAAGTCGTGTTGAGGTACTCCGAAGTCATGTTGAAGTACTTGAAAGTCGTGTTGAAGTACTCCGAAGTCGTGTTGAGGTACTTGAAAGTCGTGTTGAGCTACTCCGAAGTCGTGTTGAAGTACTTGAAAATCGTGTTGGAGTACTTGAAAGTCGTGTTGGAGTACTTGAAAGTCGTGTTGAGGTACTTGAAAGTCGTGTTGGAGTCGCTACAAATCTTCTTAACTGAGCAGTATTGAGATGATTGGGCTAAATTTCGCGTCAAGGTAAAAAAATCAAGGTGATAAGGAATAAGAATTAAATAACATACAGTTTATGTCTCTGGCTTACCTCACCCTCAATCCCTCTCCTTATAAAGGAGAGGGAAGCTAGAGCAAGATAAAGCTTTACATTTTATTTAATCCACCTTCCTAAGGGAAAAAGCGTTAATTTACTCAGTAAAAATAAATGTACATTTCTGAGATAGCCATCATAAACCAATGGATATAGCTCTAATCGTTAAATTTCTCGCTCCCTGTCTGCCATATCTGTTGAATATGGGTAATAAAGCCGTAGAAGGTGCATCACAGAAAGTAGGTGAGGATGTTTGGAATAAAGCCAAAGCGGTTTGGGCAAAATTACATCCCAAAGTAGAGGCTAACCCAGACGCAAAAAAAGCAGCCGAAGCAGCAACCAAAAATCCAGGGGATGAAGATTACCAAGCAGCATTCCGGGCGCAATTAAAAAATATTTTAAACTCTGATACAGCATTGGCACAAGAGATAGCCAAGATTTGGGAAGAAACAAAATCTGCTGATAGTTCTGTTAGTCTCGATGCTCAATCTTACGATGAAAGTATACAGATAAATACAGCAGGTAACGTTAATAATCCAAATTATGACTTGACTAGGAATATCAACAGCCCAAAGTAACCACCAATATTACTATTCTTGGTGCTGCACAGCAAGAAATATTGGAGTTGCTAGAACGCAGCACCAAAGTAGAATCGCTGCGGGTTCTCAAAGCCGGGAATCCCGGTAAAAGTTTGGCTTACTGGCAAGGAAGAACAGCAGAAATTGCCCAAATACAGCAATGGTTAACTGATGAAAATACCTTTTTAATCGGTATAGAAGGCATCGGCGGCACAGGTAAATCGATGCTGGCTACAAAAATTTATGATGAAATTGCCGATTTTCCCAAGCGATTTTGGGCTGATGTCAGTTATGGGGCAAGTTTTAGCGATTTAGCAAGGAAAGTATTAACAGAGTTTGGCTTTCCCGTTCCAGAACAAGAAGCGCAGTTAGTAGAGGCGCTGGTTAGATGTTTACGTTCTGGGCAATTTTTACTGATTATAGACAACCTGGAGAGTTTATTACAACCTGATAGACAGTGGGGAAGTCTATTTTACGGCGACTTTTTCCAAGCATGGGTGGAACATGGCAGTAATAGTAAGGTGCTAGTCACCACCAGGGAAAGACCAGAATTAAAAGGCTTTGAGTGGCTATCCCTGAAAGGTTTGCAAGTAGATGAAGGGGTAGCACTGTTAACTGCATTAGGCATTCGCGGAGATTTAACGCAGTTTGTGGAATTAGTAGATGGGCATCCCCTACTGTTGAAATTGGTTGCAGATTTATTAACGGAAGAATATTCACAAGACCCGAATTTAAGCAGATTAGCAGATTTAGGCTTAGGAAATTTGCGGCAGTTGTTGACAGATTCTCAAGTGGTAGGTATCCATCGCCGGGAAAATGTGGGGATGGTGTTGGTGTTGGATGCCAGTTTTAATCGTTTGAATGAGTTACAAAAGGCTTTATTGCTGAATATTAGTGTTTATCGTGGTGCTGTTGAAAGTACAGCAGCTGTGGCAGTGTTGCCGGGAAGTTCAAAAACAGAGATTGAGGGAGAATTGAGGAATCTGGTTAAGCGTTCTTTGCTATTAGAAAAACTCAATGGTAAGAGGCGGTTTGAGTTTCAGCCAGTGGTGTTGGAGTATGTGCGGTATCAGGCTGGAAATCAGACTGAAGTGCATCAACGAGCTATCAATTACTATCTTTTAAATGTTAAACAACAACCTTGGCGGACTAAAGAAGATATCAAAGAATATTTAGAAGTTTTTCATCATTGGTATCAACTAGAAAATTATGACACGGCATTCGATGTATTAAATTTTTGCGATAATTTTTTAACCTTGCGGGGCTATTACACCGATCAAGTTGACTTATGGGGACAGTTGATAGCAGCTTGGGACAAAATTGATGAGCGAGAAAACTGGAATTATCGGGCTACTCTCAATAATTTAGGCACTGCTTACTACTCACTGGGACAGTACCAACGGGCGATTGAGTTCTCCCAGCAGTCTTTGGAAATCAAAAGGGATATAGGCGATCGCTATGGCGAAGGTACTTCCTTGGGCAATTTGGGCAATGGTTACCGTTCCCTGGGACAGTACCAACGGGCGATTGAGTTCTTCCAGCAGTCTTTGGAAATATCTAGGGAGATAGGCGATCGCAATGGCGAAGGTAATTCCTTAATCAATTTGGGCAGTACTTACGACTCCCTGGGACAGTACCAAGGGGCGATTGAGTTCTTCCAGCAGTCTTTGGAAATCAAAAGGGACATAGGCGATCGCAATGGCGAAGGTGCTTCCTTAATCGGTTTGGGCAATGCTTACGACTCCCTGGGACAGTACCAATGGGCGATTGAGTTCTTCCAGCAGTCTTTGGAAATCAGAAGGGAAATAGGCGATCGCAATGGCGAAGGTAATTCCTTAAACAATTTGGGCAATGCTTACTACTCGCTGGGACAGTACCAACGGGCGATTGAGTTCTTCCAGCAGTCTTTAGAAATCAGAAGGGAAATAGGCGATCGCAACGGCGAAAGTGCTTCCTTAATCGGTTTGGGCAATGCTTACTACTTGCTGGGACAGTACCAAGGGGCGATTGAGTTCCACCAGCAGTCTTTGGAAATCAAAAGGGACATAGGCGATCGCAATGGCGAAGCGATCGCATGGTTTAATTTAGGTCTGTCATTAAAAAACGTCAACCGAGAATCAGATGCGCTGGGTGCTTATCGCAATGCCCGTGAACTTTGTCAGGCGATGGGACTTGATGCTAAAGTGCAAGATTGCAACAACGCAATTGAGCGTCTTTCTCAACCAAAAACGCTTATAGTTCCTCGCCGTGCATTTTGGGCGTGGTTGCGTCGGTTGTGGCGTTGGGTACGCGCTTGGTTTCGGCGGTGATTTTGTCTTAGGTAGATAAGAGACTTTATAGAGTGCAATATTATAGCGAATCTCTTAAAAGTCAAGCGATACGTGCAAAGTGCGATCGCTACACCCAACCCAGGCATCCCTTATCTTGTACGTTGAGTTAATAAGGAAGGTTATAATATTAAAGACAAAAAACAAGAGATTCAAGTATGCTAGAAAAATTAACAGTAACTTACGATGGTTCAGCTTTTTATCCCGAAGAAACCATTAATTTAGAACCCAATACTCGTTATACCATCCAGATTATTGCTCAACAAAAACAGACAGAAACAACTGATAAAAATGCTTGGGATCTGCTTGAAGAAATGGCAGGAACTTATGAAGCACTAGAAGATTGGTCAAGTGAACACGATCATTAGATATTCATTTTATTCAAGCAGGGTTTAGTGCATTGTTGCGATAGAATACAATCAATATCACTTATGCAAAAACTAGAAATAGAACTTGACGAAGAAACACTTGCAAAAATCAACCAATTGGCACAAACCAATAATTGCCAAGTATCAGATTTAATTAAAGCAATGATTGATCATCTTACTCAACCAGAAGTTCTTAATGATTCATCTATTGGCAAATGGGCTAATGATTCTGAATTAGTTGATGAAATGGTTACAGATATTTTAAAACACAGGAATTATAGAGACTAAAGTTAGTTGTGAGAAAATCTTTAATTGATATAGATATTTTATCAGAAACTCGTAAAGGTAAAAATCCTAAAATCAATGCCAAATCTATGACACCTCCATTACTACCAACCCTTCAAAGTCTACCCGCTACTTTTCCTTTAGAAGGTGCAATCAGTATCGAGTTGCAAGAAGGAATACCTATATTTAGAGCTTCTAACATTGTCCAAAATCGCATTGCAGCTTTACTAGCCAAACAACAAATTTCTCCACTCCACCCAGAAGAAGAACAAGAGCTAGATAGCTACGAAGAAATTGACGATTACCTAAGTTTTCTCAATCGTCTAGCTAGAAATATTTTACAAAATCCCAAATCAATATCATTGGAAATAGTGCGATCGCAAGTTCAACAATCCGTCAGAGCATCAGCATAGTACACAGTGGTTTCTCGCCGTGGGTTTTGGGCGTGGTTGCATTGTAATTGAATATTATCGAAGCGTCATTACGAATTACGAATTAGTTTATCGATCGCTGTAGCTAATTCACCTGGATCAACAGGTTTAGGTAGGTGTTTTTGAAATCCTGCCGCCATTGCTTGGTTGTAGTTGATTTCTCCAGCATAAGCTGTAAGTGCGATCGCCGGAATTTGCCCCCCTTGCTCTGGTGGTAATTTTCTCACCTCGCGCAGCAACATATAGCCATCCATCAAGGGCATTCCAATGTCGCTTAACAGAATATCTGGCTTTGATTGGGCTAATGTTTCCAGTGCTTCGGCTGCTGATTCAACTGCGGTTACAGTCGCACCATATTGTTCTAGCGCAAAGCTAAAAAATTCTCGCACATCAGCTTGATCGTCCACAAGCAATATTTGGACTCCAGCCAGTAATGTGTCGTCAGTATTGAGTTCTGCTTGAGAAGCCTCATCACTACTAACTCGCAACTGAGAATTTTTTAGCAAAGGTAGTCTAACTGTAAAAGTAGCCCCTTGCCCTTCTCCCAAACTCTCTGCCTGAACTGTACCACCATGAAGTTCTACTAGATGGCGCACAATTGCCAGTCCTAATCCTAGTCCCCCAAATATTCTGGTTGTCTTAGCATCTGCTTGGCGGAAGTAGTCAAAGACGTAGGGCAAAAATTCCGGGATGATTCCTTTGCCTGTATCAATCACCTGGATTTGAGCATCTAAGCCAACTTGCTCTAGACGCACTTGTACAACTCCATCTGTGGGTGTAAATTTAACGGCATTGGAAAGGAGATTCCACATTACTTGTTGCAAGCGATCGCTATCGCCGAGAACTTTGCCGATATCATTACTTAACACCGTTTTAATTTCAATTGATTTGGCTTCTGCTGCTAAACGCACTGTTTCTAGTGCAGCTGCGATCGCTATTTTCAAATCCACTGCATAAAGGTTTAAGCTTACCTTACCTTGTAAAATCCGCGAAACATCAAGTAAATCCCCAATTAATTGGGTTTGTAACTTGGCATTCCGCTCGATTGTTTCCAATGCCCGGATTTTAGTGGCTTCGTCAAACTTGCGGGTTCTGAGTAACTTTGCCCACCCTAAAATCGGATTCAACGGAGTTCGGAGTTCATGGGAAAGGACAGCGAGAAATTCATCTTTAATGCGGTTGGCTGTCTCAGCTTGCGCCCTGGCGGTTTTTTCGGCTTCGTAAAGTTGAGCGCGAGCGATCGCTTGCGCACACTGCTGCCCCAGTGTCAACATAAATCCCTGTTCTTCTTTGTTAAATATTTGTCCAGTGGTAAAGCTTAATCCCAAAGCCCCAATTACTTTACCTTCTGCAATCAAGGGAATGGAAGCCCAAGAATTATTCCCCATAACAGTCACAACATTTGCTAAGTCGGGATATCTAGCAATCATGGCTGCTAAATTTTCTAAAAAAATCGGCTGTCCAGTTCTGACTGTTTCTGCTATTTGGTTAGGTGATGTGATGGGAAAAGTTGCCCAAGTATTTATGAGCGTTTGCGGATAGCCAATTGCTTGCACAACTTTTAGGGTAGTATTTCCCTCAGCAAGTAAGACAACGGAACCACCAGTGGCTTCCAAGGCGGCAATGCCTTGGTTTACCACTACATTGGCTACCTGTTGGGGAGTTAAGGCTTCCGAGAAGGCAGCAGTTATTCTTTGTAAAAGTATGGTGCGATTGACAGACCTTTGAGTTTCTTGATAAAGTCTGGCGTTGTCGATGGCTGTGGCCGCCCGACGAGCAATATCTTCTGCTAAAGCCAAGTCTGTCTGTTGGTAGTATCGGCCTGACTCGGCTGTGAAAAAGGAGATTGCTCCAAATAATTGCCCACGGGAACGAACTGGAATCACCATTAGAGAACGAATACCCAGGCTTTGCAGCAATTGCAGATGTTCATCATCTTCAGCCATGTCTACAACATTAGAGTCAGATAATTCGGAGTAAAAGGCAGATATTCCTCGCTTTAGCTGTTGCACAAGCAGTTTGGCTCTAGCTTTGGGTCGATAACGCCGTCGAATTTCCTCTAAAATATTTACTTTGCGGGGATCGGCAATTGCGATCGCAATTTGTCTACTTGACCAATCTTCTTGGAAAACATCTACAATACACCAGTCAGCTAAGGTAGGAACTGCTAGATTAGCCACGTTTTCTAAAGCAATTTCATAATCTAATGAGGCAGCTAGTAAGGTGCTGGCCTCGACTAAAAACTGTTGTGTCGTTTCAACTTGTTTGCGTTCGCTAATATCTTCAATAATGCCTAATGCATACTTTGGAAGTCCATTAGTATCCCAAACTACTGATGAAGTTAGGTTTGCCCAAAGTATAGAACCATCTTTGCGGATGTAGCGCTTTTCTAAAGAATAACCGCTAATTTCTTTTGCTAAAACTCGCCGAGCATTTTCCCAATCAATTGCTAAGTCGTGAGGGTGGGTAATTTCTTGAAAGTTTAATTCGATTAACTCTTCACGGCTGTACCCAGTAATTTCGCATAGGGCAGGATTAACTTGAATAAATTGTCCATCCAACGCTACCAGAGAAATGCCGACAGCTGCCTGGTTGAACATTGCTCGGAACTTTTCTTCGCTTTCTCGTAAAGCTACTTCTGTTTGCTTTGCTGCTGTTACATCTGCCAAAATAATCCCAATTCCTACCGTTTCGCCCATTGCGTTGTTGACTGGGTAATAGTTGCCCAGCCAGTAGCCGTAACGTGCGGGTTGTTCCCGTGTCTCACCGCTCATTTCTACATTCAGCAGGGGTTCTCCAGTATCCAAAACGTGCTGTAACTGTTGCTCCAACTCAGCCGCCATTGCTGGCAACACTTCCCCAAATTTACGTCCTAAATGTTCTTCTATGGTCAAACCGTTAATGTTAGCAAAAACTTGATTAATTCGGATATATCGCAGTTCCCGATCCAAAAAGCATACAGCAACAGGAGCAGCTTCTAGGAGTGCATCTAGAAGAGATAGAGATTCGGCATAATGAACTAAAGTCTGGTGGCTATCTTGATAAAGTCGAGAATTTTCTACTGCTAAGGCTGCACGATGGGTAATATCTGTTGCTAAAGTAAGGTCAGTGCGATCGTAGCGACGCTTTGATTCGGCAGTTACAAAGCTAATGCAACCGAGAACTCGCCCTTGTGCAATTAACGGCACAATCATTACAGACTTCATTCCCAATTGTCGAACAATTTCTAAATGTTCCTGATTCTGAGTGCTTGCCACTAATAGCGAGTCAGATATCTCTGGAATTAATTCGCTTTGCCCAGTTTGCAGCACTCTAGTAATCGCACTTACACCCTTGTAATCTGTCGTATATTGCTGAAGTTTACGCGCCAACTCTGCCTTTGATGGGTCTGCATGGGCAATGGGTAGACGACGAATGGAACCATCTTCATTTAAAATATCAACGCTACACCAATCAGCTAGTTCGGGAACTGAGATTTTGGCAATTTGTTCTAAGGTTTCTTCATAATCTAGTGAAGTAGATAGGACGTTACTAACTTGCGCGATATAACGGAGTCTTTCTTCAGCCTGCTGACGCTCTGTAATATCGAGAACAAAAAAAGCTCCTCTATCTACAGTCCCTTCAAAGTGGCTAGCACCTATCAAAATCGGGAAGTGTGAGCCGTCTTTACGGATATATTCCTTTTCATAAGGTATGCAAAAAGGGCTATCTTGAAATTGAGTCAGTGCTTGCTTATCGAGTTGCACATCCTCTGTAGGAGTTAGGTTTTGGCAGCGAAGCGTTCCGGCAAGTAAGTCTTCACGGGTATGACCGACCATATTCAGCAGGGTATCATTCGCTTCTGTAATTCTACCGTCTGTATCCCAGAAGCCAATACCAATCATATTTGACTCAACCACGCTGCGAAACTTCACTTCGCTTTCCCCTAATGCTTGCTCAGTTTGTTTGAGTTGAGTAATATCAATTGAACTAATGCCTACTCCCAATAACTGGCCATCCGGTAAACACACCGGATAGTAGCTAACAAGACCATAACGATACACCCCAGACGGATAGGTTTCACCGCTCACTTCCTGGTTGAGTAAAGGCTGCCGAGTTTCCATCACTTGCTCAAAAACAGGCTCAATTTGTGCTGCCCATTCCGGTAATACTTCCCTAAAGGTGCGACCAATATGTTGACTTTGTGGTACACCGTTAATGGCAGCTAGCGCCTCATTCGTGTAAACATAGCGAAGTTCAGTATCGAGAAAAGCCAGCGCCACTGGTGAACTAGTAAGCCAAGCATCAAGCAACGCCAAAGATTCATCTTTTTGTTTAACGGCTTGTTGAAGTTCTTGATGCAACCTAGATTTTTCTAGTTCTGCCTGCTTGCGCTCAGTAATATTCACAGCCGCACAAGTAATACCATGAATACTATTATCTGTATCTTTCAGTGGTTCAACCAGGAAATCATAGTAACGATCTTCTCCATGAATTGTCAGATAAACCTCTTCATGGGTTGAAATACCTGTTTCTATTACCTTCAGCTTAATTGCCTTCAATTGCTCTGCAACTGAGGCTGGAAATAGTTCATCATCAGGCTTACCTAACATTTCCTGAGCAGTATCTAGACCTTGGGGATTATGAATCCATTGATATTGCAAATCTCGATCTTGTTGAAAGACCACAATATCTGAACTGCTTAACGCTAATCGAAATCGTTCTTCACTAATTCTCAGTTTTTGTAAATTTCCATCAGCCTGTTTTTTAGCAGTCTTTAATTCTTCACAGATGATACTAAAGAGCAATCCTTGTAATGCAAACAAGCCAATTCGCACAGAATTAGATAGGTCAAAACTCAATTCATAAGCTGGCGAGAGAAAGAAGTAATCGCTGAGTAATGCAGACAAGGAAGTTGCTAATAGCCCTGATTTCAAACCACCATACCAAGCACTCACCATTACAGCGCTAAAAAACAGCAAGAAAGGTGTTCCACTCATGCTTAACCAGGGGTTTAGCATCAACATTAGCACTAATGCCAACGTGACAATTAATACAGTATTGCCATAACGCAGTAATTGGGAATAATTAATATCGGGCATGAAAATGTCTGAGAACAACCAATACTGATTACAGAGGCTCCATATACCCTAAGCTAGTTTGCAAATTTTAGTAATTTATCTCTAGATAGATTTTTTTGGGCTTTAAAAACCTCTTTGGCTAGAGGCTAACTATGAATTTATATAGTATATAAAAGCATAATCTATCATGACTCTTCTATAGCCATAACATTGATTTGCCGATTGTAAATACTCAATTTCATAGCAAATACAGTGTTGAAATATTTCAGATATCTTTTGGTTTTATCTCCAATATCAAATTTGACTATAAAGACATTGGATCTCTGAATTTTTAATTAAAAAGATTCTTTTGTAGGACTTACGCAGAAATACACGCGCTAGGGGTAATTCATGAATTACCCCTACCAGAAAATCTACGTTTGGACTATTTTTTGCGTAAGCCCTGTTTTGTTTAAAAAATCCGTTGAGCGGGTTTAGCCATTCACAAAAAATTAGCTTAGATTACACTCTGTCTACTTTGATAGTTCTGGCGTGAAAAGAATGCGCTTGTCATTAATGCTATCAAATGCAGGTGTAGACCAGCGATGGACTACTTTGCCCAGAATTGACATTTCTTGAACTAAGCGGTCAAATTTATCAGGGGTGAGAGATTGAGGCCCGTCAGATAGAGCTTTTGCAGGATTGGGGTGAACTTCAATCATTAAGGCATCTGTACCAGCTGCGATCGCAGCCATTGCCATTGATGGAACATATTCTGATCTACCAGTACCATGACTAGGATCAATCATAATCGGTAAATGGGTTAGCGATCGCAATACCGGAAGCACGGATAAATCTAGAGTATTCCGGGCATATTTACCATCAAAGGTTCTAATTCCCCGCTCACAAAGAATTACATTTGGGTTTCCAGATGCCAAAATATATTCTGCTGCCATCAACCACTCGTCAATTGTGGCAGACATCCCCCGCTTGAGTAGCACAGGTTTATCTTGAGCGCCTACCTTTTTGAGCAGCGAGAAGTTGTGCATATTCCGCGCCCCGATTTGGATTATGTCAGCGACTCTCGCCACTGCTGATAAATCGGCAGCATCCATCAATTCTGTGACGATACCCAAACCAGTAGCTTCCCGCGCTGCTGCTAATAAATCTAAAGCGCTTTCACCATAACCTTGAAAGGCATAAGGTGAAGTGCGAGGTTTGTAAGCTCCACCACGGAGAAAGTGCGCTCCTGCTGCCTTAACACGCTTTGCTGTTTCGACAATCATCGCTTCATTTTCAACGGAACAAGGGCCAGCTACTAGGACGATGGGGTGATGTTCGCCAAAATAGACATCACCGTTGGGTGTAGGTACGACAACCTCGCTGGCTTCTCCATGTCGGAATTCTCGACTTACCCGCTTGAAAGGTTGTTGCACTCGTAATACTTGCTCAATCCAAGGGCTAAATTCCTGAACCTGTAATTTATCGATGCTAGTGGTATCACCAATTAGTCCTAGTACAACTTTATGAGTGCCAATGCTTTTTTCTACGGTGACTTTCCAAGTTTCACTCAGTTCTTCGCTGATGCGAGTAATTTCTTCAGCAGGTGTACCGTTCTTAAGTATGATAATCATTTGTTTTTCCTTGTGTATAGTTTGTGGGTGTAATACAGTCCGTTCGTAGGGGTACAGCATTGCTGTGTCCCTACCTTGGCGATTCGTCGTGCAAAAATTCAGCAAGTTGTTCTAGTTTTGTCCAAGCTGCGCCGCTTTGCAGAATTTCTTTAGCAAGGACAATACCTTTAACACAACCAACTAAAATATCCGTTTCCCCATGAATGGCTTCACCAACTTGGAGTGCTAGAGCTGTATTTAAAGCGACAACATCTTGCTGCGCTTGCGTGCCTTTACCTTGGAGAACTGCCTTCAAAATTTCGGCATTTTCTTGGACATCTCCACCGTGCAATGCCGCAGTGGGGGCAAAATTCAAACCAAGTTCTTGAGGGTTCAGCGTTAGAGAACGCACCTTTTTATCTTGGAGTACAGCTAAGTCAGTGACATCTGCTAAACCAGCTTCATCTAAACGTTCGCGTCCATGAAGTGCGATCGCTTGTTGACATCCCAATTGCGATAAAGCTTGCACAATTTCCTCTAGTAAAAGCGGATCGTTCACCCCAATAATTTGCCCTGTCGGCCGCATCGGATTTACTAACGGGCCGAGTAAGTTAAAAACAGTCCGCACTTTCAAAGTTTTTCGCAAAGTTGCGATCGCTTTGAGTGCAGGATGCCAACCGGGAGCAAACAAAAAGGTGATTCCAATCTCACCCACTGCGGCTTGTACTTTCTCAGGTGTGGCGTTGAGATTTATCCCCAAAGCTTCCAGTACGTCAGCCGAACCAGTCTTGCTAGATGCCGAACGATTGCCATGTTTAGCAACTTTTACCCCGGCGGCGGCGGCAACAAAGGCGACAGCAGTGGAAATATTAAAGGTGGAAGCGCCATCTCCGCCAGTTCCGCAAGTGTCAATTAGGGGGACTGAGTGCTGAGTGCTGAGTGGGGGGGATTGGGATTGTAAAACGCTGGCCATGCCTACTAATTCTTGGGCGGATACGCCTTTGGCTTGAATTGCGGTTAAAATTGCTCCTGATAAAACATGGGGAATGGAATCTGTGAGCCAACCGTGCATTAAATCTGTCGCTTGATAAACCGTCAAAGATTGCCGATTTAGCAACTGTTGCAATAAAGCTGGCCAGTTGTAAAACTCAGGAGTGATGGAGATTTTGTCAGGTGGAGTTTGAGTTACAGCTATCATTTTGTTAAGAGTCAAAATTTTAGTCAATAAATTCCTCTTTACTCTGTGTTCTCCGCGCCTCTGTGGTTTAAAAATCAATTACTTTCTAAACCGCAGAGACACAGAGAGCGCTGAGAAAAAACTTTACAAGTCCCTTGAATGCTAATAATTAAGAATTTTTGAGACAGTTTGAACGTCTTTGTCACCTCTGCCGGAACAATTGATGACAATGCGGGGATTGCCTTCTAACTCCGCACAAAGGGTTTCGAGATATGCGATCGCATGAGCAGTTTCTAAAGCTGGGATAATTCCCTCTAGTTGCGAGAGTCTTTGAAATGCTTCTAAGGCTTGCTTATCAGTCACACTGTAATATTCAGCGCGACCAAGATCCTTTAAATAACTATGCTCAGGGCCAACGCCGGGATAATCTAATCCGGCACTAATTGAATGAGCTTCGATGACTTGACCATCATCATCTTGCAGTAAATAGCTCATTGCACCATGCAATACACCTATTCTTCCCTTTGTCAAGGTAGCAGCGTGTTTTTCTGTCTCTACACCTTCACCCGCCGCTTCGACTCCAATTAGACGCACGGAAGGTTCATGGACAAATTCATTGAATAATCCAATCGCGTTGGAACCACCACCCACGCAAGCCAGTAAAATATCTGGTAATCCTCCCCATTTCTCTTCGGATTGAGCGCGAGTTTCTACACCAATTACCGCGTGGAAGTCACGGACAATCATCGGGTAAGGATGAGGCCCGGCAACTGAACCAAGGATGTAATGGGTTGTTTCGACGTTCGTCACCCAATCTCGGATTGCTTCAGAAGTTGCATCTTTGAGAGTTCCCGTACCTGCTTCTACTGGACGCACTTCTGCCCCCATTAACTTCATGCGGAACACATTCAGGGCTTGGCGTTCCATATCGTGGATGCCCATGTAAATCACGCATTTCAAACCAAACCGCGCACACACAGTTGCAGTTGCTACGCCGTGTTGTCCTGCACCTGTCTCGGCAATAATCCGTTGCTTACCCATGCGTTTAGCTAGCAACACCTGAGCTAAAGCATTATTAATTTTGTGAGCGCCTGTATGATTTAAATCCTCACGCTTTAAATAGATTTGCGGCCCTGTGCCATCTGGTCTAGCGTAGTTTGTTGTCAGGCGTTCAGCAAAATATAAGGGGCTGGGTCGTCCGACATAATCACGCAGTAAGTTTTGCAGTTCTGCTTGGAAACTCGGCTCGTTGCGATATTGATGAAATGCTGCTTCTAATTCACTTAATGCAGGCATTAAGGTTTCAGGGACATATTTACCGCCAAATCTTCCAAATCTGCCTAAAGAATCTGGTTGGATAGTTGCAGTCTTGATCTCTTGGGTGCTTACCATTGGTTAAAATCCTTTATTTTTTACTTTCGTTTTATTCAAGGTGACTCTTAAAATCTCTGCGTCTCTTTTGCCTCTGCGGTTTAAAAGTATTTTGTTGAACCACAGAGGCGCAGAGAACACAGAGAAAAGAGCAATTATCTTTGCGTTTTCCTTTCCCAGGTTTCGTAGGTATAGCCCAGTTCCCTGTGATTTAAAACGTCTATAGGGCGCACCAAATCGCTACGGTTAAATTTTGGTAATAGGGATACTAAATTTCCTAACGCCGTAGCTTTGGGGATAGACATCCCGCCGTCCCAAGGCCACATTAGGTCTTTAAGATTGTGTCCGTAAGGCTGACCATCGGCAGGATAGAAATCGCTACCTTGATGACCGTTTTCTTGCCATTCAGCCCAGAGGCGGTCTATGTTGGCATGATGCAACCAAAACACTGGATCGTAAGGAGAACTTGGTATATTGCTCATAGTCCCCAAACCCTTAAACTTTACGGGGATCGTACTTGCGTCTATCTGCGCCCCACCCACTAAGCCATGAATGTAGTTGTGGATGAATCCTCCGGGGGTGACTTGACCCTGCTCATCTACAGAGATAAATCCTTCCAATGCGGGGCGAAATAGAGAATAGTCATTAAGACTCAGCGCCCGCTCAACATCTTTTTTAGGCACTGGGTAATCACTGGCAGGAGGTACTTTGAGAAAGCGTATAAGTGATGTCCCTAATGATGTTCCGGTATCTTGGTCAAGGTTTAATTCTGGATTCATAACCCAACCATTTGCAGCAGCAAAAGCCCCAGTTTGTACAGCCCCGCCTGTAAAATCTCCCTGATTTGGAATTTCGATGGTTGCTCCTTGACCGTTAGAACCAAGAAAGTCATCGTTAAAAACTACATCAAGTGATTTGGGGTCTGTCCAATCCCAGTATGGCAGAGTTACAGTTCGGTCTACTGCTTGCAAAGCTTGTTCAAATCTGCGGATATATTCTCGATGCCAAGGGAAAAAGGCAGCATTTTCATGAGCAAGTTCCTGAACTGAACCATCGGAATGTCCTTTATGATTATGAATTAGGCGTGTTGCCCCTAGATGTATGGCAACGAATTGGTCGTAAATACTGACCTTGCTACCTGCGGTAATTGTAGTTTTTAAGGTTTTGATAGCCTTGACGAAGGCTGTTTTCTCTCTTGGTGTCAGGTTGGTTACGTTCTTTCTTACAGCTAAGTGAGCGTATTGCCCTCGAAGATTTTCATACCCATAGTTTTTGTCTTGTCTATAGTCAATGCGATCGTGGGCGAAGACTGCAAAGGCACAAGTGCTAACTATAAGTAAGCTATAAATGAATATTTTGACAGATTTCAGCAGGAATTTCATGATCTTAATGGAAGCAGGGGGAAGGGAGCAGAGGAGCAGGGGAGCAGAGGGGCAGTACAGTTTTGACCTCTCTCCAAACCTCTCTCCTAAGAGGAGAGAGGCTTTGAATCTTACTCCCCTTTCCTAGTAGGGAAGGGGTTGGGGGTTAGGTCTATATTGGACTCAACTGCAAAGCTGTATAATTCCTTACTCGCCATATCTGCGGGTGAATTTATCGCACCTCTTGAAGAGATGGACTTTCGCGCCGACTTTCTGTAATGGCTGTTTTAAGTTCTTGACAAAGTTGTTCTACAGCTTGTAGTCCTTCGGTTGGGCTACCTTCGGCTAACCGTTTGACAAAGGCACTACCAACAATCACGGCATCTGCTCCCCATTCCATTACTTGATGCGCTTGTTCTGGCCCCGAAATACCAAAACCAACGCCGATGGGTTTATCGGTGACGCTTCGCAAATCTGTAATTAAATCTTTTACGCGGTGTTGGATTTGAGCGCGGATACCTGTAACGCCTGTAACACTTACTAGGTAGATAAAACCTTGAGATTGACGAGCGATCGCTAAAATCCTATCTTTAGAACTGGTAGGAGCTACAAGTAAAATTACCTCAATCCCAAAAGATGCAGCAGTCTGGATTAATTCTTCTGCCTCTTCTAAGGGCAAGTCTGGCACTACTAAGCCTCGCGCCCCAGCAGCAGCAATTTGTGCCAAAAATGTCTTAATACCCCGGTGCAAAATAGGATTGTAATAAGTAAATAGAATGATTGGCGCTTTCAGGGTAGGAGTTACAGTTTGCAACATCTCTAATACTTGCTCTAATTTCGTGCCTTTTTGCAAAGCGCGAGTTGCGGCTGCTTGAATTACAGGCCCATCTGCGAGAGGATCGGAGTAGGGAATGCCTAACTCGATGAAGTCAGCACCATTGCGATCTAAGATGCGTAAAGCTTGGGCAGTGGTTTCTAAGTTAGGATCGCCTGCTGTGATAAAGGGGATTAAAGCACACTGTTGGCGTGTCTCCTGCGGAGAAGCTTTGCTAACGCGTAAAGTTTGAAAACAATCAGAGATAGAAGTCATTTTGAAAAATAGTTAATGATTAGTTAATAGTTTTGAAGGAATCAACATTTAGGAATTAGCGATACCCACGCTATATTTGTTGTCGAGCCTTTTATCTCCGTGAACGAGTCTTTTAGCTCCGTGAACGAGTCTTTTAGCTCCGTGAACGAGTCCTTTATCTCCGTCAGCGAGTCTTTTATCTCCGTCAGCGAGTCTTTTAGCTCCGTGAACGAGTCTTTTAGCTCCGTGAACGAGTATCAGAGCTTCATTTTTTGAAGTAATATAGCGCTTCTCGCTTGCATGGAATACACTTTGCTACGGTGTATACACAAGTCTTCTAGAGTTGCCCCAGAGCCTTTTGATCCCCCCAACCCCCCTTAAAAAGGGGGGCAAAACTCTCTTAAAGTCCCCCTTTTTAAGGGGGATTTAGGGGGATCTCCAACGATTTTGGGTGTTACACCGTAGCTCCTAAAAGGAGAGAGGCTTTGAATCTTACTCCCCTTCCCTTGCAGGGAAGGGGTTGGGGGTTAGGTCTGTATTCTAAGAAAGCCTTAAAAGACTCTGCACAGCTTGTTCTACATCGCTTTGTTTAACTAAAGACTCTCCGACTAAAACCGCACGCACACCAGCTTCAGCGACTAGAGATAAATCAGCAGGTGTATACAGTCCAGACTCACTGACAACAGTGATATCCAAACTTTGCAAATATTGCTGCCGTTGTGATAAAAGTTGCTGTGTTATTTTTAAATCAACCGTAAAATCTTCTAGATTACGATTGTTGATTCCGACTAAATGTAAATCGTCAAGCTTAAGAACTCTATCCAATTCAGCCAAAGTATGGACTTCTATAAGTGCATTCATGCCCAAATCGTGAATCACTTGCAGAAAGTTTTGTAGTTCTTGGTCTGATAAAATAGCGGCAATCAACAAAACTGCATCTGCACCTGCTGTCCGTGCTAGATAGATTTGATAGGGGTCGATGATGAATTCTTTGCACAGTAGAGGTAATGCAACCTGCGACGATCGCACACGCCGCAGATTGTCAAAACTGCCCTGAAAAAACTTACAATCGGTGAGGACAGATAGACAAGCTGCACCACCCCGTTCATAAGCTTGAGCGATCGCTACTGGGTCAAAATCTGCCCGAATAATCCCACGGCTAGGTGATGCCTTTTTTACCTCGGCAATTAAGCTAGGTTGGTTAGGATTTTGTTGTAAAGCAGCTAAAAAATTTCGGACAGGTGGAGCAGTAATTAACTGCTGCTGCAAGGAAGCTAAAGAAAATTCCTGCTGCATCTGTGCAACTTCTTGCCTTTTATGCAACACAATCTCTTCAAGAATATGGCGGGAAGTAGCAACTTGGTTAGTCATAAAATACCTGGGGAGTGGAGAAAGCAGGGGAAAGCAGGGGAAGCAGGGGAAAAATAACTAATGCCCAATGCCCTATGCCCTATGCCCCATGCCCAATAACTCTTTCGTTGTATATGCACGCACCACATTTTTAATGATTTCTAAACCGACTTCTCCCGCTAAAGTCATGATTGATTCTGGATGAAATTGAACTGCGGCTATGGGAAGTGTCTGATGTTCAATGCCCATAATTACGTTGTCATCAGAAATCGCTGTCACCTTCAGTTCTTTCGGTAAATGCTCCGGGAGAGCAAACAATGAGTGATATCTACCCACGGTAAAGGATTCTGGTAAATTATTAAAGGTTACGGAATCGGAATCAGTAACGAAAATCCGTGAAGATTTTCCATGTTGAGGATAGTTGAGAACTCCCAGTTGTCCATCAAAAGCTTCAACGATGCCTTGCAGCCCTAGACAAACTCCAAAAATAGGAATTTTGCGGTGAAGAATAGCACCGACAGTCTGGGGAACCCGAAAATCACTTGGTCTACCAGGGCCGGGAGATAATACAACTAAGTCAGGGCGTTCTGTATCGAATAGCGATTCTGAGAAACCATGACGTAATGTGGTGACACTTGCACCTGTTTGGCGAATGTAATTAGCTAATGTATGAACAAATGAGTCTTCATAATCTATTAGTAAGATGCGTTTGCCAGTTGCTGGACTTGGAAGGATTTTAGTTGATTTTATCGAACTGGATTCATCAATTTTTTGACTGCTTTGCTTAACACGGCGAATCGTTTCAAATAAAGCAGCCGCTTTGGTAATTGTTTCTTGTTCTTCTGCTTGGGGTATGGAGTCATAAAGGACAGTAGCACCGACTCGCACTTCAGCAATGCAGTCTTTTAATCGGATTGTCCGCAGAATTAAGCCAGTATTTAAATTGCCGTTGAAATTTAAATAACCGACTGCGCCACCATACCAACGTCGGGCGCTACGTTCGTGCTGTTCAATAAAATCTATGGCGGCTTTTTTGGGTGCGCCGGTGACTGTAACCGCCCAAGTGTGCGAAAGAAAGGCATCTAAAGCATCAAATTGCGATCGCAGTGTCCCCTCAACATGATCAACTGTATGAATTAAATGGCTGTATAATTCAATTTGGCGACGACCAATCACTTGGACTGAACCAGGTTCGCAGATTCGGGATTTGTCATTGCGATCGACATCAGTACACATGGTCAACTCAGCTTCATCTTTGTGGGAGTTGAGTAAATGACGAATTTGCACCGCATCATCGAGAGCATCTAATCCTCGGCGAATAGTGCCACTAATAGGACAAGTTTCTACCCGCTTCCCTTCAACTCGCACAAACATTTCTGGAGATGCGCCAATTAGATATTCTCCACCTAAATTAAAAATAAACCCATAAGGACTAGGATTTATATCCTTTAAAGTTTCAAATAATTTGCTGGGTTCATCTTCATAACCTTCAAAAAAGTTTTGGCTAGGAACAACTTCAAATAAATCACCTCGGCGGAAATAATCGAGTGCAGACTCAACTTTTTTCGCATACTCGCCTACTTTATGGTCAGCAGTTTGACTTGGGAAAAGATGTTTTCCGCGATAATCAATAGACTCACCTGTTCGAGGCAGATTTTTAGTATTGCCGTGGGCTGTTTCAAAGTCATATTGTAAACGAAATGCTCGTTGCTGATAGTAATCAACAACTATCAATTCATCAGGGAGATAAAGCACCAAATCGCGCTGATCTGTAGGACGTTCTAGACGTTGAGTAATTGGTTCAAACTGAAAAACTAAGTCATAACCAAAAGCCCCATACAATCCTAAATGCTCATCTTCTTGGCTAGAGAAAGTGTGTAAAATTTCGCGGACAACTGTAAATGCGGAAGGTTGTTTACTGCGTTCTTCTTCAGTAAATAATCTCTTCGTAGATTTCACAAAGCCGACAATATTATTATTGTATAGGGTGACTTGCTCAAGTTGGCTTGAGTTGGATAAACACTCTAATAGTAATGGTAAAAGTACTTGACCGCGTTCATTCAACGCTATCAAATTGAAAGTATTTTCTTGTGTACTTAATTCCAAGGGTGGATTAACAAATCCGATTGCCCATCTTTTATATCTGCCTGGATATTCGTAGCTGCTTCTTAGCAAGCCGCCACGCTGAGAATTTAAATGAAACAGAATATCTTCGAGAGCGGTGTCCATCTTCACTTCGGTGATGGAGCGATAAATACTTACACCGCCAAGGGTTTTGTAGGAACGGGAATCAAAAATCATAATTATTAGTAGGAAATGGAAAGTAGGGAGTAGTGTACTTAAATTACTTAAAAAGTGCTGTATTTGTGAATTAGTAACAAATTTAGATGGGATAACATCAATCTAAATGAATCTATGTATATAGGATTAATATTTGATTTTTGAACAAAATTAGGTATTGTAGGGGAGCCAGTGCGTTGCGGTGAATCCAGCGCTGTAGGCGACTGATGAACCCGAAGGGAGGTTCCCTCCGTTGTAGCAACTGGCGTTGTGTTAGAACGGAGTTCGTAACGCACTCTTATCAAGGGTTTGATGCGTTACGCTCTCGCTAACCCATCCTACATATATTTTTAGAAAACCTGATTCCTATATATGTAGAGGATGTAATTAAAAACTTTTTGCTTCTTCTTTAAGAATACTAGATATCAAGCAAATAATACATTGAATAATTTTTCGATCGGGTGTCAATTTATTCGTTTTTTATACTGCTTATCTAGTACTCTCATTAAAGAAATTATTTTGAAATATCCGCCTCCATCAAAAGTAGTATATTGCTTCAAAAATTAATATCAACCCTCTGTATTACTTTGCGCTTCCCTCAGCGTTCCTCTACGTTTAAAATCCCCTCCTACAATTCCTGTAACAGCGATATTGCTTGCCTGTACAAAAACAAATTCACCTCATGAACTTCAATTGCTTTGCCAATACTTTTTAGCAATGTTAAAGTCAACTCTCCACCCAAGTGTTCGCGGAACTCAGTTAAACCCCGGAACAAACAATCAGGATGTTCTAGCTGTGATAACTTTTCAGTCATTTCTGGCACATATAACGTGAAACCCAACGCCGATAAAGTATTTAATATCCGTTGCCATTCTGAGCAATCAAGCAATCCTGCTAAATAAGAATAGGTGCTATCCAAAGCAATACCGATCGCAACGGCTTCGCCATGACGCAAGCGATAATTTGTCAAATGCTCCAGTTTATGAGCCGCCCAATGTCCAAAATCTAGGGGACGAGAGGAACCCATTTCAAAAGGATCGCCGCTATTGGCAATATGTTCTAAATGCAACTGGGCGCAACGATAGATAACCTGTTGCATAGCATCCATGTCTCGCCGCCCAAGGGCTTTGCTGTGAGAGTGGATAAAATCGAAAAATTTAGCATCTTTAATCAGCGCTACTTTGATGGCTTCTGCAATGCCAGAACGCCAATCGCGATCGTCTAGGGTTGTCAAGAACGCAGAGTCATTTATAACTGCATAAGGTGGCGCAAATGTGCCGAGAAAGTTCTTTTTACCAAAGGCATTGATGCCATTTTTTACCCCAACCCCAGAATCATTTTGTGCTAACACCGTTGTGGGAATCCGAATTAGACGAATTCCCCGATGAGCAGTTGCAGCAGCGTATCCTACCAAATCCAATATTGCCCCGCCCCCTATAGCTAACACATAAGAATGGCGACATAATCCGGCTGTTTCAATGAGTTGCTGGATTTGCTCTACTAAAGTGCGATCGTTTTTGGCAGCTTCTCCTCCCGAAATTATCATGGGTTCGGCTGCGATCGCTAGTACCTCTCCATAAAAATTGGTATACGCAACTAATTGCTTCACCAATTCCGGTTGATACTTTAATATTCCTGCATCTATCACCGCAACTACTTTCTTCGGCTTTGTCTCTTCATCTGCCGTAACCACTTGGGCTAGTGTGGGGTTTTTCAACTCAAATAAATTTTGGGTGAAGTAAACCTCGTAGTTAAAAGTAACCGAAACACGTTGATTAATTAATCTACTTTTTTGCTTGATATCAACAATCATATTTTTGCAGGTATATCTAAAAGTGCAGCACTATTTAAAGCTTCAATAAACATCTCTACCGAGTGAGAACCATTTACCTTAACTTGATTATTCATGATAAAAAACGGCACGCTGTTAATGCCATTTAATCGCGCAAATGCTGATTCAGCAATAACTACATCAACCACATCACAATCATTTAATTGCAACCTTAATTCCGTAGCATCCATCTGATATGCTGTACCGATGGCAACAATAACTTTAATATCTCCGATGTTCAAACCTTCTTCAAAGTAAGTTCTATAAATAGATTCTACAACATCATCTTTTACATTTGTGGGTGCGAGTGCAATCAGTTGGTGAGAAAGCTTAGTATTGACAGCCAAACGAATTTTATCAAAATTTAGCTTAACTCCAGCCGCCTCACCTGCTTGTTGCGTAGCATTAAATAGTTGTTGCAGTTCTTCCGCTTTAATGCCCTTTCTCTCTTGCATAAAGCTGCGAAATTCGTATCCGTCAGCAGGAATAGTATTATCCAGAATAAAGGGATGCCATCGAATATTTACCTCTTGTTCTTGCCATTGGGCTAGTGCATCAAACAGATGCTTTTTCCCAATTCTGCACCAGGGACAAACGGTATCGTGAAAAATGTCTATCAGCATATTTTTTGTTATTCAAATGCTAATATTTTGTGGTTTAAAATCTCTTTGAATAGCCGTTGCATTTAAAGGCTGGAGAAAACTGTTAATTTTCCCTTCAAAAAAACTTTGAGTATTTTCAAACTCTTTAATTAATGCCTCTCTATCCTTCCTAGCCACCAGTCTAGCCAATCGGCTGTAAGTATTAGCCAAAAAGCTAATAGCATTACACCTTTCTTCAGTCGCTAGCATAATATCAACACATAAATTAGGATTTTGAGAAAACAGACGTTTCACAATATCAATTTCTTGACGATAATTAGGAGTTGACATTGTTAAACTTTGCTCTATCTCAACTTTTGCTTGTGCTAAAAAAACACCAAGACTAAATCTACAGAAATGCTGCGTTGCTTGAATAACTACCATCATTTGATCGTGTTCTTCAGGTGTGCAAACAATTAACTCACCACCTTTACTTTCTAAAAAGTCTAATAACCATTGAAATGAATCATCATTTCGTCCTGGACACACTACCACTTTTTGTCCCAAAAACGATTTTATATTTGGCCCAAACATTGGATGTAAACCCATAACGGGGCCACAATGGTGTTCGAGCATTGCTTGAGTGGGCTGTGTCTTAATACTTGTAATGTCAGACAAAGCTGTAGTTGGAGCAAGATATTTTGCTGCCCGCTTGATAACATCAACTGTATATTCAATAGGAACACTTACTAATACTAATTCTGCCTGACTTAATAGTTTATCTGCGTATTCCCAATCATCATGTTCGAGAACGCTAACATTGTGACCTACTAGAGAAAGTTGCTCTTTAAATAATCTTCCCATCCTGCCGTG
This sequence comes from Nostoc sp., assembly GCF_036917465.1. GTDB lineage: Bacteria > Cyanobacteriota > Cyanobacteriia > Cyanobacteriales > Nostocaceae > Nostoc. Next base: position 178,227 of record NZ_JBALDL010000087.1, read on the forward strand.
TCCACCGATGATGGTAACTTGTCGGGGAATGATATGATTTGTGGCAGATTTAGGGATATTGGCATGACAACTCTTTACTACACCCGCCCAAACAGACTCAGGAATACCAGCTTGAGCGAGTAGGGGAGCGACATCAGCTAGTTGTTCATCTAAAGAAGGCTGTTCTGATGCTGCTAATAATGATATGCGATCGCTAAGTAAGGCGATCAAGCTCTGGTCAGTTTTTTTCAGATGATCTGAATAAGAGGATTTCAGAGGCATTTTTCTTCCAACTTTCAAATATCAACAAGTGATTCTTTAGAACTTATTTCTGGTAAGATATCCAAGTTTGTTGCTTTTTTAGCGATCGCATCAGCAAATAACTCTTCATATCGGTTTAGCGCTTGCTCAAAGGAATAGTTTTCTACCGCAAACTTTCTTCCCTTACGTCCTAATTGCGCTGCTAATTCCGGCTGATGATATAAATCCAGCACCGCCGCAGCCAAAGCATCTGCTGACTCAGGTTCAACGATAACGCCGCCACCACTTTGTCTGATAGCTTTCGCAGCAGTCCCACTGGCGGGAACTGAACCCACAATCGGGCGACCACTAGCTAACAACAGTGGTATTTTAGAAGGCATATTGAAGGAAATTACATTCCGCTTCTGCACAATTAACCCCACATCTGCGGCTGCTAACATTTGCGGTAGTTTTTCTCGCACTTCCAATGGTAAAAGTAAAACGTTATCGGTACCACAAGCAAGACAATGTTTTTGCAACCTTTCGAGGGCTTGAGATTCACCGGCTACGACAAAAACAATTTCTTTTAGATGACGCAAACGGGCTGCTGCTTCTATTACTGTTTCCAAACCTTGTGTGAGAGCAATATTACCCGAATAAAGTACTACAAATTTACCATCGAGTTGATGGGTAGCTCTCCAGGAATTTTTCTCTTTCGGTAAAGGACGGATAAAATTTAGATTTACCCAATTGGGAATGCAGGCAATTTTATTAGCAGGTACGCCTTTATTTATTAAATTATCTACAAACCCATCGGCTATTACACTAATGGTATGTGCAGTTCGGTAAGCAAATTTTTCTAAAGCTTCCAGAGCTTTAATCATCAACTTGTTTTTAATTAGCCCAACACGCACACCAGCTTCCGGGAGGATATCTTGCACATTCAGTACTACAGGACAGTTGTATAGCCAACCTATCAAAGTTGCAGGTAAACAAACTAATAACGGCGGTACTGTTAAAAGAATTACATCAGGTCGCTCACCCTTGAGTGCTTGTGGCAAACTTGTAAACACAAAGCTCAACTCTAGCATTAGCCGATCTACAAGGTTAGGTTTAGACTTAATCCGCAGGTAACTACGCTGAATTTTGACACCGTTTTTCTGTTCAGTAACGTATAACTTACCTCGATACCCATCATAAATCTGACGCTGAGGATAGTTAGGCATACCTGTAATTACCCGCACTTGATGCCCTCGTTTCACCAGCCCTTCTGCTAGTTCAGTCATCAAAGGTGCAATACCAATTGGTTCTGGATGATAGTTGTATGAATAAATCAGAATGTGCATGAGTTGTTAATGTCCTGGAAGCACCTTGATAATGTTGGCTTTATTGTATTAACCAGTAGACATATCCCTTTTTTCGGATTTAATCACCTGAAATGTTCGTAGTCAGCAGTGTTACCGCGAAGCGTAACGCATCGAAATTATTGAGGTGGTGCGTTATGCCCTTGGCTAACGCACCCTACAAAACTACAAATTAGTAATTATTTAGCACTGTTTTTGCAGTTCTTTCTCTAAGAGGCTGTTTGAAAAGTCCTCTCCTTGGTAGCAAAACATTTCAGATCCCCCTAAGTCCCCCTTAGAAAGGGGGACTTAGATTCTGGTTCCCCCCTTTTTAAGGGGAGCCAGCGCGGTCTTGGGGGTTTCCCCCATGAGCGACTGGCGTGGGCTAAGGGGGATCTCTAAGTGCCTAAAATCACAGCCAAATACTTTTTAAACATCTTCTAAACTCAAGACTGGCTTTTGTTGTCTACGTTTCCGCAATGTGACGGTAGCAGCCCCAAATCCAAGCAATGCTAAACCTAATGTCGAGGCAGGTTCTGGTACTTGCTGTCTGCCTTCTACGTTTAACACTTGGACGCGACCTTGGAAGAAGTCGCCGACGTAAAGCTTGCCATCTTTGTAGCTTGTGCCACCTGTCCAGTTAAATCTGCCGGGAGTGAGGTCGAGGGGGTTGCCAAAAGGAGGATCAGTTAATCCTGGAGGCGATACAGGATTACCTGATGCATCGCGGGCATTTTCACCGTAGGAAGTCAAAAAGTTACCGTTTTTATCAAATACCTGAACGCGGCTGTTGATAGAATCAGCTACATAAACATTCTCTTGGTCGTCCACTTCGATGCCAATTGGCTGAAGAAACTGTCCAAGTCCGCTACCTGCTGAACCAAATGCCAACAGAGGATTACCATTTGGATCGAGTACTTGAACGCGGTTGTTATACTGGTCAGCTACAAAGATATTTCCACTAACGGGGGAAATTCTTACACCTGCTACACCTTGGAATTGCCCAGGTGCAGTGCCAGTAGTGCCACCAATGACACCAATTTGCTGTCCGTCTGATGTGAATTTAAGGATTCTTTCGCCGTTAAAATCACCGATGTACACGTTGCCAGCTTTGTCAAATGTCACACCAGATGGCCCAAAGAACGATCTACCCTCTACCAGACCGGTAAATTGTCCATTTGCAAAGGATCTAATAAAGTTACCCTGAGAATCGTATTGATTCACGCGGTTGTTGTAAACATCACCTGCATACAAATCCCCTGTTACTGGATTAAAGTCTACAGTTGTTGGCTCGTCAAACTGCCCGGGACCTGTGCCGCCGGAGCCAATTGATCCAATATATTGACCGCTTGGACTAAATTTTTCAATTTTGTCACCGACGTTGTAGTTAGGAGTACCATCTGGGTTAACACCTCGTCCGTTAGCTATGAGGGTATTCCCTTGGCTATCCACTGCTATACCTTGGGGAACAAATAGTTCCCCAGGGCCAAAGCCGGGGCTACCAATGCTACTGTTGTAAGTTAATGTTAGAGACTTGGCTTGCACAGATGTTGCTAAGACAGTGAATCCGGCACCGAGAATAGCAAGTGAGAAATTTTTGACTAATCCCATGAGTTTTAAGTCCTGGTTGTATGAGGTATACTCGTTCCTAGACTAATTTCGTTCCCAGTCCCAGTTTGGGAATCCTAAAATTTGGGCTGCTGCCTCTTGTCCGAAATGCAACTTTCTCTATGAGGCAGCAGCCTATTCTGTAACCATTACCTGACAGAGCCAGGTAATGATGAATTAGACTATCTCTGCTTTAGCTAGTAACTCTTCACCCAACCTTTCTGGACGTTTGCGCTTGAAGGCAGCAGTTGCACCTACACCAGCAAGTGCTAATAAACCGAATACTGAGGCAGGTTCGGGGACTTTTTCTACGACGACACCATCCACCCGAACAACCTCCCCTAGTTGTGGGCCGACACCGCGATTGGTAATATAAATCTTGCCGTCAGGGCCAATAGCAATTCCATCAGCCGAATCTAGCCCTTCACCTGCTGCAACGAGTTTTGTGCGAGTACCGTCAGGAGCAACTTGGATCAGAGATCCAGGTAGGTTTGTTATGTCACCCCCTAACTGGGAGGTGTCGCTGAACTGTAAGACCAGCAAATTGCCATCCTTATCAAAGGTTAGGTCTGTGATGTGGTTAAACCCATCTAGAAAAACTTCTGGCTTGTCATCTTCACCGATGCGGAAAATCCGCGATTTACCTTCTGGATAAGGAAAACCTGTATATTCACCAACGTATAAAGCTCCATCGGGGCCAATTGCACCACCTGTTGGTACTGATTGAATTGCTATGTTTCCTCCTGGAAGCTCTTCTAATAGTCCAGGGGGTAGTTCTAATCCTGGTGGTAAGTCGGAGCTACTAATAGTATTTTTAGGAATTGCGATCGCCTGGAAGTCACTTCCGTCAAGTTTAATTTTATAAGCAGTGTTCCCACCTCCGTCAACGACATAAGCACTATCGCCATTAACAGTCAAGTCATAAGGATTGGTAACTACATCCCCACTGTCTGGATTTTTGGTGATTTCATACTTGGCGAAGTCAAAAATACTGGTTAGAGAACCGGTGTTCAAGTCAACTTTGTACAGTTGTCCTAAAAGCGGGGTATTTAAAACTTTATCGGGTGTGGATGGTGGGAAAGTAGCAAGTTGCTCCTGTGGGAGAGTAGATGTAGAGCCAAGGTTAAGTGTTTCTAGATCGCGGTTTCCTGGATAACCAGCAAAGCCAGTCAAAAGATAAGCATTTCCTTGAGAATCGAATTCTACGGCTTCAATACCAGCGCCTTGGTTGCCAGTGGGTTGTTCTGCTAGAGACTCAAAGTTGTTAAGTATACGCTGTTTCGTGCCGTCTGGTGTAACTTTGATAAGTGAACTAGTATTACCAGCACAGATAGGCTGAAACAGCGTACTTGGAGATGGTTGGCAATTTCCGTTTCCTCCAATACCAGGCTCTGCTACGTAGAGACTGCCGTCAGGGCCAAAGCTAATACCCCGTGCATTACTGATTCCATCGACAATTGTCGTTAGTGTTGCAGCTTGTGCGGATGCTGTTCCACAAATAGCAGCAAAACAAAATGTAACAGATTTAAGAGCAAATGACTTGAGTTTCATACCTTTGGAGATTGAGGGTTAAATAATTTGTTTGTGGAAACTTTTATGGTTTTAAAGACAACAAATCGCAATCTTTGGGGAACGTAGGATTGATTTGAAACTCTTTACTTGAGCGCCACAACTCCATTTACGAGAAGTTTAGTAGCTCTCTTCTTGTGCAACCAACCAATGCCAAAAGCAGCGATCGCTAATACGCCGAAAGTAGAATCAGGTTCAGGAATAGATTTGGTATTCTCAATTCTGATCACTTGTCCAAGTCCGGGGCGATCGCCTCGGTTGGTGACGTATACTGCACCATCAGTACCAATCGTCAATGCGCTAGGTGACTCTAATCCATTGCCACTCAGCAGAGTTGTGCGAGTGCCATCCGTAGCTATTTTGATCACAGAACCATCAAGATCACCCTTCCAGGCTGATTGATTGGCGTACTGCAAAGCATACAAATTGCCTTCAGGATCAAATTCCAAATCTGTAAGTTGGGTAAAGCCATCGGCGAAGACTGTTGCTAAACCATCAGCCCCGACTCGATAGATTTTTGCCCCACCTTCAGGGAAGGGATAACCAGTAAATTGGCTGACGTAATAAGCACCATCAGGGCCTTTTGCCACATTTGAGGGTACTGCTTGGGTTGCAAACTGCGTTCGCACCTCTTCACCTTGAGATGGTACTTGTGCCGGTTCATTGGATGGAGTACCAGAGGGTGGAAAGACGGGATTAGCTAATATGTCTTCAGGGAATGTGGTAACAGCTTGCAAATTACTGCCATCAGCATTAAAGCTGAGTAAGTCGTTTGCACCTGCATCAACTGCAACTAACTTATTGCCATCTATTACAAAACCCAAGGGATTGCTCCCGACATCACCACCATCGGGATTGTTAGCGAGTTCGTAGTTAGCTAAATCGGCAATAGTCGTCCAGGAGTTAGTATTAAAATCGGCAGTGATGATTTTACCGAGGTCAGTTTCACCTAAATTGCGATCGCGAAAGGTTGGATTAGCCCCATACCCAATCAGAACATAAGGTTTACCTGTAGCATCAAATTTGATATCACGAGGGCCTGCGGCTCCAGTGCCATCTGGTAATGCTAAGGAAGGAAGTCCTGTAAGTATGCGTTCGGTTTTACCATTCTCAATTTTGGTAACTGCCCCAGTTGTGCCATAGCATAATGAATCACCTTCACCGCTTGCGGGTGGAACACAAGCCCCACTTCCCCCGATTCCCGCCTCTGTAACATAGAGACTACCATCAGGGCCAAAGCTCAGACCTCCGGCATTATATAAACCGTCGGCGATGACTGAAAAGGATGTGGCTGATGCAGCTTTCATTCCAGAAAAGGCGGCAACACAAAAGGTAAGGATGGTAATAGTAAGTGGTTTTAGTTTCATGTGTTGCAGGGAATTGAGGGGGGAATTTTAAACGCAAAGGAACGCTGAGGTTTTAGTTAGTAACTAGGGATTCTTGAATTTTTGGTAGATAGCTCATTCCCCGGTCGAATGATTTGAGGTTGCCGGCTTTGGCTTCGAGTAAACGTTTGATGTTCATGCTTTCAGCACCAAAGTCTTCAATTTGAAGTTTGCCGTGGGTAACAGTTCCATCTGTTTTCCAGAATGTAATTCTATGCAGGATAAAACCAGAAGCTTCGGGGTCAGCGAAAGCATAAGCGGTTGGGATAAGTAAGGCTACGGAACGCTGATAATATTCGTAGTCTGGATAAAAATGTTCTTGTTCAAGTAAGTAATATTTACTCAGACTATGGACTCGTACAGAAACTTTTACCTTTTGGTCATATTCATCTTTGAATTCACCTGATTCAGAAGTAATATCACCATTTGGACGGAGTAAATGCGCCCACTCATCTACATTTCGTAAGTCTTTTAAGTATTCAATGCCGATTTCAATTGGGGCATCAACATAGATGGTGTCTGTATCGATAAAATGGCTTCCTTTGGCTGCTGAGGTCAGACCAGCTTTGCGTTCCAAATTACCTTTGAGAGAACGACATTCAGAAGTGTGTACTGTATGAATTCCCTGCATAATCATCTGAGTCTGTCGTTTAGGATCGACAAAACTCAACCAGTGAAAGTACACGCCTTTTTCATCTGTACCCGGCTCGATGTAGTCTGTAGGAAACAGCAAAACAGGGTAAACTTGGAAATATTTCTGATACTCTAATCCGCAATGCCACTCAATGCCATAAAAAAGCGGATTTTCTAGTTTCTTAACGTGATAATAGAGATTTTTGTGATAACCAGATGCAGTTCCAAGCCAGGTATCTTCGTCAATTTGCTCTTTCATCCGGCTATAAAGTGTCCATTCATCCAAGTTCTTTAAACTACAAAGGTAGTTAAAGGCGCTCTCTGGTGAAGTCGCAATGTAAGCTGATGTTGCAAAAGTATTTCTTTCCATTTTTCACTCCTGAAGATAATAAAAATTAAGCTGCGATCGCCTGGGTCTTGCTTCGCTTACTATTGTTGATGCGGTCTTCTGCTAATCGTTTAGCAGCATCGTTGGTAGTAACTCCCTGAACTTTGGCAATATCAAAAATCGCTAACAGGGTGTCATAAATGTTATGCACTTGCTTGAAGGCTTTTTCTTCGTCATAACCAATCATTTCGTTGTAAACGTTGATTAGTCCTCCAGCATTAATTACATAATCAGGGCTGTAGAGAATCCCTTTTTTGGTAAGCATTTGACCATGTAATTGCTCATTCTCCAATTGATTATTAGCTGCACCAGCAATAATAGAAGCTCGGAGAAAAGGAATTGTATGACTATTAAGAATTCCTCCTAAAGCGCAAGGAGAAAAGATATCTACATCAAGACTGTAAATTTCGCTTGGTTCTACGATAGTTGCACCAAAAAGCCGTTTTGCTTCTTCTGTTTTAGCTGGATCTATGTCGCTTACAAAAAGCTTGACATCATGCTCATGTAAATGACGACAGAGATTTTTACCGACATTTCCCAAGCCTTGAACTGCAACTTTCATGCCATCAAGTCTTTTGCTCTGCCAACGAGACTCTACAGCAGCTTTAATTCCTAGAAAAACTCCTAACGATGTTATGGGAGCAGGGCCACCAGATTTTTCTGATACTCCAACAACATATTTCGTTTCTTGACTGATTGTTCTGACATTATCAGGGGTGATATTGACATCTTGCCCGGTAATAAAACGTCCATTGAGGCTGTTAACAAAACGTCCGTAAGCTCTCAAGAGTTCGTCTGTTTTATTTTCAGGATTAGCGATAATAACTGCTTTACCACCACCAGCCGGAATGTTTGCACAGGCTGCTTTATATGTCATTCCCCGGCTCAGGCGCAGCGCATCTTTTAAAGCAGCTTCTTCGTTGACATAAGGCATAAGTCTTGTAGCTCCCATCGCGGGGCCCAAGGTTGTGTCATGGATGGCAATAATTGCCTTAATTTCGGGATTTTTACCATGACAAAACAGGACTTGTTCGTGACCCATTTCTCTAACAGTTTCAAATAGCAGCATTTTGGTTTCTCAATTTGGGTAAAGTAATGACCATTACAAAATGTAAAGATGTAGAAACAAACAGACTCTGGAATATTAAGATTGGATGAAGTAAGAAATGCTGGCGAATCTAAGGTTGGAATTTAAACGCAAAGGATCGCAGAGTGTAGCGCAAAGGAACGCAGAGAATTTGCTACACAACTAATAAAATTTCTTCCTTGGCGTGTTGGCGGTTCGTAAAAAAAATTCACCAGCTTTTAAAATCAAACCATTGGAAATGAAACTTGCTTGGCTGCATTTTTCGCCGGATTTGATTTAACTCCTTGCGCCGCTAAACTCTTATTCCGTCCACCAGAAGGTGCTGGGCGATCGGCATCAATCACGACATCAATGAGAAAGGGAACACTTGATGCGATCGCTTGTTCTAATGCCGCTTCAATATCCGACTCTCTAACAACCACGATCGCTTCTGCTCCCATCCCACGAGCAATCATGGCAAAGTTTGTGGGTGGAAGTGTTGCATCTGCGCCCTTTAATCCCAAGATTTTCATCCCTTGATGGCACATGTTGTAACGCGCATCGTTGAGGACAATCCAAATCGCTGGAATTTTGTATTTCACGGCTGTGCTGATTTCGTTATTCATCAGCATTGCCCCATCGCCAACAATCCCCACAGCTTTGGTCTTACTTGCCAACGCTGCACCCAACACTCCAGTAACAGCGTGACCCATTGCGCCGACTCCGGTGCTGACTCGGTAACGATTGGCTTCGGTAAATTGGAGTAGATGGGTTGACCAAGTAAAGGAGTTACCACACTCCGCCATGACTACGGCATCGCTACCTTCAACAATTATCTTTTGAATTGCTGCCATCAATACTTCTGGCCGCACTGGATAATCTACATCTGGTGCAGGTTCAATTGCTTTGTGTTCGGGACGAGGTAGCGACAAAGTTGTGGAATGAGGAGCATCTGGTAATTGCTCCAATAACTCTTCCACAAAAGCTTTGATATCAGACCGAACCCCGAAAGTTTCAACCTGTGGATAGGCTACACCTGGCACTTCTGGGTCAATATCTACATGGATAAAGCCTCCTTTGGGAACTAGCGCCGAACTCCAAAAGGAAGTCGGTTCACCAAGGCGGGTTCCTAATACGAGTGTACGTAGTGGAGGTTGTTCTTCCATATAAGTTAAGACGGAAGCATGACCACCTAAACCTGTGACACCCACAAATTGAGGATGATCTTCAGGGAAGATACCTTTTCCACGGGGTGAACACATAACTGCTGCTCCAGTCTTTTCAGCGAGTTCGAGGATTTCTTCTGCTGCATCACGCGCACCGAAACCAACCCAGATGGCAAAGGGGCCAGATGATAATAACTCTACAGATTTAGCGATCGCTTCTTTTGAAGGAGTCATCGGAAATGGCAAAACATCTAGTTGAGGTAAGGCTACATCCTCAACTAAACTTGTCTGCACAGCCGTGGGAATGCTCAAATGGGCAACAAATCCGCCTGGTTGCGCCAAAGCCATCGCCAGTTTGCGAAAAATCTGTGGAAGTTGAGCCGCAGATTCAATGGTGATGGCATAGTTGAATAGCGCTCCTGATGTAAAAATTCCCCCACTAGGCAATGTATAAGTGCTGGTTTCTTGAATTGCCCAGCGTCCACGCTGCGGGGCTGAGGTGCAAGCCGATAGCAAAATCACCTTTGCACCTTCACCACGAGCCGCAAATAATCCGGTCAGGGCGTTGGTGATCCCCGGCCCGGCTGTGGTAAAAACTACAGTGGGGCGATTATTGGCAAAGTATGCCTCTGTTGCTGCAAAGGCTGCTCCGGCTTCATGGCGGAAGTTTAAGACTTCTATGCTGCTATTGGATAACGCCCCCCAAAGGCTGGCCATTGCACCACCAGCAACACCAAAAGCGTAGCTTACTCCCAAATTTTCCAACATCTGAGCGATCGCATCAGCAACTGAAAGGGTTGGAGGTGTTTCGTCATTTAAAAAAGGCTGAATTCCCCCATTCTGCTCCGATTCATCAACTTGACGAGAAGACTCTACATATCTATTTGCTGGAAGTTCTTTGTATGGTTCTGTGGTGATGAGAGGAGAGTTTGAACCAGTATAGTTTTGACTCATTGGTTTCACGCAATTACATAAAGTTACACAAAGGCTTTTTAGTTTACAATCACAGCGCTAGCAATATTTAATACGAACAACTCTGTTGCTTGTGACAGGTATAACCGAGTTTGCTCGATAGTAGAAACGGTTGATTGCTACTGATTGATGGTTGTGAGCGCACTACCAAAAAATTTTGGCAAAGCATACAGCAAGTAAGGCTGTGCTTCTAGAAACCAGAATAGAGGGGATGATAACTCTTGTGCAATCGACAATCCTTTGATGGAGGTGTCAAATTTTTCGCTTTAGCTGTGATAATTACAATACTGAAGTCGGTTAGTGGGGAAAACTAAATCATTTAAAAGTATGCAAAGGAGCAACTAATGCTTAACTCAACTGCTTCTCATAAACTTTCTTAAACTTAATATAGTTAAGTTTAATAACGCTGACCTACTTATTTAACTGCCTAAAGAGGTTCTTAACTGGCGATGGCTACTATGAGAGAAGCATATCTGCAATGAAAAATCTTTTGATAAAAGTGTCAATTCTTTTGCTTTTACAGTATTTTTCACATTTTCAATTTAGTCATTCTGAAAAATTGACATTCTGCGTAAGCGTAGCCCGCCGTAGGCATCGCAGAACTGACACATTGCCCAATTCACAATAGAAAATCTTTTGATGTAGTTGTCAATTCTTTTGCTTTAAGACTTACACAACTTTTTATCTGAATTAAAGCATGAGTCGAACTTCAACACTTTGGTGGTCTTTATATTGTCACCAAAAACTGTTTGAGTCAATTATTTGTAACGATAAAGACATCCTTTCTTAACTTTCTTCAAATTGAGAATCACTATATGTCTTTTGAGAGATGACTTAGGATTCAGTATTTAGTACAAATAAACTATATTTTTGTAACATATAATCTAGCTGATATACTTAATTCAAGAATGAAATATTTATCTATGATAAAACGAACACATTTGATTAAGTGAAAACACATGCATTTGTTTAATTTGACGTATTTCTTATGACGGATGACTAAGCGTATTCTTTTATAGTTAGATACCTGAGAGAGTAAGTTAAGATAAATTAAGAAAATAAATTGATGACTAAAATTTCATTCATTTAGGTCAGACAAGTTGTTTAAGGGACTTCCAACAAATAAATTACCCAATCTTGTGGGGTGGGCATCTTGCCCGCCTTTGTATATGGGCGCTCATGTTGCCCACCCCACAAGAAGTAGTTGAGTATTTTTTTATTTGGAAGTCCGTAAGCAGTTGCTCAAGCAACTGGTTAAAGGTGGGCAAACTTCCGCCGTACTGTACTAGTAGTTCGCTAAAGTCCTTGGCAAGGGAAAATTTAAAGGATAAAAATCTTTCTCCTTTAACCTTTCCCCAGTCGAAACCCAGCAATTTTAGGTTGGTGAACCATTATTTAGTTCTGGTGTAGGGCTAGTACCGCAAGGCGGAAGTCAAAAGTTACGCATACTTTAATTTTAGGCTTTCTGGCTGTAATGAAATAGTAGGTTGATTTCCGCCGATCTGTACTAGTTTAAATTTAAAATATCTTTTATACTTCTTATGGATTGAGAGTTTTGAACTCCTATCTAAGAAGTTTATTGACTAATCTGGATTTAATTAGTCTACACTTTTTAATGCCATCAAAAACTCGAAAAGTTTTGGTTTTTTAGGAAAATTTAGTTCAACAATCTCCTGTTTATTGGTATGATAAGTTTTGTTAACACCGTTAGTAACCTTTTTTAACTTACTAACTAACTTTATTTTTTAACTGCCTAACAGTGCGCCAAAAATTTTAATAGTTACGACTATTAACTGATTAATGGCTATGGTAATGATTGATTATCCAGAGGAAGTAGGAAGATGAATTCTGGCGAATATACATTAGCTAGATCAAAGAACCAAGGCGTGTTACAACCAGAAGTAGAGATGAAGTTTGCTCACTTCCTAATAAATCACGCTGTAGATGCTGCCTTCTGTTTAGGATCAAACGCGCAGTTTCTCTACGTCAACGATGCCACATGTCGCATGACTGAGTATTCCCGTGAGGAATTACTTACTATGAGGCTCGATGATATAGACGTAGATTTTGCTTTACATAATTGGTCAAATATTAGCTCACAGAGTTCTCTTACCTTTAAGTCTCGCTACCGCACAAAAAAAGGTCTGATCTTTCTGGTAGAAATATCCATTAGCTATGTAAAACAACAAGATATGGAATTTGGCTGTGCTTTTGCGCGGGAAATAAGTGATGAAATAGTAGAATTGAGTGTGCAGAAGTGGACTGATGAATTAAGAGATGCCAAAGACAATTTGCAACAGGAATTTTCTCAACTCAAGGCAAAAGAAGTAGAGCTAGAAACATCTCTTTCTTTACTTCGTTCTACTCTCGAATCTACTGCCATTGGGATTGTAGCAGTTAATTTTGAGGGAGATATTCTGAGCTTGAATCAGAAATTTTTGGAGATGTGGCAGATTCCAGAGTCCCTAATATTGTCTAAGAAATGTCCTCGATGCAAAGCCTTTTTTGAGAACCAACTTAAAGATCCGCAAGCCTTTAGTCGGCTGATTTGGGAAGTGTCTAGCCAATCAGATTTTGAGAGCTACGACATTCTGGAATTGAATGATGGGAGAGTTTTTGCACACTACTCTAAGCCTCAGTGGTTAGAGGGAAAAATTATTGGTAGAGTCTGGAGTATTTGGGACATTACTCAATCGAAGCAGACTGAAGAAGCATTGCGGCTAAACGCAGTTAGATTTCGGACAATAGCCGAAACGACAGATACCAGCACTTTTCTAATTCAAGGTACGCGGCTTTGTTACATAAATCCAGCAGTAGAGCAACTCACTGGTTACACAAAAGAGGAATTGTTAACAGGTTTTGATATTCGCCGACTGATTAAGAGCAAAAAACGTAGACAGGTACGTAAGCAAAGTGAAGCAACTAACTTTGAATACCAGGAAATGAATATTCTGACAAAAAGCGGCACGGAGCGCTGGTTAGCTTGCGCGGTTGTAATGCTGGATGGAGTGCTAGATTTTGGTGGAAAACCTGTAGAAATGATTGCAGGCATTGATATTACAGATTACAAATATGCAGAATTAGGTCTTAACCAAGCTTTAGAACAAGCAAAACAACTTAGTGAACTTAGAGCGCGTTTTCTCTCTATGGTTTGCCATCAATTCCGAACTCCACTAAATATTGTTTCATTTTCTAATAGTTTACTAAAGGAAGAAGTAGACAAACCTACACAGAAGAAAATCCAACCACTACTGGATCATATTCAAAAGGCTACCGAACAACTCAGTCACATGTTGGATGATATTTTGTTCTTTTCTAAGGCAGAATCAGCCAAAATCAGCTATGAACCAAAACCACTTGAGTTAGTTGAGTTTTGTAATGACTTAGTTGCACAAATGCAGATGAGTGTTAACAAAATTCCGATTAATTTTGTCAGTCAAGAAAATTCCGTAACAGCTTGCATAGATAAAAAACTGTTAGAGCCGATTTTGAAAAATTTGCTTGATAATGCAATAAAGTATTCTCTCTCCGGGATGACAGTTGATTTGGAACTGTGTTGCGAAAATGAGCAAGTAATTTTCCAGATAAAAGATCGGGGAATCGGTATTTCAGTACAAGATCAACAACGAATATTTGAGCCATTTTACCGTGGTAGTAATATCGATCGTATACCTGGTACTGGACTGGGACTGTCAATTCTTAAAACCCTTGTAGACTTACATCATGGTCAAGTTTCTGTAGAAAGTAAACTTGGTGTAGGCACTACATTTACTGTGATATTGCCATTAACCAAATCATAGTTTACTAATTCCGAGTTATGAATGTTCAATTGAAGATAGTTATTAATTAACAACTTAACAATCACAACTCTCGGAAGGAAGTAATTAAGATCGTGCCGATTTACATCCTCACAAAAAAGTTTAGTAAAACATGGCATAATCCGGCTAAACCAAACTAAAGATAAGCAAACTTACGTGACAGCGTAATAGTAAACAGCTTCTGGAAAAAGTTATGGTAATAAAAAATGATGTACGAATCCTCAAATAAAATTCTCGTCATTGAAGATGATAATGTTACCCGCGATCTTTATTTAAAAGGTCTTAAGGCTAAAGGCTTTGATACGATTGGTGCTAACAACGGACTTGCTGGTATCCAACAAGCACAAGAGTGTATACCTAACTTGGTAATTTGCGATATTACAATGCCCGATATGGATGGTTATAGTGTTTTAAATACGCTACGCCAAGATCCTATGACAGCAATTATTCCCTTTATTTTTTTGACTGGGAGTAGTAACAAAGCAGATGTTCGCAAAGCTATGGAATTGGGAGCAGATGACTATCTTACCAAACCCTCTACACTAGACGAATTGCTCAGAGCGATCGCTATTCGCTTGCAAAAGCAAGCTACTCTACAAAACTGGTGTACGATGAAATCTGAGAAAGCGCCAAAATCAGTATTTGCAGATAATACTACAGTTGCGATCGCACCTGAAGAAACCTCTGATGAAGAAGTCACAGTTTCTTCTAAGTCAATCTTTCCCGCCGTTCCCCAATTAAAAGAAGTTTTTGACTTTATCGAAGCTCATTATCATCAAGGAATTACTTTGTGTGATGTGGCTGTTGCTGTTGGTTACTCACCCGCTTACTTAACTAACCGAGTCGCAAGACAGACGGGAGAGACTGTAAACTGCTGGATTGTCAAACGCCGCATGGCGGGCGCTCGTTTTTTGCTCCAAAATAATAATCAGACAGTCGAAAAAATAGCGAAAGCATTAGGCTATCAAGATGTGTCTCATTTCTCCCGCCAGTTTCGCCAACATCACGGTTTACCTCCCCAGGCTTGGCGCAAACAGCATCAGCTTGTATCGCAAAAACATGTGAAACTCTGGTGAAAGTAGAAATACAGCAATTTTCATTAAAACTGGCAATTGGGAATTGGGAATTGGGCTTATCCTCCCCTGCTCCCCTGCGCCCTCCCTCCTTCAAATAAATAGTTGTGTAAACTCATACATTAAATCTACCCGACCTTTACGTAATATGGCTGGATCTAATCTTTCAGTAGTATTACAAGTCATCAAGACAACTAAGCGTTGCTGCATCTGAATACCAGACTCATCAATTACACTCTGATACAAAGTGCCATCCAGCAAACTGAGAATGTGTTCGGTTTTATTGTTGTATTGCGCTACCTCAGAAGCGCGATTTTGTGCTAGATTATCAGCTTCATTAATAACAATACAAATCCGCTCTATGTAAGTTGGAGGGACAAAATTAGCGATCGCATCATGGTCTAAAATAAAAATTACATATCCTAAAGGGACAAGAATTTCTTTTGCTATTGCCTGTGTCCAGACTGTTTTACCAGTACCGGGTTTGCCATGTACAACAACCGCTAACTGGTTTTGATTCAAAATAGCTTGCTGTACAGAATCAGTAAAGTTTTGGATATCTGCTGGAAATGTGCGAATGCTAAATTGGCTGTGAACTTTACCCACACGACTTTGATATCCACTCAGCATCACCGCCAAATCGTAAGTTGCCTTGTTAATTAGTGGTGCAAGATTCCTCGCCATCAAACTATATTGTCGCCGCCCGCGATCGTAGGGATCAATTTGCAACCAAACGTCATGCTTTGCCCAGTAAGCATAAACAGTATTGATAACATCTAAACGTTCCCAGCTAATAAATTTATCTATCGGAAAATAAAAATCTCTTTCTGAATAATACTGAGTAATAATGTCAGGATTACCCAACACACCTAAAACTCTCAATACAGTAATTTCTTGTAATCGGTTAAGAACATAATCAATGGGAATGCTACTACGACTGACAAATTGGACGATAGGTGTTTCTGTACTCAAAACATCTTTGTAGCGATGATCTGGTGATTGAGGATCTGGTGTAATGTAATTCCAAAATTTTTCCACTTCATAGCGGGTATTATCAGATACAATATTTAATAAATTAGCCCACCAAGCATAATTATTTCGTCCCAAAATATCAGCAACATTACTCGCTAAATTCAAACTTTTTTGAGTTAATTCGCGCGAGTCGCTATGCAAAAGTTGCCACAAAAACCCCCAATCTAACTCTCGGTTAAACGGCCGCCAACCGCTAGCAAGCAAGCTTTGGCGGGTATTATTTGTAGGAGTGCCTTCATTGTTTCTAAAATAGTCAAAATCCATATTTTTTTAGTTAATATACCTTTAATAGAGTTATTTGGTGTTAAATATAAGATTTTAAAATTTTTGCTTGTAATCTCACTTACTTAGATATAAATAGTAATTTTATTTTCACCGTACTGTACTAGGAATTTTTTTTAATCTAACTCATTCCTGGTGTAATATACTATATTACACAAAAACTACTTTAGTCAACTTTTTTGACAAAGCAATTAGCTATTAATGTCTCTTCTCCACTTATCCATCTTTAGATAAACACTAAGGGACTTCCAGTTAAAAACATTCCATTATAGGGGTGCAAAGCTGTGCGCCCCTATAAATGTACACCGTAGCCCTGATAGCAGGGTGAGGTTCCGAGTATTAGCAGTGAAGAAAGCAGCTATGCTGTATTGCTGAGGGCTTCAACTCTATCGATTGCAAGTTTGTATAGCATCAACTTACATAAAGATGCAAACTTGAATCAAGTTGAGTATTTGCCATTAATTTCTATATAACCCTCCGAAAGATCGCAACCCCATACAGTTGCAGAAGCTTTGCCAATATTTAGGCTAACATGAATATCTACTTTATCTTTAGACATGATTTGTCGTAGCTGTTCTAGATTTTCATTAGTTAAGGTATTAGGATAAACTTTTACATTATCAAAACTAATAACAACTCGTTCTTGATTTATCTGCTGTTCATTTTCACATTTGCCTATAGCCATAGCAACTCGTCCCCAATTCGGATCTGCCCCATAGACGGCGGTTTTTACTAATGGTGAATTGACAATTGCTTTAGCTACTTTTTTCGCCTGTGTATAGTTAATGGCTGAATCTACAGTTACCTCAATAATTTTGGTAGCACCTTCGGCATCTCTGGCAATTTTCAACACCAATTCTTGGGCAACTTCTTGCAATGCACTAGCAAAATCAGTTTCTGAAACTTCACCGGCTATTCCATTAGCTAGAATCACGGCGGAGTCACTAGTAGAAGTGTCAGTGTCTACACTTAAGCAGTTAAAAGTTTTATCTATAGTAGAGCGAAAAATCGAACGAAGGCTATTCGCAGAAATAGCAGCATCAGTAAAAAAGAAAGTTAGGAGTGTAGCCATATTAGGCTCAATCATGCCAACACCTTTAGCAATTCCTACCAGCTTCGCATTGCCTATTTGTCGTGTAGCTAGTTTTGATACTGTATCGGTGGTCATAATACCACGGGCTGCGGCATTAAAATCAGCAGCAATCAATTTTTCTCCTAGTCCTAATAAACCTGCTCGGATTTTTTCAATCGGGTAACGTCTGCCAATTACGCCTGTAGAAGCTATCGCAATATTCTGTGCAGCAATTCCAGTTTCAGTTGCAACTAATTGTAGAACCTCTTGGGCATCAGCGATGCCAATAGCACCATTAGCGACATTTGCATTCTTAGATATAACGACAATTCCTTGTAATTGTGAATCTTTTAAGTTCTCACGGCTAATAGTAACACTTGGCCCAGCGAAAAGACTTTGAGTGAAGACTCCATCAGCAACACAAGGAACTGATGATTTGATAAATACAAAATCATCAGTCGCATCGCGTATTCCTAAGTTAGTAATAAATGCACTAAAACCTTGAGGTGTGGAAGATATAGTTAATGGCATTTTTCTAGATTTAATAATTTGCTCTAATTATCTCATAGCATTAACAAAATTTTTATAACATCAGTTATTGGAGGTGTATAGATGTACCCCTCTAATAATTGATGTGTAGGATAAATTTGAGCAATGAAATTTTCATAAGAGCTAAAAAGCTATAATAAATCAGTTAATGTAATGATAAATTTTGTCCATCCGTTACGGCTTTCTACTTCAATGTTTCCTTGCAGTTGTTCGACTAATTTTTGTACTATAGGTAAACCTAATCCCGAACCACCTTGATTCCAGATATCTGCATTGGGGATGCGATAAAATTTCTCAAAGATTCGTGGTAGCTCTATTGCTGGAATTTCTGCTAAATTACTGATAGTAATTATAGTTTTTGCAGGCGTTCCCAAGGAGTTGTGACTTACACGTAGGATGATTTCACCACCCGCAGGTGTGTATTTACAGGCATTATTGAGCAATTCTACTAAGATTCGTTCCAACCTAATGCCATCTGATAACAACGGCGGGAGATTTGAAGGGACATTCAACTGTAGACTTTGCTGATGTTGTTGAACACGGATTTGAAATGGCTCAATCATCCAAGCTAACCACTGTCGTAAGAGCAATGCATCAGTGGTAATAACTGGATAGGATGAACTTTCTAGGTGTTGCAAGTCTAGTAGGTCGTTAATTAATCCTAACTCGCGATCGCACTCCGCTTCCATCAATTCTAGATAGCGTTGAGCTTCCTCAGTACCAGTAGATAATTGTATCATTTGAATCATCAGCTTCATATTACTCAGAGGCGATCGCAATTCGTGGGAAACTAAATTCAAAAAATCATTTTTGAGTTGATTTATTTCCTCCCATTTCACTATAAGTTGCTCTTGCTCAATTTGCCTTTTATGCGCTTCAATCGCTCGTTTGCGCTCAGTAATATCTCGAAAAACTAACACAGTACCCGTAATATTATCTTGATCGTCTTTAATTGGTGCAGCGCTATCATCAATTGGTATTTCTTCACCCTCTCTAGTAATCAAAATAGTTTCTGCTGGAAGATTGACGATAATATCATCTTCAAGGACTTTGATAATCGGATTTTCAATAGATTTATGAGTATCTGCATTAGCAATATTGAATACTTCTGATGAATTTCTGCCATAAGCTTCTTCCTGTTTCCATCCAGTCAGATTTTCAGCAACCGGATTCATAAAAATTACCAATTTTTGCAGATCGCTAGCAATTACACCATCACCGATACTTTTTAAAAGTGCATCCAGCCATTTTTTATTTATTTTTAATTGCCTCTCTAAACTATGTTTATTTAGAATTATTTCAATATTTGTTTGTAGTTCTCTTTCTTTAAAAGGTTTGAGTAGGTAGCCAAACGGCTCAGTTATCTTGGCTCGTTCTAATGTTTTATCATCTGCATAAGCAGTCAAATAAATCACTGGTATATCTAAATATTTATGGATTTCTTGGGCAGCTTCTATCCCATCCATTAGCCCTTTAAGTTTAATATCCATTAGCACTAAATCTGGGGATATTTCTACTGCTCTATTAATTGCTTCTTGTGCTGAAGAAGCAATTACAGGTACTCTATAACCAAATTTTATAAGTCGATTTTGTAAATCTTTGGCAACAATAGCTTCATCTTCTACAACTAATATTTTTGCAGATGTCATATTTAACTTTTTATATTAATGTAAACTTCACCCGACACTCCACACCCAGATCACCTTGGATATTAATATTTCCTGAAAGTTGATTGGTTAAAGCATCTACTAACTGCCAGCCTAAAGAAGCAATTTTTTTGAAATTAAAATTTGGTGGTAAACCAATTCCATCATCACTAACTATAAGTGTAACTTCATGGTCTTGATTTTGGTTAAGTTCGATATAAATCGTACCATTTTTATCTGCTGGAAATGCATATTTTAAGGAGTTGGATACAAGCTCATGAATAATTAAGCTACAAGGAATTGCTGTATCTAAACCGAGAAATACCTGATCGTCGATATTTATGCCCAAAGCGATCGCATCTTCGTTGACTTCATAAGCAGTAAATAAACTTGCTACCAAATCTCGAATATATTCACCAAAATTAATCCTTGCTAAATCTTGAGACTGATACAATTTTTCGTGAACGAGAGCCATTGATGCAATTCGTTGCTGGCTTTGTTTGAATATTACCAAATCGTCTTTGTCTTTGATATAAGCAGATTGCAAACTTAGTAGACTAGAAATAACTTGTAAATTATTTTTTACCCGATGATAAATTTCTTTTAATAATACCTCTTTTTCTAAAAGTGATGCTTGTATTTGCTCCTCCCACTGCTTGCGATCGCTAATGTCTTCGATCACGGAAATAAAGTACTTGGGATTACCACTAAGTTCACGCATTAAAGAGACAGTTAGACTAATCCAAACAACGGAACTATCTTTACGTAAATAGCGCTTTTCTATCGAGAAAGTTTGAATATTATCTGCTAAAATCTGGTCAATATATTTTAGCCCTATGTTAATATCATCTGCGTGAGTAATATCTTGGAAAGTTAGCAATTGTAATTCTTCGGGTGTATAACCAAGAATATCGCAAACCCTCTGATTAACTAACAACCACCTGCCATCTATTGCTAGATGGGCGATGCCAACGGCGGCTTGATGGAATGTAGCGCGGAATCGTTGCTCGCTTTCCCGCAATGCTTCTTCTATTCGCTGGCGTTCAGTAATTTCTGCCTGTAGTGATTGATTGATTTTTGTTAACTCTGCTGTCCGTTCTTCAACTTTGTTTTCTAATTGCTCCAGCAGACTACTTAATGCTTTCTCTGCTTGTTTTCGCTTAGTGATATCTTTTTGTGTACCTGTCATTCGCACTACGTTACCATCTTCATCCCACAGTGCTTGACCTCGATCCAAAATCCATTTGTAAGTGCCATCTTTACATAAAACGCGATGCTCAGTAGTGTAGAATGGCGTTTTCTGAGCAAAGTGATCTTGAATTGCTTGTGTCACCCAGCTAAGATCGTCTGGATGCACTCGTTTCAGCCTTTCATCTAAACAATCGGAAATTTCATTGTCTTCATAACCGAGCATTTCCTTCCACCGAGAGGAAAAGAAAATTTTATTAGTTTTAACATTCCAGTCCCAAATTCCATCATTATTACCGCGCAAAGCTAATTGCCAGCGTTGTTCACTTTCTCTCAACACCTCCTCTGTTCGGATGCGTTCAGCAATTTCTTTTGCTAGTTGGAAGTTTGCAGTCTCTAGTTGGGTAGGACTTGGTAGAGCCAATACCTGGGATATTAATGGCATGAGTTCTATAGCCGTCAATACAGAGACAAAAGCGGTGAAAGCTTTGAGTAACCCTGATAACCAATAGGTAGGATACCAAAGCGTCCATACATCCATTAAATGGTTTGTGCCACAAGCAACAATGAATGTGCCAAACATTAAAAATATCCAACCGAAAGGCACATCTTGCCGTTTACGGACAAAATAAACTAGCATCACTGGAATTGAATAATAAGCAAGTCCAGTTAACACATCTGACACCAAATGCAACCACACCAATCCTGGTTTCCAGAGGTAGCAATGTCCGTGGGGAATAAACTGGCTAGTAAAGAAAAAATTATTTAAAAGTTCTGTCATAATTTAAGAGTGCTATCAAAAATGACGACAATCCTAAAATTGTAACTAAATAGTGGTGATTTACTGAACTAAAATATTCCTTTTCTATTAATTTTGCCAGAGAATAATCTAGAATGCTTACAAAATAGGATTGTGAGCAAAAACTCCATTTCAGCTATGCCATTAAAAAATAAACGTTCCAATTATCGCTCTATCTATAGTTGAGTTAAAAAATGGGTTCTTATTTTTATTTTTTTAAAGTGATTTAAGAGAGATAAGTAAGCCGATGAGAATAACTCAAACTAGATTTACTAATGTAAAAAATCTTGAAATTAGTTCGTAGAGAGGCTACGCGAACACTACAAAGCTTCAATTATTTAATCCTCATTCCTTATGATTAGGAGCGTGACATGAATATGATTGCAGTCAAAATTATTCCTAGTGCAGGTATTGCTTAAGGTTATCTGAATATATTCAGTACTTATGCAAACGATCGCAAAACGCCGATTTTTCGCTAGGGACAATTCATAAATTCCCCCTGAGTGTCTGTAGTTAAGCAGATTTGGGAATACTATCTATAGGAATTCGGTTTGATTTTTGAAAAAATACGTAGGGGAGCCAGTCGCATAGGCTGGTTTCCCGACTTGAGCGGTAGCGGTAGCGAGGAACGAGCGTCCGCAGGAGCGTCACTGGCGTTGTGTTAGTACGGAGAGTACGGCACGTTACGAACTTTGTTCTGACACACTCTACAATACATAATTTTGTTCAAAAATCAAATAGTAATCCTATGTTTATTTAACTTTGATACCAATATTTAGTCGATAAATAGAGGGAAAAGAATTTATATCAGTTCTGATAGTGAAATTAAAAGAACCAAGTAATTGGCAATAAAATATTCCTTAAGTATGGAGTAAGACACACCTGGAGTATGAAGTTTTAAGTACTCATCTGAAATAAGATTGTATTGTACGGTGTTCTACAATCCAGTTTTAGAGGACGTTTTAAGAAGTAATATATGGCTCAAATACTTTTAGACAAATCATTATCTTCATTCTGGTTGGTATGAAACTTTATAATCAAGGACTTGATTTTTTGTAGACAAAAAATAAGAAGTAACTTTATATTTTTTATATTTTATAAAATCCAAAAAATCTCCGACACCTAAAGATCCTTCTGAGTGTTTTGTCAATCCTCCTTATGGATGTGCCAATCACGGACAAAATATCCAGTGTGAAGATTGTGCTTATCTAGTTGTACAGCTACAAGACATCTCATTCTCTTGACATTGATAAGCTAACTGTAAGGCAAAATTAATTCCTGCGACAGAAGTGGTTCTATCCCTCTGGGAGAAGTCTAACAAAAAACTAGCTGTTATCTTACAAATGAATGACAAATAAAAATTCATAATGAGTAATTAAAAGTTAGAATACAAGTGAATATTATCAATAATAATTCTTACTTGTTTCTCACCAACACGCGGTATAGTCCGTAGCTTCTTAATCATGAAGAAGTAATTACTTATTATTAATTAGTTTGAATATGACTAATATTCATGTGTTATGGGAGCTTCAAATGCTTTCAATTCTCCCAACATAAACTAGGTAAAAGACTCTTCAATCTGGGTGTCTTACTTATCAAAAATTTCCTAAGTTAGCACTGGATTGAGTAGAAAATATCAGTTTTGAACATCAATCAATCACAGAAATCTAAAACATAAAAGGAACTATTACCATGAAGCCTTTTCATTTATCTAAAGCTGTTTTGGCTACTGTCTTTGCCATGAGTTTCGCTTCTGTATCCTTACCTCCTTCTGTTTTTGCCCAAAGCGGAGGCTCCGGTAGTGGAGGTTCTAGTGGTGGCAGTAGCTCAGGAAGCGGAACTGCTGGTAGTAGCTCAGGCACCGGAACTACAGGTACTGGCTCAGGCACCGGAACTACAGGTACTGGCTCAGGCACCGGAACTACAGGTACTGGCTCAGGCACTGGAACTACCGGCACTGGCTCAGGCACTGGAACAACTGGCACTGGCTCAGGAAGTGGAATTGGTGGCACTGGCTCAGGCACTGGAACTACCGGCACTGGCTCAGGCACTGGAACTACTGGTACTGGCTCAGGTACTGGAACTACAGGCACTGGCTCAGGTACTGGAACTACAGGCACTGGCTCAGGCACTGGAACTACAGGCACTGGAACTACTGGCACTGGCTCAGGCACTGGAACTACCGGTACTGGCTCAGGCACTGGAACTACTGGCACTGGCTCAGGCACTGGAACTGGCTCAGATACTGGAACTACAGGCAGTGGAACTACAGGGAGTGGCTCAGGTTCTGATGGCACAGGCACTGGTTCAGGTTCTGGTACAAGCACCGATTCTACAAGCACTGGTACAACAGGTACTGATTCTACAAGCACTGGTACAACAGGTACTAACAGGAATGCAGGTGTTACAACTTCTGAAAGAACTAGCGATCGCGGTTTCGATTGGGGTTGGCTGGGTTTATTTGGTCTACTCGGTTTAGGCGGTCTGGCTCGTAATCGTGATAAAGTCCGAGCTTATAACGATCCCAATGAAGTAACAGGTACTCGGTCTAAATAGTATTCACCACACTGTAAGAATCATACAGCCGTCATTTATGTGAACTTCAGATTAGACTAGTAGGGGCACAATATATTGATATTTCGCCCCTATAATCGCATATTATTTCGCTCAAGTTGAACTACTGCCTTGCCCAATAAAGATTACATTTGCCAAAACTTGGATTTTCGTTAACGCCCGCACAAGACGTTGAGCTTGATGTTTATAAAGTGGTATTGGCAACATTCCAGGCAAATTATTCATCCATTGCCTAGCAGTGGCTAAACTACATCCCGTAATCAAGACTATTTCTTCAGCCCCATAGATAATAGCATTTGTAGTCAGAGCTTTTTCGATCTGCACCTGCCAGAGGCGAGGCAGCATTTCACCCCATTCAATTCGCTGCAAACTACTGCTTGTGGCTAAAACAATCAAGCGATCGCCAGCATAAAGCTTAACATCATACCAAGGCATCAACGAGTAATTGTCTCGCTGATATTTATGGTAAATAATCGGTACAACACTGTAGCCAGATGCAATTTCAGATAGAAGCAACCCATTTAGGGTATCATCTTCTTCAATCTTGTATTCCGTCACCATGACTATTTTCTCGCTCAAATGAAACAAGCTGAGAACATTTTCCCCAAAGGCAGCACAAGCAAAGACTTCCGCAGATAAAGCCGCGCCACACAAAACTTGGGCATAGGGAAACAGAGGGGCGATATTATCACTAAAATGGCGATCTTGAGAGCGGATAATCAAGCTTGTGGCCGGGTTCATTGCATGAGCCATCAAACCAATTTCTAGATTTTCCATATTATCGTCCCCCAGTAAAACGATGCTTTTAGCACGATAGAGATTCACCTTAGTCAGTGCTTCGGCAGTATTGCCAACAATCAGGGGCATATCTGGTAAAGTCCCTTGGTCGAGAGTGGTATCATGAATTCCCACTAACGGCTGATTGAGTTCTTGCAAAAGAGCAGCCACTTTCTGTCCCAAGCGATTTAAACCAATAATCACTACATGGTTGCGTTGTGGTACGGGAGGACGAGAATTGAAAAACTGGAATCTGGAAGTTACAAGAGCATCAGTAACCAGGGCATATAATACTCCCACGAAAGCTTGACCTGTTAACGTGAGTCCCAGACTGAACAACCGCAACCACCAAGGTATATGATCTGAGGGTTCAGATTGCGATCTAAATTCAACACCGCCAAATAAATCTCCGTATCCTCCCAAGAGCAACACTGCTGTTGCATAGAAAGCTTCTTGCATGGTGATCTCAGGATAATACAAGCGGTAAAGAACTATTCCAACGAACCATAGGATGATTACGGTAATCCCATAAATTGTTGCAATTCGCCGAATTTGATTTTGGCTTTGGTAGTAAGATTGCCAAAATTGTACTATTTTCTGCTTAAGATTCTTCGTTTTGATGCCTTCGACAAACTCTTGCCACCGCCAACTTTGGCGGTAAGATTTATTTGTATGTTCCTCAGATAAAGCTAGTTCGTATGCAACATCAATGTAAACGAGGGTGTCTCCTACTTGAACTTCTGCTTCTGGATTTCATTCAAACAATTCTTTAAGTGGATCTGATGAAACAGTTGTGTGACTCAAGATGCGGCGAGTTGTAAGATTCAGTCTATGTACTGGCTTGCCATTGCACCAGCTATCCTTCGCTTCTACTTGGTGCTTGATTACTTGCAATAATTGCCCTTCCAAGGTGAAATACCCTATGGCTTCAGATCCGAGAGATGCTAAAGCATAGGCATGAGCAGAGAGATGGGTAGGCTCAAAGGCAACAAAATTGCCTAAATTTTCGGACAAAAGTTTGTTGAAATTTTGTTTATCAGAACGTACAATCAGCCGAACGTGCGGATTAAGTCGCCGTGCTGCAAAGGCAGCTTCTATGTTTATCCGCTCGTTTCTTGTGACTAAAAGTATTGAACGACATTCCCCTATACCTGCCTGCTCTAAAACACTTGGCTGGCGGCAGTCTCCTACAATCAACTTTTCTAGTAAGCTTGGTACTTCTGGGACTTCCCAATGTTCGGGTTCTACATCGTCAATGGCGTTGACTTTAACATCGTATTCCTTTAGGACTGCAACACAATGTTGCCCTAAACTTTGGAGTCCGCATACTAAGAAAAGGTCTTGGGGTTTTTTGGAGTTGGTGTTGGGAGGGGAATGCACTTTCTGTTGATGGCAGCATTCAATACTGCTAACAGTACGTGTTTGCTAGGATTATATCTTATCTTCACGTAATGGCTGGAATTAGGCAATGTGCATTAGTCCTCAGTGCGTCTTCACCACAGCTAACTAGTGGTCTGTCCCATTAGTTATGAGGGGTAAAGGAACGAACCGCAAAGGACGCAAAGGAAGAAAAAATAAGAGAGATTGAAAAATTAATTTATCCCTCAATTAAATTTTGACAGACTGCTAGCAGAATTGACATCCAAAAATAACGTCGCTTGGGATTGTTGACGGAGAACAGAAGCCGGACAGTCTGTACTTATAGCTCCTTGCAACATTCGTTTTACCACATTCGCTTTACGTTTTTCTGGAGCCAGACAGATAATTTTTTTAGCTGAACAAATTGCTGAGATAGTGACAGTAAAAGCATATTGTGGAACAGTTTCTAGATTCGGAAAGTGACCTGTGTTTACTTGTTGCTGACGGTTCACTGTATCCAGCTTCACTAGTTTCACACTGTAAGGATCTTGAAAATTTGCTACTGCTGGATCGTTAAAAGCCAAATGCCCATTTTCGCCAATACCCAGACAGCATAAGTCTATTGGTTGCGCTTGTAATAGTTTGGTGTAGCGATCGCACTCGTTTACTGGTTGCAGTGTATCACCTTCTATATAGTGAAACTCTTTAGGAGCAACCAGCTTCTCTACACGTTCTCGCATATAGCGCCGGAAACTCGCAGAATGGTCAGCACTAATTCCCAAATATTCATCTAGATGGAACAGAATAATCCGCGACCAATCTACACCACCCAATGCAATCAAAGCATCGAGAAATTTGAGTTGGGAGTTACCTGTTGCTAACAATACAGCAGCTGTATCTTGTTGTTTGAGAACCTGCTGTAAATGCTTTTGGGCGATTTCGGCAACATCCTCGGCCATTTCGACCTCAGAGTTGTAAATCTGCACCAGTAAGTCATCAACATGAAAAAAGTTTGTAGCGGTTAGCATTTGCTTACATAGAAGGTTATCAATAATTCACAAGGGGCTTACGTCACAGTCTAAGTATTCCCCTCTATTGAGGTAGAACGATCGCTAAGGACAAAAAAACGATGTAAACTATGTAGATTAAGTTTACAATTATTTACATTTTACCCAAAAATCATGCTAGCTGCAATTCTCTTTGACCTCGACGGCACTATTGTCAACACTGACCCCATACACTACCGAGCTTGGCAGGAAATGCTGTCAAATTACAGCATAGAAATTGACGAAACATTCTATAAATCCCGAATTAGTGGACGGCTAAATCCAGAAATTGTTAAGGATATTTTGCCACAATTATCAACCGCAGAAGGGCAGAAATTTGCAGACGAAAAAGAGGCGCTTTTTCGCAAACTCGCCTCGAATCTTAAACCATTGGATGGATTTTCTGAGCTACTAGCATGGACAGAGACACATCAGTTAAAACGCGCATTAGTAACTAATGCCCCTAGATTAAATGCAGAATTTTTGCTAGAGGTTTTGGGAATAAAAGAAGCTTTCCATACAGTCGTTTTAGCGGATGATTGTATTGCAGGTAAACCCGATCCTGCACCCTACCTAGCCGCTCTGAATAAGTTCGAGATTTCAGCAGAGGAAGCGATCGCATTAGAGGATTCTCCCTCTGGTATTCAGGCGGCAGTGGGCGCAGATATCCGCACTATTGGCATCGCTTCCACCCACGATCCGCTAGTTTTGCAGGAAGTCGGCGCATTTATGGCAATTCCAGATTTTACTGATTTGCAGTTGTGGACATTTCTTAACTCATTCATTGAAGAAGATTTAAGTGCGATCGCTTCTAACCTGTAAGCGCAAAATCTGAGAATGTAGAGAGTAGAGATGCAAATTTTTGCCTCTCTACTTATTTTTCTGCCAGAATCGCGTAAATTTCCCGTTTAACTTGCTCTAAAAGCTCACGAACCCGATTTATTCGCTCCACATTGCCACTACGAGCAACCTGCACTACAACAGCAGCTAATTCTGTTGCAGCATTCCGCAACTCCATAAACTCTTGGGGTTTACCTTTCACGAAACTTTTGACGGTATCCCAAGGAGAATCTGAAGTCTCTTGTTGGGAACGTTCTGCTAATAATTGTCTACCCTCATCGGTGATCGTGTAAATCCGCTTGCCACCTTCTTGTGCGCTCTTGAGATAACCCCCTTCCTCCAGCAATTGGAGTGTTGGATACACTGAGCCAGGACTGAGGCGACGGAAACCACCATAACGAGTTTCCATCTCTTTAATCAGGTCGTAACCATGACTAGGATGCTCGGATAACAATTCCAGCAGGATGAACTTGATGTCACCCCGACGAGTGCGATGTTCATCTCCCCAACCACGACCAAACATTTCATTACCAAAGTGTTTGCCATGCTCTCTACCATGATGCTTATCATGCATAAACCAAGACCTGACAAGCAATGAATCCTCTTCGCTAACTCCTGCCAATGCAGGTGTTCCAAACCGTGAACGAAAATGTCTAAACATAAATCAATCTCAAATCAACTTTCTCTACTATACGATATATCGGAATATATCACGATATATCGCAATAAAACTTTTATGAAGATTTGTAAAGTAAGCAATTGTGCCAATGCAAAGCTGATGAAGAAGAATTCAGAATCAAGACGCTCGATGACTCGCTATCGCTCATAGCGTTGCTATCAATACAGTTCAGATAAGACCAAAACACTTGTAGAGACGGCGATTTATCGCGTCTCTTAGGCTGTGCGTAACCGTTCAATATCCCTTATTGGTGGCGCACCGAACATCCGGGAATATTCGCGGCTAAACTGTGATTGACTCTCATAACCCACCTGATAGGCAGCATTAGCCGCATCGGAGTTTTCGGCAAGCATCAGGCGACGTGCTTCTAATAGTCTTAATTGCTTTTGATATTGAAGTGGACTCATTGATGTCACTAACTTGAAATGATGATGAAAAGATGAAGGAGACATACTTGCCTGTCCAGCTAGCTCCTCAACCCGCATCGGCTTTGTAAAATCAGCCTTGATGAGTTTTATCACTTCGGCGATGCGCTGCATATTGCTGCCGGATGTCGCAATCTGGCGGACAGCTTCGCCCTGTTCACCCATTAAAAGGCGATAATAGATTTCGCGGATAATCAGTGGTGCAAGAATCGGAATATGCTGTGGCGTATCCAAAAGTCGTGTCAGTCTGAGAGCGCAATCGAGCAATGGTATATCGACGGTGCTGACAAATAAGCCTCTGACAGAGTTATTCTTACCCTCAATCACACTGGTTTGAGCAGTAATAATATCGCAGAGTTCACGTGGATCTAGATTCAGCTTGAATCCTAAATACGGTTTTTCTGGGGTTGCTTCAACAATAAATGCGCTCAATGGCAAATCAACCGAGACGACCAGATATTGAGCCGCGCCATAACAATAGGTTTCCTCACCCAGCAACGCTTCCTTTTTGCCCTGGACAAGGATGGCGAGGATAGGTTCGCAAACACCCTGTAGTGTGGTAGAAACAGAAGATTCTCGCTGAAATTCCAGCTGCTCAATAGCTGTTTTATGAAAACCGTTCCCTTTGCCATTGGTGTGACGAGTGACTAGTGCTGCCAATTCTTGACATTGATGAGCGATCGCACTTTGGTCTATGACTTGGTTGATAATTTTGATCGTCACAATGTTCTTGGATTAATTTAATCATTCTTTTGTGGACATTGTAGAACATCGATTTGGAGAATTAGGCAATAAAGTGCGAGGTCTGTGTATTCCAAAACTTTGCCCTTACTTATACGATGAACACATCCAAAGTTCAACCTCAACAGAGGAAAAAATTAACTATGTTAAACGTAGAAAATAAAGTCATTGTCATCACTGGAGCTAGTAGCGGTATCGGTGAAGCCGCCGCTAAGTTACTCGCCAAAAATGGTGCAAATGTGGTTTTAGGCGCACGGCGCACAGAAAAGCTAGAAAAGATTGTTGAGGATATCCACAATGAAGGCGGCACAGCAGAATTCAAAGCCGTAGATGTCGCCAATCGTGAGGATATGAAAGCGTTCATTCACTTTGCTAAAGAGAAATTTGGTCGTGTCGATGTCATCTTTAACAATGCAGGCGTGATGCCCCTATCGCCGATGAATGCCCTGAAAGTCGAAGAGTGGGACAACATGATTAACGTGAATATCCACGGCGTTTTAAACGGCATAGCTGCTGGTCTACCCATCATGGAAGCGCAAGGTGGTGGACAGTTTATCAATACCGCATCCATCGCCGCACACATGGTAGGCCCTACCAGCGCAGTCTATTCCGCGACAAAATATGCTGTTTGGGCTATATCCGATGGATTGCGTCAAGAATCGAAAAATATTCGTGTTACAATAATATCCCCTGGCGTGGTTGAGACTGAACTCGGCTCTGATATTACAGATGAACCAGCAAAAGGCTTTTTGAAAGAACTCCGCAAAACCGCACTGACTCCAGATGCGATCGCTAGAGCCGTATTATATACCGTAGCCCAGCCGGATGATGTTGATGTCAATGAAATAATTGTCCGCCCTACAGCAAGTGCATTCTAATCCTGGCGGGATATGGTGACAAAAGAAAAGCTCTAAAATAGCCTCTGGTTGATATAACTAAACCAGAGGCTGATTTCAATTTCTTATTACCTATCGGAAATTGCGAGGATTCAGGCGAACAGAGTTAGGTTGAGACTGACGACCAATTGCGACTCCATTGCGGAGTTTATTCGCAGTCCCACCATCTTTGCGATCGAGGAAAGGTTTGAGATTAATGCCACCTCTATATGAACTAACTCGATTATTGCCACTGCCTAGAAGTGTGCGTCCTAAATTATATAATTCGCTTCCCCCACTACTGCGATCGCCATAAGTGTTAACGGCTATAGTCTGCTGTCCGTTATCAGCAGTAGTCAAGTTTTGAAAAATGCTATTACGGATGACAACGGGATCTTTCCCACGCGGTACTGTCAGCACAATTCTACAGCTTGAGTTAGCTTCAGTTGTGACACAGACAACATTTTCGTTATTTTCTACAGATGTCTGGAGTTCTTGTAAACCATCTGGACGATAAAGTTCTAAACGACTGGCAATTGCTGCACAACGCTTTTGTGCGTCCCAACCACCGCCTAAAGTTGCAGGTGCCGCCCAAGGAAAGAATTGTCCTGGTTGACTTTGTGGCTGATACATAACGGTAGACTGACCGTTGTAAGTCTGACAGCTAAACCGAGTTATACCGTCAGATGAGGGTGAAGTTGGTATACCTGTTGATGTGTCTATTGGAACTGATGACCCACCTGATGGCACTGTTGGTACTACTACACCACCACCACCATCGCCAGTAGAATCATATTGCGCCATTGCTGCCGAATTGCCCAGACACAAAGATAAGCCAATACTGCCCAAAGATATCAATCGCAACAGTTGTGATGACATAAATCATCCTCCAGTAAAACAAGTAAGGAATTGATAGTTTAAGTGACGAATAATTCTATTTTTTGATTCATCAAAAACGTTATTTTTTTCTTTGATTTCTTTTTTCTCTGGGGGTAGCTTTTAGATATACTTGAATTTCTGCATAATACCGCACTGTTTCATAATTCTGTTTCATACTGAGATATATTTAGATAGAATAGTGTTTTCTATTACTTTTATTAAAAAATAGCAAAATACAGATAAGTAGGTAGGCGTAATTAAATATAAGATTCGTTGGAGATCCCCCTAAATCCCCCTTAAAAAGGGGGACTTTAAGAGACTTTTGCCCCCCAATTTATCGGGGGGTTGGGGGGATCAAAAGCCTATGAGGCCACTCTCAAAGACTTGTGTGTACACCGTAGCCTTATTAAGGAGAGGGAAGCCGGAGGCAGGGTGAGGTTTTATATTTAATTTGACCCACTTACTTAAAGCGATCGCACTTAGCACTTAATTTTTGCTTACAGCACTTACGGCAGCTATGAGGTACATTCTCAAAGCTGAAAGCTATGATAGAAGAGGGGCAAGAGGAAAACTGTATTGCATAATAGCCGGAAGCGGTGTAAACTAAGTAACTCAGCTATCTGGCAAATTATTTGGGTCGATACCTTGAGATTGTAAATAGGCAATTAGCCGTTCTTTTTGCTGACGTTCTTGTTCGGCGCGTTGACGTTCCTGTGCAATTTGTTCTACTGCCCAAGGTAACAAATTACCTGCCTCATCCCACCAGCGCAACCAGTAACCAGTTCTGGCTTCTTTTTTTCCTTGCCAAGTTCCTAAGAATAAGCCCATTGAATCAATCCAATGACGACCATTTTCGTCAGGCTGTTGTAACTCGTAGCGCCTGTTTTCGAGTTGGTAATATTCTAATAAACCGCCATTAGGGTCAAAAATCACGTAAATTGGTACTTGAAGAATCTGCTCGTAAAAAAACCATTTTCCTGGTGGATAGATTCGCTTAAAAGAATACTCTGTACCGTCAGTGTCAGATAGAAATTCCATCACCACTGCCGGAATCTCACCTTCTAAATTAGGTGTGTAACTTTTGCGTTCTGCTAAAACTTCATTTACTGCTGGAACATAAACCCAGTCAGGTGCTTTCGCTACAAACTGATCGTTTATCGTCGCACAAAGTCCAAAATTCGAGGCGATTAACATGTGGGGTTGCATAAAACCGCTTATCTCAAGGCTTTCGCGCAAAGCACCAGCCAACAGTGGCTGACCTGTATTTTCCACTGGTTCATCCTCTAACTGAAAATCTGCGGGCAACGCTTCCCAAGATATTATCAGTTCTGTTGAAGATTTAGCTTCACCGAGTTGGGTTGCCATATAACACCCCATTTTATTAATTTGTCTTTATTTTATGTGCGATCGCAGTTATTTTACAATGTTGCCTTTGGGGATACGATGCCTGCGGCGGGCAAAGCCAACGCACAGAGGGAAAATACAAAAAACCCCGGCGAAACTAACCGAGGCTTAAGAGAGAAGTGAGAATGACAATAAGATACAGCGATAAGGCAATGGAAAAATCTTAGCTAACGCTAAAACCAACCAAAACTAAAGTTGTGACAATTAAAGTTGCAAAAAGACCTTGTAAAACGTATTTACTTTGTTCCCAAATTGCTGGGTACTCGGCGTAGTATACCTTTGGTTCAGCTGCGTAGTTATTGAGGATACCGTTTTCGTTTACAGTAGTATACATATTTTTTTATTTTCTTTTGTTTACTTATGTAACTAAATCTAACAAGTTTATTACAAAATGTCAATAGAGCTTGACAAAAAAAGCTGATAGGTTTGCTAAAAATTACTTATTAAAAGATGGGGGATTTGAGGTAAAGCGGTTCCAGGCAATGAAAGCGAGATGTCTCTTAACCCATTACTGCACGTCTTCTTAACCTAACTGCCATAAAAAACCCCCAAATAAGTTGGGGGGTAAATTGAGCAAGATGCTTGTCAGGCTGATATTGAAGCTGTTAGCCTTCCTTCAACTCGCTCGGATTCATCTTTACAGCTATTTATCAGGTAAATAAGACCAGATGGTAGGGGCACAGCATTGCTGTGCCCTTACAACAGATGTGGTTCAAATACATGAAAACTGCTGTAAGCAACCAAAATTTTGCCTTTTCGTAGGATCAAAACCTAATTCTTCATCACCGCATCCAAAAGGATATTGGCACCAAAACGGACTACATCAGTGCAAGGTAGCCCGGTTTCTGCTGTGACTTGAGCGATGCTTTCCTCAGCCGCAGATTCATCTAAATGGGCTGTGTTCAATGCTATACCCACTACAGGAACGCTTGCAAAAGCACCACCAGCACTAGCAACGCTTTCATAAAGCCGAATTACCTCTGATAAAGGTGGAATTAAAACATGGGGATGATTGCGGACATGAACTTGTCCCGCCCGATGGACTAATACCAGTTGAGTTGGTTGGGAACCACGAATTAGGGGTAGGGTTGCCGTTGAACCAGGGTGTAGCAGCGAACCTTGTCCTTCAATGTGCAGGATGTCGTAGTTTTTGCCATAGCGCATGATTATCTGTTCTACAGCACCAGCAGCAAAGTCTACCCGCACGGCATCTAAAGCCACACCATCCCCTTCTAACATCACCCCAGTTTGACCTGTGGCGAGAAATTTAGAACGCCAACCCCGCAGTTTTGAGGCCCAATGTAACTCTAAGCTAGTTGACATTTTACCGATCGCCATGTCAGTACCCACCGTCAACACCCGCCGACAAAGGAGGGTGCGTGCCATTCCACTAGCAACACTTATATTAGGCGGCTCTTTGCGGACATCCCAAATTAGTTGCCCTGGTTTGAGCAGTGCATTTAACTCTGGGATGTTTGCCATTGGTGTGTGTAAGCCGTTCACCAAAGACATCCCAGTTTCTAGAGCATTTTTGATTTCTAGCCAGTAATCATCGGGGATAGCACCACCACTTGGAGCAATACCTATTACTAACACTTCTGGCTTGTACTCTAGGGCTGCGGCTACTGATGCCACAATGGGTACATCACGTTTGATACCTGTTAATTCTGTCAGAGATTTGCCAGCACATTCGCGATCGATTACGGCTACGATTGGGGCTTCGCTGTAACGTAAAATTGCGAGTCCAGTTTTGCCGTGGGTTCCAGTAGTTCCTTCATGTAATAAGATGGCTATTCGTTGATTAAGTGGTAGACGCACTGTGTTGTACTCCCAAACCTGGTAAATCGTTTGGCAAAACTCTCCCTTCCTTTAGCAATCCACCCGTAAAGGGGTCATCAATTAAGTTAAGGTGACTGTCTAAATCTAGATAATCAGCTAGTGGCGCTAGCTGTAATGCTGCTGTATTAGCTAGCGAACTGTCAGAATAGCAACCGAACATTACTTGCAACCGATATGCTCGTGCTGTATGTACCATTCGCATCGCCTCTGTTAGTCCGCCTGATTTCATCAGTTTGATATTAATACCATCTACGTAGTTTGCCAATTCGGGGATATCAGAACTTGTAAAACAACTCTCATCAACAAAGATGGGTAGGGGAGAGTGTTCTTTGAGTTTAGCTAAACTTTTTTCCTGACCTCGTGGTAATGGCTGTTCTACATACTTTATACCTAAATTACTCAGCCAATTGCACATTGCGATCGCATCTTCTAAACTCCAACCCCCATTAGCATCAACAAATAATTCTATTTCCGGTGCTTCTTCTCGCACTGCCAACAGCATTTTTTGATCTGCATCTATGCCATCTGGACTACCTAACTTCACCTTAAAAAGGCGGACATCGGTAAATTGTAACCAGTCTCGCGCTCTGGTCTTAGCACCTTCAGGCGAATTTATCCCAATTGTTACTGAGGTTGGTACTATTTTATTGCGATCGAGTCCCCAAATTTGCCACAAAGGTAATCCTACACGCTTACCCAACCAGTCGTGCATTGCCATATCCAAGGCAGCTCTTGCAGCAGAAGGAATTTGGTTTTGTATTAAAATTTGTTCAATTTCTTGTCGCTGTAAGGGGCTAAATGCTTGTAATAATGGTGCAATTTGGTCGAGAGAATCTTTGATTGTATCAGTTGATTGTCGATGATTACCTACACCGAATGGCGATGCTTCTCCCCAGCCTTCAATACCATCATCCGAAATCCTCACCCATACATTCGTTGTCTGTGCCGTTGTACCTCTACTAATGGTCAACGGAAATCTTTTATTTACTGTAAATAAATTTACATTTATTTGCATATTTTTTTATATTATGATATAGCAAAAGCCAGTGTAAGTTTAGATTATCGGATGTATCTGTTATACTTTTTTACATTCCATTGCTTAGTTACTAAACTTTTCATACATAATTTTATTTTTTACTTGATTTATGAGCGACTTAAAAAAATGGAAAACTTTAAAATCAAAAATGGTTTTAGATAACCCCTGGTGTCAGGTAAGGCAAGATGAAATAGAATTGCCCAATGGTAAAATTATAGATGATTATTTTGTCAGTATTAAGCCTGACGTGGCGATGGTTTTACCGATCACTGCTAATAGAGAAATTATTTTTGTCCGGCAATACAGACATGCAGTAGGTGAATTTTTTTTAGAACTTCCCGCAGGGAATTTCGACCCCACAAAAGAGAATGCAGAAGTGGCAGCAATTAGAGAACTTGCAGAAGAGACTGGTTATATACCCCAAGAATTTAGAAAAATTGGAACTCTATACGATAAACCGAGTAAAGACACTAACCAAATACATTTATTTTTAGCAGAAAATGTCAGCAAGGTTGGAGAGCAACAACTCGATATTACAGAAGAGATTGAAATTGTATTTATTCCTGTAGAAGCAGTTTTAGAAAAAATTATTCAAGGAGAAATTTCTGTGGCGGGAACTATCGCGGCTATATTCTTAGGTTTAAATCTTCTAACTGTTTAATTATCTAATAGTTAATTATTATGTTTATCTTTACAGTAACTGCTGATACTTTCCTTAAAGTTCGTCCAAGTGAGTTAGCGGAACTTGCTGAAGATGAAAAACTTCTCATTCAAGTCAAAAGTGTTCTTAAAGTAATTTCTTATATTGAGGAGGGAGAATATTACAGAATTACGTTGAAAGACTCTATGAAGGGTAAAGATATATGGTTTATCCGTAAGAAGTATATTGAGATATCTGCTTTAGGGAGTTTATCTAAATCCCCTCCAAACCCCCGAATGGAAAAAACGAGGGAGATAGCAAGACCGCCAGGATACGACACTAAAAATTCATTAGAGTTGTTAGAAGCTGAAAATGAAAATTCATTGAAGGCTGAAGGTGGCTGTGCTGCTCCGTTCAGTAAAGGTGGCGGTAGCATTGAGGTTGAAGGAGAACTTATTAAGCAACTTAAAGCGCAGCTACAAAAAACCCCAACTCTTCAAGAACGATCTTCACAACCTGCTGATATAAGCAAAGATTTGGTTGATTGTAGTGTGTTCAGTCCTGCTTTTGTAACTCCAGATGATATGTTTCTTGTGCAAGTCTTTGTTCATCTTCCTGAACAAGTTGAATCTGCCAAACAGTATGCTCAACAATTTGATCCTGAAGCTCAACAGTTAGGGGTAAAAAGTTTAGGAGTACCTATTAAACGAGGAAGTGAACTTACTTTTAACTTGTCAATTCCAAAACTAGATGTGGACGATCCGATTCAACAGTTGACTTGGAATGGTAGAGCAGATTCTATTCAATTTGGTGTAACAGTTCCTGGCGATATTACTCAGAAAACAGTCATTGGAACTGTTACTATCAGCCAAAATACAATTCCCCTTGGTCATCTAAAATTCAAACTATCGATTGTTTCTTCTGCATCTTCTACATTTAAAAGCCCTCAACCAGTAGGAGAGGTTGCTCGATATTATAGAAAAGCATTCGTCTCTTATTCTTCTAAAGATCGGATAGAAGTTCTTAAAAGGGTACAGGGACTGGCTGTAAGTGGCATTGCAGTTTTTCAAGATGTTCTTAGTTTAGAACCTGGCGATCGCTGGGAGCAAGAACTTTATCGCAATATTGATGAGTGCGATCTTTTTCTACTATTTTGGTCTACTGCTGCTAAAGAGTCGCCGTGGGTGCTTAAAGAAGTGTTGTATGCCCTTGAGCGACAAGGATCTGATGGATTACGTTCCCCCGAAATTATTCCTGTAATCATCGAGGGGCCGCCGCTTGTCCCTCCACCTCCTGAATTGCAGAATCTTCATTTTAATGACAAACTTCTTTACTTAATGGCGACATCTAAATAGTAGACACAGGTAACAATTCAGTTTGATCTGACTGCTGATCTCAATTACCCAATAATTGCGTCTACCCTAGACAGTATTGGGATCTTACCCGCCTTGAAGACGGGCGAAATACTCCAAAGTTTTAATCTGAGACTTCCTTAGCTTAGATGTTTCTACATATCAGAATAAAATAGGTAGAAGCTAAGAAACAAGATTTTCAGTTGAAATTATCAAAACAGAATTCAGGAGTCAGGAGCCAGAATTCAGAAAAATTTTGTGCAGTTGGCGAATGAATAAGCGAGTTTAAGACCCGCCACTAAATCATTCCTGGCTTCTGAATTCTTCTTCAAGCTAACTTCTAAATACCCAAAGTAACTCTAGTTTCTGGGCCGACTACACCATCTACAAGTAGACCTTTACTTGCTTGAAATTTTCGGACTTGGTTAACAGTTTCTTGACCATAAATTCCATCAATTCTGAGATTACCTAAAGCTGTCTGAAGGTCTCTCACTAGCTGACCTCTAGAACCAGGGGTAAGAATCACTGAACCCCCAACGCCACCAGGTGTAGTTGTAGGAGTATTGTTAGGTTTATCACCAACCCATCGAGCAAAAACATATCTCCCCGAAGAAAGTCTAGCAAAACCGTTTTCATACCTTTCAATTCCTGGAAGTGTTGCACCATTTGATATACAGTCTACATAAGAGTAGTTAGTGCCTGGGCCTGTACGGATGCGTAAACAATTACCGTTAGTCTTTACATAAGCGGCTGAACTTGTTTGAATTTGGGCAGCAGCAATAAGTAATACACCCACTCCAGCTAAAGCCAACCAAGCTGAAGACTTAAGAAGTTTTCGCCAATTGAATTTAGTTTTGCTGATTCCAAATACCTGTTTTTTAGTAATAAGTATCTCAGAAGATTTAAGAGTTTTTTCACCCTTTAATAGAGATTTAGATGAGTTATATTTGGTCTTTCCAGATTCCTCTTCTTGAGCAATAAACATGTGAGAATAAGCAAGATATTCCATAATACACCCCTTTATTTTAAAAAATGAGTATTCACAGAGAATAACCGAGTAATTCTCTGTGTTTATCCTTAGTATATTTTATATCACTACCCTTTTAAAAGGTTTTTACTGGTAGCGAAATTAAGAAAAAATAAAATTAACGTGAGTCTGATAAACCTTAAACTTAATCAAAGAGAATTCTTAACAGGGAAAACTAGACCGCTTACAAGGGGCAAGGCTTTAAAGCTTTAACTTGTTGCCTCAAAAAATTCCTGAGAAAATGCGATGTCGTTGTAAATATGGCATTTTCAAAATAACTAACATTTAGTAAAGCTTTGTATAGACGGACTTTTTGTGCATCCAAATATGTCAAGCGTATTGTTCGAGTCGAGTTAAACCAGCAACCGTAGCAGCTAACTCATCTAAGTCTATCGGCTTGCATCGGTATATATCATAACCTGCTAATAACGCCCGATTACGATCTTCGTCGAAAGCAGATGCCGTCATAGCAATGGCTGGAATCTTTCTCCCTCGCTTTGCTTCCAGATTTCTAACTTTCGTGAGCAGTGAGCAACCGTCTTCATCTGGTAAATAAATATCACTAATCAATATGTCTGGTTTAAAAAATGAGATTATTTCTAAAGCATCACCTGCCGAAGCCGCTGCGATCACCTCTGCTCCGTCTAATTCAAACAAAAAGGTAAGTAAAGTTCTCGTATCACGGTCATCATCGACAACGAGCAATCGCAGACCTTTAAAAGACATTGATTGATTAGACATTACTCTCACCGATGTATAGCTCGAACACTTGGATTAGTAACTACATCAAACAACACCTATTTGTAAATGCCATTTGATGCATACTTCACTAAATCTTAATGTAACTAATTAGCGAGTGTCTGTCCGATTTCGGACATAGCAACTTATAATTGGTTGTTCATTAGCGATCGCGCTTTGGCTCATTCCCCAGCAACCGAGCAAATTCGTTTTGTATGACTCGATAACACTCGCAGGAAGTTGCTTCCAAATCATCTCGGTTCAGGATGTTAATATGCCCACGTCGGTAGCTAATCATTCCGGCTCGGCTCAGGGTGCTAGCCGCTACTGTCACACCGGAACGACGTACACCTAGCATCTGGGCGATAAATTCTTGCGTGAGTGGAAAATCTTCTGATTCCAGACGGTCAGAGACTGTCAATAGCCAACGAGCTAGACGTTCTTCCAATATATGGAGACGGTTGCAGGCAACTCCTTGCGCCAGTTCAGAGTATACAGCTTGTACGTAGCACAGTAGTAGGGTTTGAATAGCTCCGCCCCGATTGAACTCGGCTTTAATTACATCTGCATCGATCTGCATAGCAGCGCCCGAAACCTGCACAAATGCTGTTGTGGTTGTGGTGTTGTCTCCTAAAATTACCGGGATACCCACCATACCTTCGTTGCTTACTATCCCAACTTCCGCCGTTGAGCCATCTTCCATAGTGGTGACTATTGAAACCACTGCCTTATCAGGAAAATATATCTGTGCGATCGGTTCGCCTGCTTGGTAAAGGACTTTCCGAAGTGGGAGCGGAACTAGCTTCAGGTGGGGAACAAGACGCTCATAATCACTGGCTGGCAGATCTGCGAGCACCTTATTTGGTGGTTGCGGAAAAAGGCTTTTATCTAATGACATTGCAAGTCACTCTCCTTAAGGTAGGTGACTTTAGAAAAGCTAACTAAGGGCACAAGGAAAGAACTTCAGAATTTGATCCTAATGTCGAAAGGTGTATTCTCTAAAGGAACACGGGGAAAATCTAAAAAATATTAAATGAACGCACTTCTTAGAGTCTGTACGGTTTCAGACATAGAAGCTTAAAAAAAATTATTTTCTATAATCTGATAACATTTGCAGGAAGTTTTTTCTAAAGCCTCTCGATTCAGGATGTTAATCTGACCACGGTGGTAGGTGATCATTCCGGCTTCGCTCAGGATGTTAGCTGCTTCGGTGACACCAACGCGACGTACACCTAGCATCTGTGAGATAAATTCTTGGGTGAGTGGAAATTCCTCTGATTCTAGACTAAAAGTATTAGTATGCCAGTTTGTAACTCCAACTTTAATGCATCAAAAGTATCATAATCATCTCAGAAAAAATTATACTTAAAAAGTATAATTTTTATTTTCTTTATAATTTAAATTACATTATTGTATATATGAGCATCGATGAAAGCGATCGCAGCCATAGCCAAAGATTCCTTTGATTACGACTCTACTGCTAATTGGAAAGGCATAGTAGCTCCCCCAATGGGCAATTCGTAGTTGCATAACATTGCCAATTTTTACTAAAAACGCAATATATCGCCTCTTTACAAGGATTTTGACATCAAAAAAGCTAATTTTTATACTCAGTGGAAACGTGCTTTAAAAGAGCGTGAATCTGTGAAAGCGATCGCTCACTCTAAGAGGTTGTTTGAAAAGTCCTCTTGTCGGTATCAAAAGGTTCTAGATCCCCCTA
The DNA here is from genome assembly GCF_036917465.1 of Nostoc sp. GTDB lineage: Bacteria > Cyanobacteriota > Cyanobacteriia > Cyanobacteriales > Nostocaceae > Nostoc. The sequence continues at coordinate 219,986 of NZ_JBALDL010000087.1, forward strand.
AATCCACGCCACATGCTCCACTTGGGGAGACCCCAAGACCGCAGTGGCTCCCCTTAAGAAGGGGGACTTTGATTCCGTTTCCCCCCTTTTTAAGGGGGGTTAGGGGGGATCGCTAAGTGCCTAAAATCACAGCGAAATACTTGTTCATTCAACCTCTAAGGAATTCTACATCGAGCGGTATGCTAAATTCGCTGCGCCTACTCTCGCTGCTGTTTAAATGTAATTAATAATTATGTTTCAAGTGGGCTTTAAATTCCCAATTAAAACATATAATTAAATTATTTAAAATTACGAATTACTTATTGCGATTTTACCAAAGTGAGCCGCACTTTTTAGATAACTGTAAGCTTCTCGTGCTTCAGCAAAAGGGAAAACTCGATCGATAATTGGTTTGATTTGATGCTGTCGCATTGCCTGATTCATTGCCTCAAATATTTCCCGACTGCCAACATAAATACCCTGAACTGTTAAACTCTTAAAAAGTATTTGCATGGGGTCAATTTCACTTCCTCTACCTGACAATACGCCAATCAAACTAATCCGTCCTCCAATGCGGACTGCTTGTAATGATTTTGGCAGAGTTCCTGCACCGCCTACTTCAATTACATGATCTACACCTGTGCGATTCGTTAATTGGTAAACTTGCTTTTCCCAATCTGGTGTTGTTTTGTAATTAATTGTTTCATCAGCACCAAGCTGTTTTGCTCGTGCCAATTTTTCATCACTACCAGAAGTAATAATCGCTCTAGCGCCATGTATCTTAGCAAACTGGAGAGCAAAAATCGAAACTCCCCCAGTACCGAGTAATAAAACAGTATCATCTGCGCCAATATTACCTTTTGTCACCAGTCCATGCCAAGCTGTGACTGCTGCACAGGGTAAGGTTGCCCCTTCAATGTAGGAAAGGTAGTCTGGTAATATAACCAAACCATCTTGGTGTAATACAACATACTCAGCCAGCATTCCATCGATACCGCCTCCGAGATCGGATTTCATTTTCTCTTTGGTTAAAGACGCATAAATCCAGTCTTGGAAGAAAATACCAGCCACGCGATCGCCTATTTTCACCCGTGTCACACCTTCCCCTATCGCCACGACTTCCCCTGCACCGTCAGATAGGGGAATTAAGGGATATTTCTGTCCAGCGCCGTAAGCACCCTCAGCGACGAGTAAATCACGGTAATTTAAGGATGTTGCTTTGACTTGAATGAGAACTTGTCCCACAGTTGGTTTTGGTTCAGGGCGATCGACTAATGCGAGGGCATCAATACCGCCATTGCTTTGAATTTCGTAAGCTTTCATTGTGTTAAGTAGAGCGACGTAATTAAGGCTTAGATCCCCGACTTCTTAGAGAAGTCGGGGATCTAATCGTTCACGAATTATTTAGGATTGCTATATAAAAAAGCAGTGGTTAAATGTTATGTGAAACCACTACTTTTTTATATAGATAAATAGTACCTACCCTAAATCGATATTATTTCGCCTTATGAGCTTGGTTGCTGATCGGGAAACATACACTTATCAGAATCACAACCACTAGGGCCAGCCTCTGACATTTCGCCTAAATCGTAGCGGCTTAAGACTGCACAGAAATCATCTGTTTTTCGCCGTGCTTTCACCTCTTGATTCAAGCGATCGTAAGTTGGTTTGTCTATTGGTTCAAATGGCAAACGGGGGAATGATTGCAGGTCATCAAAACGAGCTAGAAGGGCTGCTGAAATATATCCTTCATCATTCTGGATAGTTTCGTATATCTTCTGTCCCAATGGTTCGATTTCATCAGAACGTAGTTCCAAAGTAGCTGATGTATTATGAGTAACATACCAGCGTTGAACCTGGAGAACAAAATCAAATTGGGCTAAGACTGAAAACTTAGAAACATCAATTTCATCAGCCCCTGGTAAATCAGCCCAAGTTACAGAAACCGGGATTTCTACTAACCACTCACTCACCCGTGAATCAAAGGGATCGTTGAGCAAATTGCCCTGTTCATCTTTATCTGATTGAGAAGGAATGACGTTGTAACCGTAGTCAATACAAGCTAAGGCTACTGGGTCATTTTTGCCGAAGGTAATGCGGCGAATAAATCTTTGGGCTTTGGGGGGATGCCATCCTGAGCTAGCATTAGTTAACAAAGCCTTAGTGCCACTGGGTTGGACTGTGGTACAGCGATTTGGACGTTTGAGATTGTGGCGATCGCAGTAATCCCAAACTACGCGATGTACAATATCTTTCCAAGAACTGAGATATTTTTCTTCCTCACGCTTGAAAGCTAATCCTTGTGGAGTTGCAGGTCTTCCCGCTTCCCACCAGCGCAGCCAATCAACACCAAAAGCATGAACAAAGAAATCAAACAAGCCTGTAAAAGAAACTCCCACAATCGGGTCTAATTCACGGCTGTATTGATAGCGTGGTTCGAGGAATTTGTGATTTAAAAGCGCTGCTACAGATAACGCCCCAGCAGTGAAAGCTTCTTCTTGTTCTTTATAGTTACGTGGGTCGATTTGATTCAGGTGAACCTCAGACAAATTGCAGTGGAAATTACTACCGATGATTTCCAAATTTGTTACCCTAGAGGCTTTTTATCCCCTAGTTCTACTGCTTAATTATTCGCAGTAGCTCCGCGTACCTTTTACAGATGTGACTTCAGATAATAGAAGTGTTTTTCACATCTGCCCCCGCACTCTTGGAGAGATTATATTCTAGACACCAATTTCTGATGTAATCTAGTTTCACTCTCTACGCTGTACGGTGTCAAAGGCTTTTTAGTTCCTTTGATTACCACGGGATTAGCATCTCAGCTTTCCCCGTTTTTGCGAGGTTTTTAACGTGAGGCAAAATCACTTACCACACGGATTTAAAGCATATCGCTGCAAACGATGTTCTAGCTCATTAGCATCAAGATTGGAATGGTGTTCTTTTAACCACTCCTTTGCTGTGCCTTGTTCGTAAGCTTGCAAAAACTCAACTTTCAGAGCTTTTGTTGGCAGCAAATCAATGTTCGATCGCGCGACAGCTTCACCAGCCCATTGAATTGCTCCCTCGCCACTGTAATATTGTTTGCGGACAGCATTAAGACATTCTTCTAAGGTTGGCTTGCGGTGAAAAACTCTGGTATGGTTTGCCATCCTGAGTGCATCACGTTCTGGATCGATTCGCCAGTTGCCACTTTCATCTTGCTGCCATAAGTTATCTTTAGCATCGGCAAACAAACTATCTTCGCTAGAACCTTGCCTCATGCCAGCTGATCGCCTAATATTGCCGGCAACAATTGTTACAGCACCTTGATCGATTAATAGACAGCATTCAACTGAATTTAATTGTCGCCCTAAAGCTTTATTGAGAATAGATGCACAACGCTGATAAAGTCCAGGCAATTTTACAGGATTAGCAACTCCTCCAAAGCCGTTGAGAGTTTCTCCGGCTTTCCTAACATCACTGATATCAACAAATACTTCAACTTCTGCTGAAAATTGTTCATCAGTGGAGAGTTCTAACAGGGTTTGATATGATTCAACCCAACCTTCACGGCTATCTCCAACGTGAATAGTAACACTGTTGCCTTCTATATTAGTTTCAGTATATTCACGTCGCTGTTGCACAGGAGTGCTGCCAATTTCACCTTTTACACTGATATTCAGTTGATTACGGATGGGGGGCAACTGGTCAATAAATTGTGGTTCTAGGACGGCTCCAGTACCACAGCCCATCATTGCCAAATCCATCATTAATCCCAAGGCACTCCAGTCTTGGAGATTGGTAGAGGTGCAATTATAAGCGCCGGAAAAGTTTTTGGGCTTGGTTATCCAGTCTGTACCACCAACCCATAACCAGCGTCCACTGGGCATAGCTTTCAAGTTGCGCTGCATCTTATCGAGTGTGGCAGCTTCCTCTTGAGTGAGCTTTCCTAACTCGACTAAGCCGAGGAGAGTGCGATCGCATACCTCATCCCATGTTTCCCTTAGTCCCGCCTTTGTACGGCGGCTATAGGTTCTAAAAAATACGGGATTAGCAGCCGGTGCTGTTTCGGGAAACTTTGCACTCTGACGTTTTCTTTCTAGCTCTCGAACCATATATTAAGTGTCTTGCGTTCTTGTTGCGTGCGGACAGATTATGACTATACGCCAAGTAGTTTGAGTATTAAAGATTGTCAAATTGACCACTTTGCGCTAGCTCTAGGCTGTAATATTTTCAACATAAATTTATGTTGTATAATGTCCAATTTCGCATTATGAAATGATGCCCCCTGTAGTTCATGTCAAATTAAAACTCCTAGCAAATAGCTGAATTAGGCAGCGATTAACTAGGAGTTTCGACTATTGGGAAACTGGCAAAAGTCTAAATTGAATAAGACACTGGGAAAGACTTCGCATCCTTGGGCTTCACATATACGCGCTGTTTTGCTTCTAACTCTAAATCATTAAAGCGATCGCGTGTTAAATGCGCCGTCACTACTTGTCCATCATCGAAAGTTAATTCCACCTGAATTTCCCAACCCAAATGCACCAATCGGCTTATTGTTGCAGGTATAGTGCCATTGTTAGCATTAGTTTCAAAAATCACATCTTGCGGACGCAAAAATACTTGTGGGTGTGGTGCATCAAATCTGCTACCTTGAAAAATCTTTGAGGTGCTGGGTAATATATTCACTGGGCCGATGAAGCTCATCACAAATGCAGTGGCAGGATTATCGTAAATTTCTGCTGGTGTTCCCACCTGTTCTATGCGTCCTTTATTCATGACCACAACCTCATCGGAGACTTCCATTGCTTCCTCTTGGTCGTGGGTAACGAAAACCGTGGTAACATGAACCTCATCATGGAGGCGGCGTAACCATGCCCGTAAGTCTTTGCGGACTTTTGCATCGAGTGCGCCAAAGGGTTCATCTAGGAGTAATACTTCAGGTTCTACTGCCAGCGCCCTTGCTAAAGCTACCCGTTGTCTTTGACCACCAGAAAGTTGTGATGGATAGCGATCGCCTAATCCAGTCAATTGCACCAATTCTAGTAACTGTTCAACCTTTCCCTTAATCTTCTTTGGCTGTGCCTTCCTAATTTCTAAGCCAAAGGCAATATTCTGCCTGACAGTCAAATGCTTAAATAGGGCATAGTGCTGAAATACAAAGCCAATATTGCGCTGTTGCACGCTTTGGTATGTAGCGTCTTTACCAGTAAGCAGGATTTTGCCGCTATCTGGCATTTCTAAACCGGAAATTAACCGTAATAGCGTAGATTTACCCGATCCTGATGGCCCAAGCAACGCAACTAGCGAACCACTCTTAATTTCCAGGCTAACCTCATCAACTGCCTTGAAACTCCCGAATTGTTTGGAGACGTTTTCAACTACTATGCCCACTGCTGCTATACCTCTGCAACTAAATCTACAGCTCCTTGGTAGGATTACTGTGTCTTACATATAGCATATATTTTTATTTATAGATAAATAAAGTTTAGCTACCACAACTGCCACAATCGAGGCAGCTACAACGAGGAGCAAAGTGTGAGGAACCTTGGAATTGCAGATAGAGCAAATCATATAGATTTAGCAAAGGGAGAGTATGGAAAATATGCTGATCGGCTCTACTTTTCAGGACGCACTAAATGCCCAATGCCCCACGTTAGAGTACTCCAAGTAAAAAAGTGTCCAATTGTCATTGCCAATGGAGACAAAGCGGAATGAAGCAATCCCAATATCTTGGGATTGCTTGTCTGCGACACGCTCCGCGAACGCTACACTTCCTTGCGATCGCAATCACAGGTTTTGGCTCATTTATTTCTTGGAACACTCTCAATACGGTTCGGTTAAGATCCCCCCGCCTACGGCGACCCCCTTTTGAAGGGGGTAAAAGATGCTTATAAGCCCCCCTTTTGAAGGGGGGTTGGGGGGATCTTCGAGGAACGCTCCGCGAACGCTACACTTAATTGCGATCGCAATCACAGGTTTTGGCTCATTTATTTCTTGGAACACTCTCAATACGGTTCGGTTAAGATCCCCCCGCCTACGGCGACCCCCTTTT
>NZ_JBALDL010000088.1:0-79822 GCF_036917465.1 Nostoc sp.
ATAGTGTTAAATTAGGGGGCATCGAACCCCCTAATTTAACCGTGCTTACATCCCCGCCCACGAGGGGACGGGGTTTTACACACGTTCAATAAAGTAGAAGTTGCCCGTAGCAGCCCTTGCCATCCCAATCAGTAAGTCTTCATTGAAACCCTGAGCAAAACCTAATGTAGTTGTGGTGATGCCTTCCTCTGCTTTTTGCGCTGATGTCGCCGTTAGTACCTTGGGGTCTTGAATGCCCATATTGGCGTGACCATCGGTAAGCAAAAGAACACGATTGATTTTTTGCGGATCTAGTCCTGCTTTGACGTGTTCGCAGCCTTTGAGCCATCCCCCCGATAAGTTGGTAATACCGCCTGCTCTGACTTTGCGGATTGAATTTTTTAGTGTGGCTTTGTTAGTCACAGCTTGCGGTGGTACAACGCTGTCCACTTCATCGTCGTAAACAACTACTGAGAGAATGTCATCAGGCTCAAGTTGATCTACCACAGACTCAGCAGCTTTGAGTGCATGATGTAAAGAAGCGCCTGCCATTGAGCCGGAACGGTCAATTACAAGAGAAAGGTTAAGGTTGCGTCGGGGAGATTCAGCTATGTCAGCACGAAAACGTAGCAGAATATTAGTCTTTAATGAAGATCCTGCGGGGAGAATAGCCTGGTCAAATTCGTAACTTGTCTTAATCATTTTTGATATTTCTCAAAATTGGTTGTTATAGGCTACAAGCCTTATGATGCTGGGATAAGAAGTACTTTCTTTAGTTTACCCAAAATTCATTTTATTCAGTACCGAAATAGAATTTAATGTAATATTTTATAGCTTTAATATTTCACTAGTGTTGGCAAAGCCCGTCATAGACATCGCTCTTTCGGGAAAAATTTGCGATCTACTGATTTTTCGCCAGTATTCAAAGGCGATCGCACTGGTCACAATTGCGAGAAACTGAAAGCAGATCAATTAGGAGAGGAGAACCTAATGAGTTGGACTAAAGTTCTTGCAGTTGAAGCGCTTTCCCCAGGTACGCGAGAAGTGGTGAAAGTTGGCAACCGGAAAATTCTACTTTTGAATCACGAAAATCAGCTTTATGCTGTAGATAATACCTGTCCCCACTTAAAATTACCTCTGAAAAGTGGCAAAATCAAAGATGGGGCAATTGTTTGTACCTTCCATCACAGTGCTTTTGACCTGCGAACTGGTGAGGTACAAGACTGGTGTTCTTGGCCACCTGGGGTAGGTAAAGTACTCTCATTGGTTTCACAACCAAAGGCGTTGCCAGTGTTTCCTCTTCGTGTGGAAAAAGGTAGTATCTGGGTTGATGTGCAAGAGGAATAGCACCATCTGTTGATTTAGTTATCAGTAGGCTACAAAATGTTACCTAAACTTTTTGCAGCATTTTGCCAATTCATTTTTGAGTGACAATGAAAAAATCGGAAACGGAGGATTGACAAAAAACAACCTCCGCTTCCATAGCCTTCTCAATGCCCCAATTAAATCTCAAGAATTTTATTACACCTTCATCAGATAGTTGTATCTGGCTCATTAGTCAGAAAAGCCCTAAATAATCAAAAATAAAGCAGCTTTGGCCTCTTCGTGCGAGATAATAAATATAAAATATGGCGATCGCAATCGATTTTGGTACTAGCAACACAGTCATTGCTCGTTGGAACCCTGTAACCCAGCAGCCAGAAACCCTGACTCTACCAGGTTTATCAATTAAACAAAGTCTCAATCCGCCACTGATTCCCAGCTTGGTTTATGTTGAAGACGCAAGCCAAAATAAAGTCTTAGTAGGGCAACAAGTACGCGATCGCGGTCTTGACCTCAAGGGCGAAACGCGATTTTTCCGCAGCTTCAAGCGGGGTATTGGTGCAGATATCCAAGGTTTCTTACCCGAACTCGATGGCAAAATTATCACCTTTGAGCAAGTAGGGCAATGGTTCCTCACCCAGGTGATTGAAGAACTAGCACCCCTGCAAGGTGGGTTAGATTCTCTCGTGTTAACCGTACCCGTAGACAGTTTTGAAGCCTATCGTCACTGGTTGGGAAAAGTTTGTCAAGCCCTCCCCGTTGAACAAGTGCGGATGCTGGATGAACCCACAGCCGCCGCCTTGGGTTATGGTTTAGCAGATCGAGAAAATCTCTTGGTGATTGACTTCGGCGGCGGTACTTTAGATTTGTCCCTTGTGCGGTTGGATCAAAGCGTGCAAGCAACCACAAAGCCCTTGGGATTTCTCCTTAAGTGGGGTAATAAGTCTTTGGCTGAAGATTCAAAACAAAAAGTCAAAACTGCCCGTGTGTTGGCGAAAGCTGGGCAAAATTTGGGTGGCACTGATATTGATAATTGGTTGGTAGATTACTTTGCCAAAACTCAAGAACTGGCAGTGAGTCCCTTGACAACACGATTAGCAGAACGGGTGAAAATTCAGCTATCAAGCCAAAACCAAGCTAGTGAAGTTTATTTTGATGATGAGACATTTGAAAGCTATGAATTAGAATTAAACCGCGATACTTTTGAAAATATCCTCAAAGAACACGCATTTTTTGAGTTATTGGATGAGTCAATGACGACACTGTTGCAGCAAGCAAAACGCCAAGGGATAGAACTTGCAGATATTAATGCAGTTTTGTTAGTTGGTGGGACAGTGCAATTACCAGCAGTGCAGACATGGATAAAACAGTATTTTGAGCCAGAAAAAATTCGTTGCGAACGTCCCTTTGAAGCGATCGCTCAAGGTGCATTACAGCTAGCTCAAGGCGTGCAAATCAAAGACTTTCTATACCATAGTTATGGTATCCGCTACTGGGATCGCCGCAACCAGCGTCACAAATGGCATTCTCTGATTAAAGCGGGACAAGCATACCCGATGAGTCAGCCAGTAGAATTAGTCTTAGGTGCTTCTTTAGAAAATCAGCCCAGTATTGAATTAATTATGGGAGAATTGGGAGCAGATACGGGTAGTACCGAAGTTTATTTTGATGGCGATCGCTTAATTACCCGTCGTCTAGATGGTAACGAAACCACCGTTAAACCTCTCAACGATCAAGAAGGTGCGAGGACAATTGCCCAACTGACACCAGCCGGATATCCTGGAAGCGATCGCATCAAAATTCTCTTTCAAGTTGATGAGCAACGCTTTTTACGAATTACCGTTGAAGACTTGTTAACCAATGACACGCTTTTGGAAAATCAACTCGTGGCACAATTGAGTTAGATACAATGCACATTATCAGTCGTAAAAAGCTGCGCAAATTTTGCCAAAAATATGCTGACTCTTGTGATGCGCTTAACAACTGGTACAAAGCTGCCAATAAAAGTACATGGAATAATCTTACCGAAGTGCAAGCCGTTTATCCTGAAGCAGAAGCTGTTGGGAATTTCACTGTTTTTAATATCAAAGGCAATAAATATCGTCTGATAGTTGATTTGGTTTACAGCGACCAAATAATTTATCTTAAATACATTTTTACGCAAGCAGAATACGATAAGGATAAATGGAAAAATGACCCTTACTTTTGACCGTGAAACTTATGCTAGTTTGCTTGCTCAATATCAACCCAAGGTTATAAAAACAGATGAGGAAAACGAGCAAGCTATTACCCTAGCAGAGGAACTGTCTCATCAAGTTAACCGAACTTTGGAAGAGTCGGCATTATTAGACCTCTTGATTGCTCTAATAGAAAAGTATGAGGATAAAAATTATCCAATGGGAGAATCAACCGCACACTCAATGCTGCTCCATCTAATCGAGGCTCAGAGCGTTAAAGAAGCTGACTTGGTAATAGTTCTCGGTTCAAGAGAGGTTGTTTTTCAAGTTATGAGTGGAAAACAAGAAATCACCCAGGAGATGGCCAAGATATTAGGTGACTTTTTTCACGTTGATAGTAGTTTGTTTGAGAATTAGGCTATGTCTACGACGGGCTACGCCTACGCAATCCTTCTCATTCCAGCCGAGTTATTTCTAGCCACCCATCTTTAACCATCCAAAAACTTGATTGACGGTTAATGCAAGTTCAATTTCTGGTAATACAGGCAAAAAATCTTCTCCCTGAAATAGCACTGGCTGTTGCTCTGGTAGAAATACCAAAATACTCAGATCATCAGGATCGAGGAACCATCCCAGACGACTACCATACTTTAAACAGTAGAGAATGTTCCCAATTACTTTGTTGGGTTTTTGTTCTGGCGAAAGAATCTCAATCGTCCAGTCTGGTGGAAGTTCAAAATTATCAGGTACTTCATTATCAACGGTGAACGGTATGCGTCCCCACTGAAATACAGCCACATCTGGTACTATTGAGCGTTCTCCAAAACTACAGCGTAATTCGGGAAACGCATAGGCAATCTTCTGATTCTCCGCAACTTCATTAACAACAGCACCAAGTTTGCCTTGCAAGCGGCTGTGTCTCCCTTTCGGCATTGGCTTAGGAATAATCTTACCGTTAACATATTCACTCGCAGGCTTTGTTTCTGGAAGCTTCAGAAACTCTTCCAGGGTAAGTAGTTGAGTAGTTGAGTAGCTCATGACTCCTGAATCCCTCGAAGATGTGTTTTTAGTCTAGCAGTATCTAGGGACAGGTGCATTCACAGAGTTAAAGCACCTATCCATAGATCAACGAAAGAATTGAGCAGTGATTAATTCATCATCACCATAATTCTTAATTACGTAAAGCCTGCGGCATGGCTTCTCTACGAGACGCTCCGCGAACGCTTAACGCGGAGCGTGCCGGAGGCTCTATTACGAATTATTTATGTATCACTACTAAAGTTCCATAGCTAGCCCAGTTGTAAACATTGTGTGCTTGCTTAACAGGTAAATTCACGCAACCGTGGCTAACTGGAGTGCCAAAACGATTATGCCAGTAAGCACCGTGGATGGCATAGCCTTCGTAAAAATACATTGTGTAAGGAACATCAGGAATATTGTAGCCCTTGCCTCGCATTCGGTGAGTGCGATACTTAGAATTAATCCGAAATCTACCTATGGGTGTGGGAGTCGATCGCTTCCCTCCAGAAATGCGGTATGAATAAACAAGTTTTTTACCTTCCCATGCACGTAAGCGTTGCTCTGACAGGTCAATTTCAATCCAGCGAGGTTGGGATGTTTGCCTGAGATTAGATTGAGTGATGCCATTTTCATCGACTGACGCAGCGATCGCTGTAGTAGAATGGCGATCGCCTGCTAACGGTGCTGACCACGAAAATAAAGTCACTACCACCAACGCCACGCTTGTACAAAAAGTTTTTGAAGAACGAATCCCACCACTGCGAATCCAGAATTGCATTATGCCTGACCTTCTAAAGTACGCAAAAATCATGAAGTGAAGGATTTACGCAATTCATCCGCTAATACTTTTCAAAACAAGTCCTAAACTAATCCGCATCTAATTAGTCATTGGTTATTTGTCATTCTTTAATGACTAAGAACAACCTTTACAAAAAAATCTGTAATTTAAATGCGTCAATGCAAATTTTTCCCTAATTAATATTTGCATTTGTAGTTTCACACAGGAATTGTCAGGATTTACGCTTATTTATTTGGGGCAAAGCGGATAATATCAAATTAGGAAAAGACTTTTCATCCTCAATCCCAAATCTAAAATCCAAACTTGGGATAAATACCCTCTTATATATTTTATTTCAAATCTATTAATTCCGACTCCGAAGATTCCCAGCATAAAATATTGCTGGGAGTCACTCAATTGTCTTGATTTCTTGTTATTAATGATTTTATCTAATTTGCCTTATGGTTGCTCCACCTACTATTTCTGGATGACTACTGGTGTTCCTATGGATGCCCACTCGAATAGCCATTTTGCATGTTTAGGTGAGAGATTCACACAGCCGTGGCTGACTGGAGTACCAAATCTTTTATGCCAGAAAGCACCGTGAATACCATAGTTACCTTGGTAATACATCACATAAGGAACCTTGTCAACGTTGTAGTCTTCTCCGCGCATCCGCGTAGTTTTGAACTTAGATTGAATTTTAAAAGTACCAACAAGAGTGGGAGTGGCCTTTTTACCAGAGGAAATTGCACTTCCATAAACCACTCTGTCACCTTCCCAAGCTATTAAGCGTTGCTTTGAAAGATCAATTTGAATCCAACGCTGATCTGATTGTTGTAATGTCTGGATTGTTTGTGCAATCACTTGCTCTTTGGAATTCGCCCAAACTTCACTTGTTCCAGTAGTAGTAAAAACACTTAAAGACAGTGCTGTACCAGTAAGGAGTATTTTTAAGCGACGCACCCATTCAGAATAAATAAGTCTGTTCATTTTAGATACACTCACACTCAAATCATCAGGTATTGAGAAACTTATCAGGTTTCACTTTTATTTCCTTATCCATTACTTTAATAGACGTTGATTTTTGATGATTTGATTCTAATTTAACCTAACTGTTGCATGAGTTTTTTTGCCCTAGATGCGATCGCTTGCCAATTTCCTTCTGTGACAAGCTTTTTGGGAAATAATTCACCGCTCAAACCGACAGCGATCGCTCCAGCTTGCAAAAATTCTTTGGCATTTTCTAGAGTCACGCCGCCAGTAGGAATTAAGGGAATCTGACTTAGCGGCCCTTGCAAACTTTTGATATAATCAGCCCCTCCCACTGCTTGTACGGGAAACACTTTTACACAACTAGCGCCCTGACTCCAAGCGGTAACAATTTCTGTAGGAGTCATAGCTCCTGGGATAATGGGTACATTTTTTTCTTGTGCTGCTTGAATCATTGCTGAGTCAACATGGGGTGTAAAGAGGAATTGCGCCCCAGATGCGATCGCTTCTTGTAGCTGTTCCACATTGAATAGCGTACCAGTACCAATAGTACAGGCTGGTAATTGTGAGCGTAGTTGACTGATTAGTTCCCCAGCGCGATCGCTATTCCAGGTAATCTCAACGATCTGCATTCCCCCAGATGCTACAGCTATTGCCATTTGATGCCCCACTTCAATTTTAGAAGCGCGGATAACTGCGATCGCTCTATGTCTTTGCAACTGTGATAACCAAATTTCATTAGGCATTTTAACTGGGAATTAGGGATTGAGGACAAGAGATTGAGGACTAGGGAATGAGAACTAGAGAATAGTGAAAATAAAGTTGCAGCAACTACGCCCATCGTAGACATCGGCTGATTTTACTTGTTTTACATTACTTTAGAGACAGTCTCTGAAAACTCAGCTTAATTCTTCTAGTAGAGGAGAGAGCTAATTAAAAAGACATATACTCCAACTACCAAGCAATAGTTTGATAGGCTCCTAGTTAAAGACCTACTAGGAGCTTTTTTTAACTGATTATCGTAAATATCAATAAACCTAGTTGCAATTAAACTATTCCTCATGGATATTAATGATTAATTCTGATGGTAGATGGAATTAAAAGATTAAGATTGGTAATATGTAGTTGTGAGTGAAAAACGTTTACCCAATTAATAACAATGAATATTCTTGCTTGGATTGTTTTAGGTCTAATTGCTGGTGCGATCGCTAAGGCTATCTACCCCGGTCATCAAGGCGGCGGAATCCTAGGAACTATCGTATTAGGAATCATCGGTGCTTTTGTTGGCGGTAGCTTAGGAGTATTTTTTAGTACAGGAACATTAAGTCTAGCAGCACCGAGTCTCAGCATTCCAGGTATTGCAGTAGCAGTCCTTGGTGCAATTGTTGCAGTTTTCTTGTGGAACTTAATAACCAACCGCAGTGCTGTATAAAAGCAAAATCGCGGATAATGACTGAAGGATATTTAGGAAATTGTTTTAACTATAGTGAATTAAATAAAAAATAGCGTTTGCCTTTTATTAAGGTGGCGCTATTTTTTTTATTATTTATAAAAATGGGTGGGGTTTTAATAGTGTAGTGTGCCATCGTTAAGTGTACATTTTATTACAAGTCTTAATTAGCTCTAAGAATTCCTATACCAGCTTCTCTTTCAATATAATCTGCTAAGTTGATAAAATCTTCACGCGGGTAACATCTTCCGCCAACCAAATCAAAAGCTAATCTACTTGCAGGATTTTCTGGGTTTTCAAGGATATGTATACCCCAGTAATAAAGGAGGTCGCTAGCGCGAATACAAACTTCTTCTGGATCTATACAATGAAACTTGTTATCTATTTTACTAATTTCTTTATAAGCATTATTATAAACTTCTTTCAGAAGTCTTAAACGTTTAATTCCAGGGTCTTTAAAATTGTTAACTAACACAAATAAATGAGCTAAATTATTTATTTCGCGTATCTCTCTAACAGTTTCTTGAATAACTTTACCATGTTTGCTTATCCCTAGTGGATTAAAAGTTGTTGGGATAATACAATAATCTAATCGCTGAACTAGATTTTTAGGATTACGTTCTAGTGCTGGTGAGCAATCACAAATTACTATTTGACAGTCACGGGCAGCATCTTCATTCCAATCATCTCCATCAAATACTTGAATAGTTGTACCTACACCTTTAGGATTAGGAACAAAAACACCATCACCTACTAATTTGTGCAGATTTTGTTCTGGATCTAAGTCCACAAGTGCCACATTAAATCCTTGCAGTGCTAATGCTCCTGCTAAATGCCCTGCTACCGTTGTTTTACCTACTCCACCTTTACAGGTAAAAACTCCAAAATAAACTTTTTTTGGCGTGTCTTCAGTAGTATCCTGATTATCTCCGTTAGCAATCACAGAACCGCCATCAATCGCAACCAGTTTATTTTCATGGGCAATCCCACAGCGAACTTTAGTATCTTTACCCCAGGTTCTGATTAATGCCAATGCTGGGCCGCCAAATCCTTTTGTAGTTATGAACCAACCAAAATTAAATTTTTTGCCTTCATCAGAATCTAAAAAGTCAGCAAACTTTAAAAGCTGGGGCGCTGTTACATTACCTTTTAGCCATTTAACCTGAATAACACCAACTAGGTTTCCTTTTTTGACCACTAAATCGTAGCCAGGTTGATTGGTTTTTGCAGTTTCAACTGTCCAACCTGCTTTATGGATCAGTTTTGCTACGTGCTGCTCAAATTCGGGAAAACTCTGGATGAATTGTGGCTCTAATAGTGATGACATAAACAGTTTTAAGTGTTTTTGTTCGATCCGGTAGTATCTAATACAGTATAATCTACCAAAATAAATCCTGTCCGTATAGTTAATTTAGTAACATCAATCACTATAGCAATCCTATCTGATTTCTGAAAATTCGCAGTGTCCAGATCCCCGACTTCTCAAAGAAGTCGGGGATCTAACTTTCACGAGTGATTTAGGACTGCTATATCTTCCCGTGTATCAAAGAAATGCAACATACTCTGAAATAAAATAACAACAAAGCTGCCTCTGATTTAAGTGAGTATAAATACGCTACGATATAGAGCTTTCATGAAATTTTAAAAAAGTTGCCCTAGTAGCTACATACAAAGCAACGATGTTTGGTTAAGCTGTAAGCGCTATCATATAGATTTATTGAACGTCTTATGCATTGGTTGTTATCTGGGCCGTTGAGTACAGAAAAATTGACGGTTAACATTGCAGGTTTACCTGTATCGTTACAAGGTAAGAAGCTGGTGCAGTTATCAGATTTTCACTACGATGGTTTGCGGCTGTCGGAAGAAATGCTAGAAAAAGCGATCGCAGTTACTAACGAAGCTAAACCAGATTTAATTTTATTAACTGGCGACTACGTAACTGACGATCCGACACCGATTCATCAACTGATACTTCGACTCAAACATTTGCAAAGTCGCAGTGGTATCTATGCGGCTCTTGGCAATCATGATATACATTACAAAAATGCAAAATCAGAAATTACAGATGCCCTTACTAGCATTGGCATCCACGTCCTTTGGAACGAAATTGCCTACCCACTAGGAAAAGAATTGCCACTCGTTGGACTGGCGGATAGTTGGTCACGGGAATTCAATCCTTTACCAGTCATGAATCAACTAAACCCCGACACACCCTGTATTGTATTATCCCACAACCCAGATACTGCGGAGACGCTGCAAGCATGGCGAGTTGATTTACAATTATCTGGTCATACTCACGGTGGTCAAATCGTGATTCCTGGACTTGGCCCGGCGGCGTTGATTTACAGCAAGATTGCAAAAAACATACCCTTAGCAGTGCGCCGTCGAGTGCCATTTTTGGAAGTAAATGTTTCTGTAGTCAAGCATTGGGAATGGGCACAGGGTTTTCATCGGATCGGAAAAAATCAGATGTATGTCAATCGTGGTTTGGGAACTTATCTCCCCGGACGGTTATTTTGCCGTCCAGAAGTTACTATAATTACGCTACAAAGTGAGTAAGTGATTCAAATTTAAAAATAAAAAACTGAATCACAGCAGGTATTCTGGCTAACGAGTACCTGCAAACTAAAGCAAAGTCTTCTTTGTTTATCTTTAGGATTTAAGCTAATTAATTTTTTTGGAGCTTATGACATAAATTATTGCACTTTAACAAGTTACATTTTTATTTTTGGTAAGCTGTAAGCGCTGGTATGAGGAGTATTGCTTGCCTTATGCATTGGTTGTTTACAGGACATTTAAGAGTAGATAAAATCACGGTTAAGATTGCAGAACTTCCAGCATCTTTACAAGGTACAACGCTAGTGCAGTTGTCAGATTTTCACTACGATGGTTTGCGGTTGTCGGAAGAGATGTTAGAAAAAGCGATCGCACTTACTAACGAAGCTGAACCGGATTTAATTCTATTAACTGGTGACTACGTAACTGACGATCCGACACCGATTCACCAATTGGTGCATCGACTCAAACATCTGCAAAGTCGCTGTGGTATCTACGCTGTACTGGGTAATCACGATATCTATTACAGCCATTCAAAAGCAGAAGTTACACAGGCGTTAACTAGCATTGGGGTGCATGTACTTTGGAATGAAATCGCCTATCCATTCGGAAAAGAATTACCATTGGTAGGACTAGCTGATTATTGGTCACAGGAATTTTACCCTGCACCAGTCATGAATCAACTAGATTCTGTTACACCCCGCATTGTTTTATCCCATAACCCAGATACAGCGAAGATACTACAACAATGGCGCGTAGATTTGCAATTATCTGGTCATACCCACGGCGGCCACATTGTAATTCCTGGCATTGGCCCTGTAGTTTTCTATTATAAAAAGTTACTCAAACAAATTCCCAAAAAATTACGGCGTTGGGTAACATTTTTTCTAGGAGACTGTTCTAAAGTTGTGCGATATTGGGAGTGGGCGCAAGGGTTTCACAAGGTGCAAGAAAATCAACTATATGTCAACCGGGGTTTAGGAACTTATAAGCCAGGACGTTTATTTTGCCCGCCAGAAGTGACTGTAATTACCTTAATTGGTCATTAGTTATTAGTCATTGGTCATTGGTCATTGGTCTAAATAAATGACAAATGACACTCAAAGCAGAAACCGCCAGAAGCTACGATGGATAAATATCAGCAGCTTGAGGCGGTTTATTGAAGATTGGAGAATTCAGAAGTAAGTAACTCAACTAAGGTGGATAGTATTCGCAATCGCTCTACTCAGAATTGCACATCCCAACATTCTAACTAGGCAGGCATTTTCTGGCTGTGCGTCTTAAAACCTCCAAAACAACTCATTGAACTAAAGGCAAAATTCATTGAATGGATGCCACAATTAAAAGAGCGATCGCAATATTATTAGAGCAGAAGGCACAGGCTCTAATATGAAAGTTTTTGTTAACTTTTAACCTATTTGTACCTTGCTCTTAATCTAGCATCATGTTTATTCAGTTCAATCCATCTTTACGAAACTTAAACTTTTTCGACCTGGTGTTCTAGTAGAAGGGAAAACTCTTTGTGCCAGTGACGATACAATAAAATTCATTGTCTTGCTGCCAACTTTTTTCGTCCTATGCTGCCAGTCATCTATTCCGACGAATTTTTAGATCACAAGACTGGAAAATACCATCCCGAAAAACCAGAACGTTTAAGTGCGATCGCTACTGCCCTAAAAGCAGCTACATTTGCAGATAAAATTGATTGGCGATCGCCCACACCAACATCAGAACAGCCAGCGCTGATGTCTATGTTGGTTAAAGCCCATAGCCCAGCCTACATCAAAAAAATTTGGCAAATCGCTTCTAGTGGCGGCGGCCCTTTGGATGGAGATACGCCAGTTTCCCCGCGTAGTTATGATGTGGCATTGCTAGCAGTCAGTGCATGGTTGGACGGTGTTGAGGCTGTATTAGAGTCGGCTAATCCAGCTTTTGTACTAGCACGTCCCCCAGGGCACCATGCAGAAAGTGATGCTGGGATGGGCTTTTGTCTATTTTCTAATGCTGCGATCGCCGCTTTCTTTGCCCTCGAACAACCCGGAATTAATCGTGTCGCCATCCTCGATTGGGATGTACATCACGGTAATGGTACACAAGCGATCGTTGAAAGTGAAGCACGCATCGCCTACTGTTCCCTACATCAATATCCATGCTACCCCGGTACTGGGAGAGCAACAGAACGCGGCTTTCATAATAATGTATTAAATTTACCAGTACGCCCTGGTAGCGATATTGCCGAATATCAGCCACTTTTTGAAAAACAGGTAGTACCGTTTTTAGCTAACTTTCAGGCGGATTTGCTGATTGTGAGTGCTGGTTATGATGGCAATGCCGCAGATCCTTTAGCAAGTATCAATTTACAGCCAGAAGACTACGCTTTATTTACTGATTATTGTTTAGGACTAACTCGGAAAATTCTGTTTGGCTTAGAAGGTGGTTACGATTTTCACACTCTTTCTCAATCAGTTGTAGGAACCATTGAGCGCTGTTTACTTTAACAATTGAAACTCAAAAACAGGTTTAATCATTGTTTATGCCCTTGTTTTTTATTTTTCTTTAGACTTGTATCGATACTAGGACTAGCCCTTTCAAGGTGGGTAAAATTTTTGGACAATAATTACTCTTTTCTCTGTGTTGCGCCAGGTGCTACAACGGGGGAAACCCCCGCAACGCACTGGCGGTTCCCCGACTTGTTCGCGCAGCGTCTCCGACAGGAGAAGCAACTGGCGCAACACAGAGAGGAAAGCAGAGATTTTATGAGTCACCTTGAAAGGGCTAGTCTTAGATACTTGACTATATTTATCATTACTGGATAAAAATAGAAATAGAAGAGGCAAATATTTAGTGAGCAGAGGGAAAGTTGCATAAGTCTTTCCACTCTACCAAATGTCCAATGACATTTTTTATCAAGTTCATCGAATCTTCAGAAATAAAAATTTTGAACAGTGTTCTGAAAGAGCTAAAGTTTTGTTAAGATGCAATTGCTAGTAGTTTCTCAGCGAAATTCACCTATCTGGGTGTGGAGAAATAAAAAGCACTAGCAGCACAAAATTCAAAAGGTGAAGCAATGACCACCTACATTTTTTTCGATGAAGCCCTAAGGATGCTAACTAACGCCTATTTGATATCAGTAGTATTGTTAATAGCAGCTTCTGGTATAGGTTTGGCGGTAATTGAAACAATAGAAAAGACAGGAGAACGCTGAGTTTACAAATGGCATTATAGTTTTTGCCAAAAACCATTGGGTGCAGGTGTTCGCTGTTGAGAAATCCTGGGAATACTAAAGCATGAAAGTTTCATAACGTTACAGTCTTACCTGTAAATTTACCAAACACACAGGTAACAGTAACGCTATTGAGACTCTAACCAAGGAGTCACTATAATGAGTCTACTCGACGCTGTTTTGGGTACAGAAAACCAAACCCAAGCGGCACTCAATCCAGCAGAAGCGTTTGCTGTCATTGTTTTGATGGCAACAGCGTCAGACGGTTATCTTTGTGTTGAGCAGGAAAATTATATCACTCTTGTGCTGTCTGGGATGAAACTTTTTCAAGGTTATCCCCATGAGATGATTCATAGACTGTTTGACAAAATCTTAGGCATTCTCCAGGGAGATGGTTTTAATGCCTTATTCGATGCAGCAAAAGATTCTCTATCTCAAGATTTGCGGGAAGCTGCCTTTGCAGTAGCCACTGATTTCGTCTTAGCTGAAGGTATCATAACTGAAGAAGAAAAAAACTTCTTAAACGATCTATATCAAGCTTTAGGCATTTCTAGTGAGAAGGCAATGCAAATTCTGCAAGTAATCTTAATTAAAAATCAGGCATAGGGCGATAAAATATATGCTTAATTAAACTATACAAATAGCTTATAAAGAAATCATGCCAAAGGAGTTAAGCTTCTTTGGCACTATTTTTAGTGTTGTTATAACTAGGCTTTGATTGGTAACTTTTTCGAGAAGTCGCAAATTTAGGACTTATAGTATTTTAGATTGAGAATTATTTGTGTTAAGGATTCTGTGATTCTATCTGTCGCAATTATTTTTCAAATTGGGATTACGCGCAAAATATCCACTAAGCGCTTAAAAAGTTGGGTTTTAATTTTCAGGTTTTTAGTGCATAAATCATGAAATTTTGTTGTTCAATGCAGTATTATGTCAGAAATTTAAATTGTAAATTACTTATGCATTGTTCTGCTACCCTAACCCAACTAGTTGAAGTTCTTTTGGCTAGTCCGATAAACTTATCTGAAACTGCTTTAATACAAGTAAGTAGTGGTATACAAACAGATAGCCGTAGCCTAAAACCGGGTGAAGTATTTTTAGCTTTGCGAGGCGATAAATTTGATGGACATGAATTTGTGCCAATTGCGATCGCAAAGGGTGCAATAGCTGCAATTGTAGATTTTGAATACGAAAATCCCGGTTTACCGGTATTACAGGTAAAAGACACCCTCAAGGCATATCAGCAAATTGCTAGATGGTGGCGCGATCGCTTTAATATTCCTGTAATTGGCGTAACTGGTTCGGTGGGTAAAACTACAACCAAAGAATTGATCGCCGCAGTTTTAGGAACAAAGGGACGAGTTCACAAAACTTATGGAAATTACAACAACGAAATTGGTGTCCCGAAAACTCTCCTAGAACTTGGTGCAGAAAATGACTATGCCGTGATTGAAATGGCGATGCGGGGTAGGGGACAAATTGCCGAACTAACCCAAATAGCGCGTCCAACAATTGGAGTAATTACCAATGTGGGGACGGCACATATTGAATTACTGGGTTCGGAAGAAGCGATCGCTGAGGCAAAATGTGAGTTATTAGTCGAAATGTCTGCCGATAGTGTGGCAATTCTCAACCACGACAATCCTTTATTAATGGCCACGGCAGCGAAAGTGTGGCACGGAGAAGTTTTAACTTACGGCTTTTCTGGTGGAGATATTCAAGGACAGTTAATTGATAACGAAAGGGTGGAAGTTGCAGGAATCCAACTGCCTTTACCTTTAGCCGGTCGTCACAATGCGACTAATTTTTTGGCAGCTTTAGCAGTAGCAAAGGTGTTGGGGATCGATTGGGCAAGCCTCAAAGCAGGTGTGATGGTGGATATGCCCACAGGAAGATCGCAGCGATTTAACTTAGCTAATGATGTGGTAATCTTAGATGAAACTTATAATGCTGCACCAGAAGCTATGATGGCAGCGTTGCAATTATTGGCAGATACACCCGGAAAGCGGAAGATTGCCGTATTGGGTGCGATGAAAGAATTAGGGGAGCGATCGCAGCAGTTGCACCAGCGAGTGGGAGAAACAGTACGAAAGTTGAATTTAGACGGTTTGTTGGTTTTGGTAGATGGAGAAGATGCCGAAGCGATCGCTCAAAGTGCCGAAGGTATCCCATCAGAGTGCTTTGCAACTCATACCGATTTGGTGGCTAGGTTAAAGACATTTGTGCAAACAGGCGATCGTTTATTGTTCAAAGCCGCCCATTCTGTGGGGCTAGATCGGGTTGTCAATCAGTTACGTGCAGAATTTCCTAAATGAATCTACCGCTAGAAACCGAACGTCTCATATTGCGAGACTTTGTAGAATCAGATTGGCCAACAGTTCATCAATATGCTAGCGATCGTGAAGTTGTGCGTTATTTGACTTTTGGCCTTAATAGCAAAGAGGATACCAAAAACTTTTTGCAAAGGGAGATTTAATTGCAAGGAGAAGAACCCCGTCAACATTTTGCCTTACCAGTGACTTTAAAAGCCCAAAAACAATTAATTGGTATCTGTCGCATATCCGTTAAGAATGCTGATAATAAAACAGGCTCTATTGGATACTGTTTTACTAAGAAATATTGGGGATACGGATATGCAACAGAAGCTGTAAAAGCGTTTGTATCATTTGGTTTTAAGGAGTCAGGCTTACATCGCATCTTTGCAACTTGTCACCCAGAAAACATTGCTTCAGTGCGAGTTTTGCAAAAAATCGGAATGCAGCAGGAAGGATATTTGCGAAAACACCATTGGATAAAGGGAGAATGGCGAGATTCTTGGCTATATGCCATCCTTGAGCATGAATGGAGAAGTCTAGATTTCAGACGTTGTTGGAAAAAGTAGGGCTGTTACTGTAACGTCTTTGAAAAAGAATTGCTGCCAAATTAGTCACCAAACACGTGATTGCTAACCACAGCAAGATGTAAGTAGGAGCCATCACCACGCCAATCATGAACCAAGTGTATACGTGCAATATCATTATAGAAGCGAAAAAGCTAGCAATTCCAGCAGATTGCCACACTTGATCCGATGGGCGACGCAAGGCTACCAGACCAATTGTTAAAATTGTGACAAGTAAATTTGCTGGTACGAGAAACGCACAAATACCTATGCAGTTGCCACGAGAAAACTCTACTAAGGTGTTAAAATCGAGCATTAATTTTGTGGGATAGATGTTAGCTTTTTAAGAATTTAATTTATTTTAAAATAACTAAATTTACATTAACAGATGAGTGAGTACTCACATTGCAAACATAACATAAATTAAAATATTGAGTCGCGTTTTGATACTACTCAATAGTTAGTTAATTATAAAGATTTTGGATAAGTAGGGTGGAAAACATCCACCCTGGCTGAATTAACCGGGTAAAATCACGGTATCGATAACGTGTACTACGCCATTATCAGCTTCGATATCTGCTGCTAAAACTGTGGCATTTTTAACTTCAAAACCATCTGAAGAATGAATTTTTATAGGTGAACCTTCTACAGAATTAACCGTGCCGAGTTCTGCTAAATCAGCCTGTAGCAGCTTACCTGGAACGACATGATACTTTAAAATCCGCGTTAGCTGGGGAATATTCTGTAACAAAGTTTGGATAGTTCCCGGTGGTAACTTGGCAAAAGCATCGTCATTTGGTGCAAAGACAGTAAAGGGGCCAGGACTTTTTAATGTTTCTACTAAACCAGCAGCTTGTACAGCCGCTACTAGTGTTTTGAAAGATTCAGATGTAACAGCAATATCGACAATATCAGACATATATTTTACCTAAATTTCTGCAAAAGATTTTAAAGGATGATAAACCTATTTGAAGTTTTATTAAACAAAATAAATTTAAAATCAGGCGTTGAATAAACTTGACGTAGACGCATACTTCATAGTCAGACATCACCTTAGAGGTTGTTTGAACAAGTATTTCACTGTGATTTTAGGCACTTTTAGATCCCCCCTAACCCCCCTTTTTAAGGGGGGAACCGGAATCGAAGTCCCCCTTTATAAGGGGAGCCACTGCTCCACTTGGGGTCTCCCCAAGTGGAGCATGTGGCGTGGATTTAGAGGGATCTAGAACTTTTTATACCGATAATACGACTTTTCAAACATCCTCTTATGATGTTTATATAAAAATTCCTATTTGGTTAAACACCTGATCCATGAAGTGGCAGCAGGGGATTATTAGCGATCGCTGCATTCAAACAATGCTCGATTATCCTAACCAGATGAAGCCTTACCGCCCAGCATAAAAATTGACTATACGAAGTAGTCTAGGATAAAACTCATCACTTCGCAAGTCAAGTACGGATGTTTGACAAACACGCCTTTGCTAGCCCTCTATCAAGGAAACTGAGCTTCTAACTCTAACTGTTTTCTATCTCTTCATCAGCAGTACTAAGTAAATTTGGGTAGTATAAATAATAAAAGTTTGCCTTTCCTTGTTATTCAATGTGAAGCGAATAATCTTACTAAATCCTTGCCTACAGTAAGTTTCATACAAAATAACAAAATAGTATTTATCCCATTCTAGTGTAGCTGATGACACCATTACGAAAATGAGTTACAACTGAGCAGTTATTGACTTGGAAAGTGAACATCTAGTCAAAACACACGAGAACTATTTGTTGGGAAAAATTCTTTTCATCCAAAGGCAGTACTTGCAGCCGGGGTTATTCAAGCCCTGGGTACTCTGTGATTTTCATATCCGCATCAACAAACAGTAATATTTTTAGGAGACACTAACTCATGGACTATCAAAGCCTTTTAAACAAAAATTCCTCTCGCCGTGCGCTAATAGTGAGTGGGGCAGTCGGTGGTATGGCGACTGCATTGGGTTTGCCGATGATTGCCCAAAAAGCTGAGGCTCGGACAACAACTTCTGGGCGAAACGATGCAAAAGTTCTGAACCATGCTCTTTATTACGAACATCAGGCGATTTGGGCTTATGGCGCTGCTGCTGGCAAGCTAACTAGTAGTGAGGTTGGTAAAACTGTTTTGGCTTTAGCGCTCCGCAACCAAGCCGATCATAAAAACCATCGGGATGCTCTAGCAGCTACTATCACCAGTTTGGGTGGAACTCCAGTAAAAGCACAATCTAGCTATGATCTTTCATCATACATCAAAAAGGGTGAGGGAAACTTGGATAGCGATGTGAATATTGCCAAGCTGGCTTTAGCTTTGGAGACTGATGCTGCGATCGCCTATAGCCAAGAAATTGCTAAGTTGAAAACTCCAAAATTGATTACTATCGGGGCGAGTATCGGCTCTACTGAAACTGCTCATGCTGCGGCTATTCGTGCTACTTTCAAAGCCCTTGGAGTAAATGTCGAAATTGTACCAGCGCCTTTTCTTAGCATTGAAAATCGTGAAGCCTGGGTGTTGAAAGTATAGATGGGGAGCAGAGGGGAAATTGCAGTAAATCTTTCCCTTTTGCCCCTCTGCCTCTTATGCCCAATACCGATTAATTACGATCGCCTTTCCAGTTTGCTAGATCGGTTAAAGAGCGATCGCGGTAACGTCCATAACGCTCCGGTTTACTTTTGATTTTCATTCCTAAATCAGGAAAAATCCCAAAATTGGGCGGCATTGGTTGGAAATGCTTCGGCGAAGCAGAACTAATAAATTCCAATAACGCACCCATCATGGTTGTTGGTGGTAAAACCAAAGTTTCTTTACCCAAAGCTAGCCGTGCTGCATTAATTCCCGCCAAGCAGCCACCCGCAGCCGCAGCAGTGTAGCCTTCAGTACCAATCAACTGTCCAGCAGCTAACAATGTCGGACGTTCTTTAAATTGCAGAGTTGGATGCATTAGCTGAGGAGCATTAATAAAAGTATTCCGGTGCATCACTCCCAGGCGGACAAACTCCGCCTTTTCTAAACTAGGAATTAGCTGAAATATCCGCTTTTGCTCACCCCAACGCAGATTAGTTTGAAATCCTACCATATTCCACAGTTGACCGGCTTTGTCTTCTTGTCGCAACTGCACCACAGCGTAAGGACGTTCCTCTGTGCGAGTATCTGACAATCCCACTGGCTTTAGGGGGCCGTAGCGCATGGTATCTTCCCCGCGCTGTGCTAATTCTTCAATAGGTAAACAGGCTTCAAAAAATTTCGCCGTTTCCCGTTCAAAACCTTTGAGTTCTGTTTGTTCCGCTTTGCAAAGTTCTTCCCGAAAGTGCAAATACTGCTCTTTATTCATTGGGCAGTTGAGATAAGCGGCTTCACCTTTGTCATAACGTGATGCCATAAAAGCAACATCCCGATTAATCGATTCTCCCACAATAATCGGACTAGCTGCATCGAAAAAGCTGAGGTATTCCATCCCCGTAAAGCGCTGCAAATCTTCGGCTAAGTCGGGACTCGTTAAAGGCCCAGTTGCCAAAACCACAATTCCTTCGGGAATGGCAGATACTTCACCCCGACGAAATTCAATTAAAGGATGGCTGGCTAAAGTTTGAGTCAAGTCTTGGCCAAATTGTCCCCTATCGACCGCTAGCGCCCCACCCGCAGGTACGGCGTGTTCATCAGCTTTGGAAATGACGATAGAACCAAGTTGACGTAATTCTTCGTGCAATAAACCCGCCGCGCGATCGCTTGCCATTGCTCCAAAGGAATTACTACACACTAATTCTGCCAAATGTTCTGTATGATGAGCAGGGCTGAAGCGTTTTGGACGCATTTCATGGAGAATTACCGGCACTCCAGCTTGGGCTATTTGCCAAGCTGCTTCAGTTCCAGCTAGTCCACCTCCAATTACTTGTATCGGTTGTTGTTCCATAGTTCAATTTTTAGTTCCTAATATTATAAGTATTTATCAGATCGTAGAAGTAAAAATAAATAAAAGAGATAAACTTATGATTACTTCTATAAATAGAACATCAGCGATTATAAAATATCTGTATCAATTCCTTTTGTTTTGAGTTTAGCTAGCAATTCTTGATAGCGATCGCGCTCTTTTTCTAATTCTTCTAAAGCCGCTTCCTTTGCTTGGCGTTCCTGTTCTGCACGTTGGCGCTCTTGTTTCCGCAATTGGTCAATTTCTACAGGACTCAAAAACTTTTGCCCAGAAGGGGAAAAAATTTCCAGCGTATCTGATGTTAGTTGAAAACGGATTCCCAAACGCGGACTTACCCAGCCATTCATCTCTTCGATAACTTCAAAACTATCCCCAGAAAGGAGCAAGCCATTTAAATCGTTTTTTTCTGGATCGTAAATATAATATTCTTCTACACCGTAACGCTGGTAAAACTGCAATTAAACCTAGTGCTAGCAGTTTAGGTACAGCTTCTAACTTTGCCTCAAAACGACCTTCTTGTTTACCTTCTTGTTTAGCTTCTTGATAAACCCGTGTTTGCTTCAACTCACTTAATCCAAACATCGCCTCTATCTCCTCTCGACTTATGTTAGGCAATTTATAAACTAGGATTGTCTCTATTAATTCTAGTAATTGTTTTTGTGGCAGTTGCAAATTTACCGCTTGTTTTGTACGGTTAATTAGTTCTCTTGCGGTAGTAATAGTTGTATCTTCATTTTCAATTACTAATTTGATGGTAGCAATACCTATTGGTAGTGATGCAGCTTCGCCTAGTTCGTCCAAGTAAATTATACTAATACGTTCGCTGTTGAAGAATTCGTGGCAATCTTGTCGTTCACCAGTATCTATATTTCTTCTGGGATAAATCACCACTCCCCGCCAAGAATTTTTTGATTTATTTTGGCGCAAATAGAGAAATGTTTCTGAAACTAGGCGCAAATAAATATCTGAGTCTGGTTGAAATTGAACTTCAACGAAATAAATCGGATCTGCTTCGTCTTGAGTGGGAAGAAATACACCATCTATTCTAAAGGCAGTTTGTTTGATTTCAACTGAAGAGAATTGATAAGTATTTGCAGTCTCAGGAGGATTGCCAATTAGTTCAAAGAAGATACTGGGGAATTCTTGAAATAACCGATAAAAGATGCTGTCAGTTTTCACTCGGGATGTTGTAGCACAATTTTGAACTTCAGCAATTTTATAATGTGCTGCTCTCTGATTGCATAAATTATCCCCGATGGAAACTAGCTATTCGGCAACTTCTTGCATTTTTTGATAATAAATTCCATGCTTAGGGAAATTTGCGATCGCGCACTTCCACGGCATAATCTTGCACAGCTTTGGTAATCGTCTCTCGCAAGTTGGTGTAAACCTTGGCAAATGGTGGATGCTTTTCGGCAAGTCCGAGTACATCAGAGGTAACTAAAACTTGTCCATCGCAGTGGGTTCCTGCACCGATACCAATTGTCGGAATCGTAAGTTTTTGTGTAATCTGCATTGCCAAATCTGCGGGAATATGCTCTAAAACTAGAGAAAATACACCTGCTTGTTCAAGAGCGATCGCTTCAAGTAAAATCCTCTCACCAGCTTCTTGAGTTTTCCCTTGTTGTCGCAAACCCAGTTGATGTACTGATTGTGGTGTCAAACCTACATGACCCATTACTGGAATTCCAGCTTGAACCAGACGAGCAATAGTTTCTGCGATCGCAGGATAACCACCTTCCAATTTTACCGCTTGAGCGCCCGTTTCTTTCAGTACCCGCCCAGCTGAGTGCATTGCTTGCTGGAGACTCTCTTGATACGTCAAAAATGGTAAATCTACAACTACTAATGCTCGTTTCACCCCACGACGCACAGATTTGGCGTGGTAGATCATCTCATCTAAAGTTATTGGCAGTGTTGTTTCATACCCTAAAACTACTGCCATAGAGTCACCCACAAGGATTAAGTCTACACCAGCTGCATCGATGAGTTGAGCGATCGCATAATCCCAGGCGGTCAATGCCACAATTGAACGTCCCTGTTGTTTCCATTGAATTAATTGCTGGGTAGTGATTGCCATTGCCAATTTTAGATTTTGGATTTTGGATTTTGGATTTTTTGTCCTTTGTCATTAGTCATTTGCTAAGGACAGAAGACAAAGGACAAATGACTAATTATTTAACAGCGCGACTGAAAGCAATATGGGTTTTTGCACTGTCCGTTTTAGGCATTAACCAAGCTAGACCTTCACTAGTGCCAATCCATAGTTTATTGCTGATGTCAGGTACAAGGGCAAGAACCCGACTAGAAGGAAGTCCAGCAACTTCTGCATCTAACACAGCGCCTGTATTTGGATTTAATCGTAACAAACCATTGCTAGTCCCGACCCAGACACTACCATCTTTAGCAAAACGTATTGCTGTCACATCACGCCCACGCAAACGAGTTACAGACCGTAACACGACACCAGTTTTTGGGTTAATAACTAGTAAATTATTCGGCATTCCCGCCCAAATTAATCCTTCTGGACTGATAGCTAAAGCTTGGACAGTTGTCCCTGGCAAATCGACAATCCGCTTCATAATGCCAGCACTAGCCGTATTTACCCGCACCAATCCATCAAGAGTACCAACCCACAGTTGACCTTCAGCATCTAAAGTTAGGGTGTTGGCGCTGACACCAGGCAGATTTTTTACTGTTGTCATAATCAAACCTTGGTCGGGACTAATTAGGGCTAAACCACTATCAGTTCCAGTCCACAAATAACCCCGTTTGTCAAGTAACAATGACAAAACCCGTTTAGAAGGCAAAAATAAATTCTGCGCCGTAATTTCGCTGGTGCGAGGGTCTACTCGAACTAGTCCGCCATAACTTCCCACCCACACACGTCCTACTTTGTCTTGGGCTAAAGCACCAATGGCAACATTCGGTAAGCTAACGCGAGAAATAATCTTGCCAGTTTTAGGATCAATTCGTGATAATCCCCGCCAAGAACCTACCCAAAGATTGCCTGTAAAATCTGCCAGTAAGTTACCGACACGATAATCGGTTTCTGGTGAATTTTCTTGCACTCTCCGCTCATCGGGCAAAGATTCTACTCGCTTTGGCGGTGCAGAAGGTGGGTAAGCGGGGGTTAAATCAGATGATTTAATATCAGGAGTTTTTTGTGCCCATCCCTTACCTGGCACAGCTATCAACCCCAGCAACATAGAAGTAATCAATAAACTAGTACGCTTGCAAAACAATACCACGGTGACATTTCCTTTAGAGACATTACCCATAGCCGTTACCTAAACTGGCTTTGGGTTAATTTCAGTGTTCCCCTAGCTGAGATTTTTTAAACATTGGGAATTGGAAATTGGGCATTGAGAATTTATACTGAGCGTTCGCGTAGCGTCTCTACGAGAAGCCGTTGGCGCAGCCTCTTGTAGAGAAGTGAAGTATTGAGGATAGGGCATCGGGAGTACTGAGTCAGGAATTCTCTCCTCTCTCTTCTCCTGATCTCCCCATGCCCCATGCCCAATCTCCCATTAATGACACTTTGTAAAGCATTTGTAACAAAAAGTTTAAATCTTTATGTAATAACAAAATTAAATAGATAAGTTAAAAACTTTCAAAGAATAACTTATCGAATTCTTGATATATTGTGAAACAAGTTACAAATTACGTGGTGTGCAATTTTTTATCTTTCGCTCACCACTCTGCTAAATCTCTGTCAAGTAAATTCTTTTATGGTATCTTTTCCATCAACGGAGAAGATAAAAGGAGTGTAGAGGCGGGAATGCGTGCCAGCCAGCCCAATTCCCTGAATACCTCCATTTGTAGGGAAATTATCTAAATGCTAACCGCGAAAAGCGGAAGTTTTGGTGAAATTGAGAAGGTTTAGTTGGGTGCAAAGAAGAGGTAAAAAATAATTTTGATTTGTAACAAGAGGAAACAGTAGAAGCGCTAGGTCGTGTACCCCTAGAAGAGGATAACACTGGTGACGAGCGCTACCACCGCTACCAAAGTGTCCGCCGCAAAAAAACTGCTACCTTTTGCCAAAGACAACCCCTAACAAAAATTTTTCCTGAATCTTCCTCTCACTTAAGGGAGGAAAGAACCAGGTGGGGGGAAGTTGCACAAAACATGATTTGATAATTAACAAGAGTGATTTCAGGGAAGGATAAAATATGTCTTACGCTCAAACGAAGACTCAGAGCAAATCTGGGTATAAAGCCGGGGTTCAAGATTACAGACTAACTTATTACACACCCGATTACACACCAAAAGATACCGATCTTCTAGCTGCGTTCCGCATGACACCCCAGCCTGGTGTTCCTCCCGAAGAAGCTGGTGCGGCTGTAGCGGCTGAATCTTCCACAGGTACTTGGACAACTGTGTGGACAGATTTGCTCACCGACCTCGATCGCTACAAGGGTCGTTGCTACGATATCGAACCAGTTCCCGGTGAAGACAACCAGTACATCTGCTACGTTGCCTATCCTTTGGACTTGTTTGAAGAAGGCTCTGTAACCAACGTATTGACCTCAATTGTTGGTAACGTATTTGGTTTCAAAGCTCTACGGGCACTGCGTCTAGAAGACATCCGTTTCCCAGTAGCTTACATCAAGACCTTCCAAGGGCCTCCTCACGGTATCCAAGTTGAGCGTGACAAGTTAAACAAATACGGTCGTCCTTTACTGGGTTGTACCATTAAGCCCAAATTGGGTCTTTCCGCTAAGAACTACGGACGCGCTGTATACGAGTGCTTACGCGGTGGTTTAGACTTCACCAAAGACGACGAAAACATCAACTCCGCACCATTCCAAAGATGGCGCGATCGCTTCTTGTTCGTTTCTGAAGCTATCAGCAAAGCCCAAGCTGAAACAGGTGAAATCAAAGGTCACTACCTCAACGTCACCGCCCCCACCTGTGAACAAATGTTGCAACGGGCTGAGTTCGCTAAAGAACTCAAACAGCCCATCATCATGCATGACTACCTCACCGCAGGCTTCACGGCGAACACAACATTGTCTCGTTGGTGCCGCGACAACGGTATCTTGCTCCACATTCACCGGGCTATGCACGCTGTAATTGACCGTCAAAAGAACCACGGTATCCACTTCCGTGTATTGGCTAAAGCCCTGCGGTTGTCTGGTGGCGACCACATCCACACCGGCACCGTAGTTGGTAAGTTGGAAGGTGAGCGTGGCATCACAATGGGCTTCGTTGACCTATTGCGTGAAAACTACATTGAGCAAGACAAGTCTCGTGGTATTTATTTTACCCAAGACTGGGCTTCTCTACCTGGTGTAATGGCAGTTGCTTCTGGTGGTATCCACGTATGGCACATGCCCGCGCTGGTAGAAATCTTTGGTGATGACTCCGTACTACAATTCGGTGGTGGTACTCTAGGACACCCTTGGGGTAACGCTCCTGGTGCTACAGCGAACCGTGTCGCCTTGGAAGCTGTTATTCAAGCTCGTAACGAAGGCCGCAACTTGGCTCGTGAAGGTAACGATATCATCCGCGAAGCAGCCAAGTGGTCTCCTGAACTAGCTGTTGCTTGCGAACTGTGGAAAGAAATCAAGTTCGAGTTTGAAGCAATGGATACCGTCTGATCTTGAAGTTAAAAGTTAAAAGGTAAAAGGTACTTTTTACTTTTTACTTTTTACTTTTTACTTATTTGGGGCTGGGGTCAAGCATGAATCTTAAGCAAATTGCGAAGGACACAGCCAAGACTCTCCAAAGCTACCTGACTTATCAGGCTCTGAGGACGGTATTGGCACAGCTAGGCGAAACGAATCCTCCATTAGAACTTTGGTTGCATAATTTTTCGTCTGGCAAAATTCAAGATGGTGAGTCATACATTGAGCAACTGTTGCGAGAAAAACCAGATTTGGCTTTGCGAATCATGACTGTCAGAGAACATATTGCGGAAGAAATAATCGAATTTTTACCGGAAATGGTTTGCACTGGCATTCAGCAAGCCAACATGGAACAGCGTCGCCAGCATTTAGAACGCATCACACGAATAGACACATCTAACCCCAGTCTACAACCAGAACAGCAAGCAACTTCAGATCCGAATTTGGATAACTTATCCAATTAGTTCGGTCAACCTAGTAGTAAAAATCGCAACCCATTATCAAAAGCTATGCAAACTTTACCAAAAGAGCGTCGTTACGAAACCCTTTCTTATCTGCCCCCCCTGACTGATGCTCAAATTGCCAAGCAGATTCAGTACATTTTGAATCAAGGTTACATTCCAGCAATCGAGTTCAATGAAACTTCTGAGCCAACAGAATTATATTGGACAATGTGGAAGTTGCCTTTGTTCGGTGCTAAATCCACTCAAGAAGTACTGAGCGAAGTTCAAGGATGCCGTTCTCAATTCAACACCAGCTATATCCGTGTTGTGGGTTTTGATAACATCAAGCAGTGCCAAATTCTCAGCTTTCTTGTTCACAAACCTAACAAAGCTAACAGATACTAAAGCAAGCGTTGCTCTAAGTAATTAGTTTAACCGCATAGGAGAGGTGGAATTATCTGCCTCTCCTATTTACTAGGTTTGTTTTGAAACGCAGAGGGACGCAAAGGGAAACGCAGAGAATAACTCAGCGCCCCTTTGTGTAAACCTCTGCTTTTTTTAAAATATAATAAATGGAATTACAGCATCTGCCGGAAGTAAGAATTTGTTTTGTTGGTGATTCTTTTGTTAATGGTACTGGCGATTCAGAATGTCTTGGTTGGACAGGGAGAGTATGTGCTAATGCTAATAAAAGAGGTTATGACATTACTTACTATAATTTAGGAATTAGGCGCGATACTAGTACTGATATAGCAAACCGTTGGTTACAAGAAGTATCACTGCGATCGCCCAATGAATATGATGGCAGAGTTGTGTTTTCTTTTGGATTGAATGACACAACACTAGAAAATGGTAAAACTCGCGTGGATTTGGCAGATTCACTCAAAAATGCCTATGAAATTTTAAGTGAAGCTCAAAAGTTATATCCTGTTTTGATGGTTGGGCCAGCACCATACGCAGAACAACAAGATAGTCAAAGAAGAAACAGAAATACTGATTTATCTAAGCAGTTTGCTTTAATTTGCAATGAATTGAATATACCTTATTTAGACGTTTTTCCAATATTAGAAAAATCAAACATTTGGATAGATGAAGCAAGAGCTAATGATGGCGTTCATCCTCAAGCAGGCGGTTATGCAGAATTTGCCCAAATAGTAGAAAATTGGGACGGTTGGTTAAATTGGTTTATTCTGACTTAATCAAGCATTCAAAGTTAGGATAGTAGTGACACCTAATTTTTATATCCAAAGGTGGTAATTATGCAACAAATTACTCTAACGGAAGCATCTCAAAATTTACCCGGCTTAATTGAAGCAGCACTTAGTGGTGAGGAAATCATTATTATCAAAGATAATCAACCTTTGGTGAAGTTAACTCCTGTGTCACCAGTTCAACATCGCCGTCAACCTGGAACCGCAAAGGGTTTAATTACAATCTCTGAGGGCTTTGATGAACCACTCGAAGATTTTAAGGAATATATGGAATGATATTGCTGCTCGATACACATACTTTTATTTGGTATGTGACGGATAATTCAAGACTGAGTAATCAAGTACTAGAGTTAATCAATGATGAGAATAATGAAATCTTGCTAAGTATAGCTAGTCTATGGGAAATCGCTATTAAGCAGAATTTAGGAAAGCTTAGTTTTAATCAGCCATTGGAAATATTCATTACACAGCAACTCAAACTCAACGATTTTAGGTTACTCGATATCAAAATTAGCCACGTTGCTGTTGTTGCCACACTACCTTTACATCACCGCGATCCATTCGACCGAATTTTAATTGCACAATCGATAGTTGGAAATATACCTATACTGAGTGCTGATAAAATTTTTGATGCATATCCAATTGAGCGTTTGTGGTAAGTAGCGCTCCTTTTCTACCAAAAGATAAATAAACAGTCATCACCAAAAAAACTTAACATTACTTTAAGCAGTGCTAGGCAAAGATAATTATTATGGGTTACTACATCGCTCCCCGCTTTCTGGACAAACTGGCTGTTCACATCACTAAAAACTTTCTAAAGCTTCCTGGCGTGCGAGTTCCCGTGATTTTAGGTATTCACGGACGCAAAGGTGAAGGTAAAACATTTCAATGTCAATTAGTCTTCGAGAAAATGGGTATCGAAGTGACTAACATCTCTGGCGGCGAATTGGAAAGTCCAGATGCGGGAGATCCGGCGCGGTTGATTCGGTTGCGCTATCGGGAAACAGCAGAACTGATCAAAGTACGCGGCAAAATGTGTGTACTGATGATTAACGATTTAGATGCGGGTGCTGGACGCTTTGATGAAGGCACTCAATATACTGTAAATACGCAGTTGGTGAATGCCACACTGATGAATATTGCTGATAATCCCACAGATGTGCAGTTGCCTGGAAGCTATGATTCCACGCCTTTACATCGTGTGCCGATTATTGTCACAGGTAATGATTTTTCTACTCTCTATGCACCGTTAATTCGGGATGGACGGATGGAGAAATTTTACTGGGAGCCAGACAGAGACGACAAAGTGGGAATTGTCAAGGGAATTTTTGAAGCGGATGGACTGTCACAGAAAGAAGTTGAACAGCTAGTTGATACTTTTGTCAATCAGTCAATTGACTTTTTTAGCGCTTTGCGATCGCGCATTTATGACGAACAAATCCGCAACTACATCCATAAAGTCGGTTTTGAGCGGGTATCTTTGAGTGTGGTTAACAGCACTGAAGGGCCACCAGAATTTAAAAAGCCAGATTTCAGACTGTCTCACTTAATTGAGTCTGGTAACTTCCTGGTTGGTGAACAAAAACGGGTGGAAAATTCCCACTTGGTTGATGATTACAATCGACTCAATCGAGGTAGAAATTCTCAATCTGCACCACCTGCTGCTGTAACACCAATTAATCAGCCGTCAAGCAATAGTGCAACTCAAGAAGCAAAAACTAATGGATTCCAGAAACAGGAAGCATTAAGTAGCCATTTAACCATAGATACACAAGCTCAAATTAGGCAATTATTGTCTCAAGGTTACAAAATTAGCATTGAACACGTGGATGAGCGCCGCTTCCGCATGGGTTCATGGCAAACCTGTGTTCATAGCCACATAGATGCAGAGTCTGATGCAATATCAAATTTGGAAGCAACTTTGGCAGAATATAGCGGCGAGTATGTGCGCTTGGTAGGTATCGATCCGAAAGCCAAGCGACGGGTGGTGGAGACGATTATTCAGCGTCCAGATGGGAAAAATTAGGGATAGATAAGTAAACAACCCTCACCTGCCTAGCGGCTGAGGTGGGGGCTTTCAGAAGCCCTAGAAATATCAAATAAATTTAGCTGCACGGACTCAGGATTTTTCCTAACACGCACATCTAACTTACAAGACAGTCCCGAACCACGAGGCTGGTTTACAACAGCCCCAATTGCAGAAATATTCTTCGCCTCGTTCAAATCAGCATCACCAGCCCATCCACAATGACCGCACACAAAGTTTTTGCCACAACTGCTTGCATATTCACCTCTAACCGGATGAATATGCAAGCAGTTGTGGCACGTTAATTTGATAGCTGAATCCTTACCTTTTAACTACAGGTAGCAGCTGAAGCCGAGTTAACCTTTGTTAAATCGCCAGTGAATACTGCTGTGTATATATAAGGTGATGAACCAGTGCAAGTCATGGAATTTGTATTAGCGCGTCGAGGAGTCCACCATGACTTTGCTTGCACAGTCAAATTTGTGCCATTCCATGATAAGGTTTGGACAACTAAAGAGTTTGTATTTCCATTATCTGCCTTTTTAGCAGATAGAAATGTGGCATAGTTAACCTCACCATTGGCTGGATTAATCCGGGCTATAACTGCGACTTTTGGCCCGCCTCCGCTACCATAGCTAGACAACCAACGCCCAGTTGCAAAGCGGCGAAAATCACTACCAGTTTGACTGCCGGTGGAAGAGTAAACGCCATATAAAACATCATCCCCATTCCAATACAATCCGTAACCTGTACCGTCATCATTCGTTGTTTCGTAATCAGTCCGACACCAGGATTTGATACCACTATTGAAACGAATTGTTACAGGGTTTTTGTTATTAGATGAAACTTGCTGATAACCAATGTAAAAGGCTGTATTCCCATTAACTACTCTAGGGCCATTTTTAGCTTTGATTGTCGCTTCACTATCATTGCAACTGAATGTCACACCACTACCAATAGATGAATTTACCGTTTGGGCAAAAGCTGGAGGGGTTTTTTGTGTGATGATTAAATCAGTCGCTAGTAATGCAGAGAAGGAGAAAACTGCCAAATACTTCTGCAATTTTGGAGAATAAATCATGGTATAAACTTGCCGATAAACTGTAAGGGAAAAACACCGTATTACTATAAACTCTAACGAGAGTTTATACAAGCAAAATTATTGAAAGTCGCAGATTGCAACATTTTTAATATCACGAAAAAGGATATTAGGCTACAAAATGCATAAGCTAATATGCATGGCATTGCATGGTATTAACTGTATAAAAACCTTTCTTATCAAAGAATATCCAGTGAATAGATTGATTCTGAATTCAGGAAGACGTTGGCGGACTCGCTTACGCTATTAAAATCAAGATGCTCTCTACGAAAAGCTACGCGAGTGTCTTATTCGCACTTGCGTTACGTAATGAAAACCAACAAACCTATGACTTACGAAGAGTGCAAAAACTCAGTTTATTCAAGCGATTTTTCGATCAGAATTAATTATGAATTTTGACGAATAACACCAATATTGCTGTTTAATAAATTGCGATGTCTACGAGGGGCTACGCCTATGCACCAGTTAGCAACAAATAGTTGTAATGAACAAATTGTTAGAAGCTTGAATGCATATTTTAATCAATTGTTTTCTTTGCTTCGGATCTCAATTAATACGGTTCAGTTAAGGTTAAAACTCTGTTACCAAAGTCAACTTTTTAACGTAGACGCAAAGCGGCTTCCCGCAGGTACCGCCTTCTCTGCAAGACACTACGTGAACGCGCAGCGTCTCCGACAGAAGAAGCAACTGGCGCGACGCAGAGAGAAGAAAGAGATGTTTAAGTAAACCGTATTGGGATCTCAATTCAGCTTTTCCTAGAACATAGATATATTTCTTAGAGAGGGTTCTAGAGTTAGTCTGGCTTAGTAAAGCTGTTTTTTGGTTCAGTAAAATTCGTGAATAATTTTATTTTTATGAAACTAATACATACATCTAAGTAATTTATCTTAATTCAGATGCAGCATCTGGTTTTTTGGATGATTCCCTTAACGTTAGTGATTCATCATAATGGCTTCTAATGTAGGCGTATAGACGCATAGTGGTTTGTCATCATCATCTACGAGATGGAACTTCAATATGGAAGAAAACCAGCGTTAAAGGCAGTATTTATACTGAATGAGATAGTATTTTAATGATAAGTCTTAAAAATAAGACTTACGCGTTGACATAAAATACTAAATATGAATCTTTTGAAAAGCTTCTCTTAATTAGATTTTTTTAGCAAATAAATGCTGCTTTACCACATCTAAACGTGAACAATTCCAATAATCGATATGGGAGACAATCAAACCATCAGAATTAAGACCTAATTCACTCCAACCAGGAATAGAAATTCGTGGCTTCCAGGGAAGAGGAGTATTCCAACTGAGTGTCCACTCAGTTTTTATTGTGTCTTCTAAACGTTGAATATTATGTAAGTCCATCTTGGTATCTAAAAACCAAGTTTTGATAAAATTAATCATTTCTTTGTAACGTTTAACGCCACTAAATTTATTCAGTGGATCTTGAAAATAAACATCTGGAGCGTAAATAGTGTAAGTTTGATTTACTGGGAATCTTTGATAGTCTTCTTTGAGGATTTCAATGATATCCATAATAAATAGATATATATGTAAATTATTTTAATATCTAAACGAGCCTGGAGCGATGTCTACGACGGGCTGCGCCAACGCAGCAACAGCCGATGTGCCAAATAATTCTGTTAAGGTATGCGCAATTTATTCAAGTGTCATAAGCCTTTGTTTATAACATATAGCTTCTAGATTAGCGCCGAGATGCATCAGCTTATTCACAAAAACTCTGTGGTGCTGCTGCAAAACTTCCGGTTGTCAAAAAGTTTCATTTCCCTTGAACACGCAGTGAGGGCATACAGCTAAGTGTACGCCCCCACAAATAATGTATTCCACTAAATTGAAATATTTTATTTAGATCATCGAATTGCTCAAAAACACGATACCGATCGCACAGAAAGCGAAGCCAGCAATGGTAATTTTCCAGGGTAAAGTTTGGTTGATTTCTCCCATACCCATTGCACCACCAATTTCTCTAGCACTCATGGCAACCGCAAACAGAGTCAATGTCATACCTAGTATATAGGCAACGAGTGGCAGCATTCCTGCCCCAATAATAGATTCAGCAACAGTGTAACCCTGAAATAAACCAGCACTGATGCCCATGAGAGCAAGTACTACAAAGTTTGGTTGATTTGGCATCATCAACATAGTACTAAAAACGATGGTAGAAATGGCGATCGCTATTTCTGCACCTGGGAAATTTAACTTGAATATATGAATTACAATGCCCAAGATTGCTGCTAAGACAAAACATCCAGCGATCGCAGCGCCACGAACAAACATCGATGAGAGTAAGCCAATAGCAATAATACCCACTAAACAATTCAAGCCAATTACTGGATCTGCTAATCCCCAGATAAAGCCTTCCCAGCAGTTAGAGATGGTATGGTTAAGTGGTGTTCCACTCAATGAACTCAGTAAGCTAATTATAATTAAGGCTGCGATCGCTCCAATATGGCGATCCATTAACTTCGAGGTATAAAATTCTGGTGAAGCACGGAATTGCGATAATTTAGTTTTGAACATCACTATATGCCAAATTAGTTTTTTCGGTAATTTATACTACCCACCTACCCCAAAAAACTAACGTGGTAATTACACCATCTTGTACTAGCTTTATGAAGTTATACAAAGCCACGGTTACTGAAAAGTATAACGGGCGGCGTAGCCTCTTGTAGAAAAGCTCGTCCTGATATCGCTACTAAAATTATCAACATTTGATATTCAATGAAGGTATCTAATCGACTGCAAATGTAGTTTCAAAATATAGCTGTAATTTCCTTTTGTTTTAGTATTTTCTCTCAGATATAATGCTCTCGTTTACCTAACCTAAAACTTATCTTAATTGAACTTTCTTAAAAAGAAGATTAATCTATAAAGTACCTTCATTGGAAGAGAGAATGAAATTCATTAAATTTCAACTACTTAGTGTTGCTCTCATCTTCTTTGTATGGATTAGTCCACTACACGCTAGTCCAATAGCTCAATTACCAACCTCTTTACTTCCAGTTTCACAACAGGAAACAACATCTCTAAAAAATTCACAGGATGTATTGACTGTTGCAACTTTTAATGTCGAGAATTTAGACCCGAAAGATCAACGCTTTGATAATATTGCCAAAATTATTGGCAATAATTTGAACGCACCAGATGTCATCAGTTTGGTTGAAGTTCAAGATAACAACGGGCCAGTTGATGATGACGTTGTGGATGCAAACGAGACTTACCAAAAACTGATTGCTGCGCTCAAAAATATTGATAGTCCAGCATACGACTTTGTTGAGATTGCGCCCAGCGACGACCAAGATGGTGGAGAACCTGGAGGTAATATCCGTGTCGGTTTATTGTTTCAACCCAGCCGGATAACTCTAGCCAAAGCGCCCCAAAAAGGCGGTTCATCAGATGCTGTGGCTATTACTCAAGGTGCAAATGGTCTTGACCTCTCGCTCAACCCAGGTCGGATCGATCCTACGAATAGTGCTTTTGAGGCAAGCCGTAAACCACTGGCGACAGAATTTATTTTTAATGGTCAAAAAGTGTTTATCATTGCTAATCACTTTGTTTCTAAAAAAGGAGGTTCGCCTACCGATGTGAAACGAGTGAAACAAGCCGAAATCGTTAATGAATTCGTAGGACAAATACTAGAAGCTGACCCGCAAGCCAAAGTAATTGTACTGGGTGACTTAAACGATTTACCAGATTCTCTACCTCTGAAAACTTTGAAAGGTAACATTCTTGAGAATCTGACAGATAGTTTACCTGCTAGCGATCGCTTTAGTTTCAAATTCAAGGGAAATCTTGAACTCATTGACCATTTGTTGATCAGTCAAAATCTTTCTCGTGTTGCTCAACCGAAAGTTGACATTGTGCATGTCAACGTTGGCTTTAGTAAGCCTGTCAGCGACCACGATCCTGTGATTGCAGCATTTACATTACCTGCTAACCAGTCCACCTCTAACACAACTCCTCCCGTTACCCAATCCACTCCCGGAAGTGATTCGGCAATTATATTGCCTCAATTATCCAAAGTCGCTCTAGTTGAAGAACTAGCTAAAGAGTATACGCCTAGCAAAACTTTGAACTACGATCGCGCCAGAGACGAAATGTTTGGCATTGTTGACAATAAAGCAGGGATTGTGACAGATATCTATGCTAGTTACCAAATTCGTCTAAATGGTAATGGCGATCCTAGTCAGGAAGCTGACAAGTTAGGACTGAATACCGAACACGTTTGGCCACAAAGTAAAGGGGCTGACAACGGTAATGCCAAAAGTGACCTGCACCATTTATTTCCGGCACGCGAAGATATTAATAGTGAGCGAGGAAATAAACCCTTCGACGATATAGCCGACACCAAGACTAAAAAATGGTATCGAAATGATAGCGTTCAATCTACAATTCCTAGTAGGGCAATTGACGAGTTTAGCGAATTAGGATCTGCTAAATTTGAGCCTAGAGAAAAAGTAAAAGGGGATATAGCTAGAGCAGTGTTCTACTTTTACACTATTTATCGGAATCAAGCTGAGAAAGTAGACCGAAATTACTTTCAGAATCAGCGTCAGACTTTGTGTAAATGGAATCAGCAAGACCTACCTGATATTACTGAAATAGAACGCAGTCGTGCGATCGCTAAATTTCAAGGTAATGATAATCCATTTGTGCTAGATGTCACATTAGCAGAACGGGCATACTGTAATTCTTAAAACAGTAATGTTTGAGAT
This sequence comes from Nostoc sp., assembly GCF_036917465.1. GTDB lineage: Bacteria > Cyanobacteriota > Cyanobacteriia > Cyanobacteriales > Nostocaceae > Nostoc. The sequence goes on from NZ_JBALDL010000088.1 coordinate 35,469, forward strand.
ACCCGCAGATCCCCGACTTCTTTAAGAAGTCGGGGATCTTATTTCTTGGCGTTAAACAGACTTTATCTGAATTGGAATCTGGATGATGAACTCTGTCCCTTGAAGCGGTGCAGAAATACACTTTATTTGACCACCATGCTTGTTGATAATTTGGTAGCTAATCGACATCCCTAAACCTGTACCTGAACCAATAGGTTTAGTTGTAAAAAATGGATTAAAAATTTTTTGCTTTATTTCTTCTGTCATTCCACAGCCATTATCAGCAATCGTAATTATTACTTGATTCGTGTCTGAAACCTCAGTGCAAATACGAATCTGAGGAGCGTAAACTTTCAGTTCTTGGTTGCCAGTTATTTTTACATTTGCCACTGATAGATTACACCCAGTTTTTGATTCTTTCAAAGTATCAATAGAATTATTCAAGATATTCAAAAATACTTGATTGAGTTGTCCAGGATAACACTCGACTTTAGGTAAATTGCCGTATTGTTTTATAATTTTAATATCTGGATAATTTCCTTCGGCTTCCAAGCGATTTTGCAAAATTAAGAGAGTGCTATCAATACCTTCGTGAATATCAACTTCTTTTTTTTCCGCTTCATCTAGCCGTGAGAAGTTACGCAAGGATAAAACTAGCTTGGAAATGCGCTTGGCTCCCATTTTTATGGAAGACAATATTTTCGGTAAGTCTTCTTGAATAAAATTAATGTCAATTTCTTCAATATAATCTTTAATTTTTAATTGTAGATGGCAATCGCATTCTTGATAAAGTGTAATCAAATTGAATAAATTTTTAGTATATTCATTGACAATAAGGATATTTCCGTCAATAACATTCATCGGATTATTAATTTCATGGGCAATACCCGCAACTAATTGCCCCAATGAAGACATTTTTTCAGTTTGAATCAGTTGAGCTTGCGTATTTTCAAGTTCCTTTAAAGTCAGTTTTAGTTGAGAATTAGCTGCTTCTAGTTGTGCTGGACTTGGCAAAGCTATAGCCTGGGGGATGATGGGTAAAAGTGCGATCGCTGTATATAGTGAAATAATCGCCGTAATAAATTTAATGAAAGTGGACAGCCAGTAAGTTGGATGCCAAAGCGTCCATACATCCATCAGATGGGTTGTACCACAAGAGACGATAAAAGCTCCAAATAATAAAAGTATCCATTTAAAGGGGAAATCCTTTCGCTTGTGGACAAAGTAAACAAGGGCAATGGGAATAGAATAATACACCAAAGCAATCAAAGAATCTGAGATGATATTAAGCCAAACTAAGCTCGGCTTCCAGAGGTAACAATGTCCATGTGGAATAAATGAGCTATCAGTCAAAAAATTTTGCAAAAATTCCAGCATAAATCATCAAGCGTGTATATTTTGTCAAGTATTAAATGAAAAATTATACACGTTTGATAAAAAATTGTCCTTAACAAAAAAGAATTCAGGAGTCGTGAGAATGTTGCACTAAGCTAAAAATCTTTTAATTTACATTCTCAAAAAAGTGAATCTCTTGTGGGGTGGGCATCTTGCCCGCCCTAGTTGTGCAAATAAAATGCGCGACAGCTTAGTGCAGTAATTCCTCAACTTGATGCTGACTCCACAAAGTTCTGTATAAACCCTGTTGTTGTAAAAGTTCTAAGTGATTTCCAATCTGAACAATTTTTCCCTTTTCCATCACAAAAATTCTGTCTGCTGCTGCCGCCGCCGATAATTGATGGGTAATAAAAATTACTGTTTTGCGTTCAGTACCACCGGAAAGATTTTTGAGGATTTGTGTGGCTGTTTGATTATCTACACTAGAGAGAGCATCATCCAAAATTAACACTGGAGCATTAACCAGCATCGCCCTAGCCAAAGCAGTCCGTTGTCGTTGACCGCCAGAAAGAGTAATACCGCGTTCACCAACAAGAGTCTCATATTGCAGGGGAAAATTATGAATTTCTGATTCAATTTGGGCAAGTTTAGCAACAGATTCTATCTGTTCTTGTTCGCTAATTGGATCGCCATAGCGGATATTATTTTTGATTGTAGTGCTAAATAGAAAACTATCTTGAGGAACATAGGCGATCGCACCTCGTAAAGAAGCCAAAGCTATTTTAGTAATATCCAGTCCATCTAAAAACAATTGTCCTGATTCAATATCCAACAAGCGCGGTAAAGCATTGGCTAAAGTGGATTTACCTGAACCAATTGCCCCAACAATGGCCACGGTTTCTCCCGGAGCAATTGTAAAGTTAACGTTTTCTAAAGCTGGCGTATTGGAACCAGGGTAAATGTAGGTGAGATTTTTAGCTGTCACTTCCCCTTGAAGTTCAGCCACTGGTAGACGTATGGCATCATCTGCATCTTGAATTTTTGGTGTGACAGAGAGAATAGATTCTAGACGATCTATACTAACTTCACCCCGTTGGTAGGCGGTAATTGTGAATCCCAAAAGGGCTGTGGGGAAAACTAGACGCTCTACATAAATTAACAGTGCTAAAAAGTCGCCAACCTGAAGCGTTCCAGAAGACATCCGCGCCGCCCCTAGCCAGATAATTACTAGCGAACTGACATTAGCTAGCCCACCAATTAATGGAAAAAGTGTATTTCGGAGTTTTGCTAGTTCCAGGTTAGCAGTCAATAATTGTTGATTTTTCTTAGAGAAGGCTCGACGCTCGTTAGCTTCTTGAGCATAGATTTTAATTAAAGCAATGCCACTAATATCTTCCTGGATGAGTTCGCTGATGTCAGAAAGTTGCTCTTGGACTTCTGCTTGTTGTTTGCGTAAGCGATTGCTAAATAAACTCACCAACAAGAGCATAAAAGGGTAAACTGCCAGAGATGCTAGTGTCATATCCACACTAATCGTCAGCATTACTGGCAGTGTCAGGGCGTAGGCAAACACCGTATTTGCCAAACTCAAAACGGCAAAACCCAATAACCGTTTGATATTGTCCACATCACTGGTAGCCCGATTAATTAAATCGCCAGCAGTATTACTGGCAAAATAAGCCGGCTCCAGCTTGAGTAAATGTTCAAAAATCCGTTGTTTAAGATCAAATTCTACCTGACGACCGACTCCAAATAACCAAATGCGTGATGCCATCCGCATTAGCCACATCGCCGAACTGAGCAGTACAATTACTACTACATAATGTATTATTTCGTTCCAGTTGAAGGTTGTCGAGAGTTTATCAACACCAGCACGAATCAACCAAGGGATATAAACGCCCAGTGCATTCACAGACAACAAAGCCAGAATGCCTAATGATGCTTCCCGCCAATGGGGTCGTAGGTAAGCAATGAGTTTACCGATTCGTCGAGATTTTGCCATTAAAGCAATTTTGCAACTTTATCATCCTAGATTAACTGCTAGTCGAAGCAGGCAGCTATGTAGAGGGAATATCGCTTGTGAAATTAACAACAAAGAATTCAGGAGTCAGGAGCCAGAATACCCTTTCAAGGAAGCAACCTACAGAATTTAATTCTGTGCAACTGCCGTTAGCGCTGCGCTTAGGGACGAGCATCACCCGTTCGCTCTTAGCTTTCCCATAGAGTAGAGTGATGAATAAACGGCTTTAAGTCCCCACTAATAGCGCAGCGTAAAGCCTGCGGCATAACTGCGCTTAGAACAAGTCAGAGGCTTGTTCTTCGCTATCGAGCGTCTTGCATTTTGAATCCTGTATTCTGACTTCTGACTTCTCTCTTACTTTATTACCGTTGAACACGCATGAACCTATAAATTTCAACGAGATAACTTTCCCAAGTTTTTGTTGTAAATTGCAACGTTTCCGAATTTGGTACAAAGTCTTCAAGCCGTAAACCTCGGCTGCGAATATCTTGAAGATTTCCTTGTAATAGGTAGGGAGGCACTCTCAGATTATAAGAAAGAATGCCATCCCCCCTGACATCTGAAATGTTTGCCGTGGTAGTTGGTTGCCCTAATGCCACCAGTGTCCCGGATGTTGGTGCAGCAGTTGCTACATAAGTTCCACCTGTCATTGCTAGAGGTGCCCTATAGAGGAAATAGGCTACTGCTGGTGTACTTGCCAACAGCAAAATCGTTAATGCCCAACCTATCAAGTATCCTCCCGGTTTTTCTATTCCGCCTCCTTTTATTTTTTGAGCTGCCAAAATCATCAGTAAAACAGAGGCTCCTAGAGGTCTAAGTGGAAAAGACAGCATTCTCCACAACGACGCTACAGCTGGTTCACTGGGGTTAAGAAATGATAGGGCTACGATTATCAAGATCACAACTAGGATTAATCGCCCTACAAAAGTTCCAGAAGGATAAAATCGCTGGAACAGAGAATATACGATAGTGCCAATCAGCAGCCACAGCAGTACTCGGCTTAACAATAGAAACATAGATTAACTCTCAAATTTTCTGGTGCAGTGAGCCAGTGTGGTGTTAAGACAGTCCACCTTGCTAGGGGTTTCCACGCCATTGCTTCTCTGAACAGAAAAAGAAGTGGCTCCCCAGAACGAACTGTCCTGCATGGTTTCCCTGTATAAAACAACTAGTGGCTCCTTCGATGCAACGCTAGAAGCGTCACCCGTAAGGGTCAACCTAGAGGTTTCGGGAAATGGATTTATTTTATTGTCAAATTGTAATCGTACTGTTTGACTCAAAATACCTCAAACCTCACACCCAAAGACTACCGTCGTAGTGATTTTAGTTCAAATTTTTAACACTGCGTCTATTATTTATAATTTTCCAGAAGAGTAATCTGGTACCGATAAACTAAATTAATTGAGTAATCGACTCAAAAGGATAAAACTATGTCGCTTGGAAAGCCTAGCATTTTAGTAACAGGGGGAGCTGGATACATTGGTTCCCATACGGTGCTTGCTTTGAAGCAAGCGGGTTATAACGTTGTGATACTTGATAATCTGGTCTATGGGCATCGTGACCTAGTAGAGAAGGTTTTACAGGTAGAACTGATAGTAGGGGATACAGGCGATCGCGCTTTGCTAGATCATCTATTTAAAACCCGCGATATTACTGCTGTGATGCACTTTTCTGCCTACGCCTACGTAGGAGAATCGGTGAGTGACCCAGCTAAATATTACCGCAATAACGTCCTTGGTACTTTCACGCTGTTAGAAGCGATGCTGACGGCATCTGTAAAGAAATTTGTCTTTTCTTCTACATGTGCTACCTACGGTGTACCTGAATTTGTACCGATTCCAGAAAACCATCCCCAAAATCCGATTAATCCTTATGGCGCTACAAAGTTAATGGTAGAGCGGATTCTTGCTGATTTTGATGTTGCTTATGGTTTTAAATCAGTGCGTTTCCGCTATTTTAATGCTGCTGGTGCTAATCCCAATGGCTTACTCGGTGAAGATCACAACCCAGAAACCCATTTGATTCCCTTGGTGCTGATGGCAGCTTTAGGCAAACGAAAATCTATTTCAATTTTCGGCACTGATTACCCCACGCCCGATGGTACTTGTATTCGTGATTATATTCATGTTAATGACTTAGCAGATGCTCATATTTTGGGATTGGAATATTTATTAAAAGGTGGCGATAGCGAAGTTTTTAATTTGGGCAATGGTAGCGGCTTCTCCGTCAGAGAAGTAATTGCAGCCGCCGAACAGGTGACAGGAACTTCGATACCAGTAGAAGAACGCTCACGCCGTCCTGGAGATCCGCCAATTCTTATTGGCACTAGTGAGAAAGCCAGAACAATCTTAGGCTGGCAACCTCAATATCCATCCATTGAGGATATTGTCACTCATGCGTGGCAGTGGCATAAAAAGCGACATCTGTAAAAGAAGAATTCAGCATAAATCAGTGGGGGAATTGCTGCCCCCATTGCTTGTATAAGTAATTAGATTACCAAGAAGATAGGCTAAAAGCCTAGATCAGAAATTATCTGAAAGCACTTACATAAAGAATCGCTTAAAATTAAGGCGTAAAAGCGATCACAAAAAATCTGCGGGATGAAGTACCTCAATATTCAAGATACAGAAGTACCTTCACAGCGCTACTTCATGAGGTGACAGCAACTCAAACTGAAGTTGTGGTTACTCGTGATGGCATTCTAGTTGCCCGCATTGTGCCTTGGCAAGCAAAACAAACTTCTACTCATCACTATCCATTGCGCGGAATGCCGATTGTGATTGCAGAAGATTTTGACGAATCTATGCCCGAACTTTGGGAAACTTTGGGCGAATGATTTTGTTAGATACTCATGTTTGGCTCTGGTTACTCCACGATCCAAGTCAGTTATCGAGTCAAGCCCAAGCCGCAATCGATTTAGAGGATGTTTTAAAAGTCCTCTAGTCGGTAGCCAAACGTTTTAGACCCCCTAAATCCACGCCACTTGCTTCACTTGGGGAGACCCCAAGTGAAGCAAGTGGCTCCCCTTAAAAAGGGGGACTTTCAGAGACTTTGCCCCCCTTTTTAAGGGGGGTTGGGGGGATCAGCAAGTGCCTAAAATTACAGCCAACCACTTTTAAAACATCCTCTTAGAAGAACCACAAAGTGGGTTGCTGGTGTCTGCTATTTCAGTACGGGAAATTGCAATCAAATTCAGCTTTGGAAAACTAACCTTACCGTTGCCGATTGATGAATGGTATCCTTTGGCGCGAACACACTCAGGTATTGTCATAGAGCCTTTGAATCCTCTAAATGCGATCGCCAGTACATAGCTACCGGACAATTTTCATAAAGATCAGGCAGACAGAATTATAGTTGCGATCGCTAGGCGATATGGAATTCCTCTGGGAACTTGCGATGCAAAGATTCTCAATTACCGTCATGTACAAACTATCTGGTGAACTGACTTACAGAAAGGGAGGCACAAAATAATGTCTCCCTACTCTCCTACTCCCTACTCCCCACCCCCTCTCATACTTCGCAGTACGACAACTAAGATGCCGATAAATCCGAGGATGGGAAGTGCGATCGCCCAAAATGGTAATTTCTGAGAATCACCCTCTACTAAATCACCATTGCTATTGACATCTCGCAGGTTTTGTGAGTTCTGTGTTGATCCACTTGCCACAGTAACTTCAAATTTGAATTGAAAGGGTTTGAATCTTGCCCCAGAGACTGGTTTACCATTTAGTTGCAACTCATAAATCCCCGGCTTGGGAAAGGTAATTTCAGCACCTGGAATACCTTGATAACGTTCAGCTGCCACAGGTTCTAACTGTGGTTCTAGCAGTGGTGGCTCTCCGGCTGCATAAGGTTCGGCATAAACAGCTAACCGACAATTACACTGTGACAGAGGAATCACCTTTCCACCTTTGCGGGTAAGTGCAAACCAGGTTTGGGAGGGTTCTCCAGCGCGGGGATTATCATTTGGTTCAATGTGGAGAGTGCTACCAACATCTCCAGCGACTTCCACCTTATGAGCAGATGCCGGGGAAAGATTAGCTATCGATATAACTAAGCAACTCAGGAATAATAAATACTTTATTTTTCCTTGATGCCAGGATTTGCCTTTGTGTAGGTAATGCCTCTGTTTTTGACTCGTTGGGATTGAGCCAGAAAATAAGGATGATTTACCGCGATTTGGTTGGGGGAACATAAAACTTTTCTACGGCTAACTTTGACCAAAAAAAGCGCGAACGTACTAGCAATACACCGAGAGTAACAATTCCCATCAGTACTACCGCTAACTTATTTCCCCAAGTTGATTGCCAAGAACCCAAATAATGGGAACCAATCAACACAGCATGAATGGCACTCAAGAGCAAGGCTGGCACACCCAATAGATGAATCTGTCGCCAACGCTTGCCCAAAGATTTCTGCAACGATTCCCAACTCGTTAAAGCGGCGGGGGACATTAATATCAATGCTACAGCACCCGCAGCCATACCCCATTGAAATTCTGGCGGCATAAAAGAAAAGGCGGCAAAATTCCATTGCAATGAGTGTTCTATCATGTGGGCGGTGTGAACCACAGAAAGCACAAAAGAACCCACTCCCAAGGCGCGGCGGTAACGCAGTGGTGAAGGCCACAACCCACTAATAGGACGCGCAATTAACGCCAAAATTAAGCAGATTAACGCCGCGTGTCCGGTGTAATCTACCATCGTGTCACCAGTCCGCAATAAGGTAATAATACCAATGGTGAGTGTTACCCAACCGCCTAATCGAAATAACTGACTGCGCCTGTCTTTACTTACCAATGATGTGGAAACGCCTACACCTAGCATCGTGGGTAGGGTTCCTAGTCCAAAAGCCAGCATGGTTGCCCCACCCATCCATAAATTGCCAGTTTCAGCAGCTTTTATTTGGGCAGCATATAGGAAACCACAGGGCATTAAACCCCAAGTCATCCCCAAAAGCATTGGTGTCCACCATTTGGTTTTAAAGGAAAGCTTAACCATTCCTGCGCTGAGGCGATCGTGTAAACTACCTTGCAACAAGGGGTGTAACACGGGAATGCGTGGCAGCAAATCGGGTTTTATTTGTCCTAAGCCAAACCAAATCAGCATTACACCAGTTATAATTGCCATCCAGCGCCGGAAATCGCTGCCAATACCTGCTAGCTGTCCACCTTGCAGGAATACCGAACCTAATGCCCCAATGCCAGCACCGACTAGAGCATAGCTCAACATCCGCCCCAGGTTTAGCAGGATATGAAATTTTAATTGCTGTTGCCAAGTGTCGGACTTTTCTAAGGTTGATGTCCGTCCCAAAGAGACTGTTTGTGGAATTTTCGGTTGATGAGACAGGGAAAACGCCACTGTCAGAGGGCCACACATCCCAAAGCAATGTCCAAAACTGCCTAGGAACCCCAGGATTGCGATCAGCAATAAATCTACCATACAAAAAGTCCTGAGTACTGAGTCATGAGTCCTGAGTGTCAGAATAAAGATTTTGAAGAATTAAGAAGAAATTGTTTTCTCTTCCTTTTTGCTCAGTATTCAGTACTCAGCACTCCTCTAGTGCGGCACTGTAAGCGAAGTTGCACTCTCTGTCAAAAGACGAACTGTCAAACTTGATGTTTACTTTAAGGAATTAGTTCTTTTGTACTGGTATAAGATATAAAGGTATTAATCATAAGTAAATACCTGCCTTTAATTAATATTTGTGGAATGGCTATAGTTTTTTCCTCTTATTCACATCGGGATGAAACTCTGCGCGATGAGATGGAAGTTCATCTTACTATGTTAAAAAGGCAAGGTTTAATTGAGACGTGGCATGATCGGCGAATAACTGCTGGTGAGGAATTCGATAAGGCTATAAGCAAAAACTTGGAAGAAGCAGACATCATTCTTTTATTAGTCAGTTCAGATTTTCTAGCTTCCGATTATTGTTATGGCATTGAGATGCAACGTGCGATGGAAAAGCATGAGCAAAGAGAATCCCACATTATACCAGTCATCCTGCGTTCATGCGATTGGCCCAGTGCGCCATTTGGCGAGTTCTTAGTCACGCCAACTGATGGCAAGCCTATCAAAAAATTCCCCGATGAAGACGATGCTTTTCTTGAAGTAGTCAACGCTGTAAAAGCGACAATTACTCGCTTACAACTCCGTCAGAATACCACCCCACCAAGCATAAGTTACAGTTCTGCTGTAAAACTACAAATTTTGGATATACCAAGATCGAGCAATCTCCGTATTCGCAAAACATTCTCGGATCGGGAGAGGGATCAATTTGTGGAGGAATTGTTTGAATACATAGCCAACTTTTTTGATAATTCACTTGTTGAACTATCCAACCGAAATCCAGAAGTGAGTAGACATTTTAACCGTATAGATACAAATCATTTTTCGGCTATTGTCTACATTGCGGGAAAGAAAGCTACTCAATGTCGAATTTGGATAAGAGGAAGTAGCCATCTTTATGGAAACGATGTTGCATATTCCTCAAATGCTTCAGGAAGTGACAATAGTATTAATGAATCCATGTCTATAGTTGATGATGGATACGCTCTTTTTCTGCAACCCTTGGGAATGGCTTCCTTTCCAAGGGTTGCAGAATGTGAAGAAATTATTGTCTCAACAAGGAGCCTCTGAGTACTTTTGGGAGATTTTGCTAAGACCATTGCATAAGACTCAAGATGAGCGTTCTGTCATAAGGGTCAATCTGTAAAGTAAAAGAAACCTCTTGCACAAATAATTTATAGTATAATAACTGATTAACCAAAGACTAACTGAGGATTACCATCAACATTTCTATCTTCTAACTTCTAACCACAACTTTTGAGTTTATCATGCAAACCTTGAGACTTCGTAAGATTAAAAACAAATTGATACCATCTTTTCAAAGTCTAAAGTTTAGACATAGTAAGAATGGGGTACTTTTAGTTACGAAACATTCTCGTAATCCTCAAACGACACCTTCCAAGTCTGGATTTGAAAAGGCTATGGAAGCTTATCAAAAAGTAAGCAGTAAGTATAAGAATGCACTTCGTGAGCTAGCTAAGTGAATGATATCTTTTGGTTAAGTGAGGCAGTCATTAAAGCTATGCACGCAGAACAACTAGCAGAACACGGCGGACTTCGAGGTATAAGAGATAGAAATCTGCTTTTAGCTAGTTTAGATAGACCTAAAAATTTATTTACTTATGGTGAACCTACACCAACTGTTTTTGAGTTAGCTGCTGCTTATGCTTTTGCCTTTGTAAAAAATCATGCATTTATAGATGGTAACAAAAGGGTAGCTTTCGTTTCGATGGCTACCTTTCTGATATTGAACGGGTATTCTTTAGAAGTGCCAGAAAAAGAAGTTGTATTAATTATAAAAAGACTTTCAACTGATCAGGAGACTCAAGAGTCGATAGCAGATTGGATTAAAGAAAATTGTATTAAAATAGACAATTAAACTTATTGCAAAGTGACTTTGCAGGTTTATTTAAGAATTTATGGAACCAAAATATTAAACCCTTCCTAGCAATCTGGGAAAGTTATGCCTGTGAATTCGCGCTACTTATAAGTCAGGAAGCCAAGGATAAATCAGATGAAAAAATGGATTTGGCTGATGCTGTTGGTGTTGATGGCAGTTGCTGTCGTGGGTAGTAGAGGTAGCACGTTTTTTGAACAGCGTTCGTCACGGGCAATTGTTGAGCGCATTCCAGTGAAAACACCCCAACCACAGCCAGAGTCAAAGGAACTTGACAGTGCGCCACAAGTGTCTACTGACAGGCTGTTAGCCCATATCCAAAAGTTAAATTTTCAGCGCTACACGACAAAAGAGCGATCGCTTACTCGCACTTATATCACAACTGAACTCACAAAATTCGGCTGGAAACCTAAATTAGAAAAGTTCTCTGAGGGTGTGAATATTTTTGCTGAACGCCCAGGAACTGACAAAGCCGCTAAAGCAATTCTGGTAGCAGCGCATTACGATACTGTTGCTTTATCCCCCGGTGCCGATGATAATGCCAGTGGTGTAACTGTAGTGTTGGAAATTTCACGGTTACTCGGTTCCCGTCCCACACCACGGACGTTACAACTAGCTTTTTTTGACAAAGAAGAAGCAGGACTTTTAGGTAGTCAGGCTTTTGCGAGCAAAACAGCACGCTTACAAAATTTAGGCGGAGCGATCATTATGGATATGGTTGGTTATGCTTGTTACACTGTTGGGTGTCAGAAATACCCTGCCGGATTGCCTGTTACACCACCTAGCGACAAGGGTGACTTTTTGGCAGTAGTTGGTGATATAGAACATTTGCCTTTACTGAATGCCTTTCAAAGCTCACAGATGCTCCCCTCAACCGCCCTGAATAAACAGGAATCAAATCTTCCAGCAGTTTTGACAGTACCAATTCCTTTTAAAGGTTTACTCACACCCGATACCCTACGCAGCGATCATGCACCATTTTGGTATCAGGGTGTGGGTGCTGTGCTAGTGACAGATACCGCAAATTTACGGACTCCGCACTATCATCAACCTAGCGATATTCCAGCGACTATCGAGCGATCGTTTTTTACAGGAGCAGCACAGATTGTAGTTAATACAACCAATGCTTTGTTGCAGAAAAATGAGGCTTTGGAAACTCAACCACCAAGCTAGGAAAATTGGAAAATGTGTTAGATAAATTACCATTTCAAATATGAAGCTTCAATTCCTTGCTCACGGCGAATTTTGCCATCTTTTTCAAACCATGCAATTACTTGTGGCGCTGTCAAATCTTCAATAGCAACACCATATTCTTGGGCAATATGCTTCAAAAGTTTCAGTGATGAAATTGTTAATCTTGTTAAAAACTTTTCTGGGGAAGACAACAAAGCCGCATCTACTTTTGCTGACTCTTCCAGCGTTAAAAATTGTGCTGATGGTTGCTGTGTTGGTACATCCATAACGCGATCTCAAATTTAGTTGATTATTGGGAATTGGGAATTGGGCATGGGGCATGGGGCATGGGGCATGGGGCATTGGGTGTTAGAAAACGACAAATGACTAATGACGAATTTGCACCAAATAGCCACAACGATGTTCGCCATCAATAATCCAGTGGGTGCGTTCTACGGTACAATCAGGTAAGACGGCTGCAAACATTTCTAATTCGTGACCACAAATGCTGGGGAAAGACTCGGCAACGTTGGAAATAGCGCAGTTATGCTCCATTAAGATAAAGCGATCGCACTCAAAGCTGTCATTGACATCAACCGGGTGATATTCTGCCATGAAGCCTTCCGCTTTTCTCAACTCTACTAAGTTGGCTACACGTTCTCGCAGTGAACCGTTACCGACGCGATCGCGGTATTCTAAAGCTTTGCGCTGCCACTGTTTCTCTAAAATCGATTTAAATTGGTCATGTCCTACCGTTTCGGCTAAGGTGTCTAGCAGCGAAACCGCAAAATTTCCGTGGCCATCACCAAAGCGATCGCTCATGGTTCGATGCAAGCGATCGCGTCCTTGACGACTCAGTTGATAAAGGTGCTGCGGCCGCCCCATACCCGCCGCCTGCATTGATGTCGAATACAAAACTAGCTCCTCCGTCTCCAAGTCCTTGAGGTGGCGACGAATCGCTTGGGGGGTAACGTCTAAAACTTCAGCTAGCTCCAAAGCCGTTGCTTTTTCGTGTCTGTGCAGATACTCAAGGATATCTTGCTTGGTTGAGGACTGGTGGGTAGTCGCCATCTTATGGTTGGTGCGAGGCGTTCAGCGAACGTTCCAAAAATTTCTTTGAAAATTTGACTTTGACAACATTGTTGTTGTTAATCTAGCGTAAAATGAAGATAGGTTAAACAACAAAGCTGTTGTTTTAGTCTCCACCACTATTCTAGCAGCCGTGTAACCATTGCGTAACCTGATATGGGAATCGACTAAAGATAAAGTCCGTCTCCAATCCTAAAAGAGTTCAGAACACGAGAGATTATTACTGATGAGTGCCACTGTCAAAACCTTAGTCAACCAACCCTACAAGTACGGCTTTATTACTGATATTGAAGCCGACACTATTCCGCGTGGACTAGATGAGGACGTTGTTCGCTTGATCTCCTCTAAGAAGAACGAGCCACAGTTCATGCTGGACTTTCGCCTCCGGGCTTATCGCCAGTGGCAAAAAATGACGGAACCAACTTGGCCGAATGTCAAGTATCCGCCAATAAATTATCAGGATATCATTTATTACTCAGCGCCAAAACGTAAGAAAGAAAAACTAAACAGCTTGGACGAAGTTGATCCAACCCTTTTAGAAACTTTCGAGAAGTTAGGCATTTCCCTATCTGAACAGAAGCGATTGGCAAATGTCGCCGTCGATGCGATTTTCGATAGCGTCTCTGTCGCTACTACATTTAAAGAAAAGCTAGCGGAAGATGGCGTTATTTTCTGCTCCTTTTCAGAAGCGATGCAAGAACACCCAGAACTAATCAAAAAATACCTGGGTAGCGTTGTTCCTATCGCTGATAATTATTTTGCCGCCTTGAACGCCGCCGTATTTAGCGATGGTTCTTTTGTCTATATTCCTAAAGGCGTAAAATGCCCAATGGAACTGTCTACCTACTTCCGCATCAACTCTGGTGATACGGGACAATTTGAGCGGACTTTGATTGTCGCTGAAGAAGGTAGTTATGTTTCTTACCTTGAAGGTTGTACCGCACCGATGTATGACAGCAACCAGTTACACGCCGCCGTCGTGGAACTCGTCGCCCTTGATAACGCTGAAATAAAATACTCTACCGTGCAAAACTGGTACGCCGGAGATGCTAACGGTAAAGGCGGTATTTACAACTTTGTCACCAAGCGCGGTTTGTGTCAGGGTGTAAATTCCAAGATTTCCTGGACTCAAGTAGAAACAGGTTCGGCAATTACTTGGAAATATCCTAGCTGTGTGTTGGTGGGTGATAACTCTGTGGGTGAGTTTTACTCGGTAGCGCTGACAAATCATAAGCAGCAAGCCGATACTGGCAGCAAGATGATTCACGTAGGTAAGAATACTCGTAGTACAATTATTTCTAAGGGAATCTCCGCAGGTAATTCTAGTAATAGTTACCGGGGTTTGGTGAAAGTTAACCCGACAGCGAAAGGGGCAAGAAATTATTCTCAGTGTGACTCGATGCTAATTGGGGATAATGCCCATGCGAATACTTTCCCTTATATTCAGGTGCAAAATAACGGTGCGAAGGTGGAGCATGAAGCTTCTACTTCTAAGATTGGGGAAGATCAGTTATTTTACTTTGCTCAACGGGGTATTTCTTCTGAAGATGCTATTTCGATGATGATTAGCGGCTTCTGTAAGGATGTTTTCAATCAGCTACCGATGGAGTTTGCTGTGGAAGCTGATAAGTTGTTGAGTTTGAAGTTGGAAGGCAGTGTTGGATAAATGGAAGCAAGGATAAACACAGGGACATCGGCTTTCTGTGTTTATCTTTTGGAAGAATGACGAACCGCAGAGGCGCAGAGAGCGCAGAGAGAGAAGAGAGAAGATGATTATTGAAAATAGTGAAGTTGTGCTGTCGGTTAGGAATCTGACGGCTAATGTTGATGGGACACCGATTCTTAAGGGTGTGAATCTGGAGGTGCGATCGGGTGAGATTCATGCGATTATGGGGCCGAATGGTTCTGGTAAGAGTACTTTTTCTAAGGTGTTGGCTGGGCATCCGGCGTATGAGGTGACTGGCGGTGAGGTGATTTTCCAGGGGCAAAATTTACTGGAGTTGGAACCGGAGGAACGCGCTAGAAGTGGTGTGTTTTTGGCGTTTCAGTATCCGTTAGAAATTCCGGGTGTAAGCAATTTGGATTTCTTGCGGGTGGCGTACAATTCTCGTCGCAAGGCGCAAGGTTTAGAGGAAATAGACGCTTTTGATTTTGACGATTTGATTGAGGAAAAGCTGGATGTGGTGAAGATGAATCCCAGTTTTCTCAGTCGGAGTTTGAATGAAGGCTTTTCTGGTGGCGAGAAGAAGCGGAATGAAATTCTGCAAATGGCACTGCTGGAACCGAAACTAGGAATTTTGGATGAGACTGATTCGGGTTTGGATATTGACGCGCTCAGAATTGTGGCGAATGGGGTAAATCAACTGGCAACTCCAGAAAATTCGACAATTTTGATTACTCACTACCAACGGTTACTCGATTATATTGTGCCTGATTTTGTGCATGTGATGGCACAGGGGCAGATTATTACCAGTGGTGGTAAAGAACTGGCGTTGGAATTAGAGTCTCGCGGTTATGACTGGGTACTGGCAGAATTCGCAGCTGCTGAGGTGGGTGTGTAATGAGTATTCAAGTATCTCCTAGTGCAATACCTAATTCCAATGTAGTTAGTTTGGCATCGATGTTAGATAGAGATGATTATCTGACTGGGTTGTTAAATCAAGTAACGGCAACGAAAACAGAAGGTTGGTTGCAGGAATTACGCCAAAGTGCTGCTAATTGGGTACGCCACTCGATTATCCCCACTACCCGCGAGGAAGAATGGCGGTTTACTGATTTGTCGTCTCTGCGAAAGGTGCAATTTAATGTAGAGACGCGAAAATTCGCGTCTTTGCAATTTGATATTTTGCCAGAGGCGGCTAATAGTCGTTTGGTTTTTGTTAATGGCGTTTTTGCGCCGGAGTTATCCGCAGTTTCAGATTTACCATCTGGAATTGTGGTGAGTAATTTGGCTGGTTTGTCTGCGGTTGAGCAGGAGGGTGTACGGCAGTATTTAGCTCAAGCGGAGGGAGCGCAGGAAGTTTTTACTGCTCTCAATACGGCTGGAATAACTGATGCTGCTGTGGTGTGGGTAAAGAAGAATGTGGTGGTTGAAACGCTAATTCATTTGGTGTTTGTTGCGGTTGCGGGGGAGACTGCGACGATTTCACAGCCGCGTTGTTTGGTGGTGGCGGAAAGTGGTTCTCAGGTGAGGTTGGTTGAGGAGTATACGAACCGCCAAGCCGCCAAGAGCGCGGAGGACGGAGTATATTTTACTAATGCGGTTACGGAAATTTGGGTTGGTGACAATGCCCAAGTGAGTCACACTAGGGTTGAGCGAGAAGGTGCAGAGGCTTTTCATATTGGGAAGACTGCGATCGCACAAGCTCGTGATAGTCGATATACTTGTCATGCCATAACTTTAGGTGCTAAGTTGTCGCGGCATAATTTGGAAGTTTTGCAAACTGGTGAGCAGACGGAAACTACTCTCAATGGGTTGACGGTAATTTCTGGTAAACAGTTGTCTGATACTCACAGTGCGATCGCACTTAACTATCCTCATGGTACAACTGACCAATTGCATAAATGTATTGTAGGCGATCGCGCTCATGCGGTGTTCAATGGTAAAGTTCTTGTACCCAAACCAGCACAGTTGACAAATGCAGCCCAGTTGAATCGTAATTTGCTACTATCATCGAAAGCCAGAATTGATACCAAACCCCAATTAGAAATTACAGCAGATAATGTCAAATGCGCTCACGGTGCTACCGTTAGCCAATTGGAAGATGACGAAATATTCTATCTGCAAAGTCGGGGAATTGATGAAAACGATGCTCGGAAGTTGTTAATTAACGCCTTCGCTGCTGAAGTTATCAACAAAATACCAGTTTCTTCTCTGCGAGAAATCCTTTTAAACACAGTGAATAATCTCAAGTCCCTGACTAATGAGTAATAACGTAATCTACCAATGACTTTTACTCCTACCAAAACCCTTGCTGATAAAGTTCGCGCTGACTTCCCGATATTGCATCAGGAAGTCAACGGTAAACCTCTGGTTTATCTTGATAATGCGGCGACATCGCAAAAGCCTTTGTTTGTATTAAATACCCTACGGGATTATTACGAGCAATATAATGCTAACGTGCATCGCGGTGCCCATACCCTGAGTGCTAAAGCTACCGATGCTTATGAAGGTACTAGAGATAAAATTGCCAAGTTCATCAATGCGGCATCGCGTCAGGAAATTGTCTACACCCGTAACGCAACCGAGGCGATTAACTTAGTAGCCTACAGTTGGGGAATGAATAATTTACAGCCGGGGGATGAAATTATTCTCTCGGTGATGGAACACCACAGTAATATTGTACCTTGGCAATTGGTGGCGCAAAAGACGGGTGCAGTCCTGAAATTTGTGGAATTGACACCAGAAGAAACTTTTGATTTTGAGCAGTTCAAAACGCTGATTTCTGACAAAACTAAGTTGGTGTCAGTGGTGCATATTTCTAATACTTTGGGTTGCATAAATCCAGTGGCAGAAATTGCTGCGATCGCACACAAATATGGTGCTAAATTCTTAGTTGATGCTTGCCAGAGTGTTCCCCACTATCCTGTTGATGTGCAGAAGATAGATTGTGATTGGTTGGTAGCATCTGGTCATAAAATGTGCGCTCCAACTGGGATAGGATTTCTGTATGGCAAGTTAGAATTGTTAGAATCAATGCCACCATTTTTTGGTGGTGGTGAGATGATTGCAGAGGTGTATTTAGACCATTCCACCTACGCAGAATTACCCCATAAATTTGAAGCTGGTACACCTGCAATTGGAGAAGCGATCGCACTTGGTGCTGCGATCGATTATCTTAGCAGTATCGGCATGGATAAAATCCACGCCTACGAAGCAGAATTAACAGCTTATTTGTTCCAACAATTAGAGCAAATTCCCCAAATTAGAATTTACGGCCCCAAACCAAATGCAAAAGGTGAAGGGAGAGCCGCTCTTGCATCATTCACAGCCGGAGAAGTCCACGCTAACGACTTATCTACATTATTAGATCAAGAAGGCGTTGCCATCCGTTCTGGACACCATTGTACTCAACCATTACACCGCTACTTAGGTCTTGCCGCAACCGCACGAGCAAGTCTATCTTTCTACAACACCCGCGAAGAAATTGATATTTTCATCAAAGCACTGAAAGAAACTCTGGACTTTTTTGCAGGTTTCCTTGCTTAAAGTTACAAAATATTCAGAAACTAATTGTGCCAAATATCAGCAACATATCTTGCTAATAATTGGCACAATTTAATTATCTGGATTATTTACAGGAGAAACTAAAGTGTCATACAGTGACTTTACTTTAGACAGAGTTAGAAAAACTTTTGGTCTAACTATTTCTGATAAAGTTGATATATTTGCATCTGTACATGAAGTAGAGTGTCCACCATTACTTGAAGAACTATTGCGGGAAAATGTACCTTTAGCCCTTGCTAGTAATACAGAAAAATCTCGTTCAGAGATGATTATTGCACCTATTTTAATTGCTGTAAGAAAATATTTAAATAATCAAATAAGTTTATTTTCTGGTATTGATTTTACAGTTGATTCAGCACAAGGTTTAAATGGAAATTGCGATTTTATTATTAGCCGTTCACCAGAACTATTAATTCTCAATGCACCAGTTATCACAATTGTAGAAGCTAAAAAAGAAAATATCAACGCAGGATTAGGTCAGTGTGTCGCCGAGATGTTAGCAGCTAAATTGTTTAATGAACGTGAGGGTAATAACATTCAGACAATTTATGGAACTGTCACCACTGGAACTAACTGGAAGTTTTTGAGACTCATTGGGCAAGTGATTGAAATCGACTTGAGCGAGTATTATATTAATGACATAGGTAAAATTATCGGGATTTTATCTAATATCCTGACAGAAGAAGTATTTTAATATGCTTGTCAAGTCAACGCTTGCGGAACAAAGAACAGTCCTACACAACGTTAGCTGGGAAACCTTTGAAGCCTTACTGAGAGATACAGGTGAGCATAGAGGTTCTCGGTTTGCTTACGACTGCGGTATTTTAGAAATTATGACCCCACTTTTTGAACACGAAAACCCCAAAAGTAATTTTGGGAATTTTATTATTGCTTTAGCTGAAGAATTAGGAATTGAAGTGAGAAGTGCTGGTTCAACAACATTGAAGCGGAAAATATCAAAGCGGGGAATAGAACCAGATACTTGCTACTATATCCAAAATGAACTAGCTATTAGAGGTAAGGAAACTTTAGATTTAGAAAATGATCCTCCACCTGACTTAGCAATTGAGATTGACATTACCAGCAGTTCAGTTAACAAATTGGGGATTTATTCAGCGTTGGGTGTAACTGAACTTTGGAGATATGATGGGCAAAATTTAAAGTTTTATCAGTTAATAGAGGGGCAATATGCCGAGTGTAAGTTTAGTATTGCCTTTCCTATAGTATCGGTGAGTGAGATAAGCAGATTTATTGAGCAGAGTAAAAGTATGGGAGAAATTGCTTTGCTCAAATCATTTCGCGCTTGGGTGAGGGAGAAGATAGGATAATGGGGTCGGCAATGCAACCTTTTTGAGGAATAATTTAGTGTATCTTGCTCACAAATAATTCTATATCTTCTAAAGCTTGTGAGTAATTACTAATAGGAAGTTTAACATCACTGCTATCTGGCATTATATATTTAGACTGTTTGGGAAGCATAGACATAGGAATTCCAAGAGACGATGATACTTTACCTGATGTGTGGAAATCTTTTATGTCTGAAAAATAATAGTTTTCCCATTCCTTGCTAGAAGTTGGGGTATATTGACAAGGTGCAAATAATGAAGGCAATTTATTAAATTGCTCGTAGCAAAAATCAATTAGTTCTGTTCTTATAGAATAAAATGCTGTTGCAACTCCATCCTTAATTGTATAGTTATTAAAAACAAACTCGTAAATTACTGGCAATTTCAGTTTAAAGTGTTCTACTTGATTATTAAAAGTAATTATTCCATCAGCATACTGTCTTAAAGCAGCAGAAGGATATTTACCAAAAAGTAGCATAAAAAGACTTTTTATGCCTTCAAGAGAGCTAAAATCTGCCATCATTGGAACCACAATTTTATCTGAAGAAACTAGAGCCATTTGTGTATATATAGAAAAGCTGGGATTGCAATCTATAAAAACAACCATATCTTTATAAGTTTCACTATTATACTCATAGTCACATAACCTTCTTATAGCGGTCATGTATTCTGACCATGCCTTTATATTTGCTGGATTAATGACTGCATAGTTTAAAGCTAATGAAAGAGACTCTAAAAAAGAATCACCAGCTATTAAATATAAATTTTGCGAGATATGTTGATTGTAACGGTACACTTGAATCTGAAATGAACTATTAGGTTTTCGGAAGTTTGAGTTTCCCTTTAAAAGCCAATCTATAAACCCAACTATATTTTTTCTAGTAGCTGAAGATTGTAGCTTCTGATTTATTTGGTATCCTATTTTACCTCCTCCAAGCAAAAATTGAGAGATATTTGCTTGAGGACACATATCAATAACTAAAACTTGGGTTTTTGGGTTTTTTTCAGCATAAAGTGTTGCAGCGTTAGAACAAAGCGTTGTTTTCCCAACACCGCCTTTATTGTTGTAAAAGGCATAAATACTAATGCTCCTAGGTAAGTTCCTCAAATAAAAATGGTGAAATTAGCTAAGTACAAAATAGCATATAGTACAGACGAGCGCATTGCTTTTACTAAAACGCGATCGCACCCCACAAAATCAACTCAAAGAATCTGGATCTATCCCCAACCTTCGCAATTCTTGCGCCAGCCTGTCGGCGCGTTGTTCGGCAGCGATCGCCCGGTTCATCGTCAGAATCTGGCAGATCCTCGGCGGAGGGTAAGCAGTGCAATGGGTTGTAATTTAACATGGTCGGTGCGATCGCAAACTTATAATATTGATGATATCTATCCACCTCTGACTTTTTATTGCGATAATTCCCAAGGGGGATGCGCTCTCCACTGGTTAGTCAAAGGGGGATAGATGACACTCAAGCGGTTGGTTTTAATTTTTGTGCTAACGCCGATAGCAGTTCTGTTGGCAGTTTCGGCTTTATTCGGTAGTTGGCAAGAACCTCAATTTCAAAGTCGCCTGGAACTATACCAAACCAATATTGCTCTACAAGCCCAAGCTTGGCAATCTGAAGATAGCAGCGATGACAATTTCCAAGGGATTCGGGAAGCAATACTGGGTGAACAACCCATAGAAAGCGCCACAAAGCAATATCAAGAGGCGCGTCAATCAGTTCAAGCTAATTTGGACAAAGTTAACAACAAACTTGCCCAATTACGCTCTCAATTGGAAATAACTCCCACTCCTCCTAAACCTTTACCTGATATTCCTCCGACTACTAAAACTTCTAAAGAGGGAAAGCAACAGTTACAAAAGTCCCTCAAGCAACTACAAAAATTACTGGCTGAGTTAGACTTGCGCCTGGGAATATTACAAGCACAGCAAGGACAAACGGATACAGCCCTCAAAACTTGGAGCGAATTACAACAACGCTCAGATATCAATCCAGAATTTGGAGAAACCGCAGCTGTATTAAGTGGACTGTGGAGCAATCCTCCCCGTCTGCTCCAAAATGCTCAGGAACGGATTCAAAAGAATTTAGAAGGTTGGTTTCGCTCTACTGCTTTGGTTAAGCTATACCAACTCCAGCAACGACAAGATGCTTTATCAGCAGTTAAAGCTGCACAACAAGAAACTGCTGCTCAAGCAGTGTTGAAATTAGCGCTTATTGGTACTATTCCAACTTTTGCAGCTTTAATTGGTCTAATATTGCTGATTTTATTATTTGCTCAACGCTTGTTGAAAGGAAAAGCCTCATTACTAGCTCAAAATGCTGATATCCCTTGGTCAACGCCTTGGGATGGTGAAACGATTTTGCAGGTTTTTGTCGTCGGCTTTTTCTTCATGGGGCAAATCTTTGTGCCTTTAGTGCTATCGCTGATCCCTATCCCTCGTCCTGTCGCAGATGTGCGATTTCAAGCGTTTTATGTTCTAGTTAGTTACTTACTGGTAGCATCGGGTGCGCTGTTAGTATTGTATTTTTCTCTCAAGCCCTTTTTTCCGTTACCGGAATTTTGGTTTCGCTTCCGTTTTCAAGATAAGTGGTTTTTGTGGGGACTGGGAGGCTATTGTGCGGCTTTACCTATAGTTGTGGTGGTATCTTTGATTAATCAACAGCTATGGCAAGGACAGGGTGGTAGTAACCCTCTATTGCAACTGGCCCTAGAAAGCCAAGATGGTATAGCACTAGGCATATTTTTCTCCACAGCCGCGATCGCAGCTCCATTTTTTGAAGAAATTCTATTTCGTGGCTTTTTGTTACCCTCTCTAACTCGCTACTTACCCGTATGGGGATCGATTCTGATTAGTAGTTTGTTGTTTGCGATCGCTCACCTCAGTTTGTCGGAAATTCTTCCCCTGACCGCATTGGGGATCGTTTTAGGGGTAGTTTACACGCGATCGCGTAACCTATTTGCTCCTATGCTTCTCCATAGTCTCTGGAATAGTGGTACATTATTAAGTCTATTTGTATTAGGTAGTAATTAATACTATAGCTGTACTATTGCTAGAAAGAGAAATATCTGCTTTTATCTGCATAAGTAGAGACAATTTACTAGTGATAATTGCTTGTTAAGCATAAATACTAGCTGAAAACCTAATTAAGATAATGGTAGAAGCAAATCAAAGAATGCTCTTAACATAGACAACAAACTATCTAGTTAAGTATTTATTCCGATTTGGGTGATTTTAGCCAACAACCGATCTTGTCATTGGTGCAATGGCGTTTCATGCACGCGGGAAGCGCTCGTAAAAAACCCCGGAAATAATACTGATGGACTTGTAAAAAGTGGTGTAGCAGTATTTGCTGATTATTGAGGTTCATGATTCTCAAGATCAATGTCTTACCTGAAAATCTGCAAAGCTGCCGCACCAGGGTTTGCAACCATCCAATCCACCAAAATTTATTAAGGAGTGCCAGATTTTCAAACTATACCGGCAGACATTTTAGTGTCTCCTCTGGAAAGAAGAACGCTGATTTTAGTCGTTCGTCTTGGGGCTTACTTGTACTGAAAAAATTAAAAATCTATTTATTAAGCAAGTAAAGGTATTTTGTTTCTGAATTCTGACTTCTGAATTCTTGTTCAAACCTCACTTATCAAGGAGCAGCACTTAATATGTCAAATTTCAACCCCAGTCACCCTACCAAACAACTTCTAGCTGGTTACTGTGGCATTATCCTTGGAGGATTTGGGGTTCATAAATTTATTCTAGGATACGCTCCAGAAGGCTTTATCATGTTGGTAATTTCTGTAGTTGCGGGTTCTTTCACCTACGGCATTGCCTTGTTAATTATGGTACTTGTAGGTTTGATTGAAGGCATGATCTATTTGAATAAGTCCCCTGAAGAGTTTGTAAATACCTACTTTGTGAATAAGCAGAGCTGGTTCTAAAAACTTAATATTTAAGCTGATGTGCAGCTAAATTGCATAACACGAAAACGTAAAATTATTGTAGTGCGGGCTGAAAAGCCCGCGTCGCATATACAAATTAAATACGCAACAGCTTATTTGCTAAAAAATTCTGAATCGTATTGCTATGCTAACCATCAAACGTAA
This sequence comes from Nostoc sp., assembly GCF_036917465.1. Classification (GTDB taxonomy): domain Bacteria; phylum Cyanobacteriota; class Cyanobacteriia; order Cyanobacteriales; family Nostocaceae; genus Nostoc. The sequence continues at coordinate 59,209 of NZ_JBALDL010000088.1, forward strand.
ACAGTTAATCTGGATACTCTTCTTATTGTTGGGCTTTAGCTATTTCAGCGCTATGTCTAATTTGGAAATTCACAATTTTTGGAAAAGTCTGGTTGTCGTGATGCCAATGCAAGCTGGAGCGATCATTTATGTGACTTATTTACGCTGGAGCCGTCAGTGACCCTCAGCGAGGTACGATAAATTAAGAAATTTAATAGGGTTGACATACAGTCGTAGTTCCATATTTAGCCTACGCTCAAATTAGAGATGCTTTTAGTCAAGCGTTGAATTTCTGTAGCGAATCTAAATACTTGCCATGCAACTTGTCCCAAAAACTAAGCTAGTCCCAGAACTTGATCCAATCCTAGAGAAAATTATTCTCGATGTTGGGGGTATGAAGTGTGCTGGGTGTGTGAATGCAGTAGAACGACAGCTAACCCAACATCCAGGAGTTAAGAGTGCCTGTGTAAACCTGGCCACAGAGGTAGCAGTTGTAGAGTCAGAAACTGGTGCGGTAGATGCAGATGCACTAGCACAAAGACTAACAGCCGTTGGATTTCCCACTCAACCCCGGAAAGCTAGGGGTACAGTAGCAGGTGAGATATCTACTTTACCAGATCCAGCAGAACGACAACGCCGAGAAATGCAGTCTTCTTTAAGACAGTTAGCGATCGCTGTAATCTTGCTGTTATTGTCTGGAAGTGGACATTTTGGTAATCTTGGTAGCTCGGTGCTACCAATGCTAAATAACATCTGGTTTCACTGTGGACTGGCGACAGTGGCACTATTAATTCCCGGTCGCCCGATTTTAGTAGATGGCTGGTTGGGTTGGCGGCGAAATGCGCCTAACATGAACACCTTGATCGGATTGGGAACCCTAACAGCCTACATTGCTAGTTTAGTAGCGTTACTCTTTCCCCAAATGGGTTGGGAGTGTTTCTTTGACGAACCAGTAATGATGCTGGGCTTTATTCTCTTAGGAAGAACATTAGAGCAACAAGCTAGGGGTCGCGCGGCTGCCGCATTTAGGAAATTGTTAGCACTCCAGCCACAGGTAGCGCGATTGATTGCCAACCCAGAAAAAGGCGGAGTGGGATCTTCTAGTGTAGAGATTCCTGCTGAACAAGTGCGGGTTGGTGAATGGTTACAAGTGCTGCCAGGTGATAAAATTCCTGTCGATGGTGAAGTGGTGCTTGGTCAAACAACGGTGGATGAATCCATGTTGACTGGGGAAGCCGTGCCAGTAATTAAGCAGCCGGGAGATCCGGTGACAGGGGGGACACTCAACCAGTCAGGAGCGATCGCTATTCAGACAACCCGGACTGGAAGTGATACAACTCTAGCTCAAATTGTCGCTTTAGTAGAAGCCGCCCAAACTCGGAAAGCCCCAGTGCAAAAATTAGCTGATACAGTAGCTGGTTACTTTACCTACGGCGTGCTGACAGCATCTGTATTAACATTTGTCTTTTGGTACTTTTTTGGTACTCACATTTGGACTGATATCACCATGTCTAGTAACATGGAAATGATCAGCCACGCTACACATGAAGTTCCACACTCCCCTTTATTAATTAGTTTAAAACTGGCGATCGCAGTGATGGTAGTCGCCTGTCCCTGTGCTTTAGGACTTGCCACGCCAACAGCCATTCTTGTTGGGACTGCTATGGGCGCAGAACGGGGTTTGTTAATCAAAGGCGGCGATGTTTTAGAAAAAGTACACCAGTTAGACACCGTAGTTTTTGATAAAACTGGCACTCTGACCACAGGTAATCCCATCGTCACAGATTGTCTGTTAATTGAGGGATCGGGGACTGGGGACTGGGGACTGAGGACTAGGAATTCCCAATCTCTATTACAACTAGCAGCAGCTGTAGAAAGCGGTACTCACCACCCTCTAGCAAAAGCGATTCAGCAAGAAGCACTTAAGCAACAGTTATCTATTCCAGAGGCTGTGGACTTTCACACGGAACCGGGGCTAGGAGTATCTGCTGTGGTAGGGGGTACTGTTGTGCTGTTGGGTAACTGGGACTGGTTAAGCTGGCACGGTATTGCCATTAGTGAAACTGCACAACAGGCAGCACAGAATTTAGCAACAGATGGTAAAACAGTCGTTTGCATAGCAGTTGGGCGAACTTTAGCTGGGCTAATTGCTGTTTCTGATACCCTCAGACCAGATGCCCAATCCACTGTAGACAAATTGCGTCAGATGGGATTACGGGTAATGTTGCTCAGTGGCGATCGCCAAGAAGCAGCTAGCGCCATAGCCAAACAACTAGGATTAGACAGCGCTGATGTGATCGCGGGTGTTCCCCCAGCGAAAAAAGCGGCTGCAATCCAGTCTCTCCAGTTAGAAGGGACAAGGGGACAAGGAGACAAGGGGACAAAGAAAACTCCTAACTTCTCACTCCTCACTCAGCACTCAGTTGTCGCAATGGTAGGAGATGGAATCAACGATGCTCCAGCTTTATCCCAAGCAGATGTCGGAATTGCTTTGCACTCTGGGACAGATGTGGCTATGGAAACTGCTGAAATTGTCCTAATGCGCGATCGCTTAAACGATGTCGTCGAATCTATTCAGCTTAGTCGCGCCACCTTCAACAAAATCCGCCAAAATTTATTCTGGGCTTTTGCCTATAATACTGTTGGCATTCCTTTAGCAGCTGGTGTTTTGTTCCCTAGTCTGGGTTTTGTGCTTAACCCATCTGGTGCTGCTGCATTAATGGCTTTTAGCTCTGTTAGCGTCGTCACAAACTCAATATTATTACGGCGATTAGCTCATCACTCGTAAAATACTTTGCTGCACCTAAAATTTCCCAGCACAAATCTTAATTATTTCCATCTCAATTTGACAATTCGTAATTCGTAATTACTAAATTATGCTCTCTACGAGACGCTACGCATAGCTTGCTTAAAAGCAGTGCGTAGCGGATTCGCTAAATCCTCAACCATAAGGTTAGAGACTCTAACCTTTTTTTAATTACGAATTACGAATTAGTAATTATTCGTTAAACTGAGTCGCTATTCAGGTTTTATGCAGATTACAAAGCTTGTTGAGACACCTACAAAAGCTATCATAGCTACTGGAGTAGAACGACCAAGTTCTACTCTTTCAAGGTATTATGCAATTTTAAAGCTTATTTAGATTAGCACCAGACGCTTATGGTGCGTGAAAATGGCAAAATACGATCCTAAACAAATCTTGTTAAATCATAGTTCCATCGATTTGTCAATGGCAGCAGAAAATAATGAAAACCATCTACTGATTATTGAAGACGATCAAGGTCGCAAAGAATTTTCTCTAGAGCAACCCGTCTACTCTATTGGTAGAGATCGCGAGTGTAATATCCGTTTGATGTCGCAGTTTGTCTCCCGCCGCCATGCCACATTAGTAAGATTGCCACGAGAGCATAATAGTCATAGCTACTATTACCGGATTGTAGATGGCGATGCCAAAGGTAAGGCAAGTTCCAACGGTTTGATGATTAATGGACGTAAGATACCAAACCACGATCTCAGAAATGAAGACGAAATCGTTTTTGGACCTCAAGTTCGTGCCATTTATTACCTTTTAAAAAACACTCAGCGCTTGGGACAAACGGATTCGAGCGAGTACGATATTACACTAATAAACCCCGGAATGACCGAGGATCTGGAAGATTGAATTATAAGAGGATGTCTGAAAAGTTTTTTGTATACACCGAATGCTTAGAGATCCCCTTAAATCCACGCCAGATGCTCCACTTGGGGAGACCCCAAGACCGCAGTGGCTCGCCTTAAAAAGGGGGACTTTTACACTCTTATCCCCCCTTTTTTAAGGGGGGTTAGGGGGGATCAATAAATATTTGATACTTCTCAGACATCCTCTAAGTACCAATCACAGTCTGACACTCTCACGGCTTAAAGCCGTGGAATTGTCAATTCAATTACCAAAGTTATCCTGCAAGACTTTCAATCAAATGCCAATGGCGGCTACTTTCAATCGCCTGCTTGATAAATTCAAACATTTGTCGGCAGTAATTATCTAGTTGAAGTGGTAGTTCTTCATTTTTAATCACAATACTCATCCGGGTTTCCGTTTCAGTAGATTTTGATTTATCAATCAGTACTTCTACTGCGATCAATTTAGGAAAAGGAACATTACCACCAGGAATTTGACGAGCGATAATGTAATCGCCCGTGTGGTATTGAATATCCAACTGACAGTCCTGTAGAAGTTCTACAAGTAACGGCAACAGATGGTCACTAGGAACAGAAAGAAGAAACGAACAGGTATAGCGAGCCATAATAGCCCCACGCCTTGCAACACTCTGTCCATCCTATAATACCGAAGCATCTAAACAGAAAGTCATTCAAATATTTACGCCCGATCCAGTTGCATCTGTTCTATCCACAAAGAAAGTTTTGTAGGTTCAAAGTTCGACCAAAAACTTTACAATAAGGGTTTGGCTGAGGTAGAAAATGAATGAAAGTAGCAATTACTGGAGCAACAGGATTTGTCGGTAGTCTTTTAGTGAAACGACTCCAAGCAAAAAATCATCAAATAGTAGTATTAACTCGGAATACTGCTTTTGCTAAAAAGGTTTTTCCATCTGAGGCTTTTCCAAATCTAGAAATTGTTGCCTATACACCAAATGCATCTGGTTCTTGGCAAAGTGTCATTGCTAGCTGTGATGGCGTAGTTAATCTGGCAGGAGAACCTATTGGTGAAGGACGCTGGACACCAGAACGAAAACAAGAAATCCTCAATAGCCGCAAGTTAGGCACACAAAAAATAGTTGAAGCAATTGCCAACGCTAACTCCAAACCAACCGTTTTAATTAACGCTTCGGCTATTGGCTACTACGGCACTAGTGAAACTGCAACCTTTGATGAAACAAGTCTATCTGGTAACGATTTTCTCGCCCAAGTCTGCCAAGCCTGGGAAGCCGAAGCGAGAAAAGTAAAAGATGCTGGTGTACGGCTGGTCATTCTGCGTTTTGGGGTTATTCTAGGCAATGGTGGTGCTTTAGGTAAAATGATTCCACCTTTCAAACTCTTTGCTGGTGGCCCCATTGGTAGTGGTCGCCAGTGGTTCTCATGGATTCACGTAGACGATGTAGTTAACTTGATTATGCAAGCTTTAACTAAACCAGAAATAGAAGGCGTATACAATGCCACTGCCCCTAACCCAGTGCGAATGGCAGATTTAAGTCAAACTTTGGGACAAGTAATGAATCGCCCTTCTTGGTTGCCTGTTCCGGGTTTTGCGATCGAAGCTCTTTTAGGAGACGGGGCTATAGTAGTTTTAGAAGGGCAGCAAGTCCTTCCCAAGCGGACTGTAGAAACAGGTTTTGAGTACAAATATCCTCATTTACAGTCAGCACTAAGACAAATTCTTACATAGAGTCAAAAAGGAGTAGGAAGATGGGGGAGATGGGGTAAGACGAGGGGAAAAATTAATAATCAATGCCCAATCCCCAATCCCCAATCCCCAATCCCTTTATTCTTGACTGGAGAGAAATTTTTTGGAAACCCAACTGATAATACCACTAAGAATTGCACCCCCCATGAGGATGCCGATCGCTGGGTTAAATACGGGTTGCCAGAGTTGATGCCACAAATCCAAACCCAAGTTTACTCCTACTGAATCACCGATCGCTGCGATCGCTAACCAAACAAAACCAAACAAAACTAAAAAAACATCTGCGACTAAAATCGTGTTTAGCCAATTTAACAATTTATCTTTCATCTATCCTTTTGTCTACTTGCCCAAAATCTTACGACTGCTAACTAAGTTACGGGTAAGTTAGAAGTGAGAATTCCCCACTTGAATTTAACTCCTCACTCCTGTAGAGACGCGATTAATCGCGTCTCTACTGCTAACTCTTAACTTCTCACTCTTCAAACAGCCAATTTTTGACTTTTTTCAAACTCTGCCAATCTGGTTTTCTACTTAAACCGTCTTCAATACTATTTTTTATTTCATCCTGCCACTCTTCATTGACAAAAATCAACTGTTGTGCTATGTCAATATGCTCCCGTAAACCTTTTTGACCGGTTTCCAGCATTGCTAAGGCGATATTGACTCTAGCTTGTGGGTCTTGTGGATTTAACTTAACTGCCTTCTGTGCAGCTTTGTAAGCCAAGTTAGGTTTGTTATCGAGTAGATACAACCACGCCAAACAAATCCAAGCAGCACTAGTTTTAGGAGCGCGATCGCACACTTCTTTAAATACAGGGATTAAAGAATCTACCGTTTCTCCTGCTTTATAACGTTCCAAACCTGTATCAAACAGGGATTCAACTGTATTAGTCATTGATCATTAGTCATTGGTTATTGGTCATTAGTCATTGGTCATTAGTCATTGATCATAGGCACGTGCAAATGATAAACGACAAATGACGAGGGACAAATGACAAATGACAATATTACACCCCAAATGACTTGCCGCAACCGCAAGTTTGGTTAGCATTGGGGTTGGTGAATTGAAAACCACCGCCAATCATGGCATCGCTGTAATCGAGCATTAAACCGTAGAGATATAACAGACTCTTAGGATCGCTAACAATTTTGAAGCCATCATAATCAAAAACTTCATCCTGTGGGGTGATCTTGCTAGTGTCTTCAAAGTCCATCATGTAAGACATCCCAGAACAGCCACCCTGACGGACTCCTACCCGTAAGCAGAAGTCTGTTCCTTGCTTGTCCCGGAGGGATTTTACCTGGTGCAATGCGGCTTCGCTCAACAGAATTCCGCGTTGTTGAGACTGAATTGCTTGTGTCATCTGCTTTTTTAACTCCTTAATTAGTCTAAGCTTTACCTAATATCGGCTGGTTAATGCCTCTGGGTTGCCCTTGGTGTTTTTGTATTCATTCTAGCGACTTAAATGTCGTTAGATGCCAAATTGTAAACACTCCGTTAAAAGCAGCCAAAGATTTTTATTCTAGAATTGATAGACTCAGTGTGTTTAGAGATTCGGTATTTTTGGAGTTCAAGTGTGGCGGCAGTCTGAGAAGCAACTATCTTTCAGGTGCAGCCATAAAAACCTAATCCGAGGCTAGCTATCCCCAAAGTTTACTTCCAAATTGCTTCTTTTGATTAACTTACTCTATGACAAGTTTTAATCGCTCTACCAGTCGTCGCTTGAAGAAATTAACTCAAATTCCTTCTGTATGGGAGGGCGATCGCCGTCCGTTGTCATCACCAAACCAGCATTCAGACTCCGAGGAAAAGGGAGAATGCATTCTTTGGGTAGATTACTCCCAAGGTATTGTGCGAGGAATGGACGTGGTAGCTTCAGATGTTGGCCCAGAAGCAATAGTTCGTACCTTAATGCGAGCAATGGAGCATCCCCACAGTCCGGCAAGACCTGCCAGACCCCAAAGAATTGTAGTCAAAGACCGTGAGATCCAATTTTACCTGCGGGGGGTGCTGCAAGATTTGGATATTGCCATTGATTACGCACCAGAACTGCCTTTAATTGACGAACTATTTCGCGGATTCGCTGACATTCTCGATAGTCAAACTCCCGACTTACCCCCACAGTATGCACAAATCTTGCGAGAGAAAGCATTTGCAATTTGGCAAGCAGCACCTTGGGAATTTTTGGAAGAACAGCAAATTTTGTCAATCGAAATTAATAAGTGGGATGTTGGCACACTCTACGCCTCAGTCATGGGAATGCTGGGAATGGAGTATGGAATTTTGTTTTATCGCTCAGAAGAGTCTTTAAAACAGTTTCGCACCGCAGTTTTACAAGATGTAGAATCAACGGAGCATCTAGAAGAATCGTTTCTCAAGCAAGATTGCCTGTTTCTCACCTTCGAGAGTGCTGATGAGGACGAAGATGAGGACGAAGACGAAGAAAGTGATTTGGCGGATCTGCCGTTATCAGAAATTGACCCAACTTTTGGTAATATCCATCCCTTAGAAGGATTACGGTCTGTTTTGTATGACGAAGAAGCACTAGTAATCTTCGTTGCGATCGAAAGCCTGATCCGCTTTATTCGCGATCACCGTCGCCAGTTTCATGAGGATATCTTCCCTAACCTCAGCCGTCGCTATCGTATTTCTCTGCCGCAGTCGGAAGAATCAACTAAATCTGTGGCTGTGACAGTCTCTACCATGCCGGAGTTAGCAGCAGAGTTAGAGGAGATGGCAGACTTTGATGACGATGACGAAGAAAGTGATAATCTTGACTCTGCGAATTTTCAATCATTGCAAGATGACTTGATACCGGAAGACTCTTTCCTTAGCTTAGGTGTAGTGTCCTGGGAAATGCTGGATCACCTCCGTAAGGGTGTAACCTACCATAAGGCTGGTGAAATCAAACAAGTGGGTGACGGTTTACCGGTAATTTTAATTCAAACTTCTCGGCCCAAAGCTAAGACTGTAATTGAAAGAATTGAAGCCGCAGGCGGACTGAAAGCAATTTGCTTTAATCCAGGTGCCGATGCTTTTGATGGCGATCGCTACGATCTGGGTTTATTGCAAACTCAAAATGAAGAATTATTCTTATTTGGTGAATTTTTAGATGAAGATCCGATTCATGTAGAAGCCCGAAAAAAATGGAATCAACGCTGTAAAAATACTAAGGGCTACTGTGGCTTAATCATTGCAAAAGGACTCACGGGAGCCTCCCGTGGCAATCCTCAGTTACGAGACATGATGGCTTTGTTTGAAACGCGATCGCTTTCACCTAAAGATTTGGGTATTGGCACTCTCCAACTTATGCCCAAACTTGAATTGGAATAGTTGCACTAATCGCCATAGTCCTTAATATCAGATTACGGCTATGAGAAATTAAGTTGATGTGTATTTGATTCACATATTGACAAAATTTAGCACTGAGGAACCAGTGTAACTATTGAATGTTAAGTCAAGTCCATAATACTTAGCCTTGATGTGCTTAGTACAGCACGGTGGAAATTTGCATACCTTTGACAATAGTATTTTGTCCCAAATCTTGTCAATTGATATGTTGGCTATATGTCGCCAAGCTGTACTATTACACACCCCTGATGATAGCTAACTTTAACTAAATTTCATGAAGTATCTATATTTCCAAAGCTTTTAGTAATTTCATTTGGATCTTTACCAGTATAAATCAGTACAAATAACTAGAGACTTATTTACGAAGTTTGTTTTAATTGAAAGTAGCCAATGTACTTCAATATCGAATCTTTTGTTAATAATTTTTTGAGTTTATGAGCTTGTTATGTATCAATATCATTAAGCAAAAGCTCATTTTCTCTATTTTTCTTTGTAATTTTTTTATAAAGTTTGAAATTAGCTTATTTAGTGTCTAAGTAAAGTTTCTTGAAAGAGGATAAATGATAGCTATAATGAATACACCTCAAAAAAATTAAACAGACAATCATTTGGATCGGTTCATTTACCAATTAATAATGGTTATAGTTTAAATCTTTTTTGTAGTAATTTACCTTTTAAGTTTTCGATATAAAAAAGCGGTTAATAGTGAGAATATTAGCGTAAAAATAGGCTGAAAATGATTCGTATTATATCTAGATAGATAAATACGATTAACTTCATGTAAACGCTGATTTTTAAATAACCTATATCGTTAAGAAGAGGAACAAAACATCTAAAAATTCATCCTATCTTTATGGTGAGTTAGTGTAAAAGCATGAAACAAAACTAAAATATTATTATGGACAACATTCATGTAAAACTATACCCAATTGGAAGTAATTTGCCTGTGTAAAATTACAGATAATGCTGTTAAACTTTAGCAACCAAAATGGCTCTTGATACTCAGAAAACTGAGTCCTATACCGTTTTTTCTGACCACAAGATTAACATGGAGAAGCAATCAACTTAATCGCCGTAAGCCAAAAGCCTTAAGCGTTCAAGCAGATATTAGCTTATTGATTACAACAATGGGTGTAAATGGATATTCGCTCTGGAGCGATAGCTTATTGGCCTACTTTTAAGTGATTGATCGCTACCTGTATATACCATCCTAAACCGCCTGTAAGCCATCATTTCAGCCTGATAATGATTCTAAAGCTTTATTCTCAGCAGCTATACCAGATGTTCTCACCAAGTGAGTTTAATAAATTTGGTTAAGAGGGAACGTTAAATGCTTTCCATAGAGAATAACTTTGGAAATATTGATTGAGTCAATAGTAGGTGTCTCAAATTTATTTATAAAATTTCATTGTCAGGCTTTACTGATGCTATTAGTAGGGTTATTATTTTTAAAAGCAACTATGTGCTGTTTTTGCTCTCAAGATAGTAACAAATAAAGTGTAGTTTTTTGATTTTTTTGGAAAATTATGAATGCTTTGACAAAACGACAATTTTTAATATTAATGGTATTACTTGTTTCCTGAGACAAACTCTGATAATCTTATCGGTTCACTCTTTACTTACAATCTTTCGATAATCTAAATATACAGCAAATAGCATGATAATGACAAATAAAAAATGGGCCGTAAAACGCATAACAGTTAATCTCGCAACACAGGAAGCGGAAAAGCTAGAAAAATATTGCCAACAAACAGGTAGACCGGCAACCGATGTGATTCGTGAACTGATTAGAAGTTTGCCTGTCTCCGAGGATGGCAAAGATATAAATAAGTAAGAACATACTTTCACTACTTACTAGATAACTGCTTTGCCACCAAAAAAATAGCTTTGATACTTTTTTGAGTGTGCCGCAATGGACAAGAATTTGTCTAGCTGATACAGACGCGTTGTTCTCGCGTCTGGTCAATTACCGGAACTAAAAGAAGTAATCAAACAAGTTTTAGTATCGACATTGCCATGCTTTAACATGCTGGTGGAGTTGATATTAAATAGCAAATTCCGACACCAACCCAGTTACAATCTGTAAAGAAACTGAAAAGGAACGACGGAATGCGTGTTGCAATCGTAGGTGCGGGACTGGCTGGACTAGCAACCGCAGTAGATTTAGCTGATGCTGGTTGTGAAATAGAGATTTTTGAGTCTCGTCCCTTTGTAGGTGGCAAAGTTGGTAGTTGGGTTGATGGAGATGGCAACCATGTAGAAATGGGTTTGCATGTATTTTTCGGGTGCTACTACCAACTATTTGACTTAATGAAGAAAGTAGGCGTGCTAGAAAACTTACGCCTAAAACAACATACCCACACTTTTATTAATAAAGGGGGGCGCACTGGTGGTTTGGATTTTCGCTTCTTTACAGGTGCGCCTTTCAATGGCTTAAAGGCATTTTTCACGACTTCTCAACTATCGTTGCAGGATAAACTGCAAAATGCGATCGCTTTGGGTACTAGTCCGATAGTTCGCGGATTGGTAGACTTTAATGGGGCGATGAAAACTATCCGCAACTTAGATAAAATTAGCTTTGCCGATTGGTTTCGCAGTCACGGTGGCAGTAATGGCAGCATTAAGCGCTTATGGAATCCCATCGCCTACGCATTGGGATTTATTGATTGCGAAAATATGTCTGCCCGTTGTATGTTAACGATATTCCAGTTATTTGCAGTCAGAACTGAAGCTTCAGTTCTGCGAATGCTAGAAGGTTCTCCATCTGAATATTTACACAAGCCCATTCTGGAATATTTGGAAGCTAGAGGGACTAAAGTTTACACCCGTCGGCAAGTTCGGGAAATTCAGTTTACAGAGTCAGCTGAACAAACCCGTGTCACTGGTATAGTAGTTGCCCAAGGTGATGCAGTAGAAACGATCGCTGCTGATGCTTACGTTTTTGCCTGTGATGTTCCAGGAATTCAACGCATCCTACCCCAGGAGTGGCGTAAGTGGTCAGAATTTGACAATATTTACAAACTGGATGCAGTGCCAGTGGCGACAGTGCAATTACGCTTCGATGGTTGGGTAACTGAACTGAACGATGGAGAGGAACGTAAACAGCTAAATCATGCGGCTGGAATCGATAATTTGCTGTATACAGCCGATGCTGACTTTTCTTGTTTTGCTGATTTGGCGTTGACTAGCCCTGCTGATTATTATCGCCCAGGACAGGGTTCATTGTTACAGCTAGTGCTGACACCGGGAGATCCGTTTATTGCCCAAAGCAATGAAGCGATCGCGCAGCATGTCCTCAAGCAAGTCCATGAACTCTTTCCCTCGTCGCGCGAGTTAAATATGACTTGGTACAGCGTGGTAAAACTTGCTCAGTCTCTCTATCGAGAAGCGCCAGGGATGGATGCGTACCGTCCCAACCAAAAAACACCAATAGATAATTTCTTCCTTGCAGGGAGTTATACTCAGCAAGATTACATCGACAGCATGGAAGGTGCTACTATTTCTGGACGGCGGGCGGCAAAAGTGATTTTGGAAAGTTTGAAGAAATAACTAACCGCAAAGGAAGAAGAGAGAATGTCAGATTGGTTAGAGCATACTGTGCAGGTAGAAGTAGAGGCTCCCATAGATTTAGTATGGAGCCTCTGGGCTGATTTGGAGCAAATGCCCCGGTGGATGAAGTGGATTGATTCTGTGAAAATTCCGCCAGATAATCCAGATATATCTCTTTGGAAACTTCGTGCTGGTGGCGGTCTGGAATTTACCTGGAAATCCCGAATTCTTAAAGTTATCCCAAACCAAATTATTCAATGGGAATCGATTGATGGTTTGCCGAATCAGGGAGCGATTCGCTTTTACGATCGCAACGGTAGTAGCATTGTCAAAATGAGCATTTCCTACGCTATCCCCGGCATTATTGGCAAAATTATGGATAACTTATTTTTAGGGCGCGTAGTTGAATCAACGATTCAAGCTGATTTGGAAAGGTTTAAAGAATACGCGCTGAATGTTAAAGCTAATTGATATAGATAGCAAAAATAGGCAGTAGGAAACAATCTGTAAAAGTTTCTTACTGTCTGAAGATAAAATATGTATTTTTTAAGGGTTGAAGAAGGTGTATTGCGAGTTCACTATCTAGAAATTTATTAGCATACACAAAATATTGTTTGGCAAATTAATCTTAATAGCTAAGAATTACTTCACTTTTACAGCACTTCCGGCAGCTATGAGGTACATCTTAAAGCTGAAAACCTTGACAGAATAGGGCAAAGGAGAAAAGCTGTATTGCATAATAGCCGGAAGCGCTGTAAATTTGACTATTCCACTAGGTAAACAGAGTAAGATTTCATATTAGGCAGGCTAATGATATCACCTTTTTTGTAAGCCATCGAATTATTTGAAGGAGGATTAATTTCTGTTAACAAGGTAACTAAGACAATTTCACCTTTATCATTAATTTTATGAACTCTTCCCTCAATCGTAAGTTCAGGATTGCTTTCTATAAATTTATCAGGCATTCCTGGAGACACGAGAGGAATGGTCTCAATAAACACTATTTCTCCTTTGATAGTTTCGCCAACCTGGAAACTATAATTATTCACTAGCTTCTTTGTATGATCAAACCTCTGAAATTTATGTTGTTGACTCATGATAAATTGTCCAAATAAATTTATAGGTCTACTGTAGTTCTTCACTTATCCCTAACCATTAAAGATAGTCAATGGTTTTGGCAATTTTTTAGGCTAGTGAGAATTACCAAGTGCGATCGCCCGATTTTATAGCTCAGGCACACACTGATAACTGAATATACAAATTGTCCAAGTAAAAAGAACCAGTAAGAATACATAAAAATACTATTTAGACTAAAAAACCTGCGATCGCAAAAATTGTGCAATATTAGTTACCACCTAATAAATTGCGTTAATGCACCCTACTTACTCTTGGTTCTGGAAGTGAATCACCCGCAGCTTTGTAAGCAATAATTAGAGACTCTAAAGCTTCAATTCCATTTGCCACAGCCAACTCGTAAGTATCGCCATGAGTCCGCCAGCGTTGTCCTGGAAAATCAGGGAATCCTACCAAAAAGCAATCATCTTCCTCAGACCACTGAATTACCATTTGGTATTTAAGCTTACTCATCTTGTTTCTTTTGCTCTACTTCCTTATCTGACCTTCTGAAATTAGAGGGTTAAAAAATTACCAAGTAGGATCGCTAAATAAATTAATCGTCAATTCCTCGCGTGGTGGTACTGCGGTAATACAAGCGCGGATGATCTCTCCATCCTCTAACTCGACCGTGCAAGCGTGACAAGACCCCATTAGACAACCGGTGGGAATAAAGACCCCAGCCCGGTCTGCTACATCTAAGATGGCTTCTCCCACTTCGGCTTCTACTGTGACATCATCTGGTAAAAAGCGGACACGAACAACCATTAATAATTCGTATTTAAATTTCCCATCAGAGCCTAGCTTAAGACAAAAATGGAGTTAAGTCTAAATGGCTTTCGACTTCAGTGGCTAAAGAATCTAAAATCTGCTCTCGCTGTTCCCGGTAGTTAGCAACGCCGGTGGGCAAAGATTTTAAACCGCGCTGTTGACGGAGGCGATTTAACCAAGCGCGTCGCCAAGGGCCGTTGTCAAAAAGCCCGTGGAGGTAACTTCCCCACACTGATTGACAACTATCTACTAATCCTAAATTAATATCGTCAAATAGGGCATGGTACGATTGAGGGTCTACACCTTGCTGTTCGATGCGCGATCGCCCTTGGTGGATTTCAAAGCCATTGACTGGTAAGCCCTGTTGTGGATAATTTGAGCTAACTTGGCGCTGGCGAGCAATTTTTTGTCCGGTAATTACAGTTCTGATTGGTAAAAGATTTAACCCTTGAAATCTACCAGCTTGTCCTTCTATCCCTTCTGGATCGGCAATGATTTGACCGAGCATTTGATAGCCACCGCAGATACCTAAAACTGTTCCACCAGAAGCTGCATAATGTTGAATAGCCTCTGCCATACCGCTTTTTTGCAGCAGTAGTAAATCAGCAATTGTGGTCTTTGTTCCTGGGATAATTACGGCATCAGGATGTCCTAAATCTTGCTTAGGACTGAGATATTTTACTGAAACTGTGCTTTCTGATTCCAGTGGATCAAAGTCGGTGAAATTGGCAATTCTTGGTAAGCGGATAACGGCAATATTGAGGTCTGTTTGGGCTTTAGTTGATGACGATTGACGTTCTAGCAGATCAAGGGAGTCTTCTGCAGGAAACACTTCTTGCAAGTAAGGTATAACACCGACAACAGGAATACCTGTGCGTTCTTCTAACCATTTTATTCCCGAATCTAGGAGCGCTCGCTGTCCTCGAAATTTGTTAATTACCACACCCTTAATTAGGGCGCGTTCATCGGGATCTAATAACTCTAAGGTTCCAACGACATGGGCAAAAGCACCACCCCTGTCAATATCAACTACTAACATCGTTGGCGCATTCAAATATTTTGCTACCCGCATATTAGTTAAATCGCGGTGCTTGAGGTTAATTTCTGCTGGACTACCAGCACCTTCACAAACCACCATGTCAAATTCTGTGCCTAAATGCTGTAGCGATTCTTCAATTGTCCGCCACCCCAGGTCAAAATATTGCTCGTAGTAATCTGAGGCACTCACCTTACCTACAGACCTACCTTTGATAATTACTTGAGAAGTCATATCTCCTTGGGGTTTGAGTAAAATTGGGTTCATTTCTACCCAAGGTACAACTCCCGCAGCCCAAGCTTGCACTGCTTGAGCATAACCAATTTCTCCACCACTGGCAGTAACATAAGCATTTAAAGCCATATTTTGACCTTTAAAGGGAGCCACCCGCCAGCCACGCCGCGACAGAATGCGACAAATAGCTGTAGTTAAAAGTGATTTCCCTGCATGGGAGGTTGTCCCCACCACCATAATTGATTTCATAGTTGCTATTAGTTAGTTTTCAAGATACTTGGGAATTGGGCATTGGGCATTGGGAATTGGGGTAAGAGAGAAGGGGAGAATGAATTATCTCTTTCTCCGAAAAAGTAAGCGAATTTTACCCAAGACACACAACGCAAGAGTTAAGAGGAAAATGAATTACTTCTTTCTCCTTTTTTGCTCCATGCCCCATGCCCAATTCCCACCACATTGTAAAGACTTCATAAACAGATGTGATGTTTCCGTATATATTATTCCCTTTGATTGCGTAATCCTAACTCTTGGGTTTTTTCTTTTAAAAGGGTATCCGCAACCAACGAATCACAGCATCGAATAAACGATCGCGCCATGAAGGTATCCGCCAATTTTTTCCTTGGTACTGTTCTACCAACTGACGACCCAAAGGAGTGAGTCGAAAACCATCTGTAATCCCCTGTCCATCGACTTCTCGGCGCAATACACCCACTTGGATCAGCCAGCCCAAGGCGTTATCACAGGCTAATTCTGATAAAGGACGCTTAGTATAGCCCTGCTTAAATCCATTTTCTAAGGCGATCGCTGTTAATGTCACACTCTGGTGTCCCATGACTTCAAATAAAGATAGATTGAAGGGCGAACACACTAGCGATCGCTCGGCTCTTTCTAGTGTATTTTGAGGATAGACAAAAATATTTGGGTTTTGGGAATCAGCAGCAGCCATTGTGTACGGGGAGAAATTTTTCTTCTAAAAAAGATTAATTCAAGAATATATTTTTTCTTGTACTGTATACCTCATTTTACCAAAATTAGTTACCTAAAGTATAGTTATGCTATTTTTTAGCAATTATATTTAATCATTATAAATTAATGTAAAATTTCAAGTGCATCAACAATCTGAAACAGGAAAGGTTAATTATGCCTCTAGCAGTTGGTACGGATGCACCTGCATTTACCGCCAAAGATACAAACGGCAACACAGTCTCGTTATCTGATTTTGCCGGTAAGACCGTTGTTTTGTATTTTTACCCCAAAGATGACACGCCAGGCTGCACCAAACAAGCCTGTAGTTTTCGGGATGCCCAATCTAAATATCAAGGTAAAGATGTTGTAGTGTTGGGAGTCAGTGCTGATGATGAGGTTTCTCATCAAGCATTCACCCAAAAATATAATTTGAATTTTCCCCTACTGGCTGATTCCGACAAATCCCTCATCACAGCTTTCGATGTGGATGGCGGCGGTTATGCCAAGCGCGTCACATACGTAATTGACCCCAACGGTAAAATTACCCATGTTGACACTGCTGTAAATACCACCACCCATGCTGGCGATATTTTAGCTGCACTTGGGCTGTAGTTTTTTACGCCAATAAGTAAGGATTTTTGAAATAGTTTCAACCCCAAGCCTTAATAGTGTGTCAAGTTTAAATTGATGGGTAAACAAGTTTGTAGTAAGGACTTTAGTCCTTATTTTCTAAGCATTAAAGTGCTTATTTACTATAAACCCACAAAACTAGCTGACAAAGTATTAAAGGCTTGGGGTTCTTTGTTTGATTTCAGTTACCTGACGGTAATGGCAGCGTAAACGATGGCTGCGTAACCGATGGCGAAGCGGGGGTTGCTTGTTGTGGTTGACCTCCTTGTTGAATTCGTTTTTGTTGACTTGCTTTAAAGACTGCTGCGGCTGAGTCTAATTGTTCGTTTTTTTGGTTAGAATCCCAGTTGAGAGTCCCGAAATTCGCCCGATGAATCAGGTCAAGCATATTGAAATTGTCTGAGTTTGAGCGGGCGAAGGGATCGGTATTTTGGTCTGTTGCACTATTACTGGGAAAAGCATCTGCTGGGCTGCTTACTTGAGCCGAACTTGGTTGAGATATGAGCAAAGAAGCAAAGCTCATACCTGCAACGGTAACTACAAAGAGTCTAGGAATTTGTAAAAATGGTTTTTTCATGGGATTTTGACCCTAAATAAAATTGCTCTATTTTATCTCTTTAAGCAAGAGTTCGCCGCAGTTGGGGTTGAATGCTCAGTAAGGCTACAAGGGCAAAGCCAAACAACACCAACAACGCTCCCCCAAAGGTAACATCACCCCAAGGAGCCTGCATTACGACGCTACCTAATCCCCAACTACTGTGGAGATACAGATAGCGAATGGGTTCGATCGCATAGCTGAGAGGATTTAGGGTAGCTACAACCTGTAACCACTGAGGCATAAAGGATAGAGGAGCCAAAGCAGTACTAGCAAATAACAATGGCAGGTTGGTGACAAAAATTACTGCAATCAACTCAATGTGTCCGGGTAGGGCGAAAGCTAAACCGAGGGAGATGGCTGTTACACCCAAAGCTAAGAGGAAGACAATGAGAGCGATCGCACTTAAACCAACTGCATTGGGTAGTCCAGCACCCAAGAATGCCGCCGCCGCTACAATCACGGCTGCTTGCAGTAAACTTTGGCTGATAATGAAGATTGCTGAAGCAAAGACAATAGAAAATCGTGATGCTAACGGTGCTACCAGCAACCGATTCAAAAAGCCGAACTCACGATCAAACATTACGGGTAAACCAGCATTCAGCGCCCCAGCAAAGGCTGTAAACACAATAATGCCAGCAGCTAAAAATTGTCCGTAATTTGTTGTTGTATTGCCAAATATACCTTTGGGGGCATTTTGGAACAAAGCACCAAACAGTATCAACCACATGACTGGCTGAATAATTCCGGCAACCAAAGTTGAGGGACGGCGTTGCAGCTGAATAAACAAGCGACGAGTTAAAGCCAATGTCTCTTGTATCAATTCACCGAAAAAGTTAGGTGCCGGATTAACATCTGCTTGTGGCGATGTTATCGGCTGCCAATTGATATCAGTTTTAGGAGTAACGCTCATAATTGGGGATTGGGGATTGGGGATTGGGGATTGGGGATTGGGGATTGGGGATTGGGGATTGGGGATTGGGGATTGGGGATTGGGGATTGGGGATTGATTCTTCCCCATGCCCCATGCCCTATGCCCCATGCCCCTATCTCATAAGCTGCTTCTTTTCAGCCTTGGGATCGCGAGTGGCAACGGCTGCGAGTTCTGCATCCATTAGGGTGCGTCCTGTGGCGGCGAGGTAAACGTCATCGAGGCTGGGGCGAGATTGAGCAATGCCAAAGATGGGCAAGCCAGCAGTATTTAGCGCTTGCTGTATGTTAATGAGAACATCGTTTTGAGGTGTCACCACCAAGTTCAGGGAATTACCTTGAGCGCTGTTGATGATGGCTTCTTGCACAAAGGGCAAAGTTTGCAAGAGGTTTTTGGCAATTTCTGCTTCCTCAATGGGGGAAAACTCGCGGATTCGCAAGGTTATGCGATCGCCCCCTACTTGATCTTTTAATTGTGAAGGTGTCCCAGAGGCGATTACCACGCCCCGATCTATAATTGCCACGCGATCGGCTAAAGCGTCAATCTCTTCTAAGTAATGGCTGGTAATTACTACCGTCGTCCCAGAGGCGCGTAATTTTCGCAGAAAATCCCATACCACAACACGAGTTTCTATGTCAAGCCCTACAGTTGGCTCATCCAATACCAAAACATCTGGTGCATGGAGCAATCCAGCAGCCAAGTCTAGGCGCTTGCGTAAACCGCCGGAATAGGTTCCTGTCTTTTTATTGGCGTATTCTTGCAAACCGAGTAAATCTAATATCGTCTCAATGCGCTGTTTGGCTACTGCACGTGGAAGGTGATAAAGTGCTGCTTGCAATTGCAGCAACTCTTTTCCAGTTAGCACCTTATCTATAGCTACTTCCTGAGCCACATAGCCTAGTCGTTGTCTTGCCACTCTGGGATTATCCAACACAGAGATGCCAGATACTTCGATTTTGCCAGCATCCGGTGTGGTAAGTGTACATAAGGCACGTAAGGTTGTAGTTTTCCCAGCACCGTTGGGGCCAAGTAAACCAAAGATTTCTCCTGATTCTACCTGAAAGGAAACATCTTGGACGGCAACCACTGTACCGTAGCGTTTTTGAAGATTCTGAATTAAAACGGCGGGAGCCATGACAGCTTTTCCCCAACTATACAAATCTCAATAAAGTCTATCTTTATTGTAGAAGGTAGGGAGCAAAGTTGATTGCCTTTAAAGTTGCTTTTTTAAGCAAGTCACAATAGGCACGCCGGGAGCAAGAGAGCAAAAAGAATCTTGCCCCTTTGCTTCTTATTAACATGATTAGTAATCGATCAAAACCTAAAAATTACCTATTCCTAACTAAATTTCAGTTAAAATCACACACTGTTTTATTTACTAGGGCGGATATATCCTTCTGCTTCCAATTTTTTTAAGGCTCTTTTGGCTACTGCTGTTCCATATTTGATACCAATAAGATTAGAATCCTGAACAATTTGGGGTAAAGTGGTAATTGCTTTTTGTCCCACAGGTGTCTCATAAAATGCAATGAGTTGTTTTATTTCTTCATTAGTAAAATATTTTTTATAAAGGGGAATAATCTCATTGACCAAATCATCTGGTTTGAGTTCAGCAGCAAAAGTATCCCAAAATTTTTGAGGGGCTTGAGGATATTCAGATTTAAAATTATTTAATAATTCAGAAATTAAGTATTTAAAAGTATTTTTTGTAAAGGTTATATCTAACAATTTTTTGATATTAGTAGTTATTTCTATTTCTTGGGCGTTATTATTTTGTGCAATAGTATTAGTTGGAATTTGAGCCAAAGCTGATCTGTTAGAAGTTGTTGTAAGGGAAAGTACAACTGCTACGAACCAAAAATTTATCTTCATTGATTTATTAATAGAGTATTATTCAGCTAAATTTAACAGATGGGCAACTCTTGTGAGCAATGGGTTAAAATTATTATCCTTAAATTTATCACTGGAGTTTAGACTAGGCTATGCAAAACGACCCAGCACTGCTGAGTTAATCAGAGACTTAGCGAAATGATGAATAATCTTTAGTATTAAACCGC
>NZ_JBALDL010000089.1:0-19975 GCF_036917465.1 Nostoc sp.
TGATATTTGCGTCATGTGTCATATTTTATAACGCACTGTGTACCATTTTACATTCTGATTTTTTAGTTCTACCCCGATTTACCGAGCGGATACAATTTAGTATCGTCTTTATCCTCATTAATCTGAGGCATATTACCAGATTGTTCACTTACAATTTCTCGAAGTAAAAGATTATTAAACGTAATTTTATTTTTGGAAATGATATCAAAAATCTCTTCCTCTGTTAATTGATAATTCCGGCGCTTTTGATAAACAGCTAAAACTGCTATAAGTGGGCGAATTTCTTCCTCTATCAAATCAACGTGTTTACCACCTCTTCCAAATTTAAGTTCGTTCAGCAATTTGTATGCAGATGAATGATTTTTCATCTGTTTTATCTTGGATTCAGAACGAACTAAACACCCGCGAGTAAGGTCATATCTTTCGTAGTCAATTAACCATTTTAATCCTGCTGTTAATGTAACTTGAGAAGACTGTATTACAGCCACACCGATTTTTATTTCTTTCCTGTTCTTACTCCCGACAATCTTGAAGTTTATATAGTTTATATGGTATGTCTTGGGTTGGACATCATTTGTAACTTCTTCAATTATTACTTCTTCTAAAGTCTGCCCTTTTAAAGTTACAAACCCAAAATAGAGAGCTTCAGAAATTAGGTCACTATTCTCTACGTAATCTCCAATATCTTCCTTACTTTCTCTTTGAAATGCCAGAGTAAACCTCTCAAATGGATCAGATGGAAGCGCCTCCTGAACAATCTTAAAATTATCTGCACACCATCGCAGAGCTTCCCTGACACTTGGCTTACTTACTTTACCGTATTCTCTTAGCTTACTTTCTTCAAATGGATAGAGTGGATGAGGAGGAACTAAGTTTTTTAACCTGTAAAACTCTTTCAGCCAAACAGTTACTAATTGAACCATAGAATCACCACTAACGTTGTTTAAATCTAGTGGTTTTCTTTGTGTATATTTTGAAATTCTGTCAGGTGTACCACCTGGCATAGAGTTTACTTTATCTCTCCATGTTTCGGATAACATTACTGTGAGAATAACAATACCTTGACTAAGTTCAGAGTTTTCGAGAGTATCATGGATGATTTTGACAAAATTAGCGATTATGCTTGCTGTTGGCAACCCATCATCAGTAGAATTGTTAATAACATCTATTTCGTCAAAACAAATAACAACAGGGTTATAAAAACTAACCAAATTCAAAATTTGCTGAATATTTTTGAGAGCTTCAGCTTCTCTATCTTGATTTGTTTTGCTAAGATTTGGTAATCCCAACTCATCAGCATTAACTTGAGCTAATTCTTCACCAGATAAATATTTGATTGCAAAAGGTGCTTGAGTTTCTGAAAGCGTCCACAAAATAGCCCTTAAAATATAGGGATCTGCATAGGGTTTATTTTTGATAACTTGTCTTTGCAGAAGACTCACTAAGTTTTTGTTTTTAGACAAACTATCTATATAAGCTTGGTCAAATCTTTTGACTAACTCTGCTGGAGTGGAGAAATTATCAGTTTTAACTTCGTTTACCATAGCGGTAGCTACTTCCTGCCACTGCATTACTTTTTGGCTACCAGTTTTACTCAGACTATCTGCCAAGGTTTTCTGGAATTGGTACTTAACCAAATTTAAGTCTGTATAATTATTGCCACCTGCATAGACAAATAAAGCACCACCTTCTTTTTCCAGTTGATGACGAATGCGACTGAGAAGGTGCGTTTTCCCAACCCCTTTTTGTGCAGTTATGGCAATTGAAGTCACTTTGTCTTGACTAGATTGGCTTGTTCGCACAAATTCAATTGCCTCAAAAACTTTATTAGAAGCATGGGCATTGAGATCGGCTACATCAGGGAATCCTTTCCCCCAGACATCCTGTTCTTTAACTATGCCATCATTGGTAAAAGGATTATGATTTTGAATTGCGACATTGACAGCTTCTATGGAAGAAACAAAGGTATTTGTCATAGTGATTTGATATGGTGCGAGAAATTACAAAGTGTGCGGGCAATTTGATTAAATCAAGCGTTTGGCGTAAGAACGTAGTTCTGCACCGGGTATAGATATTGAATCTTCACGTTTATCAGGGGTAAAGTCTGGTACTTCTCCAGTCATCAACTGTAAAATGTCATCAGCTTGCATTTCTATTACCCAATCATTAAATTCTGTACGGCTAACTCTCTCCCCTATTTCTCTCCTGATACGATAAATTGGTATCAGATTATCTAGGTTGTAGTTTTGGTTCAGCTTGTCATAGACTTCCAACGCTACAGATTTAAATTCGTCGTAAGATGCGATTCCTTCTCTTCGAGACGCTACGCGAACGGAAAGCTGCGCTAACGCACCCTTCCCATTAACTGGTACATCTGCACTACTAACCGCAATATCAATCTGACTAATCCACTTCACCAGCGCATTCGCCGCCCAAGTACCGACAATCGTCCCTTCAAACTTAAACTCGCTACTTCTCAAACCCTCACCCAATACCTCTAAACCCTTGGGAGATGTCAAAGAATATCCCTTTTTCGAGATTGCGATCGCACCCTGATTCTGCAATTCTTCAAATAAACCCTGATAATCTGCTACCTTCTGGCTTTTGGATACAATTCGCTTAGTGAGTTGACCCTTCTTAACTTCCTGCTGCGTTCCTCCTAAATCCCACAAAGCCAAAAGGAGACGAGTACTAATTTGGACTGTATTTTTTGATGTCATATTGAGTGTATTTTTTGACAAAGATCAGCATAGTAACTGTATCTTTTTAATTTATTTACCCACAAAAAATAACCGAGAAATTGCTGAATATTTCGAAATTTCAGCTAAATTGATTAATCAAAAATCAATAATATATTTCCTTGGGATGAATGCAGTTTCTCTCAAAGGCAGGATGGAATGCTTGCGAAAATCGCTCATTATGATAGTGAAACGCTGTAGCTGTGCAGTTGTAAATTGAGTGGTATATGTTCTTTCAATCCCAGGAGAAATAACAGGAATTCCAACTTGGTTTTTGCAACAGCAAGGCTCTTAGCAAATACAGGTGATGAAGAAATCCGATGATCACAATATATAAAGAACGTAAAATTGTTTCGCGTCTATTTGCAGTGCTGCTTTCGGCATTGCTAATGGTACCCTTGCTGAGTAGCTGCGGAGGAGGTTCCCAAAAGGCTAATGTACCACCACCAGTTGATGATAGTGCAGGTAGAACAGTCAGCGATCGCAACTCTACAAACCAACCCGAAGCTAAGAAGGGATTGGGTACAGGGCAAAAAGTGGCGCTTTTAGCAGGTGCTGCGGGACTTTATTACCTCTACAACCAGCATCAAAAAGCTTCAAAAGACGGAGCGGAAGGTAAGTATTATCTTTCGAAGAATGGGCGTGTATACTACCGTGATGCAGAACATCGCGCTCACTTCGTAACTGCACCATCAGAAGGAATTCGAGTCCCCGAATCTGAAGCCCAAAAATATCGGCAATTCCAAGGCTATAACAGGAGTACTACAGGTCGCGATCTCACTGGTATAACTTCAGAGGCGGCTCCGGCACTCTAGATCAGCCAAGCGTGTGTAAATCTAAAGCGGGTTTCCCGGAGGATAACGCCGATCGCGCACGTCGGAAACACGAACTTAAATCAGGAGACAGATTATGGTAGATGAATTTTTCCGAAAGGCGAAAGATTTGCTTTTGGGATCGAACGGCGATCAAGCTGAAGAAGATGCCAAATTGCGCGCTCGCAATGTCCGTCCAGCCAGCGAAGACCCTTACGGTGATCCCGCAGATGCGGCATCTTATGGCGATGTTCGTCCAGCCAGCGAAGACCCCTACGGCGACCCCGCAGATATCGCATCTTACGGCAACGTTCGCCCAGCTAGCGAAGACCCTTACGGCGATCCCGCAGATGCGGCATCTTATGGCGATGTGCGTCCAGCCAGCGAAGACCCCTACGGCGACCCCGCAGATCAAGATTCCCGCCGTTAACACGAACAGCACAAAGATTCTGGTGAGTTCCACAAACCTCTCCATACCTTGAACTAAAGTTCAAGTGTGTCCCTTTCGCCCATCGGAGAGGGACATTTTATGTAATAAAACCAGGGAGAGGTTTCTTTATTAAGTTCATTATTCCGACACTATATAAACCGTCGAATTCATGTTGAATTACGAATTATTTTTTACCCAAAAGTTGCTGCGATCGCTCAATATTTTGACCTTTTTTTAATTAAAAATTGAGAAGCAATTTTATCAACAAGAATCCAGGAGTCAGAATTAAATGCTGACTCCTAGATTAGACCTCTCGCACAAGATCCCTAAACCCCTTCTCGCTTGCGGGGAGGGGTTCTTATTTGTGATTTATATTAAGAGGTCTATTCTTACTCCTGAATTCTCTTTTATTATTTAAACTCTTCAAGTTGATCCACACGTAACCAAACGTTTGGTGTCGGCACTTTCCCAAACTTAATCAGGGCGTAATCACCTTTGACATCAACAATTTCGCCCTTGGTTTCAAACAAGTAAGAAGGAAAGCGAGGATCGCTGGCTTTTGCTTCTAGGCTGTTTTCCAGTTTCTCGCGGATAGCGCGAACCATATCTCCCTTTTTAACTGCCATAAATCCCCTCTCAAATTTCTAGATTGTTTTATCTGCATTTTAGCCTGCCTCCGGCTTCCCTCTCCTTAGTAAGGCTACGGTGTATACACAAGTAAGTCTTTGAGAGTGGCCTCATAGGCTTTTGATCCCCCCAACCCCCCGATAAATTGGGGGGCAAAAGTCTCTTAAAGTCCCCCAATTTATCGGGGGATTTAGGGGGATCTCCAACGATTTTGGGTTTGTACAAAGATGTGTGTACACCGTAGTCTTAGTAAGGAGAGGGATTGAGGGTGAGGTTTGATCTTATATTTAATTACGCCTACCTACTTAATCGCGTCTCTCCCCACTCTTGTAAAGACGCGATTAATCGCGTCTCTTAACTCCCCCTAGCGTTTGACACTGTAGGCAAAAATGACTAGATCGCCCAGCTAGCCTAATCCGTTGAATTGGCATACCACAAACTCGACAGGGTTCTCCAGCGCGATTATAAACCCACGCAACACCACCATAATTGCCGTTGACACCCTGAACACTTAAGAAATTACTAAAAGTTGTACCGCCAGCCTCAATGCTGGTTTCTAAAACTTGAATTATGGCTGTTCGTAAAAGCTCAATTTGCTTTAGCTGTAAATCTATACACAAAGTTTCAGGTAAAATTCCACTCTTAAACAAGGCTTCATCGGCATAAATGTTACCTAATCCCGCCACCACCGATTGATCTAATAGCGCAGTCTTAATCGGACGGCGGCGGTTTTTGAGTTTGCTTTCTAAATATTCAACAGTGAATTCCGGCGAAAATGGATCTGCTGCCAGTTTTCCCAAACCAGTCATAATACTTTCTACAGCAACACCAGGTGGAACCCACCAAATTTTACCGAAGGTACGTTGATCGACAAAACGTAATTCCTGGTGTTCCCCAAAGAATAATCTAACCCGCGTGTGCTTATGTAATGGTTCATCTCGATGCAACCATAATAGTTGACCGGTCATGCGCAGATGAACCCCTAGCCAACTGGTTGAGGAAGGGGAAGAAAGTTCCGCGAGGAGATATTTACCGCGACGATGCCAAGTAGCGATCGCACTCTTTTCAATTCCATCAACAAACTCATCAACAGAAAACGGGTAGGCGATGGTGCGATTGAGCAACACATCTCCACCCGTAATTTCTTGGTTAAGGGTCAATTGATTTAGACCCTTTCGGACTGTTTCAACTTCAGGCAGTTCAGGCATTCAAGCTGATTAAGCAGACAATTTTGATGTACTTGGGGGTTCAATAAAGAAGAGATGGGGTAGTAACTTACACATCAGTAGATAGCTCGTATTATTACCCAAGAGAAACCGTAAATACCCGCAGGGCGGCTCTCATAGATTAGGGTAGGCTAGGGTGAAGAATGAATGAACTGAAATTTTCAGACTTCATACTTCAGACTTAAGACTACCCTTCATCATCGCATCAAACAACCCACTTGTAGCTTTGCTGCTATTTTTTAGCCGGTTTAGCCTTTGGTGCTTCAACCTCGACTAATTCATCCTGAGCAAAGTTGTTGGTATTGATACCAGAGTAATTGACCTTTTCAAAACGGACAATTACAGGGTATTTGATGCCGCTTTGGTCAATGGAAGCCACAGTTCCTAAATCCTGAAACCAGTAGGATTCAGGGCGGAGAATACGTACTTTAGAACCACGTTGAACCATGATTATTTTCCCTTTTAGTTATCAATCGCCAATCTAGAGGGCTAATTGATTTCACTCTACAACCTGAAGGTCGCTGCAAGAGTCTTTGTTAAGTTATTTGTCTGAATTTGGTATAGGGCATTGGGAATTGGGCATTGGGCATTGAATATTAGTTATTCTTTCTCCCTCATCCCCTTCATCTCCCCACACCCAAGATTTAAAAAGTATCAGACCTTACTTGACAAGGTACACGTTATAGCTTACCTTCATTCGCAAACAGTCTTTTTGTACAAACTTTATGTTTTACTCAATATGAACACGCTCCCCTCGTTACCTCTGCCGATTCGCAGATCGTTATCTATATAGGTGATATCTAACCAGCCTTGCTGTTTATCGCTCTTGATTGGAAAATCAATCGCCGGAAATTTTCTACCTTCTTCAATTTGTTGGATAAAAGTTACCGGAGAATTGTATTCTATTAAACGTTGTAAGCCGATAATAGACCGCTCAAATTTCACTTGGACACGTCGACCTGAAACTGGCTCAAATTTAGCAGCAACGCTGACTAATCCTTCCAAATAAGGTAAGCCATAAATCTCAGCTATGTTGTAAACACTGGTAGTCTCTACCCGGATACACTGATAGATTTGACCAAGTTTGCACAAAGGTAGACGATCTAAATTTAAAAGAGCCTTGCTAGTGGTGTATAGTAATCGCCAATTGCCATCTAGCAAATTACCAGCTTCCACCGGACGGGGTGTAGGATTAAAGTCTTCTAAATTGGCGATCGCAGCTAAGATAGCCTGTTTCTGAGCTTCAGTCGCCAGTAGACCGCGATTAGTACCAGCGATCGCATCCATGAGAGCCGCTTTTCCCATCATCGCCTGTCACCTCTAAAATCACTCACTTTCCATCAGCATAAACAAGATATTCATCACATATATGGAGATCCATAAAAATTACTAAGAATCGCTGGACTTAAGCCGTATGCCTATTAAATAAAAAATTTCTATCTGAATGCGGATTTATTCACCAAAGGGTTGAAAAGATAACTAAATTAATCCGTGTCAAGTGATAGACTCTAAATGTCAACTTACGTAAACCTTTTCTTGTCTTCTTTGATATGTTGAACTCTCCATTACGTGAAGAACCCCGTAACCAGCGAGTCCATGTCATCCCCCTAAAGCCAGAGTCTTTTTTATTGGACTGGTTGGAAAATAAAGGTCAGATCGTGACGCGCGACGTTCAAGAACCGGATTTTCAAGATGGCGAAGAAGAAATAGACTCTCTAATGGGTGTAGAAGATGGAATTGGCTACGACCTTGATGATGATGACGATATAGGAATCGCCGAGGATTAGCCTTTTCAGGCTAGGGACTTGGTTGTATCCCTAGCTACTGGATATTCAATTTTAATAAGTGTGGAGTGAAGGGAAACTTCTGTGGACGCTAAATTATCTCCTGAGCAAGGACTAAATATTTCTGGAATCGCGCTAGCTTCTTTATTAGCCGTTGGGTTAGGTACAACAGCATTTTTCTTAGATTCGATAGCCAACAGGCTCCCCTGGCAAAGTATGTCCTTAACCCTACCACTGCTGTTGTGTGCTATGGGTTCAGGTGTAGTTGGCTTTTGGGTAATACCTTTACTTCAAGCACTCAAAACTGGACAAATAATCCGCGAAGATGGCCCCCAAGCCCATCTAAAAAAGGCAGGTACGCCGACAATGGGGGGTATATTTTTTATCCCTGTAGGTGTGATAATTGCTTGCATCTTGTCTAATTTCGCTACAGATGTCCTTGCAGTTTCGGCTTTGACACTCAGCTACGGATTGATTGGGTGGCTTGACGATTGGCAAATTCTGCGCCGGAAATCTAATAAAGGTATATCTCCCGGAACAAAACTTGCTTTGCAAGTCGGTTTCGCGGCAGTGTTTTGTCTCTGGCTGATGTTTAATCAACCTTCTAATATTACAAATATTGCTTTACCTTGGGTCAGCTTCACACTACCATTAGGATTTCTATTTTGGCCTCTAGCTGGTTTTGTGCTAGTTGCAGAAAGTAATGCGACTAATTTAACAGATGGTATTGATGGCTTGGCAGCAGGAACAGTAGCGATCGCACTTTTGGCATTAGGTGCTTTAATCGCACCTACAGCACCAGGTTTGATGGTTTTCTGTGCGGCTTTAAGTGGTGGTTGCTTAGGTTTCTTAGCCCATAATCGTAACCCAGCCCGCGTTTTCATGGGAGATACTGGTTCCCTGGCACTGGGAGGAGCATTAGCTGCTGTAGCGTTATTGACAAACACCTTAGTAGCACTGTTCATTCTCAGTGGTATCTTCTTCGTAGAAACTCTTTCAGTGATGGCACAGGTAAGTTATTACAAAGCCACCAAAGGCCCTGATGGCAAAGGCAAGCGCCTCTTCAAAATGGCACCTTTACACCATCATTTAGAACTCACTGGCTGGTCAGAATTGCAAGTGGTTGGAGTATTTTATGTCATCGCGGCTATTTTGGCTGCCATCTGTTTGGCGTAGGCGCAGCGCAACCCAGGCATCGCTCCATTCTGAATCATATTTTGAGAAAATAGTCAAATACAAAAAAACAACTCCCACATACTCAGGGAGTTGTTTTTTTATCCGGTAAAATTCGTTAGGGACTGACAAGAAATAACCCTTGTAGTGTTGTGAATTATGAATTAATCGTACCTATTTACATACTCCATAACCCGATTCTTCCCTGTTCGCTTTGCCTCAAGCATCGCTTGATTTGCCCGATTCAGAAAATCTTTAACTGTAATCCCTGATTCTGATACAGCTATTCCAAAAGATGCGGTGATGCCTTCGAGGATTTGCTCGCCCTCCCTCAATTGCATTTTTTCAACATCTAGCCTGAGTTGTTCTACTCGCTTCCTGAGAGTTTCTAGTATCATATTGGGCATAACAATTACAAATTCTTCACCACCCCATCTGCAAGGAATATCAAAAGAACGAATAGATTTTAACAGCAGTTTTGCTAATCCCTGAATAACAAGATTGGCAGTCAAATGCCCATAACGTGAGTTGTAAGATTTGAAGTTATCAATATCCAGAAAAATAACACTAAGGGGTTGTCCCGATCGTTCAGCCTCCGCTAGCCTTTGTTCTAGTATAGTTTCCATATATCTTTGATTAAATAGTTGGGTCATCCCATCCCGCAAATTCTCATAGGTAAGACGTTGTTTTATCGAAAGATTATTTAGTGCAAAGCCTAAAGTTCTAGCAATAATCTCAGTAATTTGTTGATCTTCTAGACTGATTTCTTCAAGGGCATGAATGTGTAAAATTCCAACTACTTCGCCTTGCCCAAACAATGGAAAACACAAATGTGCGCCGCTAACAGGTTGGATTAAATGGCTGCACACCAGTCCTGAGTTAGCAGAAGATAAAAGGTTGAATTTACCTCTCCGCAATGCCCAACATTCAGATTGTGAAAATATTTCTTTACTGGTTCTTTCTCCTCCCCAAATACTATTCATTTGAACATAATTCTTAGAATTAGCAATTATACAGATACAACCACTCATATTAGGAAATAGCTTGGAACAGGTTAAAGCGACTGCTTGATAAACCTCATCTTTAGACTCGCAGGAATAAAGCATATCTGCCATATCTGAGAGATATATGAATTCTCGTTTTTTTGCTTCTAATTTCAGTGTTTTTTTTTCTAACTGCCGATTTAGATCGGTGAGCGATCGCTGTGCTTCTATAGATTCTGTAATATCGATACTGATCCCACCGATGCGGCGATCGCCTGTTGCACCATCGCTAAAGGGAAACTTAAACGATAGCCAGTAGCACGGCTGATTATTACCAGGTAGTTTTACCTCCTCAATCAGCTTCAAGGGTTGTAGAGTCTTCAAAACGACTCGATCGTTTTCCATTACCCGCCGCCCCTCTTCGGGATCTGGCAAGAATTCACTATCCGTTTTCCCTAACCATTCTTGTGAATCTACTGAAAATCTAGACTGTATTTCCTGGTTGTAGTAAAGTATTCTAGATTGCTCATCTTTGATATATACTGCAAAGAGGCATTGCTCTAAAAATAGCCGTTGCATCTGCTGACTGCGTTGAAGTTCGCGGGTATCTTCTTGAGATTTAGCGATCGCCTCTACAATTTGATAAGCGGTTGGCATTAGGCAGAGTAAGGCAAATAATGAAATAAACGCCATTAGATCAAGCACGACTAAATACAACAGCGACACTGCCGAATGTAGCTCAAAGGCCGTCAAAAGGTGATGAAATCCGCAAAATAGTATGAATCCACCTGATAACAAAAAGGCTAGCCAAAACTTAGAAGGGATAGTTGCCTTAGTTTTAGCAAAGAAAACTCCTATTAATATGGGGATGCCAAAGTATGAAAATGCAGTTATCCCGTGAGCAATTATGCAATTCCAGTAAATAAGCTGCATTCCTGACCTGACATGAATATTTAGTCCCTTCAGACTATATTCTGAGTAATCTTAAGATGTAAGTAGATAAAGGATGATTTCAGTGGCTCATGCCTTAATTTTATAGTAGCCCCCTGAAAGGCTGCTCATTTCAACCCCTTACATTGACTTACCAAGTGAGAAAGTTCGGGTAAAATAAGTTTTTCCATCGCCAGGCGCACAGCATTACTAGAACCAGGAAGCGAAAAGATTAATTTATTTTGATAAACACCAGCAACAGCGCGAGAAGCGATCGCCCGTGAACCAATTTCTTGATAACTTAAAAAACGAAATAACTCACCAAATCCTGGCAAAGTTTTCTCTAATAACTTCTCAATGGCATCATAAGTGGTATCTCTTGGTGCAATACCTGTGCCACCATTAAAAATTAAAGCATCCAAATTTGAGCTTTTACCCAGATGTTCTATCTGCTCTTGAATCTGTGTTGGTTCATCTTTGATAATCGTGTATGCTCCGACAGCATAGTTAGCACCAAAGAGTAAGTGCTGAATTAGCTGGCCACTTTTGTCTGTTTCCGGTGTGCGTGTATCGCTGACAGTAACCACAGCACAAGTTACCGTAATCCCAAGCAAATCTGGATGTGGTTGTTGTGTCATGGGTTAAGCTTGTAACTTTTTATAATGGGCAATTGGGCAGGGAGAAGAATGCATTCTACATGAAAAAATCACCTATGCCCTGCGCCCTGTGTCCTATTTTTCAGCTTTGCTGAGTCCAAGATCGTTTTCTTCAGCATACCGTTCCATAAAGCGCATAAAGCGCTCCCATTCTTGGGCAGACTTCATTACGTAAAGTGCTTCTAATGCTTCCGGTTTCCCGTTGACAAATTTAGCCTTCACTTCACGGGTAATGATTTCGCCTTCTTCGTCACTCAAGTACATGCCGGTAATATCTTCGGTGCTACCTTGATCTAAAATCTTCGGATTCGTAAAAATAAATGTCGCTGTACCACTGTCGCCAGTACGCGATCGCGTCAAACGCACCTCTGGAATTACCTTTTCGTCAAGACCTCTAGAAAACTGGATTTTCGCCATGATGAATGAATTTAAACTTTTGTGATGGTTAATTTAATATTCTCTCATCAATTAGAACACCACGATATAGAGGCTACTGTTATTCATTTTTTAGTATATATACTTAAACTACTTCTTTTCACAGTAACAAATTTTATTTTTTTAGTTATGTTGCGTCAAGTCGTGGTGCCAATGTAGTAGGCAAAACTAGCACATCTTGACAATGAACTAAATAAAATTGAGTTTACATTGTAATCATGAGACTTATGTAAATATACAGTTATTTGCCATATCAAAATGAGCATTTCTAACGCAGAAAACAAGGAAAATATAGATATCCAGTTAATTGGTGTTGATTTATACTATTTCAAATTTTTGTAGTCGTTATACTCATAGCTTAGGTTCTACCTGGGAATTAGGAAGTGGCTTTGCCACTTCTTTTTATTTATCTATAGCAATCGTAAATCATTCGTGAACAATGAAATCCCCGACTTCTTAGAGAAGTCGGGGATCTAAGCGTCGTAGGGGCAATTCATGAATTGCCCCTACGACGGATCTGTTTTTTAAATCATATATACTTGGTCTTTCCTGTCAATGCGTAAGTCCCAGAAATTTTAACTTTTATTAGTTTTTATATCATGTCTGTTTAATTGACCATAAAATAATTAGCCTGTTAAGCTATGGGTTGATAACCTTCAGGTAATCTCACAGAATTCTGGTCATAGAGACATGATATTAGTCATTACTCATTGTATCTTGCCATCTTTCGCGCTTGGGCTTGCTCTCCACATCGCGCGATCGCATATCTTGCCAAGTCCCCCACATTAGAGATTGCTGTTTTTCAACATGGTTAATAAAGTGCATGATTGACTGATCCGCTTTGATTGGGGTTTTCAAATCAAACTTAATTGTTTGGACAACCTTAATGTCAGCCATGAGAAAAAACTTCCCAGCAATCTTAGTTAGCCACAAAACAACTCGATTGCATAACCAACCAAAAAATCCTTTACGTTTCTTAGTCATCAACAAAATTTGACCTTCAGCTTTTCCGCCTTCGTGGAGGCGAACTGCAAACATGGCATAGACATGGAAGAAATCAGGGCCAAATGTCGAAATG
Source organism: Nostoc sp. (assembly GCF_036917465.1). GTDB lineage: Bacteria > Cyanobacteriota > Cyanobacteriia > Cyanobacteriales > Nostocaceae > Nostoc. The sequence goes on from NZ_JBALDL010000089.1 coordinate 12,873, forward strand.
TTAATGCTACCGTACCAATAGCAAATACTATAAGTTATGGCATTTTTGTAAAAAGGACGAATGAACTTAATAAAAGATGAATTATCTTTGGCGGGTGTAATATTACTGAAGATAATTGCATTTTCATTCAGTTCTTGTTTTTCAAAAATAACTTCTATTGGCAGTTGATGAACTGTATTGAAGTGTTGAGCATCGATGGCGTTAATCATCACCACATTGGGGTGACAGTTCACCAAAAAATGAGAATGGATGGTGACATCGCACTCTCTTTGTTCTAACTCTGGAACAAAAGGTAAGGGTTGTTGTGGTATTTCTCCAGTCCAAACCCAAATCATGCCGTACTTCTCAGCAGTAGGCCAAGTTTGTAACTTTAGAGAAGGCGGTGTATCTAAGCATGGAATATCAATACACATCCCCTCAGCATCAAACTTCCAGTGGTGGAAAAAACAACGGAGTGCATTACCTTCAACTTTGCCTTCAGCAAGGTGAGCGCCCATGTGGGGACAGTAAGCATCAAAGGTAGCGACTCTTTTATCTTTACCACGGTAAATTACTAGTTCTCTGCCCAAAATCTTGACAGGTTTTACTTCACCCACCCGCAGATTTCGAGAGGGTATCACCCAATACCATCCTTCAATAAAACGCTCTGGATTATTAAAAGTTTTAGGTTTACGGATTGAGCCAGAAGTCTGCGAGTTGAAATTCATTTTTATAGTTTCACTTGAGGTGAAGCAGTTAATCTAGAAGTAACATAAAAAATTTTAAAAAACAGTTACTTTTAGTACTATGACCAACAGCTACCCAATAAATAGATAAAAATCAATAGGGATAAAATTAATTTAATTCTATTAAAAGTATTAAAAATATCCGAACTAAATATAAGCTTATGTAAGCTAGTATCGATTCTTAATAAAAATAAAAACTTAGTAAAATTTTTAATCGAATAAAACTTTGAAATATTGATATAGGATTACTATTTGATTTTTGAACGAAATTAGGTATTGTCGGGGAGACAGTGCGTTGCGGTGAATCCAGAGCTGTAGGCGGGTTTCCCGCCGTAGGCGACTGGTAAACCCGAAGGGAGTTTCCCTCCGTTGTAGCAACTGGCGTTGTGTTAGAACGGAGTTCGTAACGCACTATTATCAAGGGTTTGAGGCGTTACGCTGTCGCTAACACATCCTACGGATATTTTCAGAAATCAAACCGGATTCCTATATTAATATTTTGCCAAACTCTCAAACAGCTTAATAGCTAATAGAATATGTGATAATGATTACAAGAGTTGGGGAAATCTGCCGTGTTAACTCAAGATGAAAAACTGCTTTTAATTGGTCAGGTAACAGATATAAGCGGAATCCCCATTAGGACAATTCGCTATTATGAGAGTTTAGGTTTACTCAAGTCTTCAAGACGAACAGAGGGGGGCTTCCGCCAGTTTTCATTGGATGTGCTGACTCGTCTAGCGTTCATTAAAAGGGCGCAAAATCTTGGTCTTAGCTTAGAAGAGATTGGAAATATTCTTCAGGTTTACGATCAAGGACAAGCTCCATGCGGTGAAATTAAAGAAAAGCTTGAAGACAAGCTATTGCAAATCGATCGCCAAATCGATCAGTTGTTAACTTTACGCTCTGAAATTAAGGGATTACTTTCAGGCTGGAAGAACATCAACAACCACCATGAAGATACAATTTGTCCCATTATTCAAAACACCTCTGTTAGCGGATAGCTATGGTTTAGCCCGTGCTGAGTGTTAAAAACTAAAAAGAGAATGGCATCAGGACTCAGGACTTTTATAGATGAGAAACCACCATAACTCTAGTCCAATCAAGGCTAAACCAGCGATCGCAACACCGACTTTCAAAGCCAAAGGTTGCTCTATGTGGTTAAACTGGTTGTTTTGCTCTGACGAGTGGGCTGACATTTCTGCTAGTGTTACACCTGATGTTGTAGTGAGAAGCACTAAAGCTGTAAGGCTTGCCCAAAGCATTTTTTTACTGAGCATTTCCTAAATTAACCTGCGATTATGAGATAGTTTTTGGTTGAAAATTACGCAATCTGAGAGCATTACTAACAACAGATAGCGACGAAAGAGCCATCGCACCCCCAGCGATAATTGGATTGAGTAACCAACCAAAAATCGGGAATAAAATTCCAGCCGCAATGGGAATACCAATGACGTTGTAAATAAAGGCAAAGAAGAGATTTTGCCTGATATTGTTGATGGTGGCACGGCTGAGTTGAATAGCTGTGACAATTCCTTGTAAATCTCCAGAAATTAGGGTTATATCACTAGCTGCGATCGCAACATCTGTTCCTGTGCCAATAGCAATTCCCACATCAGCCTGTGCTAAGGCTGGCGCATCATTTATACCATCGCCAACCATTGCAACAAGGGATTGGTTACTGGGGATTGGGTACTGGGGATTGGGAAAACTCTTCCCCAGTTCCCAGTCGCTAGTCCCCAGTCCCCCTTTCTGAAGAAATTGGATAATCGCCGCCTTTTGATCTGGACGCACTTCGGCAAAGACTCGCTGGATACCAACTTCCTCTGCGATCGCATCAGCCGTTTTCCGATTATCACCAGTAAGCATTACTACTTCTAAACCTAACTTTTGTAAGGCTTTTACCACTGCTACTGATGAAGGTTTGAGAGCATCGGCAATACCCATTATTCCTTGTAGTTCGCCATCTACAGCAATCAAAATAACTGTTTTACCAGCCGCTTCCCAGGCATCTTTATACTGCTGGAGAGCAATAATGTTAATTCCCAGTTCTGTTAACCAGCGTTGTGTACCAATTTGCACAAGCTGATTTGAAACAACTGCTTGCACACCACTACCTGCATTAGCCACGAAGTTCTGTGCATCTATTAAATTTACTTCTTGAGACTGGGCATATTTCACCACTGCTGAAGCTAAAGGATGCTCCGAATTCCGTTCTACCGTTGCTGCTAACTGTAAAAGCTTGATTTCATTCCCATTAGCTGTACCGTTGACAGTTACAAAGTCTGTCACCGTAGGTTTCCCTTGAGTCAAAGTGCCGGTTTTATCTAGAACGATGGTTTGAATTTTGTGTGCTAGTTCTAAGCTGTCAGCACCTTTAATTAAGATGCCATTTTCTGCACCTTTGCCCGTCCCCACCATTACAGATGTGGGGGTAGCTAAACCCAAAGCACAAGGACAAGCGATAATTAGTACACCCACCGTAGTCATTGTTGCTAGGGTGAGATTGCCAGTAAAGTTAAACCAAATGATAAAAGTGGCGATCGCAATGGCAATCACAGCTGGTACAAACCATCCTGTCACTTGATCTGCCAAGCGCTGAATTGGTGCTTTAGAACCTTGTGCTTGTTGGACTAATTTGACGATTTGAGCCAAAAACGTATCATTTCCGACTCGTGTCACCCGAAACTGAAATGCACCAGCACCATTAATCGTTGCCCCAATCACCTCATCTCCTGGCTGCTTTTTGACTGGCAAACTTTCACCCGTCACCATCGCTTCATCTACTGACGAAGCGCCTGTAATTACCTCGCCATCTACCGGAATTTTCTCACCAGGACGCACTAAAATCACATCATTGATTCTGACTTGGGCGATGGGAACATCAATTTCCACACCATTACGGATAACTCTGGCATCTCTAGCTTGCAATCCGATCAGTTTGCGGATGGCTTCAGAAGTTTGTCCCCTAGCGCGATTTTCTAATAATCGCCCTAACAAAATTAAGGTAATGACGATCGCGGCAACTTCATAATAAACATGAGGTATCAAGCCCTGAGCAATAAAAAATTTCGGGAAAACAGTAACAAACAAAGAATATATATATGCTGCACTTGTACCCAAAGCAATCAGCGTGTCCATCGTCGCCGTATGGCGCTTAAGAGATTTCCAGCCATTGCGGTAAAAAGATCCACCACACCAAAATATCACGGGTGTTGTCAGCACTAACTGTAGCCAAGGATTTTGCAAGAAGCTGGGAATTAAGGGGAAGTTTAGCCCAGTCATCATCTGCAACGACCCCAAAAAGAGGAAAATACTGATTACACCTCCCACAACTACCTTGAGGAAAAGTTCGCGTTGTAATGCCTCCCTACTCCCTTTCTCAGCATCATCTTCTTCAGAGAGCAATTCTAACTGGAGTGAAGAGGAAGAGTATCCCGCAGATGCGATCGCAGCTTGAATTTTCTCTAAATTGGCTAGAGAGCGATCGTACCTAATAGCGACTTGTTCTGCTCCAAAGTTAACGTTGCAGTCAATCACCCCAGAAACAGAGCGAATTGCCTTTTCGATATTGTTGGCGCAACCAGCGCAACTCATGCCTCGAAGTTTGAGTGTGAGAGTATCCATGTTGGGGATTGGGGGTTGGGGATTGGGGATTGGGGATTGGGCTTTGAGGACTTGGAAATATGGGGATTGGGATTGGGCTTTGAGGACTTGGAAATATGGGGATTGGGATTGGGCATTGAGGACTTGGAAATATGGGGATTGGGATTGGGCAAATGGATACTTCTTTCTTTTGCTCAATACCCAGTCCCCAGTACCCAGTACCCAGTACCTAGTACCCAGTACCTAGTACCCAGTCCCCAGTCCCCAGTCCCTTAAGCAACTGGATAGCCAGCAACAGCCAACGCTTCCTTAATTACTGTTTCTGATGCTTGAGTTTCTACACTGACAAGCTTGGTTGTAGGATCAGCCTGAACGCTGGCATTGGCATCGACTGCCTGAAGTGCTTTAGTAATGGTGCTGGCACAAACAGAACAAGACATGTTAGGAACTGTGAGTTGGAGAGTCATAGATTTACGGGATAGATAATAATGAACAACCTAGCCAAACCAAGCTGGATGACTGAAGAACAACCATCAACAGTCAGAAATAACTGGAAAGAGAGTCGCCTTAAATTCATCCTAGACTCTCTAGCCGGCTGGAGAGTCTAGAGAATTTTAAAAGTTTTTAGCTAAAGTTCAATTTTCTTTACAGATGTAGTATATAAATTGCTAAAAATACGAAATACTACAAGATGCTTGTTTTCCGATGCAAGTCTGTCGCTGATTTGACAATTGACGAATTCCTGGCAAAGCGCGACTAATTCGTAGAAAAGATGAAGGGGGATTACTTCTTTGGTACGCGAGATGTGACAATGACTGCTGAAGCAATGCGATCGCTATTTCAATACGGAGTTCGTGGTTGGCTGGATGCCATGCTAAATCGGGCTACGGGAAGTGTATAATTTAGGAGTAGCTTTGGAAAAAGCAAGAGTGCGTGTAGGTTTGGTAGGTACTGGGTATGCGGCAAAGTTCCGGGCTGAGGCATTGCTCCATGATGAGCGATCGCAGTTAATAGCAGTTGTTGGTCATACCGCAGAAAAAACAGAAGCCTTTGTCAAAGAATATCAGATTGAAGCGTTGAATTCTTGGCAAGAGCTAGTAGAGCGTGAAGATTTAGACCTAGTGGTAATTTGCACTGTTAATCGAGATCATGGTGCGATCGCTCGTGCAGCACTTACCAACGGCAAACATGTAATTATAGAGTATCCCCTTTCGCTCGATATAGTCGAAGCTGAGGAACTAATCGCCCTAGCCAAAGCACAACAAAAACTTTTACACGTAGAACACCTAGAACTTTTGGGTGGTTTACATCAAGCCTTGAAGCAAAACTTAGACAAAATTGGTGAAGTATTTTATGTCCGCTACAGCACCATCAACCCTCAAAATCCTGCACCCCGTAAATGGACTTATAACCACGAGTTGTTCGGTTTCCCCTTAATTGGGGCGCTGTCTCGCCTACATCGCCTCACCGATTTATTTGGTACAGTATTTACTGTTAACTGTCACCAGCGATACTGGGAAACAGAACCGGAATACTACCAAACCTGTTTTTGTACTAGTCAAATCTGCTTTAACAGTGGACTTTTAGCTCAAGTAGTCTATGGCAAAGGCGAGAGTATTTGGCAATCAGAACGCAAGTTTGAAGTTCACGGTGAAAAAGGTGGTTTAGTTTTTGATGGCGACACAGGAATTTTCATCCAGCCAGGGGAAACAACATCTATAGAAGTTGGTCCTCGCCGGGGTTTGTTCGCTAAAGACACGAGTATGGTGTTAGATCATCTTTTCGATGGCACTCCTTTGTACGTTACCCCAGAGGAGAGCTTATATACCTTAAAGGTTGCTGATGCTGCCCAAAGAGCGGCACAGACAGGGTTTACTATGTTTATGTAAATTTGTCTAGATAAAAGTTAATGAAAACCGAACTAATTGTTATTTTATCCCAACGAGAAATAGAGAAAATGCGTCAAGCTGGGCGTTTAGCAGCTAAACTTCTCCAGCATCTGGAACCATTTGTGAAGCCAGGGGTTAGCAGTCTAGAATTAAATGATGAAGCCGAACGTTGGACACAAGCGCATGGGGCAAAAAGCGCACCTCTTGGCTATAAAGGTTATCCCAAATCGATTTGCACTAGTGTAAATGAGGTAATCTGTCATGGCATTCCTAACGCAAAGCAGATTCTTAAAGACGGTGACATTATTAATATTGATGTAACGCCGATTGTTGAAGGTTATCACGGCGATACATCCAAGACATTTTTTGTTGGTACACCTTCTCCAAAAACGAGAAAGCTGGTAGAAGTGACAGAGGAGTGTTTGCGTCTGGGGATTGCTGAAGTTAAACCTGGGGGACGGATTGGCGATATTGGTGCAGCCATTCAAGAGTATGCTGAAGGACAAGGCTTTTCTGTGGTGCGAGATTTCGTTGGACACGGCATCAGTAACATTTTTCACACTGCACCCGATGTTCCCCATTATGGCACTCGCGGTAAGGGCAAGCGCCTCAGACCGGGGATGGTTTTTACAATTGAGCCAATGATTAATGAAGGTACTTACGAAGTCGAAGTTCTCAGCGATAAGTGGACTGCGGTAACGCGCGATCGCAAACTTTCTGCTCAATGTGAGCATACCTTAGCTGTAACTGAAGATGGCGTTGAAATTCTCACCTTACCTGAAGTTAAAAAGTAAGGTTCTTCAGTACTTGTTATGCTTAACTAATAATTAAAATGCCAATTCAATAAGCATCTTACTCTAAAATTATTAAAGTTTCTGAACCCATA
>NZ_JBALDL010000090.1:0-17672 GCF_036917465.1 Nostoc sp.
ACTATTTTTTCTCGAAGATCGACAGAGTAGGACTTCATTTAAAAGTATTTATATTTTAATCTAGTGTACCTCATAATAGATGCAAGTGCTGTAATGCACCAGTTGGCGATTAGCATAATTGTTTTTACCTTTCTTATGACGAAAGACAAATATGAAAAAAGAGAGCAATTTGGGTCGCTCTCCAGATCATTACGGTGCATCTTTTACTTACAATTTCTATTTTAGAATCTAAGGGTTAATACTTATTTATTAAGATTGTTTATAAAACTTCGACGAAGTTTTTCCGTAGATACCACAAAACAAGATAAAAAAGAGAGCTACTTAGGCAGCTCTCCAGATCATCAGGGTGCATCTACTTACCACAGCATAGCATTTGAGGTATGCGGGTTGTCACCATGTTTTATATAAAGATTTGATGAAGGAATACGGGAAAATACTTACTTGGAAATTGGGAATTGGGCATGGGGAATTGGGAAAGCTCTCTTCTGCTCCTCTACCCTTCACGCAATAAATTTGGCTGGAGAGACTACTACTTACTACAGCGTGGTGTAAATAAGCCACCCATTTAAATAAAATGTCTAAACCCCTTACCAAACAGTAATTACGAATTCCCAATTCCCCAAAGCGTTACTAGGCGTTCAGTTTTTTATCCACCAATTCGTTAGTCAACTTAGGATCGGCACGTTTGGCTGTCTTTTTCAGAACTTGTCCGACAAAAAAGCCTTTGAGGTTGGTGTTACCGTTGCGATACTTTTCTAGTTCTTTAGGATTAGCGGCTATGACTTCATCAACGATGGGTTCTAGTACACTAGGATCGGTGATTAACTCAAGACCTGCAAAGGCTTTTTCAGGAGAAATCCCATTGAGTAAATCTGGCAACTTTTCTTTAGCTTGAGCATTGCTAATTTTGCCCGTTTCAATGCGAGTAATAATCTCAGCTAAATTGGTGGGAGTCAACCCGATTTGAGTAATACTGAGTTTTTGCTTATTAAGGTAGGCGGCGATATCTTGAGTAATCCAGTTTGCAGCAGCTTTGGGATTTGCTCCAGATGCGATCGCAGTTTCAAAATATTCTGTTACTGGACGATCTTCTGTCAGCACTCGCGCATCATAAGCTGAAAGCCCCAACTCATTTTCATAATGATGACGTTTTTGGGCTGGTAATTCTGGTAATTCGCTACGCCATTGCTCTAATTGAGCATCTGTCACTTCAATTGGTGATAAATCTGGTTCGGGGAAGTAGCGGTAATCGCTAGAACCTTCTTTTATCCGCATACTACTTGTGCGTTGAGCGCCTTCTTCCCACAGCCGAGTTTCTTGGATGATGCGATCGCCCGCTTCGATTGCGGTGATTTGGCGCTCAATTTCGTAGTCAATCGCCCGTTGGATGGCGCTGAAGGAGTTCATGTTTTTAATTTCTACCTTCGTGCCAAATTCCTTTCGTCCCACCGGACGCACAGAAATATTGACATCGCAGCGCAGAGATCCTTCTTGCATATTCCCGTCACTCACACCGAGATATCGGACAATCCGGCGTATCTCTTCGGCATATTCAGCAGCTTCCAATCCAGAACGTAAATCAGGTTCCGAGACAATTTCGACTAATGGTATACCTGCGCGATTGTAGTCTACTAGAGAATAGGAAGAACCAGAAAGGCGAGTCTCGTTCCGAGAGGCTTCGCCAACACTACCTGCATGTACCAATTTTCCTGCATCTTCTTCCATGTGTAGACGTGTGATACCAATGCGTTTGCGAGTCGGATTCCCCTCAGCATCTACTAATTCTATTTCTAACCAACCATGTTCTGCGATCGGTAGATCGTATTGAGAAATTTGGTAATTTTTAGGTAAGTCAGGATAAAAATATTGTTTTCGGTCAAACTTGCTATATCTAGCAATTTGACAATTCAGTGCCAAACCAGCTTTGACAGCGTATTCTAATACTTTTTCATTCAGTACAGGTAATACCCCAGGTAAACCCATACAAACCGGGTCAATGTTAGTATTTGGGTCAGCACCAAATGCAGTAGAGCTATTAGAGAAAATCTTGGTCTTGGTACTCAACTGACAATGGGTTTCTAGACCAATAATCGCTTCATACTCAGTTTTTACAGTTGTAGCAGTTGTCATAATATCACTAATTTCAGCATAATCCTTCTTAGATTACTATTGTAGCGGCGTATTGACTTGCGCTGTAGATTAACTAATTAGTTGTCAATTTAACAACATTGATAAAATTTTAATATGCAAATTAGATGTGTTTTAGCTTATTAGCAAAGTACCCGACATCCAACGGCTGTTTGAGCAAACACTTCAACGCTTTGGCAAAGTCGATATTTTGGTCAACAATGCCGGAATCACCTTCTATAAACCAATAACTGAGGTGACAGAAGAAGATTTCGATGCGATTTTTGCTATTAACGTCAAAGGTACTTATTTTGCTTGCCAACAAGCCGCGCAACATTTAGCAGAAGGCGGACGGATTATCAACTTTTCTTCATCAACTACAGTGATGATGCTGCTATAGTGCTTATGTAGGAACCAAGGGTGCTGTTGAACAAATCACGCGGGTACTAGCTAAAGAATTGGGTGCAAAAGCGATCGCAGTTAATGTTATTTCTGCTGGCTCCACCGATACAGAACTATTTCGAGAAGGCAAAACCCAAGAACAGATAGATCGTTTAGCCCAAAAGGCTGCTTTTGGCAAACTGGGAGATGTGCAAGAAATTGCCGATGTAGTAGCATTTCTCGCTAGGGATGAAGCTAGATGGATTACTGGGCAAAACATTCGTGTAAACGGTGGAATCGCGTGAGTCTATCTAAGCTTTTCTCATACGTGTTTTATGCGGCGACGGGTTTTGCCGTTATGATGTTTTTTGTGTTTAGGTATTGCACTTGTAGGTAATTCATAATTCCTTTAGGAAGTGAGAGTCTTCTCAATGCGACGGTCAGGGATAAGCCAAATAATTGCAACTAAAACGTACAATGCACAGGCAAACCATGAGTTCAAAAAGGCAAGTGGAATTGCTACTGCATAGAATACCACCGATTTTTTTCCTTTGAAATCTTCACCAACTGCGATCGCTAATGTCGAATCTCTACCGTGATGAGAAATTAGGGCGCGGGTAAGAATAAAGTAAGCGATCGCTGCAAACAACAACACCGTACCATAAAGTGCAACTGGCATAGCGGCAAAGTGATTTTCGCCCATCCAACCTGTGACGAAGGGAATTAGCGACAACCAAAACAGCAAATGCAGATTAGCCCAAAGGATACGTCCATTAACCTGTCGGACTGCTTGTAGTAAATGATGGTGATTGTTCCAGTAGATGCCGATATAAATAAAACTCAGCACATAACTCAGAAATACTGGGATTAACGGACGCAGCGCGGCTAAATCGAACCCATGCGGCACTTTGATTTCTAGCACCATAATGGTGATGATGATGGCAATCACTCCATCACTAAAAGCTTCTAACCTCCCTTTGCCCATATCCGCATTCCTTTTGTATTTACTTGAGGTTAAGTTATGACACTCTGTACTTTATCTTACTAAAAGTGACCGCATCAAATCACTCCATAAAAAGATTAAACTATTTCTCGGACTTGATTCTAGAGTGGGTATTCTTATTGACCCTGATAAACTTTTAGTCAGGTTATCAGTAATGTCTGCGATCGCGGAGCGTAATAACCTTTCGTAAATTTCTCAGTAAATAATGTGAATAATATGCAAAGTTGTGTCTTGAAGCAAAGATATCTAAGTAAATACGGTAGTATACGGTCAGTGTTAGGTTCTTGAGATGTTATCTATTCTCAAGCTAAACATCTACCCAGAATCGCGCCGAAGGAGGGTATAAAAGTTTATTTATCGAGTCAGAGTCAACTATTGACTATTTTCTCAACTAGAAGGATTTAGGCGCTGGCAAAAAACTAAATACGAAGACTGGATTTTTTGATACTTGTTCAGTCATTTCTAATGAACAAAGATAATTTATTTAACCTGAAATGACCTATTATTCTGAATGCAAAAGCTGATTAATTTGTACAGCGCTTAAGGCTTAGATAGTTTGAGATACAAAGATTAAGTGTTACACATAACTCAGTCAAAGGTGAATCTTCGGTAAATATTACTGTTCCTCAAAGGTGACGCATAAATGCCGAAAATTGAAAATTTCGGTTTAAAAACTTAAGTTACTGAAAAATAAATTGAGTGAAGTAAAAATTATGGCAGATATTATTGGAACCACTGATAACGATGATTTAATAGGCACTTATGAGGCGGACACAGTTAACGGTCTAGCCGGCAATGATACCATCACAAGTTCCTTTGGTAGGGACACTTTGACTGGTGGAGGCGGCAATGATACATTTATTTTCAACTACGGTAGGAGTACCACTAATATCATCACCGATTTTGGTGGTGTCGGTCAAGGCATAAGTCCTTCGGCAGGAGTCATTGCAGAAGTGGATACTCTAATATTCCAAGGCTATGACTTGACTGCTCAAAATCTGCTGCTAACCCAGAATGGTAGCGATCTAGAAATCACCTTTGAACAAGGTAGTAATCCAGTCATTCTGCAAAACTTTGCCCTGGAAAACCTGGATAATCTCAGCACATCTACAGGAGCGACTGTAGACTTGGGCAACATCCTGTTTTCTGTCCTAACTACCACCACAGATGGCTTTTATGGGTTTTCTGACCAAACTAGCATCACAGATGGCTTTGATGTCTTCAATGCCAACTCGACCCAAACCACTATCTTCAATAAAAACACAGTTACCTTCCTTAATGACCTCAACAATAACGTTAGCGGTTTCAACAACTCAAATGATGTCATCAATGGTCAGGGGGGCGATGACAAAATTTACGGCTTGAGTGGCAACGATCTGCTTAGAGGTGGTGCCGGCAATGATACTCTCATTGGTGGTGCGGGAAATGACACCCTCAATGGTGGTGAGGGCAATAACTCCCTCCTTGGTGGTACTGGTGACGATTACTTGAGGGACGACAATTCAACAGGCAGTAATTTCTTTTCTGGTGGAGATGGCAATGATTATCTTAGTGCCACTGCCACATCAGGCAATAACACCCTCAAAGGTGGTGTTGGTAACGATATTTTGATTATTGACAATTCAACAGGCGATAACCTACTTAATGGTGGGGCTGGCAATGATTATCTCTCATTATCTGGCTTCAAGTACGGCCAGTATCCTTTCCCATCAGGCAACAACACGCTTAATGGTGGCCTTGGTAATGATGGGTTGATTGCTCGGTATTCAACAGGCAATAACTTACTCTTTGGAGGCGTTGGTAACGATACCTTGGATATTAAATCGTCACAAGGCGATAACCTACTTAATGGTGGGGATGGCAACGATTATCTTATAGCCTCTGGCGATATTACCAAATATGGCATTGATCCTTCTTTAGGCAATAACACCCTCAACGGTGGTGCTGGCAATGATACGTTTGATATTAACTATTCAAAAGGCAATAACTTACTTAATGGTGGGGATGGCAACGATTATCTTATAGCCTCTGGCTCCTTCGAGCGCAACGGAGGATTCTTTAGCGCTTCAGGCAACAATACCCTCAACGGTGGCGCTGGGGACGATACATTGAATGTTGACTATTCATCAGGGAATAACCTACTTAATGGTGGGGATGGTAATGATTATATCTCTGGTTCTGGCTACTACGGACAAAATCCTTTAGGTCAAGGCAAAATTTTTCGTGTCACATTAGGCGATAACACGCTCAACGGTGGTGCTGGTAACGACATATTGAATGTTGACTATTCATCAGGCAACAACCTACTTAATGGTGGGAATGGTGATGATTATATCTCTGCCTCTGGCTTAGTATACAACGACACCCAGGGAGTAAATATTGTCACATCAGGTAATAACACCCTCAATGGTGGTGCTGGTAATGATACATTGAATGCTGAGTATTCATCAGGCAACAACCTATTTAATGGTGGGAATGGTGATGATATCCTTACAGGCGGTCTTGGTAATAATACCTTTGTCTTCAAGAGTTACAATGAAGGGGTTGATAGTATTTATAACTTTAACGTAACTAATGATGTGATTCAGGTATCGACTACTGGTTTTGGTGGTGGTTTATCAACTTCTTCATTGTTAGATACTCAGTTTACCATCGGAACATCTGCAACCACAAGCAATCAACGATTTATCTATGACTTTGCTACAGGTGGACTGTTCTTTGACCAAGATGGCAGTGAATCTGGCTTTACTCAGGTAAAATTTGCACAATTATCTGCTGGATTGTCACTAACCAAGAATAATTTTGTGGTTTTGTAATCGGAATTAGCACTCTTGTATCATTAGCTTTAAGCTTTGCGAGGTGCTATTTTTAGCATTTCGCATTTCTCTTTGGCAGCCATTTTTTCTTGTATTACAGCGATGTCTTCTCTACCAGATGCTACGCATAGCTTGCTGGCTACGCCAACGCAAAATTATTTAATTCTCATTCGCCAATTTCCGCCGTAATTCCCGAATAGCAGCGCTAGTATTCCGTTCGTAGCGCAATTTTTAAACATTCTGTAACTACCTCTGACACGTTGATATTAGGGAAATAACGGCTACTAGTTTCAATAGTGTAGCGATCGCCTTGCAATCTGTAAATCACCAGAAGGTTTTTCCTCAACAACCAAACTTCTGGTACTCGATAAGGTAGGTAGTCATTGACATCGGTGTAGCTGGTGATGTCTATCTCCACCACTAAATCGGGTGATGGATCAATGCCCCAATTGATGCGGTTTTTACCTGCAATTGCTTCCCAGTTCTCAATATAAAAACAGTAGTCTGGTTCTATACCGCTTTCTTGTGGAAGTTCCATTGTGATTGGGGTAAATGCCTCGTATTCTTGTCCCAGATGGTCGAGTAAAACTTTGACTACATCCGCAATTACACTTACTTTGCGCCCATGTTCTGGTAGCGGTGCCATCAAGAAAATTTCTCCATCTCGATACTTAATGCGAGGAGAAGAGCGATCGCCTAGTTGTTCATTCAATGCTTGATAGTCTTGCCAACTTCCGAGTAGGCGTATTACCGCACCTGGGGGCAAATGGATTGTATCGGGTGTAACAACAGCGAACATACAACTGAACCTCCACCTACACTGTAATGCTTAAATATCAACTGCTGCGACTGAAAAATATAGCAGCGACAATAATTAAACCTAAAAGTACCAAGGGAACCCAGAGATTAGGGATATCTGACAAACTCATAAGTAATTTAAGAAAGTAGAACTGAATTCATAGATTTAGCTGGTTGCTAATATACAAGTTGTCGTCACTACACTAACTTCTGTCGTTATCACACAATAAGCTGTTGTCACTATACTAACTTCTGTCGTTATCACACAATAAGCTGTTGTCACCACACTAACTTCTGTCGTTAGCACACAATAAGCTGTTGTCACCACACTAATTTTTGTCGTTAGCACAAAAATTTAAATTGTTAACCCAATACCTCCTTTAGCAAATTCTTCAACAGTTTTTTGTGAAAATTCATGAGTTGCGATCGCCTGCAACATTGCCAATGGTAAAGTCAGATGATCCGCCCCAGCTTGCAATGAAGCAGCTGCTTCTTCAGGAGATTTGATACTAGCTGCCAAAATTTTCGTATCACTACCTTTGAGGACGCTAGCCATATCCCGCACTAAGGCAATACCGTCACCTAACAACCGAGTAGCGCGATTTACATAAGCTATGGCAATTTTCGCTCCCGCCTCCCGTGCTACTGCTGCTTGGGCTGCACTGTAAATTGCTGTCACCGAACAGGTAATTTCTGGTGATAGACTCGCTACCACTTCAAAACCTAACGGTGTTGCAGGAATTTTCAAAATTGTTTGTGAACCAATAATCTCGAAAGCTTTTCTACCTTCAGCTAGCATCCCAGCTTTATCAGATGCCACAAGTTGATAATATAACGCGCCATTTGTCAAAGCTACCAATTTTTTGAGCGTGGTTTCTGGTGGGGTGTCGCTTTGAGACAACAGCGTGGGATTAGTTGTAATGCCTTTCACCCATCCCCAAAGTTTTACCACTTCAGCTTCAGATGCGATCGCTGAGTCTAGATAAATTGCCATAATTTCTCCCGATCAATTCCCCGATATTAATATGTAATAGCTGTATATGATTCGTGACAAGTTCCAACAGTTTTTAACTGGATAGAACACATCATGGCTGTAAAGGCACAGCTATGCTGTGTTCTATCCATCTGGTTTATAGTTTATGGAAATTAAAAGCGCTGTAATTTTTTACTTAATAATCCAGAAGCGAGTATTTATCTTAGTGTGATTCAGCTAATGTGTACAAATATCAATCACGTCTAGCCAGTTATGGCATTATCTCATGAATCGTTACTCGTTAGCCAAACGATGTTTTGCAGAGGCTTTAGGTACAGCTTGGTTGGTTCTGATGGGCGTGGGTACTGCGGTTATCTCTGGTGCAGTCCCTTGGGTTGGAGTGACTGGGGTAGCGATCGCTTTTGGCTTAAGTTTGTTGACTGCTGCCTATACTTTTGGTTCTATTAGCGGATGTCACATCAACCCCGCAGTCACAATTGGTTTTTGGGTAGCCAAGCAATTTTCTTTCCGAGACGTTTTGCCATATATAGGAAGTCAGGTTCTCGGCGGAATTTGGGGGACGACTATCCTATTTTTGATTTGCATGGGCAAGCCTGGGTTTACAACAGCCGACTTTGGTTCTAATGGGGTGGGAGTTCACTCGCCTGGTAACTATAGCTGGTGGGCTTGTGCATTAGCCGAATTCATTGTTACCTGTGGCTTTGTGCTGCTGATCTTGAGCGTCACATCAACTCCTACTTTCAAGCAGTCTGCACCGATCCCTATAGGTTTAGGGCTTACCTTGGCGCATCTTATTCTCATTCCGGTGACAAATGCCAGCGTTAATCCGGTGCGATCGCTAGCCACAGCTATTTTTACTCAAGATTGGGCATTGGCTGACCTTTGGATTTTCATCGTGTTTCCAACTTTAGGTGGAGTTTTGGCGGGTATAGTCACCCGATGGTTACAAGAACCAGACATTTAATACTACAGGCACTGCATCGCCACACCCAGATATTTTGACCTAGCTTTCAAGGGATAATTCTTCTTATACAGCAGCCTGCACGGAGAACTTAATATGACATCTCCAGAAACGGTCTTATGGCTACAAGAACGCACCTCTTTAGGAATTCTCTCGCCTGAAGTGTTAAATGCGATCGCACAAGTAATTAAAGAACAAGTTGTAAGTGCCGAAACTGACTTAGTTAGTGAAGGCACTCCTCCAGAAGCACTTTATATTCTTGTAGAAGGTCAACTCGAAAGCAATACCACCAATGAAACCAACCCAGCCTTAGCTTGTGGATTCCTTCCCGGATCAGTGATTGAACTCAAAGAATTGCTGTTGGATGAATTAACTCCATTCACAATTACTACAGTAACTGAATGTCACTTGTGGGTTGTGCCTGGTGATAAATTTCGCGCTTTAGTTACCCAATACCCCGAAATTACTCAGGCTTTTTCCCGCCAATTGGCTCAAGAATTAGCTCAGGCGACATCTGCACTTGGTTACGAACAAGAACGTTCCATAGCTTTGCGACCATATTTAGTTACTAAAGCGCAACGGGGAATTGTCGGTACTAGTCGTTATGCTGTACGGTTGCGAGAACAAATTCGTTTATCGGCGGCTGATCGCAAATCAGTGGATATCTTTGGAGAACCAGGGTTAGAAAAGGACAACATAGCAGCCCTGATCCACTTTGGTTCTCCAAAACGGCGAGAACCGATAATTAAAGTCAATTGCGGTATTCTGCAAACTAGCGGTGCAGATTTATTCGGTCGCGCTGGCGGTAAACCAGGACTATTGGAATGGTTGGGAGAAGGTACTTTAGTTCTTAACAATATCCAAGAATTGCCCGAAGAATTATTACCTCCCGTGACGCAGTTGCTTAAAACTGGCACATATACCCCCGTGGCTCGTTCGGCAGAAACAGCGCCTGAACCTCGCCCCAGTAAAGCCAGAATTCTGATTGTTTCTGAAAAAACTCTGCCGACTATTGAACGTTCTGTTGGTCACATTATTAAAGTTCCACCGCTACGGGTGCGGAAAGCTGACGTTCAAGCACAAGTTGAATATTATACTAGTCTCTACATTCGGGCTAGAGGCGTTCCGAAACCGCACATTACCCCAGAAGCTCTACGTCGCCTCCAATCTTATGATTTTCCTGGCAATCTTAAGGAATTAAAAAATCTGGTTGAAAGAGCGATCGTCCAAGCGGAGGGTGCTAATGAATTAACAGAAGAAATTTTCTGGCCAGCTGAAGCAAAGAAAAAACGATTTCGGGTGAATCTGTTAAATGCCTATCCTCGTTTACGGAAGTTTTTACGTAGTCCTTGGTGGCCCGATCGCATTAATTATGGTTTTACTGCAATAGCCTTTGCAATCATCGTTGCAATATTATTTGTTGGGCCGCAAACCCGCGATCGCAATTTCGTCTTAAATTTCTTTTGGGCTTGGTGGTGGCCTTTCTTCTTATTTCTCTTTCCCTTTTTGGGACGGATCTGGTGTTCTGTTTGTCCCTTCATGATTTACGGAGAAATTACTCAAAAGTTATCTCTCTGGCTGTGGCCTCGAAAACTCAAGCGTTGGCCAAGAGAGGAAGCTGAGAAATGGGGCGGATGGTTCATGTTTGGTTTATTCTCCCTAATTTTCTTATGGGAAGAACTCTGGCATTTAGAAAATACTGCTTACCTCAGCGCTTGTTTACTGCTGTTAATTACTGCTGGGGCAATGATTTTCTCCGCCATTTTTGAGCGGCGGTTTTGGTGTCGATATCTCTGCCCTATCGGTGGGATGAATGGTTTATTTGCCAAACTCTCAATGACGGAACTCCGCGCCCAGCAAGGGATATGTTCTGCCAGTTGCACCACATATCAGTGTTATAAAGGTGGGCCGCAAAAGGGCGAAGGGCTGGAAACCAATGGATGTCCTTTATACTCGCATCCCGCGCAGTTAGAAGATAATAGAGATTGCGTACTGTGCATGACTTGCCTGAAAGCCTGTCCTCATCGTTCCGTTGAATTCAACTTGCGTCCCCCTGCAATTGAACTGTGGACAACTCATGTACCCCGCACCTATGAAGTAGCATTATTGTTTTTGCTGTTGGGTGGAATATATCTGCATCGCTTGCCAGAATTACAATCTTGGTTGGGGTTACAACTCGATTTAACTCAGTTTTGGCAGCACTTGGGATTATCGCTGCTAGTGTTAATTATCCCAGCGATATTTACCTTTGGGGCTTATGGCTTGCTGAAACTGTTGAATTTTAACCGGAAGCCAAAATCATTTGTAGAACTTGCTTATGGCTACCTACCATTGGTGTTAGGAGGAAACTTGGCTCACTATCTGCGTTTGGGCTTAGGCGAAGGCGGGCGAATTTTACCTATTACCTTTGCTACTTTTGGTTTTGGTGGAGAACAATTGCCTATATTGGTTGCTCACCCGGCTGTGATTGCCTTTTTGCAAGGTGCAACGATAATTTTCTCAGTGTTGATGACTATGTTATTGACGCAAAAAATTGCAAAACAATCAGTGCGATCGCTCATACAGCAACATTTAGCAGCGATCGCTTTGGGAGTTAGTATGTGGGCGATTATTGTGTTGTAAAAACATTCCCTTTTCAGCAGAAGGATATTGCTACTCTAATGTAGTAAACCAGACTTCTAAATCCGCGATCGCCTGAAAATCCAACAATGCTTCACCAAGATTTTCTAATTGTTCTAAGGAGAGATTTTCAATCTGCGATGTCTTCGACAAGCCGCTTTGCGTCTACGCACCTCTTGGGGTAATTCTCCCACCCGTCGAGTCAGTTGACGGAGAATGAGCAATTGCCCTTCTGCTTTTCGTCCGCGTTGTTCTCCACGTTGTTCTCCTCGTTGTTATCCTTCAGCGAGAATTTCTTGATAAATTACTGACTCGCGCATCATACCCTCCCGAAATAATTGTCGAATCAAATCCTTGCTACTCTAATTTACTAAACCAGGATTCTAAATCCGCGATCGCCTGAAAATCCAACAATGCTTCTGCGAGATTTTCTAATTGTTCTAAAGAGAGAGTTTCAATCTGCGATCGCACCTCTTGGGGTAATTCTCCCACCCGTCGAGTTAGTTGACGGAGAATGAGCAATTGCCCTTCTGCTTTTCGTCCTTGTTCCCGTCCCCGTTGTTCTCCACGTTGTTCCCCACGTTGTTCTCCTCGTTGTTCGCCTTCAGCGAGAATTTCTTGATAAATTACTGACTCGCGCATCATACCCTCCCGAAATAATTGTCGAATCAAATCCTGATTGTATTTTAACCCCGCTAAGATTTGGGTGTAAGCAGAAATTTCTGGTCGTTGTGTTGGCTCAAGTTGATTGACTTTTTCCACAACTCGTTGTAATAAGCCTTGGGGTTGCGTGGTTGCTGCTAGTGGTGCTAATGGTAATAAAGCTGGGTCATTGAGGAATGATTCAGGATTTTCTGACCACATTTGAATCACGCGATATTCATGACGAGTAGTTTCGACTGAAAAGACAGTTTCAATTACCGTTCCTGGTGCAGAGGGAAGCAATAATACGACAACTTGGGTTATGGGTAGACGATATAAACGATACAAGCGTACCCAATAATCTAGCATCCGCAAGGGTAGTGGCGGTGTAGATTCTAGTTTGGTTTGAAATTCCAAGTGGAGAATGCGTCCTTCTAGCTGTAAGAAGGTAACGTAATCAGCGCGAATCGGTTCAATACTCAATTCGGTTTTGAGAACTTTGACGCTTGTTTGCTCTGTACCCAAAACCCAACTAGCAAAACGTTCGGGATGTTTTTCGGAAAGTAGTTTGCAGAGGTTATCGAAGGACATTGACGATCGCCAGCAATTGAATGAGACATTGTTATTATCTCGTGCAGCAGCATTTAGGAGCGATCGCTCTGGGAGCTAGTATGTGGGCGATGATCTCTCTCCAAAAAGGCTAATCACTTAGGCTAGGTGCAAAAAGTGAGTTAAAAACATTCTTCTTCCCTACGAACGTGATAGAAAATACTTGTATGAATTATGATTTTTGACTCATAGTGTAAGGATTACAGATAATGCATGTTCTCAAAAGATCCATCAAGCCAGCACCTTATATATCGTTCCTCCACATTTACCAAACGACTTGGGGGACGGCTGGGGATATTTGTTTAATCCGGGAATCTGTAGCTGAAGAAAGTACAGCGAAGTTTGTCGGGCATAAAATCCAAATAGTAGTTCCCAAAGGGTTGGAGCGCGATCGCATCGCCAATTGTCCCATAATCAAAGTTGCAGGTAATGTTGGCGACGGACATCCTAAAGAGCATCCCTTGGAATGGGAGGCTTATGAAGGTGTAAATACCGAACTAGCTGAAGCGGCTCTCAAACCTTGGGGCTTCAAGTTAATTGAGCTTTAATGTAGCGAGTTGATTCAGTTCAACTCGCCGGGACGTGGCGCATTACCAATTGGCTTCAACCATGCCTAAGCATCTACTTAAAAAGCGATCGCCGCTCTTTTTCCTTTTTCCCTTTATCCTGCTGTTAACACTCCTCTTCGCCCTGCCTTGGGTGAGTGCTAAAGAACAGCCTAAGCCCAAACCGGAAGCGTGGCAGATTAACGGTATCGTTGCTGCCCTTGATGATGGATATGAGGAAGTAAAGAAACTCGCTTTTGATAAATTCAATGAATATGATCTAAAAAATTTAAAATCGGTGTTTCAGAAACCAGAGGATATTGCTCAGAAAGCTGCCAAAATCCTCAAGGATAAATCCGTTGACAAAGATGTACGTTCCAGTGCAGCATCGGCATTGGGAAATCTGGGGGAGGCAGCCAAACCCTACGTCAAAGATATCCTCGACTTCCTCAAGGATAAATCCGTTGACTCTTATGTTCGTTCCAGTGCAGCATCGGCATTGGGAAATCTGGGGGAGGCAGCCAAACCCTACGTCAAAGATATCCTCGACTTCCTCAAGGATGAATTCGTTGACTCAATTGTTATTTACCGTGCAGCAGAGGCATTGGGAAATCTGGGGGAGGCTGCCAAACCCTACGTCAAAGATATCGCTGACATCCTCAAGGATAAATCCGTTGACTCAAATGTTCGTTCCGGTGCAGCAGTGGCATTGGGAAATCTGGGGGAGGCTGCCAAACCCTACGTCAAAGACATCCTCGACTTCCTCAAGGATAAATCCGTTGACTCTACTGTTCGTAGAGGTGTAGCAGAGGCATTGGGAAGAATAGAACAACTCAACCTGAATAATATTGTTGTAATTCTGGATAGCATCTATTACGCAGGTCAATCAGAATTTGAACAATGGCGATTTTTGACATATTTTCTGGGTGGCGGAACTGTTGAAGTCAAAATACTGCTCACATGGCTGGGTTTTCCTGAGACTAAAACGATTTCTCATAAACTAACCCACGATCGCGGTGATAAAACTCTCAAAATCTTTGCCCAAGTTTGGGAACCTAGTCGAGATTTTACACGATTACGCGAAGACTTAGCAAAGCAAATTGCTGTAGTTGCAAGAAAAGTCTCTTGGCAACCACAAGATATTGTTATTTTAGAAACTCACTACAACAACCTCAAAAACGCCGGATTCAACGAAGCTGATTCACTGCAATCAGTAATAGTTAACCTCAAAGGTTGGCAGTGGTTTCTCAACGCCAGAATGATGATTTTAATTCACGCTACCTTCTGGCTTGCCCTCATCTTCGCTTACCCCAAATTTCCCCAAGTCCAAGCTATCTTCTTCTGGAACCCTTGGGTAAGACGCATCTTAGGCGTGGGCTACGTCGGCTTTCTCCTCGCTTGGATTCCCTTTTTCCGTCGCAAATTATTTGAACCCTTCAAGCCTTCCCTGTTAGCCGATGCCGGGTTAGATAATTTTAACCCCCAAACATACTTCCCAGAATCTCAGGTGAAACTTCCCAGTGCCGAAAAACCCCAAGCAATTACCCAGGTGCTACCCAGCATCACCGGGCAAATTGTTCTAGAAGGTGATTCCGGCTTGGGTAAGTCGATGTTTCTGCGCCATCTGGTAAAAACCTCACCGCGCATTGTGGTTTATCTCCCAGCCCGTAAGTGCGACAAGGGGGTAATTGAAGCAATTCAAGCCAAGCTGCACGGGCAAGCACAAGATGCTGATTTTCTCAAGAATTTAATTTATAGTGGTGCGTTAGATATCTGCATTGACGGACTCAATGAAGTCACAGCCGACACCAGGGCTAAAATTTGCCAGTTTGTCGAAAGCTATTTCCGGGGTAACATTATCATGACCACCCAGCCCCTAGAGTGGACACCACCTTCAACAGCCAAGATATATAAATTACAGCCCCTTGAACAAGCCCAAATTCAGCAATTTTTGCTTTCCCGTCAGCCGCGACTCCCCAAAGATGCGAAAGTACAAGGTGATGATTACAAACAAGCTTGCAATAATTACTTAGCTCAATCCCTCAGCAACCAGGAATCATCTGAGGAATTAGCTGCTAATCAAAGGGTTCTCTCTAACCCAATGGATTTAACTGTTGTGGCGTTAATGATCTCCCAAAGCGAATACCCCGACCTGTTTCACTTGCAAGAACAGCAATATAATTTGATAGCAGCCGAATACCTGCAAGAGTGGAACCAGGAATTTCCCTTAAAAAAATTCTCCGATGCTGTTTATCAAATGCGGCTAAACGATGAACAAGCGCTACCTGCGGATGATTTTTACCAGGTAGTCCAGTCTTTAGAAGATGATAAATATAAAATGGTGGTCAGCCGTCAGTGGCAAAACGAAGCAGGTGCAGCCAAGAGAGAATGGTATTTCCGCCACGACAAGATTATGGATTTCTTTTTAGTGCAGAACTTTCTGGGCGATAGTGATGAAGCGAAAAATCGGCTGATTGACCACATGGGCGACTCCCGTTTTCGGGGTGTGTATTTTTTGCTAGTCAATTTACTGCCTTTAGATGCTGCTAAAGAATTGAAGGAAAAATTAGTTCAATACGCCGCCGATACCAAAGACCATACTGTGAGTGATACCTTTGTGCAATTGTTGCGACCAAGGGCGTGATATTAATTCGTAATAGAGCCTCCGGCACGCTCCGCGAACGTAATTCGTAATTCGTAATTAGGCATTGACAGAAAATAATAAATATATATCGCGGAAAAACCATATTTCTCGTAGGGGTTTAGCATTGCTAAACCCCTACTCCACGGGTAATTTAATAGAAAGGAGGATTTCTAGATAAGAGGATGTCTGAGAAGTATCAAATATTTATTGATCCCCCCTAACCCCCCTTAAAAAAGGGGGAATAAGAGTGTAAAAGTCCCCCTTTTTAAGGGGAGCCACTGCGGTCTTGGGGTCTCCCCAAGTGGAGCATGTGGCGTGGATTTAGGAGGATCTCTAAGCATTCGGTGTATACAAAAAACTTTTCAGACATCCTCTAAGAGTGAAAAGTCAGATATTGAAATGAGTGCAATAAAGAGATTGCCTCTGTCTTACCGCCAAGTAGAATCAATGCTCAATTCACTTGGAACTAAGCTTAAAACGTAGGCCCAGGAAAAGGTGGTACAGGTGGGATTCCACGTTCCCAGCCGCGATCGCGGTCATAGCGGCGATTATTGTCACGGTCATAGCGGCGATTGTTATCACGGTCATAGCGGCGATTGTTATCGCGGTCATAGCGGCGATTGTTGTCGCGGTCATAGCGGCGATTATTGTCGCGGTCATAGCGGCGATTATTGTCGCGGTCATATCGGCGATCGTTGTCGCGGTCATAGCGGCGATCGTTGTCACCAATGTTGCGAAGGTCGTTCTGGCGGTCATAATCACCATTTCTGTTGTGACGACTATCACGTTGGTAGTTACGATCATCGTTGCGTTGATAGCTGTAGTTATCTAACTCAGCAAGATAAGACGCTGGTGTATTAGCCCCAGCTTTTGGAGAAATAGCTAAAGCTGATGCAGATGCTATCAAGCCAGCCAGCAAAATAGAGGTGAAGCGGTTCATAATGTTAGTCAAAAATTATTGACATTAATTGATGCAAGTCCAGTCTGTTTAGGAAAAGCAGATTCCACAAGTCTTTAAATCTATGCTATCAGTCTTGAATAAATCAGAAAGTTTTCTTGGGTGCGGTGATTGAGAAAACTTTTGTTGCCTGTGATACTTTCTGATCTTCCAAATCTCATGAAAAGTTAAAATTCAAATGAGTATTTGAACTGGATGAATCCACCTTTTATCTCCGTTAACGAGTCTTTGAACCAATACGGTTAGGTTAAGATCCCCCCGCCTACGGCGACCCCCTTAAAAAGGGGGTAAAAGATGGTTATAAGCCCCCCTTTTTAAGGGGGGTTGGGGGGATCTTGGAGGAATAAACACCTTAACCGAACCGTATTGGTCTTTGAACTGGATGAATCCACCTCCGAACTCCGTTAACGAGTATTTGAACTGGATGAATCCACCTCCGAACTCCGTTAACGAGTATTTGAACTGGATGAATCCACCTCTGAACTCCGTTAACGAGTATTTGAACTGGATGAATCCACCTCCGAACTCCGTTAACGAGTATTTGAACTGGATGAATCCACCTCTGAACTCCGTTA